>CAWDXC010000001.1:0-17582 GCA_963806155.1 uncultured Actinomycetes bacterium
TCCGCTCTTTCCCGGGCCTCGGCTACCAGCCGGGATTTGCCGAGTCCGGCTTCTCCGCTTAGGAGGATGACACCCCCTTGGCCCTCGATTAACCCCGCCAGCCGCGTCTCGAAGGCGGCCAGGTCCTCTTCCCGCCCGACAAGCGATGAGAAAAGGCCCCGACCTGGCCGCGCATTCTCGACCCACACCTCTCAAGCGGGCGTCGAGGAGCGGGTGCGCAGGTGACGAGGCCGCTGACGCTCTGCCCGGGCCGCGGCTGGCCGTCCCCCAAGTGAAAGAAGATTCGCCGGCGCGACGGGTGTCCTCGCCCACCAGGATCTCACCGGGCTTGGCCCGGTCCCTCAGGCGCGTGGCTTCGGTCACCGCCTCTCCCACAACAGAGTAGCTGTGCCCCTCGGCGCTCCCTGTCCCGCCGGCGTACACGAGCCCGCTGCTGACCCCCAATTGAATCGCCGCTGTAACCTCCCGCGGTCTGCTGAAGGCCGCTATCGCCTGGCGCATCTCGAGCGCGGCGTGGAGCGCTCGTTCAGGGTCGTCCTCGTGCGCCTTGGGCGCCCCGAAGACGGCTACGATTGTCTCCTCAGTCACCTTGTGCACCGTGCCGCCGTAGCGCTCGATGGCGGGAGTGACACGCTCGAAATAGCTAGCAATGAGGTCGTGGAGGGCCTCGGGGTCAAGCCGTGCGCTGAGACAGGCAAAATCTGCGATGCCGGCTACGAGCACGGTGACCAATCTCCGCTCTGCTTCCCGGGGCCGAGCTGGCCGCGCCGCCTTCTCCCACGGCGTCGCACCAAGCGGAACCCTTGGAGCCGGGGCCGAAAGCACGGAGTTCCTATCAAGCGCGGCCGGCTCGTCGCCCTCGAGCTGCTTCCTCAGCGCCGCCACGATCTCCCGGCGCTTGCTTTCGATGCCCCGGGGGGCGTCCAGCCACTGCAGCATGTTGAGGTAGTACTCGAGCGATGGGTTGGGCGTGGCGCTATCGAGGCGGACGGAGATCACCGGCCGCTCATAGGCGACGGCCCGCTCGATTTCCCTGAGTACGTACGGGGAGGTGTTGGTGAAGGCGGAGAAGAGGAGAAGGACTAGCTCCGCGTTCTTGATCGCCTCGAGGATGGCGGCCGCGTAGTCGGTGCCGGCGGGCACATCCCGGGGCGCTATCCAGCACCTGATGCCCTCCTCTGCCTCGAGCACCCGGCAGACCAGGCGGGCGCTGTCGGCGTCCTCGGTAGCGTAGCTGAGGAAGACCTGGTGGGCTATGGAGATATCACCCTCTCACATCTTGCGTCGGCGGCCAGTCCGACTCAGCTCGGAGGCTGGTGCTCTCGATGGTAGCGATGCACCACCCACAGCAGGTTCTGCATCGTCGATCTCCGGCCCAATTCGATCAGGATGCCGCGCTTTTCCTCCGCGGTGGTCGCCGTCTGGAGCGCACTTTGCGCTCGCCGGAACGAATCGGCCTGATCGCGGTACAGCCAGAGGAGTTCCGGCGTCGCTAGTTTGGACTCGTAGAGACCCCACACTCCCACCAAGTAAGGCAAGAGCGCCACGAAGAAGATGACCACACCCTTCGCGATCACGCCTCCGCCCAGATCGACCGTGGCCAGATCGTTTCCGAATACTATGAGGCACAGAAGGCCCAGAACCGTCACCACCACGAGTCCGGTCTTGACCCATCCAAACCGGCGGAGTGTGTGAAGCATGCGCGTGGTCTTGGCTTCGAAATAGCCGATCTGTCCGTCGACCCATCTTCGCTCGACGGCGGCAAATCGAGGATCGTCAGGTTTCCACGACCCGGAACCGCCGCCTGAGAAGGTAGGCTCAACGGTCTTCGAAACAAGGGAGACGAGCCCATATCCCGGGTAGCGCGTAACCCCCGATAGCTCGAGGAGATCGGAGTAGAGGGGAGAATCGCTGATCCCGGCACCGGCAAGATAGAGCCTCGTCCGGAGAACCTCTGCAAGCGTCCGGTAGAGGAGATGTTGCCGGAACCAACGCATGCGCCGCGACAGCCGGAGAAGGAATATGCCTCCGAGAAGCAGCACAAGATAACCGATGAGATAGCCCCACACATGATGCAGGGCCGCGTAGGTGAGGAAGAGCGCGCCGGTCAGGGCGGCCATCACTCCGAAAGCTAGGAACAGCCGGTCCGAGCGCCGCTGGTTCTTCAGGGCCAGCCCGTCGGTCTTGGTGAACTCCCGCTCAATGATCGCAAGAAGCTCACGGTCGGTTTCCATGGCTGCCGGGTTGTCGGCCCGCAAAGCATCCGTCTCCGGTGCTCCCGACGGAGGCCCGCTGTCGGAAGAGTTGGACAGGTTGTAGCGTTCGAGTTCCTCGAGTTGCTGTTTGAGCGCCATGGGCATGGACGTATGACGCCCAAGGGCTCTTGAGCCCGCACCGTTCAGGTAGACCGAACCAGGATACGCGAGGTCTTCGTTTGGACCCTCATCCCGTGGTACGGGAAACCACAGTGCGAATTCCGGTCCGAACCCCGCAGCATCCTCCCCATTCAAGAATCGCAACTCCGGCCCTGGGGATATTCCTTCGCCTGCGCCTAGGAAGCCCAACAGAACGTCCGCTGTACCGCCGGCCAGCCCGGTCAGGCTGCCGTCCCAGACTGCGAAGAGGAGGTTTGCCCTGCTGGCAAGGTAGCGGCCAACTGCAACATAGGGAGCCGTTTCTCTGTCTACCGAGCCCGTCTCAGGGTGGTCTCCCTCCGGAACCTCGATGACCGCCACCCCCGGGAGCCGCAGGAACGCATCGAAGTCGTCGCGCGATGAGGAAGTGAACCCAGAGCGGTACCGCCCCAGCGGGGCCGCCACGACCACCTCCACCTCCATTCCCAGATCCAGGCCGGCCTGGGCCACGATTCTGTCCGCGCCCTCAGCTAGGCCCGACACGATCCGGATGGTCGTATGGGGCATAAGCGCCTGGATGTCTGTGAGCGCCTGCTTGACCCGCTCGGTGACTGCCGGGGCATGTTCGGCGGAGAGAGTGCGGTGTCCGGTGACCGCTATGCACAAGGGTGTGCTCGTTTCGAGAACGGAAGACTCGGAAGCCATGGCTACCTCGGCGGTATCTCGTAGCGCTTCGTGAACCCAGGGCACCTGCAACCTAGCACGGCGTGCGATTGCGACGCAACACGCGGTCGCCAGAACATTGACTTGCCTTACTCGATAGTGTCTTATGGATACAGGCGAGTTCGTCGGCCGATGAGGTGGAGGGCTCCTTGGCGCATCAGATCTTCTTGAGCCACGCCACAGAGGATCGGGATACGGCCGTCCAGATCTGCGCCGCGCTCGAGGCAGAGGACATCCGCTGTTGGATGGCTCCCCGCGACGTCAAAGCGGGGACGGACTACGCGGCCGCCATTCTCGACGCCATCCGGACCTCGGACCTCGTGCTGCTGGTTTTTTCCTCTTTCGCCGATAGCTCACCCTACGTTCTTCGCGAGATCGAGCGGGCTGTGAACTACAAGCGGCCGGTGCTCGCCCTGCGCATCGACGACTCTGCTCCCAGTGCCTCCATCGAGTACTACGTGAACGTGTGGCGCAAGGTCGATGCGACAACGGGGGTGGAGAAGAAGCAGGCCGAGATCATCACGGCCGTGCGGGACGCGATCGGCATCCCGGCATCTGGCGGCACCAAGAAAGGCGCAGGACCGTGGCGATGGAGCCGCCGGAGATGGGGGATCGCTCTCGGCTCGGCCGTGCTCGTCACCGCTCTCGCCCTCGGACTTGGTCTCGGCCTGACGCGAGACCATCCCGCCTCTGAGGACGCCGTCATGAGTGGTCGAGTCACCTGGACCGAACTACGCCCCACTGGATCGTTGCCATCTGCTCGCTACGGCCAGAAGATGGTCCAGGATCCGACCAGCGGACGGGTGATCATGTTCGGAGGATACGCCGGTGCAGATGGTGGCGCGGCTCTCAACGACACCTGGGCCTATGATCCCAATGCCAACACCTGGACGGATCTCCAGCCCTCAGGCACGCTTCCTCCCGGTCGCTTTGCCTCCTCGATCGTCTACGACCCGGCCTCCCGCGGGCTCATCATGTTCGGAGGGAACGATGGCACCGCTCGCTTGAACGACACCTGGGCCTACGATCTGGCTGCGAACACGTGGACCAAACTAAGCCCCTCGGGCTCGCCGCCCCCGGGGCGCGGGGGGCAGGTCATGGCCTACGATCCCTCGGGCGAGCGCATCCTCATGTTCGGGGGGCGGGCGAGCGAGATGGACTTCCTTAACGACATCTGGGCTTTCGACGGGGCGGCAAACACGTGGACCAAGCTCAGCCCCTCCGGCAACCTGCCCCCGGCGCGCGGTCAGTCGGCCATGGCCTACGATCCAGCCGCGCGCAGAATGATCCTGTTCGGCGGCTGGAACCTGGAGACCGAATTCGGCGACACCTGGGCTTACGACCCGGTCGCCAGGAGGTGGACGGAACTATATCCCTCCGGCACGCCGCCTACTCCGCGCTCCGGTCACGACCTCGTGTGCGATTCCTCCCGCGCCGTCCTGATCATGTTCGGTGGCGCGCACGATCCGGGGACGGGCATAAGTTTCAACGACTTCAATGAGACCTGGGCATATGATGCCGGAGCTAATACTTGGACGAAGTTCGCCGTCGCATACGGCGCCGCGCCCCCTCTGCGCGCGGGGCAGTCCACGGTCTATGACCCCTCTGGCAACCGGCTCATCATGTTCGGAGGCTCGGCGGCCGGACCCTCGGCGGCCGGCTATCCGCGAGATTACAACGACGCCTGGGCCTGCGCCCTCTAGATCCGATGCCTGCCCATAGCGTCTTCTTGAGCTATACACAGCAGGATCAGGAGGCAGCCTCCCGCGTCTGCTCGCTACTCGAAGCCGATGGCATCGGCTGCTGGCTGGCGTCCCGGGACGCCGTCGAGAGCGAGGACAAGGCGGCTGCGAGCATCGAGGCTATACGTAGCTCGGATCTCGTACTGCTCATCTTCTCCGCCTCCGCCAATTCCTCGCCGTACGTGCTTCGCGAGATCGAGAGGGCGATCTCCTATGAGCGGCCCGTGCTCTCCATCCATCTGGACGACGCTGTTCCCAACCCCTCCCTGGAGTACTACCTGAACTTGTGGCAGTGGCTCGAGGCTCCCGATGGTGTCGAGCATAGGCGGGAGGAGATCGTCGCCGCAGTACACAGGCAGTTGGCTGGCAGTCCTGACCGGGGCAACGCTCCCGAGCCGGATCCGCCGGCTCCTTTGGATGCCGAGGAGGGGCCTGAGGCCGGCAGGCGCGAGGAAGCAGTGAGTCCGCACGAACGGAGGCGCAAGGCGCGGATTGTTGCGTTCGCCCTGGCAGTGGTGGCTGTGGCCGTGGGCCTGGGCCTGGGTCTGGGTCTGGGCCTCACCAGTGACCATGCTACATGGGCCAAACTCGCCCCACTGGGGACGTTACCCAGTGTGCGCTTCGGCCACAGCGTTGCTTACGATTCGAACGATGGTCTGGTGATTGTTTTCGGGGGTCAGAGTCCTTCAGCTTACTTGAGTGATACCTGGGCCTACGATCCTGCCGCCAGCGTCTGGACGGAACGTCACCCTTCCGGGAGCATCCCTTCCGAGCGTGTCTTCCAGGCTACGGCTTACGACTCCGACTCTAAGCGGGTGGTGCTCTTCGGGGGGCTCTCATACCCCAATACGAGCAGTGTCCTTGACGACACCTGGATCTACGAGCCGGCCGCCGACACGTGGACCGAACTTCATCCCATAGGCCCTGTTCCTTCCGCGCGCGCCGGTCACACCATGGCGTACGACCCCATCACCAAGCGCGTCATCCTCTTTGGAGGTGCGCCGGATATCTCCGGCACCGAAGGTTCGCTCGACAGCACTTGGGCCTACGAGCCCTCCAAGAACACCTGGACTGAACTGAAGCCCTCCGGTCCTGTACCCGCGGCGCGCCAGGGTCATGTCATGGCGTACTACTCCGCAGAAGGTCTGATGACTGTATTCGGAGGTGCAGCCGCCCCGCGCGACCTAAACGACCTCTGGGCCTATGATCCCTCTGCCAACACTTGGATCGAGCTCAAGCCATCGGGACCGTCGCCAAAGGGCCGTAACGGCGCAGCCCTTTGCTACGACCCGCTTGTCGATCGACTGGTCTTGTTCGGAGGTTTCAACGGAGGGTCCGCGGCTGCAACAGGGTACGTGGGCGATACGTGGGAGTACGACTTCGCAAAGAACAAGTGGACTGAGATCGAGTCGAATAGGCAAGCACCCGTCCCACGCCAATTCTCCTCGCTAGTGTTCTGTCCGACTGTTCGCCGAGCGATTCTGTTCGGCGGGGTCAGCTCGAAGGCTTTTCTCAACGACGCCTGGGCCTTTGGCCGCTAGGCCTGGGATTCCATCGGCGTACCCTGTCAGTCACGCTCATGCATGACACAGTCCGATGCTCGGGCGGCCCTACGCTTGCGCCTACGGTTACCCCTAACCAGAAAACACTCAGTGATACGCAGTGGACTAAGTATGAAGATTTGCAGGGTGGTCTGTGTTCTCGGCGATTCTCAGTGATACGCCATGGACAGGTGACGGGCGGTTTCCCAAACCTCGTGCGGCAGGAATCGTAGGAGACGTTGCCGCGGCAGGGTAAGGCCGCGACCGGCTAGGCTAGGTCCTTGACCCCTGAACCCACCCCTACAGAAGTACCTTCAGGGGTAACACAAGGGACAACATGGACATCGATGAGCGCGTTTTGCCTGCAAAGAGGCACTCTGTGATACGCCATGGACGCCCCACCGCCGGGCTCATAACTCCGCGGTACGTGGTGATACTTGGTGGTACTCAGCAGCACACCATGGACGAGCGGGGAGCTCGGGACACCGCGGTTCGAGGACCGCTCTCAACCGCCCGGGCCCGGGGCTCTATTGGTCCAGCAAAAACGGGGCCATCGCTGCCCACTGCGGCTTCCAAGCTTTAGGAAGCAACTCCTGAGTCACCACCTCGGGAAGCCCGTCAAGGAACACCCACCGCTGTCCTTTGGGCACGTTGTAGAGCAAGAACGGGAGTACAAGGAATTCGGGGTGGGAGTTCTTCTGGCTGTGCTCGGCAAACATCCGGGTAATCCTCTCCTCCTCAGCGGGGTCAAGGATCGCCGACAGGCGCCCGCGGGTTAGGTAGGTCTCCTCAGTCTCGATGTGTGGTCCCCAGATGGCGTCTAGCTCTCTGGCCGCCTGTTCGATCTCGGCCAGGACTGGGTCACCAAGCGGGGTGGCGCCCTCCGAGCTGAGCGAGGCCACGGCATCCAGCCGCGCGACCAGCGGCAGCATGAGCCGGTGATCCGCTCCCAGCTTCTTCACCGGCATGTCGGGGAGCTTCTCTTTGAAGTATGGGAAGGCGAGCTCGTCCTCCGTGAGGTGATGGGCGTTGACCACGCGGGCGAGCGCGAGCACGTACTTTGCGAACCCTTCGCCTGGCGCCGGTCCGTCTCGAAGCCCCACATCTTTCTGAGCCGCCTGCCCTATCGTCACGAGCAGAGCTCGCGTGATGACGGCGTGGATACTCCGCACACTTACCGTCACGTTCAGCTCGTGAAGCTCGCTCTTCTCGCCCGTCCCTTCACCCCTTTGCCAAGAATGATCTTTGGCCAACTACAGGGCTCCTTTACCCGCTTCTGGGAAGACAGCAACTCTGGTCGCCAAGCACCCATCACGGGAGCTATGGGCAACCAGCCACAGACAACCCCTGTGCGGGCAAAGGGTACTGGGGGTTCGAATCCCCCCCTCGCCGCTCGGGACAGCCGAGAACGACGAGTTGAGACTCGGCCCAGGTAACCGGGTTTTGGCGTCTCCAGGGCTTCCGGTGACATCCTGGTGACGAACCCGTCACCAGCCAATGGACGGGGACGGACGCGAACGCACTCGAAGGCCGTTGTGCGCTTTGGCGTACCGTGCCGGCTGCCACCAAGCCCTGCCAGCTGAGGGCGTGCCTTTCACGCCCATTGACTGAGGTCCAGATCGGCCTACACTCAAGAGGTGCGGTTTCTGGGTCGCCTAGTCGGGAGGCCGAAGATGCAACTCGGCAGGCTTGCGGTGCTTGTCCCGCGTGTCCAGACAGCGTCGAGTGCGGGCAACCGCAGGAAGCGCGTAGCTAGTCTCGCTGCGGTGCTATCGCTGTTAATACTCCTGCCGCTCATTTCGGCCTGCGGCAATCCCAAACTGTCCTATGTCTTCGTCGACGACGACCACCGAGATTACAGACTGAGCCTGTCTGTCGCCGAAAAGGGTCCGACCGGGGAAACGTTGGGAACGGTCGCCCTTGAAGCGGTGCTGCGCGCTGACGTCAACATCGACAAAGTCCATCCCAGCGCGTGTTTTGTCACCGTTGATTATGAAGAGCCAAAGATCAGCACGACTGGCTCTGCCCAGAGCAGCGGGAACCAAATCCCAAGAGCCTACTTCCACTTGTACGGGTCGCAGGACCGTTTGCTCACTTTCACCGGGCCAGCGTGGAGAGGTGGCAACGATTCCGTCGAACTTGCGAGGACCGGTCCGAACGGCTCGCTAAGTGTCATGCTGCTGAACACAATCGTCGGAAAGTGCTTCGCCCAACCGCTACGCGATTCTCTCCGCCGGTTGAAGAGTGGAAGCGAGTGGACAACGGTCCAGGAATTCCCCGGCGAATTCATGACGTATATGTACACGACCAAACGTCCGACTGACGACCAGGGCAGGGAAACCACGCAGGCAAAGGTGGCGGGGCTGATGGGGGAAGGTGAGTTCGCGGAGTTGGCCTGGTCGTCGGCCACTCCCCTTTGGAGTTCCAGGCAGGTCGATCTGACTGACAGGCTGCTCCAGTCGGGTATGGACCCCTCGGAAGTTGCTGACCTTACCCCTGCCGAGCGGGAGGCGACCGTGACGATGTCTGGTTCGAGCAATTGCTCGGGGATCGCCTTCGTTCAGACGTCAGACGGGTGGCCGCAACGGGCATCCGTGGACCGGATGACCGTCGACCTCACTTCTTCGTGGAGGTACCCAGAGCTCTTGTCGTCCCAGGAGCCTGGGCCAGCGGAGATGATTCTGGAGATTACGGGGTCAGTCGAAGCGATTTCCTAGTTGGAGTTTTGGCCTCGGAGCCGTAGCGAGATACAGCCGCTACTCACCCATTTACCGAGGCATCGATTCTGCCCCGCCCGAGTCGCGTGTCGTGACCAGATGCAGGGAGGTCGGGCGCGCGGGCGGGCGTCTGGGGCTGAGACCCCCTCCCCCCTCCGGCGGTGACCCCATCGCTTGGCTTCCGAGCCCCGCCTTCTGGCACGCCTAAGACAGGTGGCGGCAGTCATTGTGCGTCTTCGGCGGCCTTCTCGGTCCCTCGACCTTCCGACCCCCGGCCCCCTAAAGCCTGCGGTCCCGCCATCCGATGTACTCCCCAGTGGGCCAGTGGTCGCCAGGGCGATACACATGCCGGGCAAGGAAGGCGGCGATGGGACAGCGGATGGACGGAGCAGATGGATCGAGGCCACGGTTTCGTTTGCGCGGCTTTCTCCTGCTGTTCCTGTTGGTGGCGATCGTCGTCGCCGGAATCGGCTACGGATCCCTGGCACTGGCGCAGGAGCTCGGCCCCAAAACGGGTGCGTGGGAGAGGCTTGGCCCGACAGGTACGTTGCCGCCCGTCCCCAGCAACGGGATGACCTACGCCCCCGAGGCCGGCAAGGTGATCGTCTACTACTCGGCGGAGTCCGGTGCTCACCGACAGACGTGGGCCTACGATCTCGCCCGGAACACCTTCGAGGATCTTGAGACCTCCGGTGCCGGCCCGCGAGACGCCCCTTTCGGACCGATGGCATACGACGAGTCCACTGGGCAGGTGGTCCGTCTGGGTATAGTCCAGACGGACGATCAGGAGTTGACCTGGGCCTGCGACACCTGGTCCTATGATCTGGAGACCAACAAGTGGACCGCCCTGAGGCCGTCGGTCTCGCCACCCCCGCTGAACGAACCCGCGATGACCTACGAACCGACGCTCGGGAAGGTCGTGCTCTTTGGGGGCTCGGGCCACGTGGGCGGGGTGCAATTCCAGGACGACACCTGGGCGTACGACTCGGCAACAAACAGCTGGGCGGAACTGAAGCCCACTCACGCTCCGACGGGTCGCGCCTCGGCAGCCATGGCCTACGACGAGAAGTCCGGCCGGCTGATCCTGTTCGGCGGGATGCAGCTTCCCGACGACCACACCCAGCCCGATCTAAGGGCGCTGGACGACACCTGGGCCTACGACGCCAAGGCGAACGAGTGGATCAACCTGAGACCGGCCGGGGCGCCACCCGCCCGATGGGGTGCGGCGATGGCCTACGACAGGACGTCAGGCAAGATCATCCTGTTCGGCGGCACGTGGCCGCAGGGAGGAGTCCTCGACGACACTTGGGCCTACGACTCCGGCGCAAACGCATGGACGAAGCTGGATCCGGCGGACGCGCCTCCTGGACGGACAAACGCGTTCATGTTCTGTGACAGGCTTTCGGGGAGGGCCATGTTGTGCGGCGGCCTCGCGCCGTACAGGGTCTTCGGCGACGTATGGAGTTTCTTGCCATAGGTCCCGCTCCGCACCCTCCTTCCGGGTCCAGGTGGGTAGCGTCCCACGATGTGGTGTAAGAGCCACGATGTTCTCGTAGGGTCTTCACAGCTTAGTCGTTAGTGGATGGGAATGGCAACGGCGTGGGTGACCTCTCCTTCGATCTCCGGGGTTGATGACTGGTAGATGCGGGCGAGGGAGTGCCGACTCATGTATTTGCGGGAGACGGCCCATTCGTCGTTCTGCTCGGCCAAGACAGCGCCGATCAGGCGGATGAGGCTCTTCTCGTCGGGGAAGATGCCGACGACGCGGGTGCGGCGGTTGATCTCCTTGTTCAAGCGTTCCAAGGGATTGGTGGAGGAGATCTGTTTCCAGTGCTCGCGGGGGAACTCCATGTGGGCGAGGATCTCCTCTTCGGCCTCAAGAAGAGCGGCAGAGACCCGCGGCAGTCGCTCCGCAAGGCGATCGGCGAGAGCCCGCAGTTCCTCGCTCGCCCGGGTCTTGTCCGGCTGCTGAAAGACGAGCCTCACCGCGGCCAGCACCATGCCCTGCCCGTCTTTGGGCACGAGCGAGAGGAGATTGCGAAGGAAATGCACCCGGCAGCGCTGCCAGCTCGCCCCCAGGAAGGCCTCCTCGATGGCTCGTTTGAGGCCCTGGTGGGCATCGGAAACCACCAGGCTGACCCCGGCAAGTCCCCGAGCCACAAGACCGGAGAGAAATCCCCGCCAGAAGGCGTAGTCCTCACTTCTGCACACCTCGAGTCCCAGCACCTCCCGTTCGCCGGTCTCCGCCACCCCGTAGGCGACGACGAGAGCCATGGAGACCACTCTTCCCGAGTCGTCTCTCACCTTCTCGTAGGTGGCGTCCAGGAAGAGGTAGGGATAGCGGCCGACAAGCGGCCGGCCCCGGAAGGCTTCCACCTGCTCATCCAGGCGCGCGCAGATGCGGGAGACCTCGCTCTTGGAGATGCCGTCCAGCCCCAGAGCCGCGACCAGGTCCTCAACCTTGCGCGTCGAGACGCCTTTAACATAGGCTTCGGCGATCACGGCGAGAAGGGCTTCTTCGCTGCGCCGGCGGGGTTCAAGAAAGCTGGGGAAGTAGCTGCCCTCGCGGAGCTTGGGGATGGGCAGGGAAAGCGAGCCCACCCGGGTATCTAGGCGCCGCTCCCGATAGCCATTGCGCATGCAGAGACGGTCATCGGTGCGCTCTCCGAGAGCGGCCCCGGTCTTGGCGCTCACCTCGATCTCCATCAGCTCTCGAAGGACGGAGAGCATGGCTTCCCGGAAGAAGTCGAACTCTCGGCCCTCGGCCAGCTTGCTGAGCAGCTCCTTGGGGGTGACAATGGGATCGGCCATCGTTGTGTCCTTCCTGTTAGGTACGGTTGCGAGCCATACCTACGGAAACACACGATGGCTTTTCTCTTCAAGGAAAACGGCATGATCAACCGTCTCCTGTTACACCACGTCCGGGGACACTACCCGTTTCTGAACTCAGTGATACTCGGTGATACTCAGCAGTACTCAATAGCACGCTGTGGACGGCCGACCGGGGGACCCATGACCCGAAGGTCGCAAATCCAAGGCCTGCTCCTGCTACCGCAGACCGTCCCATCAATGCCGCGTTGGGCGGCTAGCCGGACGCGCTGCTGGTCAACTCGGCCCGCCTGCCCAGGCTTCCACCACGTTCTCAAGCCTGGTACTCCCCACTAGCCGCCGCTCACCCGGTGCGTAGCCAAAGAGCTCAGGGTGGGTCTCCTCCATCAGGGCAGCCTCCACGAGGTAGCCCAAGCTGGGGTTAAGGGGGCGGGCCACAACCTTCAGGGCCCTCATCATCGGAACCGGGACGTGAGTGCGTCGCGCCTTGACGCCGAGCGCCCCCTCGAGCAGGTCGATGGACTGCATGCGCGTCATCTCCTCCGGGCCCCCGATCCCGAGGGCGCGGAACCCGTCCTCGGGCCCATCTGCGATCGCGCGGGCCACGACATCCGCAACGTCGTCGGCGGCGACGAAGTTGATCTTGGTCTGCCCCCGCCCGAAGACACGCACTTTCCCGGTCGAACGGAGCGGTTCCCCGAACATCCAGATGACATGGGACTCCATGAAGGCCGTGGCTCGGACGACGGTAGCAGGAAGGCCGCTTCCGCGAAGCTGCTCCTCAGCAGCCGCCTTGGCCCGCGCGAACGCGTAGGGCGCCGACGGAGAAGCCATGGAGACCGACATAAGCACCACATGGCCGACGCCGGCTGCGCGCGCCGCATCGATCAGGTCCCCGTTGCCGTCCCGGTCGACGGTGAGGATCGTGTTGCGCCGGTCGAGCGGCAGAAGACCGTGAGCGCAGGCGAGCACAGTGTCTGCTCCGATCAGGGCCCTGTCGAGAGAGGTCGGGTCGCGAAGATCCCCTTCGACCACCTGCACTCCGTTGGCCGTCAGACCGTCGAGCTTCGCACCCGGATCGCGCGACATCGCCCTAACCTCAAGCCCCCGGTCGAGCAGCTGCTTGACCACCCGGCTGCCAAGCGTGCCGCTCGCTCCGACCACAAGTATCATCGTGTCCCCCTTCCCCTAAGCGTATCCACACGATTCGGCGAGCCGGTGGGCGGCCAGGAGAGCGTCGCGGGCTTCGTCCGGTCGGCAGCGTTCCCACGCCTCGATGGAATCGAAGAGAGCCTGCGTCAGTGCAGACGGGAACTCCTGCTGAGATCGATCGAGTATGGCAGCAGCGTGCTCAATGGCCTCAGGCGTGTCACCTCGTTCAAGGAGAATCCCAATAAGGGGCCAGCGGGCAAGCCAAGTGAATGGATACATCGCTGGTACGAGGTATACGAGAGAGTCTCGCGCCTCGCGCTCAGCAGCGGCCAGGTCGTCTTCACAGCAATACACCCACGCCTTGTTCGCCCGTGCCACGCCTTGATAAAGCGGCGATTCAGCTTCTCGCGCGGCAGCGAGGCAGCGACCGGCAAGCTCTGCGGTGCGTGCAACGTCGCCGCGCCGTCGCGCGAGGCAGGTGAGATACGTAAGAATGTTGGTCTGCGCCACGACGTCCCCCGCCTTCGTGGCAGCGGCCAACGCCCGCGACAGGACTGGTTCCGCCTCGTCCAGCCGGTCCATCCACAGGAGACAGAAGCCGTAGAAGGTGAGCCGCTCGTCGGGGGCTGTCGCCTCACAAGCAGCCCTGATGTATTCGAGGGTCTCCAGGCTCGGGCGCCAACGTTCCCGCGTCACTCTCCCGATAGAGATCGTGAAAAGAATCTGACTCTTTTGTGCGGGCGTCCCCCAGCGCTCGACGACAGGTTCAAGGGTTGCGAGCAACGCGAGCAGCACGGCCTCAGCTCTCGCCAGGTAGAGCGCCATGGCCTTCTGGAGCGCGACCTCGATCCATTCACGCCACCACTCGGCGGTCTCCTGTCTCCCGCGTTCGAGCTCCGCTTCGGCTTCCTCAATGGCGGCGAGCCCGTCCACTGCATGCCGCTGTTTGAAGCGCAGAGTGGCCACCTTCCTCCACAGAGCGGCCCGCTCGAGCGGATCGACCTTGCTTGCCAAATCCGGACGCGAGCTGGAGAGGGCGGACTGCGCCTCCGAGAGCCCTCTCGAGATGGGTTATTGCCTCCGCGTTGGCGGCAATGCTCAAGGCCTGATCGCCCGCCTTCAACAGGTGCTCGCGGGCCTGTCCCACTCCTCGGCTCGGGTGTAGTGGTAGGCCAGGCGACTGTAGAACTCCTCCAGACGGTCGGGGTAAAGCGCCTCGATGGTGGCGGCCACCTGACGGTGGATCTCTTTGCGGCGTCTGAGGAGGATGCTCTCGTAAGTGGCTTCCTGGACGAGCGCGTGCTTGAAGATGTATTCGAGCTCGGGAACGCGGGTCTTCGCGCAGGAGTTCCCGGGTTTCAAGAGCAGCCAGGCATTGGTCGAGTTCTCGGTCAGCTTCTGCGATGCCGGCAAGCACCCGATAAGAAGCTGCGACCGATGACGGAGGCCAGCCTGAGGACCTGTTTTAGGTCTTCATCCAAGCGGTCGATGCGGGCCATGATGACGACCTGTCTCGCCCTGGATCGTATCGGGGATGGCGATCTCGGTCGCCTTCTCGGTCACCCTGTAGCGGCCGCTCGAATTTCATCTCGGACAAGACCGACCAGGTCGAGAAGGCTGCGGACCACCTCTTCCACGAAGAAGGGGTTGCCCTCGGCTTTTGCATGGACGGCGTCCCTGAGACCCGCGGGTAGTCATCAAGCTTGGCCAGGTTACGGACCAGGAGGGCGCTCTCCTCAGGGGAAAGCGGACGCAGATCGATCTCGGTCAGGCGGGCGGCGTACTCGCTTCGGGTTAGTTCTCGTAGTCTGGTGAGGGCTGATTCTGCCTCCGGCCGGCTGACGAGACAGAAGAGCAGGGGCGCTTCCCGGGTGAGAGGAAGGAGGTGCTCAAGCAGGGAGGCCGAGGAGCCGTCCAGCCAGTGCACGTCTTCGAAGACCACCACGGTGGGACGTCGCGGGCAAGGCGGGCGAAGTAAAGGCGCGTGGCCCGGTAGATCTGGTGCCCCATGGCCTCGCCGTCCAGGTATCGAACCTTCTGGGCCAGGTCTTCGGGCACGGGCAGACTGAGGAGAGTGGCCAGGTAGGGCCATATCTCCGGCGTCTCATCCCTGAGAAGCCCCGTCATCCTCTCGGAGAGCTTTGCCCAGCGCTCGCCCTCGCTGTCGTCGCTTTCGATCCGCGCGTCCTGCTGGATGATCTCAAGAAGGGGCCAGTAGCTAATCGTGCGTCCGAAGGAAAGGGTGCGGCCTTCCAGCCAGGAGAGGCCTTCTCCTTGGGTCTGGGCCCGGACTTCGGCGACCAGACGCGATTTCCCGAGTCCTGCCTCCCCGGTCACCATGAGGACGCCGCCCTCGCCGCGGCCCGAAACGCTCGAGGGAACGCCAGAAGGCGCCGAGCTCCTCCTCCCGCCCTATCAAGGGGGAGTTGAGACCCCGGCTCGCTCGGGTGGTGGTGGGAGCGGCCCGGGCGCTCATGAGCCGGTAGACAGGCACCGGCTCGGCTTTTCCCTTGAGGCTCAGGGCTTCTGCGGTTTGGAAGTTGAACAGGGGCTCGGCCTGACGGTAGGTAGCGGCACCTACCAGGATCTCATCGTTCTTGGCCGCCCCCTTCAGGCGGGCGGCTACGTTCACCACGTCGCCCATGACCGAGTAGTCCTGGCGGCTTCCCCCTCCTACTCCTCCAGCATAGACCAGGCCGGTATTCACGCCGAAGTGGATGCCCAGGTTGACGTCGAGCTGTAGGTTGAAGCCGGCCAGAGCATTCAGCATCTCCAGGGCGGCGCGCAGAGCCCGTTCGGGATCGTTCTCGTGGGCGACCGGGGCCCCGAAAAGCGCCATCACCTCGTCACCGATGAACTTGTCTATGGCGCCGCCGTAGCGCTCGATGCAGGGGACCAGGCGGTCGAAGCAGGCGGTGATGAGGTCGCGCACGGCCTCCGGGTGAAGCTTCTCCGACAGGGACGTAAAGCCGGAAATGTCGGCGAAGAGAACGGTGACCACGCGGAGGTCGGCGTGAACGGGTTCGGGAGCGGCACCCACGAGATGGGCGGGCGGGGCCGTTGAGAGCGGGGCCGCACATTGGCTGCAATACCTCGCACCTGGCGCGTATTCAGTACCGCACTGGGTACACCTCACGGCTGCCCCCACGCTGCACGATCGGCGCAGACCCCCTGGCCCACCTCCCGGAAGACGGAACCAGCTCCCCCCAGATTGCGCGACAATACTGCAGGGGAGTCGACAAGGCCAGAACGCACGGGAACGGAGGGCCACCATGCCATTTAAGTCCTGAGAGACGCATGATGTCAACAGATGGGTAAGCCGATTAGCGGGCAATAATGGGAGGCCACCACGGCACACTGGGTCACCGGCAGTCCACGCTGGCGACGAGACTGCCTCAGCCGGAGCCCGATATGCGCCCGTTGGCGTGATTCGCCCCGCAGCCAGAGCAGTGTCGGCGTCGCGCAGCCGTCGGCACAGGGTGATCAGAATCTTCCTCTGCAATACCGGGACGGAATCCCGGCACAGTTCTGGCACCAAGCCGTGGCAGACGGGGCGCTTACGTCGGGACCCACGGGCCAGAGCGCCGAGGTATCGCGGAACTACCGCCGAGAAATGTGAAGCCTTTGCACGCCTTTGATCAGTCGGCCGGCGTGGCGGGTGTCGTTCCCTCGATGTCGCGTATGGTTCGCACGAGGCCGCGAGGACGCCTCTCGCAATCGCGGATCGCGGCGGATTAGCCTGAGGAATTCTGGGCGCCGGAGTCGTGCGGTGGTTACATCATCGATGGCGGTGACTGTTGCCGCGCGGGTGCATTGTCAATCAGGGCAAGCTCGCCGAACCAGTCGCCGGGCTCGAGGACCCGCTCGTGCCCCTGGGTGTGTCGACCCGTGCGCGACCGTCAAGGATGATATGGAAGGCGTCGCCGGGCGCCGCTGTCCTAACCAGGACCGAGCCGGCCCCGTACCGCCGCAGCACCGCCAGCTTCATCACCTTGGCAAGATGCCGGCCATCCAGCTCAGAGAACAGCGGTACCTGGTTCATGGCGGACAACCAGCCGGGCGAAGTGACTCCGGCTGTCTTCGACGTCTGTGATAGCCGCGCCGCGTCGAGCGCATAGTACCCGGCGAGCGACGGACTGGCCGGCACGAGCCCCTTCTGCATATCGCGGATCATAACCACAAGGCCGCGGATCAGAGTCGTAGTCCAGGCCCGGCTCCTTGTCGATCAGTTGTAGGAAGTATTACGCTCGATGCAGGCCGTCAGAAGCCGCCGACCGCGACCACCGTGGCCGCACGCGGGGCGCCGTCGAGAAGCGCAAGTTCGCCAAACGAAGCACCCGGGGTGAGGGTCTCCGCATGTCGCCCGGGGTTTCGAGTCGGGCGGTGCCAGCGATGATCACGTAGAACGCATCGCCCGGGTCGCCCTGGCGCACGACCGCTTCGTCGAAATAGCGCCGGCCGGTGGCGAGCTGCGCGACGCGCCGGAGCTGGCGTCGGCTCAAGGGCAAGAAGAGCGGAACTTCG
>CAWDXC010000002.1:0-64335 GCA_963806155.1 uncultured Actinomycetes bacterium
TGGAGGGCTGGGACGACGTGAGGCGGCCCGGCGGCTGAATAATGGCCCCCACTCACTCGCCGGCCGGTCCAGTCGTCGTTGGCGTCACGCCGTCCGCGAGAGCTGCGTGCCGACGCTCGAAGCTGACGATCAGGATGTAGACGCTCACGAGGAAGACCATGCCGGGAAGGCAAGGACCGCCCACATCGACTGCGTGAGGGCGAATAGCAGCACGACCCCGACGGCCAGGCTGAGAAAGGCCAGCCAGCGGGGCATGACCTTGGTCCGCAGCCACAAGGTGGCCTGCGAGATGATAAACACCGCCGCCATGCGCATGGCGTAGATAGTGAAGATCTGCACGATGATGTCGCGGGCGAAGTAGTACGCAGTGCTACCCGTGAAATCGACCGGGTCGCGAGCATAACTGGCGAGGAAGCCGCCCGCGACGCCCGCGGCCACGAACACCATGGCCAGGAAGATCAGTCCGCTTCCCAGCATGACGGTGGCGAAGAACTGGTCTTCGTAGCGGCCCAGGCGAGTGCGCGCGACTCCGATGAACCACAGGAAGGCGATGCCGGCGAAGGGCATGAGGAAGATCGCGAACTCGAACCAACCGGTCCTTTCGGCGAGACCCCCGCCGGCGTCGGTGGTCACGCTGGCAACAGTGAGGCGGATGAGGATCACGCTCACGGAGAACAGCAGGGCGAACGAACAGGCCGGCGATGGCGGCGGCGCGCGGGCTCCTTCTTGGTAGGTCCTCGTTCGATGAGAAGCCGTTCGGAGTTCCTGACGCCATGGTGCTCCCTCCGTTTCCGTCAATTGTGAGGTCGGCGATGCGATCCCGTGGCGGGTCTTCGTGCCGAGCCAGAGTCGCTACGGCCCCTCGTTCTGGGCCCCCATCGTCCTGCGCAGGGCCTCGAGCTCGGCCCGGATCGCCCGCAGCTCGTCGTGAAGCTCCGGGGACGACCCGGTGGACGACTCAGTGAGCGGCTCGGTCGAGGCGTCGGCAGGCTCCGGTTCCGCGGGGCAGACCAAGACGCTCGCGAGGATACTGGCCAGGGAGCCGATGATCCCCACGCCGGCGAACATCACGAAGACTCCGGTTATGCGCCCGGCGGCCGTTATCGGGAACGTGTCCCCGTAGCCGACGGTGGTCAGCGTGACGATCGCCCACCAGAGGGCGTCGCCCCCGGTGGTGATGTTGCCCTCTCCCGAACGACTCTCGAAGGTCAGCACCAGGATGCTCGTTATGACGAGAAGGACGAAGGCGGTCAGTATGGTGACGAATGCCGCGTACTGCCCCCGGTGGGCGAGCACGTCGGCGATGATCTCCTTCCCCCTCTGGCCACGGAGAAGGCGCATGATCCGGCGCAAGGCGGCTGAGGCGCGCCAGTCGGAAGAGCCCCGCATACTTGAAGACTCCCAAGCTGGGGATGGAGCCGAGGAGGTCGAGCCAGCCCCCTTCCCGGAAGAAGTACTGCCTGGCCGAGGTCGCGCGGCTCAGTCGTCAGGCAGAAGTCGAAGAGGAACACGACGCAGATGGCGTTGTCGTAGACCCTCAGCAGTGTCTGGGTGGCCTCGGGCAGCGGCAGCAGGAGCAGGACCATGATGACGAGCGAGAGCACGGTGAGGACCAACGTGAACATCTCGTAGGCGTTGCTGAATCTCCCGAGCCTTCTTTCGGTCGATCGTCCGCCATCTCTCTCGTCCCCCGGTCGTTGATCCTTTGACGGCGCTCGAGATGCGCCGCGCATGAGTCCCGACCGGGTTGATGTTCTTGCCTGTCTCCTGCGTCTCCTGCCTGAGCGCGAGACTTACGGGAGGCTAGGAGAACCCTCTTGAACAGACTAGATGGCGGCCGGGGCTGCCGACGAGGCTATGGATACGACGTCCTGCTAGACCGGGTCACGGCGGGGGCTCCAGACCGATCAGGACTCCTTGTCCTTTCTCGTCCGCCCCAGATTGCTGACGAAAAGGGCGACCACCGTCACCAGATACAGATTCCCGAGGATGGCCTCGACGCCGGCCATCATCCTCCCCAGGTTGGCTACCGGAGACAGATCGCCGAAACCCGTGGTCGTGATCGTGATCAGGCTGAAGTAGATGAAGTCGACGCCGGTCGGCTTTTCGGTCTGGACGAAGAACGGGCCGTCGCCCAGGAGTTCGATGATGCCGTACACGAGGCCGAAGAGAAGTGCCGACGAACAGGTAGATGCAGAGAGTCCCCATGACCGTCTGCATGGAGATACGTCGATGCTGTGCCAATCGCTTGGCTATCACGACGGTGCAGGCGATCACGAAGAACGGCGGACAAGATCGAGGCGATGCTCCCCACGACGGAATGGGAGCCGGTCGACTACCGACGCTACGATCACTACCAGGATGGGGGGAACGATGCCGCGGCCACGCGCGTTCTGGAGCTTGGACGCGGGCGCGAGACGCGCATCGTCAGGTAGAAGACCACTCCCATCACGACCAGTCCCGCGGCTCTGGCGAAGGCGAATCTGCTGAACAGGCCTACCAGGACGAAGGCGACGATGATGGCGACCAGCACGAGGAAGTAGTTGTCCTCGACCAACCGGAAGCGGGTTCGCGGAGCCAAGCTCACCTCGTACGATCTCGGCTTCGGCGCTCCTGCTGGTTCGATCATGTCGCCGCCCTGTCTCGCCACCGCTATAGGCTCGCTCCCGGTGGGTTCTCGCCGGTAGTCGGCGCGGCCACTTCGCCCGCGGCCTTTGCCGCGAGGTCGCTCTGGCGCGCCACGAAGAAGACCAGGCCCTCCAGGACTATCACCAACACTGCTACCACGATGATGACCGCCAAGCTCGGGTGCTTTCCCACAGCACCAACACGAGGAAGCCCACGATCAGGAGGCCCAGGTTCAGCCACAGGCCGGTGGCGGGAGACCCACCTGCCCGTCTGCCCTGTATCCCAGCCGGCTTCCACCGCGCGTCCCGCTGTGCGGGACATGGCTATCCCCATGAAACGCCCGCGACCAGGCGGCGGTGGATCAGCAGGAGGAAGCCAAGGAAGAAGAGACCCCAGGCCGTGCCCCGCAGAGCGATGGTGAGATCGCCCCAGATCGCTCCCGCCACGTCGGTGGACATGCCCGCGTTCTCGACCGCGTTCAAAAGGATCATGCGGACTATCAGCAGGATGACGACGAAGATCGCCATGCTGATCATGATTCCGATCCCTGCACGGACGGCCGTCCGCTGTCGCCGCCCCTTGGCGGCGACAGCCACAGACCCGGCCAGGAAGAGCACGGCCAGGATCGGAAGGACGATGAACAACTTGTTGAGGAAGTTGAGAAGGCCTCGGATCTTCTCCAGGCCGGCCACCTGAGCGATGGGCACCTTGCCGCTGGTGAGGATCGGGCGTTCGTCTGCGGAGATCTCGATCCCCAACTGCTCCAATCGGTCCACGATCCGAGTGGAGAGACCGCTCATGTCGAGTTCGATGACGCCTTCCTCGCCCAGCGATACCCGTCCGGAGCCGTTCATGAAGTCGACGACCGTCGAGTGGACCGCGCGGACCGCGGCGGTCCAGATCGCTGGGAATTCGTCGCTGGCCACCAGACGCTCGGCGGCCGTCTGAGTAAACTCCTGCAACTGTTTTGTCACCGGGGCGGCCAGGAAGCCGAGCTTGTCGGGGAAGGCACTCTGGAGCCGCTCCTCGAGAGCCAGGCGCTCGAAGATCTGGTCGGTGACCTTGGTCGCGATGGCCTCTTGGATGGCAGGTTCGCTGGCCAGGGGGCCGACTGCGTTGACAAACCCGTCGGTGTCCATGATGGTCCCGCGGACCCAGGCCCCGGTCACGGCGATGGGAAGGATGATGCACGCCAGCACCAGCAGGACCCAGGCAAGGATGCGTCGCCACATCCGGCCACGGGCAGCGGGCGCCGGCTCGACGCTCGAGTCAGTCATGATTCCCCCTTTGGCTTCCAGCACGTGGATCTATGCGTTCTCAGACGCCGCTGTAGGTCGCCGGGGTGTTCTTTTCGCTCCTCACCAGGAATGCCAGCACGATGCCGATGACTCCCAGGATGACGAACCACAAGCCGAGCAGCCAAGTCAGGGCGGTCACGGATTCAGCCGGCCAGGCCACGATGATGATACCGGCGATGACCTGGACGATCCCCAGGAAGATGGTAAAACCGCGTTGAGGATAGTCCTTGTCGCCGACGGCCATGATGAAGTCGACGATGCCGGAAATGATCCAGTAGACGCCCAGGATGACCGCTATCACGACCACGGTTTCCCATATGTTGCGCAGCACGATCACGCCCACGAAGATGGCGATGATGCCCAGCAGGATGGACCACACTCTGTGTTCCTGGCCGGCTCCAAACGATTTGACCAGACGGTAGATACCCACCACCAGTAACTGAAGGCCAAAGAGCAGAGCCAAGACCTTCAACGTCGCGTCCGGCCACACCATGACGAGGATCCCTATCACCAGAGTGAGAAACCCGAAGAAGAGCACCCACCCCCAGGAACGCCCGACATCTTCCATTACCTGCTCCTTTCCCCACCGTTTGCCCGAAATCGCCCAGTACTCTCGCTATATGTTCGAGAATAACAGGGAGTAAACCTCCACGGAAGAGCCTGCGCGCCGCGCAGCCGCGCCCCGAGGCAGCGGCTCACGGGCATCCGCCCGTCGCAGACGAGGCGGCGGCGCATGGGTACCCCGGCTGTAGCCGCGGCCACGGATCCGCGACCTCCTCCCGTGGTGTGCTCAGGCGAGCGGGGCGAGAGCGTCGTCGAGGTCGGCGATGAGGTCTGCCGGGTCTTCCAGCCCCACCGACAGACGGAAGACCCCGTCTCCGGCAAACGCCCTGTAAGACCGCTCCTGCTCAGGAGTCAAGCGGAACGATGTGTGCAGCAGGTCGGCCGTAGGTAGGAAGCAGATGAGGCTGCGGTGGTGTCCCAGTGAAACCGCGTAATGGAGCACCTGCAGCCGCTCAGACATCGACTGGGCGGCCGCCGGGCCGTCTTCGACCTGGAAGGTGATCATTCCCGAGAAGTTCTTCATCTGGCGCACCGCCAGATCGTATTGCGGATGCGAGGGAAGCCCCGGGTAGATCACCCGCTTCACCTTGGGGTGCTCCTCGAGGTGCCGGGCAACGGCGAGCGCGCCCTCCTGGTGGGCGGCCATCCTGATGGGCAGGGTCGCTGCGCCTCGGATGATGAGCCAGGCGTTGAACGGGCTGAGGATACCGCCCATGCGTATGGCCAGGGAGCGCAGCTTCACCAGCTTGTCGCGCCGGCCGGCCAAGGCGCCTCCGATGGCGTCGCCGTGGCCGCAGATGTACTTAGTAAGGGATTGGATCACGTAGTCGGCGCCGAGTTCGGCCGGCCGGATGCTTATCGGGGTGGCGAAGGTGGAGTCGACGGCGAGGGCGGCTCCGGCCGCGTGCGCGATCTTGGCCACCGCTTCGATATCGGTGAGCCGCAGCAGTGGGTTCGCCGGCGTCTCGACGTAGACCAGGCGGGTGTTCGGACGCAGAGCGGCGGACACGTTCGCGGGGTCCGAGGTGTCCACCCGGGTCACCTCGACGCCGAGCAGGGGCAGCGTATCGTTGGCGAGCTCGGAAGCGGCAGCGTAGGCGACGTCGCTCATCACTATGTGGCCGCCGTCCTTGAGCACGTACAGGAACAGGGCCGTGATCGCCGCCATACCGCTGGCAAAGGCCACGCAGTCCTCGGTCCCTTCGAGCACCGCGAGCTTGCGTTCCAGCTGCTCGACCGTCGGGTTTCCCCAGCGCGTGTAGACGTATGGCGTCTCGTCGGTGATCTCATCGGCGGAGAACGAGATCCCCGGGTCGATGATGAAGGTGGTCGACATGACTACGTCGGGGGCGGAGGCTCCCGTGACCGGGTTGGGCGGATGCCCGGCATGTACCGCAGCCGTTCTGACGCCGACCGGGCGCGGCTCGTTCGATCGATCCACCATGACTCACGGCCTCCTCTGCCGCCACGGATGGGGGCGATGGGCGACGGGTCCAGACGCGCCGCAGCCTCCCGCCGCGCGGTCCAACGTGGCGCAGCCTCGCGCGGCGCGGTCCAACGCGACGTGGTCCAATGTATTCTTGCAAAGACAAGGAGGACACCATGCACGATGAACCCCCATCCCTGCAAACGTGGCTGGACGAGATCAAGAGCGGCCCGGACGGCGCGCGGATAGGTATGTACCTCGTACACAACGGGGTGGTCCGCGGTACGACCCGCGACGGTTCGCCGGTCACCGGCATGGACCTTTCCCACGATCGCGGGCGCCTGGCCGAGGTGATAGAGCAGGTCGAGGCCAGGCAGGGCGTGATCGCCACGCGGGTCTGGGTCAACGAAGGCAGGCTGAGCATCGGCGACGACATCATGTATGCGCTGGTGGCGGGAGACATCCGCGATAATGTGTTCAGCGGCCTGCAAGAGCTGGTGCGACTCATCAAGACCGAGGTCGTCAAGGAGTGGGAGATCGCGTAGCGGGCTCCCGCGACCGAGGTCGGTCACCGACCCGAACCACCAGGGGGTCTGCCCTCAGCAGCTCACTTGACGTACAGGATATCGCTGACGGCGCGCTCCCCGTGCTTCTGAGAAGGACTGTTGACCACTTCGCTCATGAAGTACATGGTGGACGAACCCCCGCCGTCGAGGTTGTAGGCCGTCGTACACCCCAGGTCCTTGAAGATCTGAGCAAACTCGGCGAGCGCGACTCCTCTGCTGTAGCCGGGGCTCCTGCCGTCCACCACCACGAACACGAAGTGGTTGTTGCTGATCATGCCGATCCCGGTGCGCGGGTTGGTCCCCTGGATCGGGTGTTTGGGGTTGTTCACCGCCTCGTAGGTGTCGATGTCGTCGGGGATGTCTCCATCCACCAGGAGACCGGGACCGAACGAGCAGGTGTTCCAGACTCCGTCCGCCAGAAGCTGCTCGGCGGTGATCTCGGTCTCGTCGTAAACGGCCATGCCTCCGTCCTTGTAGAGGGCAAGTCCGGTTCGAGCGGGGACGTTCCTGTAGAGCACGCCGTTTCTAATGATCACCCCGTCGCCCACGGCACCGTAGTAGTCCCCGTTGATGGCGAATATGGCGTCGTTGGCCGCGGCGATCTCAGAGGTGTCTTGAGTCACATCGGATTCGAACTCCCCTCCGGAGAAGGCCGCCAGCAGATCAGTCCCCGAAGTGAGCTGGACGTCGGCCACGAAGTACGTGACGGTGTCGGAGCCCTCGCCCGTCGTGACTTTGGTGATCGAGATCGAGGCGGTATCGCTCTCGTAGGTCGTGTCTGTCGCCGTGTACTGCTCGTCACTCGTGTCGACGCGTTCGTCCGGTGTCGTTGTGGCCGCTGACGATACCGGTACAGAGTCGCTCTGCAGCGAGTCGCTTTGCGATATGTCCCCCTGCGGGGTTACCGCCGTCGGCTGGGTAGTCGAAGCTACGGCGGTCTCAACCTCGCCGGCGGAGTATTGGTCGGTGAGCACGTGGGCCGCGAAAGCCAAGCCCGCGATCACGATTATCACGAGGGAGATGTATATCGTCTTCTTGCCCGATCCCATGGCGAACCTCGTTATCGGACTCGCTACAACAAGGCGCGGCGCCACCTGCGAACAGCACCGATGCTCAGCCTTCGACGCCCAGCATTGTAATCATGCGCGGGTAAGGCGAAGGTAAAGCCTCCGTTGGACAGCTCTCAACGCATCCGTGCGTTCGCGCGCTCGGCCGGGCGCGGCCGCTCGACATCGTGTTCGGAGCTATCGGATCCGCCGGGCCCCTGCTTTGGCACCAGAGATTCCAGCGGAATCCCCAGTTCTCGGAGAGAGCGACGATCATAGCGATGCTGAGAGTCCGCTTCCGATTGAGGATCTCCGATACTCGGCTGCGCCCTCCGAGGTATGGCGCCAGATCAACAGGGCGTAGCCCCAACTGATCCATACGGAAGCGGATCGCCTCCACGGGATCGGGAGGTGCTATAGGGTGGCTAGTTCTTTCGTACGCCTCGATCAGGATCGTCCATAGTTCGAGTTCGTCACCCTCGGGGCTGCCGGGGCCGGCGTCGATGAGTTCGTCGACGCGATTGAGGGCTTGCTCGTAATCGACCTCGTTCCTGATGACCTTAGGGTGCACGGACACTTCCTTAGACATTCTGTGCATCGATGGCCTCGTATTCTCGGTGGGTGCCGAGGAAACGGATGTAGACCAACCCAAATTCGTATCTGATCCTCACGATGAGCCGGTACCTGTTTCCGCAGACGTTGAACACCACGCGGTTGTCGCGAAGGAAGCTGGCCGAGGGATACCTGGCCTTGATCTGAGCGGGACCGCTCCAGTCGGCAGCCTCCGCCTCTTGATACCAGGATCGGAGTGTCTGCTCGCAGTCAGGATGTGCCGACCAAAACTCCCTCAGCGTCCGCTTCGCGATGACTCTCATGATGATGGGTTCGGCTGCGCCGGGGTCATCGTCTTAACCATGTTACCACAATGGTAACAGAGGGGGGCGACGAGGCAGGGTTCATTACCACCATCATTGCTTTGATAGGCTCCACCATGTCGCCGTTACTCTTGGGGGACTCTTGGGCCACATCGATTGTCTGCGCGTCCGTGTGCCGTCGGCTTGGGTCTTTGGTCCGGCGTTGGCTGGACGTAGACCGGCCCTAAACCCTTGGCCCTGCGCGGTCGATTATCGATAGGAAGCAGTCGGACCCCTGAGGTACGCGCCATGAGCGCCTGAATGAAACAGATCATCGCCAATACTGAGATTATCGCCAATACTGCCAACTGTCGCGGTCCTCGCGCCACGCCCTCTGAGTCCGGCCCCGCGCCCCGTTCCCCTGGGGCCGCCTCCCAACCTGCCGTTCGAACAGTCTCTCCGCTCCGGGAAGATCCGTGGGCCTCGCAGGACGCGCTGCTTTCTCTCATGGAGGCGAGCAGAGCTGCCGCCGAGTCCGAGAACCTGGAAGAAGCCTTGCGTATGCTGGTCTGGCACGCGGCCGAAACGCTGCAAGTGCCGGAATGCATCGTGTACGAGTACGATCCCCCCTCGAGCACGATCGTCCCGTTGGCGATCTACGAGCGGGTGCCGTCCGGCTGGGAGGGCCTGGGTGAGCGATTGCCCCTCTCCGAATGCCCTGCCGAGAAGGCCGTTCTGGCGAGCGGAAGGCCGCTTCTAGAGCGGATCTCGGACCCTGATCTGACTCCTGAGAGTCTCGAAAGCATGCAGAAGTGGGGCGAGAAGACGTGCCTTTCGATACCGCTCATGGTCGGCTCTCAGCGCATGGGGCTCATGGCCTTCTACGACACGGAGCAGGAGAGGGATTTCGACAAAGCGCAGATGGCCCTGGCTCGCGGCCTGGCGGCCCTCGCCGGTCAAGCCATACACTCCGCGCAGCTGCTTCAGCAGGCAGACGAGCGGAATCTTAGGCTCACCTCTCTTCTGCAGGCGAATCGAGTGATCAATTCCAGCCTGGACCTCGACGAGGTGCTCGAGGCGGTCGCCACCCAGGCTATCACTGCCCTTGACTGCGACAGATGCACCATGTACCAGCGTGGACAGGGGGATGACAGTCCTGTTGCAGCTGGGGCCGAGGGGCCAGGAAACCTCCAGGGCGAGCAGGTTCTCCAGCAGCGATCGCAGGATCCCGACTTGGACCCAGCAACCAAGGCCGAGATGGAGGAGTGCGGGGAGAGAAGTCGCCTGATCATCCCTCTTCCTTTTGGTCGTTCGAGACTCGGTACGATGGTCATCTCGCAGTGCAGTCGAGATCGGAGCTTCAGCAACGCCGATATCGAGTTCGCCCGTGGGCTGGCGGAACAGGCCGGCCTGGCCATACATAACGCCCGACAATACCAGGAGTTACGTCGCGTCCACGTCGCGGGACTTCAGGCGCTGGTAAGCGCGCTTGGGGCCAAAGAGTGGTATACGCAAGGCCATGGGGCGCGCGTCGCTCAGTATCTGTCGCTCTTGGGGACGAAACTCGGCTGGAGCGAAGACACGGTGCAGCGCGCGGAGGAAGCGGGATACCTGCACGATATCGGTAAGCTGATCGTTTCCGACTCCATTCTGCACAAGACCGGTCCGCTCACCGAGCGAGAATGGATGATCATGCGCGCTCATCCTGAGACGAGTGCCGAGATCCTGCATAGCATGGTGCAAGAAGAGCAGACCGACGCGATCCGCCACCATCACGAGAGATACGATGGGGACGGCTACCCGGACGGTCTGAAGGGAGAGGATATCCCCCCCATGAGCCGGGCCATGTGTGTGGTCGACGCGTACGACGCAATGTCCTGCCTGCGCCCCTATCGACAGGCCCTCCGGTACTCGGATTGCCGCGCGGAACTGAAGGCCGGCCGCGGTTCCCAGTTCGACCCCGAGATCGTCGACGCGTTCTTAGACGTGCTCGACGACATGGACCGGCGGAGAAGGGTGTGCCTGAGTGTTGCCGAGAAAGCGGCAGCGGTCATAGACGGCGACAAGCACGAACTGCTGAAGACAAGGCAGGACGAACACCGGCCCGAGTACGACGAGATAGCCGGAGTCCTTCGCGACGTGCTGAGGGCAAGCGAGGGGATCCGTTATCTGACCACGCAGCGGAAAGTGGGTTCCAGGGTCGTCTTTGTCGTCGATCCGGAAGAGACCGAGCAATGTAGATCCCACATCGGGGACGAGTTGTTTGCCGTCGACGACGAGATGCGAGAGGTACTTGCAGGGTTGGAGGCCGACAGGAACGCGCTGTACGCGGACGAGTTCGGTGTCTGGATCACAGCGTCAGCTCCACTACGCGACGGCGAAGGGAAGATAGTCGGGTTGGTCGCTGCTGATTCCCCGGCTCGGCCCTTGCCCATCCACGATGGAGAGGACACAGGACCCGCGTCGATGGCCTCCTTGCTCGGGGAGGTGACCAAGCGCATCGCCCGGGCCGAGTTCGAGGCCACGATCGACGGTCTTACCGGCATCTACAACCACCGCTATCTGCACGAGCACCTCACCGGCGAGGTGTCCAAGGCGATCGCGCGGCGGTCGGAGTTCGCCGTCCTGTTCGTCGACATCGATCACTTCAAAGCCTTCAACGATCGCTGGGGGCATTCGCTCGGGGACGAGGTCCTTCGCGCCGTCGCCCACATCATCGAGGGACAGATCCGCCGGGGCGACATCGTTGCCCGCTACGGGGGTGAGGAGTTCGTGGCGGTCCTGTCGGATTGCGATCTGGGCAGCGGCATGCAGGTGGCCGATCGTATCCGGGCGCAGGTGGCGAGATGTCCCTTGGTGGTCGGGGCTGGTCTCATCACCGTCAGCATCGGTGTCGCTCTCTTCCCCGCTCACGCCGCGTCGAGAGCGGAGCTGATAGAGAGGGCGGACACCGCCATGTACGAGGCGAAGCGGCTCGGCCGCAACAGGGTCCGAGCCTGCGTCTAGGTTTCTCTCTGCCGCCCGCCTTCTACCCAGGCCGGGGACGCCATGCATGCCTTTAGTCGGTGTCGTACGAAAGATGCATAGGAGCGGAGCCTAGGTGGGGTAATACTCACGCCTGACGGGTTAGGATGTCCTGGGAGGCGCGAGCCGTGAATCGGGAACGAAGACGTGCAACTGCGCTCAGTTTTATGGTACATTTTGATGTACACTAAACTGTACCAGGAGGCAGCCATGCGCGCGCTCAGACTTGATCAGGATATCCTGCCTCTGTCGGAGTTCAGGGCCGGCGTGGCCTCTTTCATACAACAGGTCAACCAGACCGGGCGTCCGATGCTGCTGACTCAGCGCGGACGCGGGGTTGCGGTATTGCTTGACGTCCGCGAGTTCGAAGCCATGCGTGAACGCCTCGAGCTTCTCGAGGATGTCTTGGCAGCTCAGCAGGAGCTCGGGGCAGGTGAAGGCATTGCACACGAAGAAGCAAAGGCGCGAGTTCTTCGCCGGCTTGAAAAGTGAAGATCGGGTGGTCCGAACCGCGCTTGGCCGCATCGACGAGATCGTTGACTTCATCGCCGCCGATGATCCTGAGGCTGCCATGCGGTGGGCCATTGAGCTGTTTGCCTTGGTAGAACGTCTTGCCGACTTCCCCGGGAGTGGCCGGATGGTGCCCGAGATTGGAGATGCCGCGGTTCGCGAGATCTTGCACGGTGCATACCGGGTGCTCTATCAGCTTGGAGACTGCGTGCAGGTTCTCACGGTGCGTCACTGCAGTCAGTTGCTCCTGGCTGATGACGCCGGCACACTCTCGCGGGATGCTAGTGCCCGGGCTGAAAGCTCTGGTGAGTCGCCTTACGCATAGCTCTGCTCGATTTCCTCCAGCACGTCGATCTCCTACTCGCCGACGACGCTGGCCCACTCCATGGCCTCATGCAGCTCGTAGACTTCGGCGAAGTTGCGGGCTTTGTCCAGAGCCCCACTCGAAGAGCATGAACAAGGCGTTGGGGTCGTCCGCCTTTCGAAACAGACGGGCACTCTTCGAACCGCGCCCGCGCCGCTGTCTCCTCCTCTGCCTCCTCCTCGCCCAAACATGCCATCAGCAAACATCGGCCCGCCCGACGCCATTCCTCGCGCTCCCGTAGACGACCCCACGGGGCCTCCGCAACCACTCCCGCGGGGAATCCGCACGCCCGTGTCAACTATTTGGTCTTGTTGTGCGTGTCTATCTCGAAAGTAGGACAATCGAGGGGATAGGACCGGCTCGGTGCACACGGGTGGCTCAACGTTTTCGAAGACCGGGGGCGTGGCCCGCTTGAGCGACTGGTCGATAGGGGAGAGCACGATCGGGGGGCGCACGCGCTACTTCTGTCCCGAAGACGTCTTCGAGCAGAACTACGACCGCCTGGTCCAAGCGCTGACCATCGTGGCCGGTGACCGCGAGACTGCCGCCGATGCCGTCCAAGAGGCCTTCGCCCGCCTGGTTCGGGGCTGGGACCGTCTATCCACCTACGAAGACCCAGCCGGCTGGGTGCGAAGAGTCGCGCTCAACCAGATCCGTGACCATCACCGTTCGCTCTGGAGGCAAGCGAGACTCCTGCTCAAGATAGAAGAGCAGTCCCGAACTCCGCACGGAGCTTCGGCCACAGACGAACAACTGTGGGAGCGGCTGACGGATCTGCCGCTCAAACAGCGCACCGCGCTCGCTCTCTACTACATGGACCATCTGACCACCCGGGAGGTGGCCGGGGTCATGCACGTGTCGGAGGGGACGGTCAAGCAGCATCTACACCGCGCCAGAGAGACTCTCAAGGAGACGTTCGAGGAAGCACGCCATGGATGAGGATAGAGAATTCGAAGAAACCCTGAAACGGCTTGCCGGGCCGGTGGATCGGCGCGGAGTGTGGGCCGCCATCGAGGCACGGGCCGGGGGCGAACCGTGGTCCATCGGCGAGCAGGACCAGGGCAAGACGGGTGCCGGGCCGCGGGTCGCCAGGACCCATGCGAGGTGGCTCACCCCGCGGGTGGCGGTCTTCGCGTCTGTCGCCGTGGTCCTTGTGGCTGCCGTAGCCTTCGGGGGTGTCATGGCCGTTCGGAATCTGACCCGGCCGGACTTCGTACTGGTGATCAACGACGAAACGATCATCGATGCCGGGACGAGCGGGGCGCCCGGTGCTTCCGGGGCCGCCGCCACGACCGGCCGGGAGTGGGAGCCCCTGTGGTTGACCAGCGATGGTGGAAATGTCACCTGTCTCGTGATCGACCCGAACGACTCGGCGATCCTCTACGCCGCAACGGATGACGGCCTGTTCAAGTCGCAGGATGCGGCCGGGAGTTGGAGCCAGCTTATGTCGATGGAATACAGAGTATTCCTGCTTGCCATCGATCCGGCATCATCCTCCACGATCTACGTCCTGACAGAGAATCCTGACGCCGCTTCCGCCGACGATCCGGCTACCCTGTTCCTGAGGTCGGATGACGGCGGCTCGACATGGAATGACCTGACCGTGACCAGCCCGCGCTTCGCCGTCTGGCCGCCCATCGTCCTGATCGATCCCGCGTCATCGCCTTCCACGGTCTATACATACGACATGTCCTGGAACATGTGGCGATCGACCGACCGGGGCGAGACCTGGACCCAGCTCAGCCAAGAAGAGGCGGACCAAGCGGAGCAAATGGCGCCTGGACTTCAGGGAAGGGACTTCCAGGGTACCGTGACGGATACCGATACCGGCTCCGTGTTCAATGAGGTGGCGGGGCCCATCGATCCCAGTGACCCGTCCATTCAATACGCGGGGACCCCAGAGGGCGTCTACAAGTCGACAGACGGCGGCAAGACCTGGAAGAAGGCCAGCGCCGGCCTGACGAGCGCGGCGGTCTGGAGGCTGGTCACCGACCCGAGTTCGGCGTCCATCCTCTACGCGGCTACCTCGGCGGGGATCTTCAAAACTACCGACGGGGGAGCCACGTGGGATATGATCCTCGGCGGCGAGGGCTCGATCGTCATAGCGCCTTCCTCCCCATCGACGCTCTACGCCTGGACATCAGCCGGGCTGTTCCGCAGCGATGACGGCGGGACTGAGTGGGCCGAACTGGCCGGCACAGGGCTCGCCCCGAGGCCCGAAGGATGGGGGCCTATGTTCGGCGGGTTACTCCTTGTCGCAGCCGACGACCCCGACACCTTGTTCGCCGCGTCGGGCGCCGAGTTCCGGCAGCTCTTCAGATCCACGGATGGCGGGAGCAGCTGGAGCGAGGTTCTCTACTACATTGGAAGTCTCGTGGCCGATCCGGCGGATCCCTCTGCGTTGTACGCGGTCACGCACCCCGGCCTGCCCAGCCTGACTTTTGACCGGGTGAGCAAGTCGACAGACCAGGGGAGGACCTGGGCAGCCGTATCTCCCAAGGAATGGAGGGACGACATCGCCCAGCTCGTGATCGATCCGAGCTCTCCTTCAAACGTCTATGTGTTTCTGCAGACAGAGAGCGGCTCGTACACCGTCTCCCGTTCAGTTGACGGTGGGATCAACTGGGAGAACGTAGGACTGGAAGGCGCGGGTAAATACCTTGACCGGGTCCGATTCGATCCCCGCTCTCCGGGCACGCTGCTATGCGCTCACCTTCCAGGCGGCCGAAAGCGACTCAGACCGAGGCCTCTATCGCTCCGAAGACGGAGGACGCACGTGGGTGAACATCGCCGGCGAACTGGCCGACGCCGCGATCGTGGACATCGTCGTCGATTCCGCTCCCGGCGGCGCGTTGTACGCCGTGACGGAGAGCGGGCTGTACAAGTGGGTGCCGGAGAACGAGTAAGGCGCGTGAGCATAGGCAACGCGAGCGAGAAAGGGGTGCGTCGTGAATACCAGGTGCGCCGTGAAAACCACATGTCTCCGGCTGAGTCGAAGCAGTCGCGCCAATCCGCGGTCCCGCATCTTCGTGGTGCTGGTCGGTGTCATGCTTGTCGCCAGCCTGGGTGGAGTGATGGCCGGATGCGGCGGCGAAGATGCGGTGACCACTTTGGGGGAACCGGGCACCACGGCCGCTACCGGGGAGGCGACCACCCCGCCGGCCCACGAGATCCAGGTCTTCAAGGACGTCCGCTTCATGAGCGAGAGGAAGGCGGACAGACCTCCCTTGCTCGACGTGTACGCCCCGAAGCAGGCGGGCCCCTGGCCGCTGGTGGTGATGCTCCCCGGGGGATTCGAACGCAAGGATACGTACATGAGCGATTGGGCGACCAAGGTGGCAGAGCGCGGCGCCGTCGTGTTCGTGCCTGACTGGATCCGTATCCACGAGATGCCCCCCACTGCAAAGGAGCTGCGGGCGGCGCTCATCGGGATGATCGGCGATATCGGTGCCGCCGTCCGTTTCGCTCGCGGTACCGGCGCGCGCTACGGAGGAGACCCCGGCAACCTCACGCTCTTCGGCCATTCGGGCGGGGCCATGGGGGCGACGATGGAAGCGTTCAGCCGTGCTCCCGCTTCTGAAGGCGGTCTCGAGGGCGCGGGCTCGACCATCCCCGAGTCGCTCGTGGTATTTGACGGCGACTATCTGCTCGGAGACTCCGCCGTGGGATGAGCTCCTTGCTGAGGACCCCGGCCTCATGCAGGTCTACACCCCGTGGCAGTACGTCGGAACGGCGGGTGGACTTCCCCGTCACCGTCATCGGATCGGGCGATCCCAACCTGAGCCAGGGAACTGGGCGACCCGTGGGCCACGGATTCCTGGCTCGCCGTGCGGGATCCGTCCGGGGACATCCGCCGAGGTCTGGAGGAGCTTGGTGCATTCGAGGGCGAGCGCATTCTGAACGAGAACACGCTGGAGCTGTTTGTTGCAGCGGCTCCAGGCGGATGGCGACACGGTGACCTATGTCAGACTCACCGACTCCACCCATGCGGTATTGGGCCCGAAGGGCATGGAGAGCCTGCTCGACGCGCTGGTGCCGAACGGGCGGCCATAGAGATACGGGGGCGAGTGGAATCAGGCCGTGGAGCGGGATCTACTACAGCCTTAGTTCTGCAGCCCTACGAAGATCGGGGGGAGCGCCGTGTTCTGCGGGGCCGGCAGACCCGGACGCCCGTAGATGCAGATCATCGTGCCTTCTCCCGCGGAGAACATGCCCTCGCGAGGGGGGCCGGCAGACTCATGGGTGAGAGTCAGCCCCACCACGTCCATGTAGAACCTCTTGGCGTGGTCGTAGTCCTCCGCCCGCAGGACTCCGCATGCCATCCGCTCACCGAGCATTGCCACTGCCGATCACCTCGCCTCTCGGGCTACTGGAGACCACGTGCCTCATCCGACTCGTCCCCGTTTGGACTACCCGAGGTGGCCAACCGGCGAAACGACGGCACCTCATTGTGGGCTTGGCGACGCGAGGAGAGTCTTAAGCTCGCGGGCGTTGCGGGTCGCGTACCCGTGCTCGTCGTTGTCGAAGAAGCAGTAGACGTCCCTGCCCTCCGCGTTCCACGCTGAGATACTCTCGGCCCAGCCCGAAAGGGCGGCGCTGTTGTACAAGCCCTGATACGGTCCGCCCGGTCCGTGCAGGCGGACGTAGGCGAGATCGGCGGTCAAGATCTGCGGGGACGTCGTGCCACCCAGGTCGTAGATGCAGAATCCCGCTCCAGAGTCTCGCAGCGACTCGTAGACGGCGTCCGAGAACCACGCGGGATCCCGGAATTCGAAGGCTACTCGTAGGTCTTCGGGAAGGATCGCGAGGAACTGGCGAAGGCGGTTGACGTCGACCCGCCACTTCGGCGGCAGCTGAAAGAGGACGGGTCCTAGCTGCGGGCCGAGGAGCCGGGCCCGTTCGAGCATGGTGGCGAGCGCGCCCCCCGCGTCGGCGAGCTTCTTCATGTGGGTAAGGTAGCGGCTGGCCTTGAACGCGAACACGAACCGGTCAGGAGTGGCTTCCTTCCACGCGAGCAGCGTTGCCATTTCGGGTAGGCGGTAGAAGGAGCTATTGATCTCCACGGCTCCGAACTCGGCGGAGTAGAAACGGAGCATCCGCTCGGGCGGGAGGTCATCTGGATAGAAAGGCCCTATCCAATGCCTGTAGTGCCACCCCGAGGTGCCGATGAAGATGGTCATGACCGGTCCGATCGAAGTCGCATTCTTCCCAACTCATACCCAGACCGACCGTGCCTCATCCCTCTCGCCCCGGCCTGCTGGTATGCTCGTCGGCGGTGTCGCAGCCAACGAGTTCACGACAGGGATCAAGGAGAGGAGGCGGACATCTCGGCCAGCGACGACACTCGTCAGCCCGCGGACGCCCTGGCGCGCGACGGCCGTCCGCCGGGGCGGAACGAATTGAGCCGCCTGCTCGCAGACACGTGTCCGTCCGCCGAACCGCTCGGACCGGCCGGGCGGCCCTCGTCTCCTCTGTCATCCGCGACGCCGCTGGTCCCGGCGGCTGTCCTCATCGGGCTGCTCGGGCATCCAGAAGGTCCGTCGATCATCCTGACCCAGCGCACTGCCGAGCTCAACAACCACCCGGCGGAGATCAGCCTGCCCGGGGGCCGGGTCGAAGCGAAGGATGACGGCCCAGAGGCTGCTGCCCTGCGCGAGGCCTTCGAGGAGATCGGGCTGCCTCCCGAGAGGGTTGAGATCCTGGGCTGCCTACCTCCATCCGAGACGATCTCGCACTTTCTCGTCTATCCCCTCGTCGGTTGGGTAGAACCCCCGATCGAATTCGAGCCGGACAGGCGCGAGGTGGCGGAGGTGTTCGAGGTACCCCTGAGCTTCGTGCTCGACCCGGCCAACCATCGGCGCGAAAGCCTCGTCCACGCGGGCATACGGCACCATTTCTATGTCATGCACTTCCGGGACCGCCGGATCTGGGGAGCCACGGCTGGGATCCTGGTCCAGCTGGCTCGAACGCTCGGCTTCACCCGGATGCCCGGCTAGCCTAGGCTCGGGGCCCGATCGCGCCCCGAACAGACGGGAGCGGCCGCGATGTCGCCACTTTCATCCGAATTCTTTCGGGACCCCCACCAAGATAGTGACGAGCCCATCAAGATAAGCGCGGCGGTGGATCATGGCGAACCCAGTATCTTCGACTGCGCGCACGAGTTCGGTCGCGCTGAGGAAGCCGGCGGACGAGTCCCGCAGATACTCGTGGAGTTCCCTGTCTTGGGCGAGCAAGGAGCCCACCCTCGGCAGGATGTAGCGGAAATAGACGTGAGCGGGCGTCGCCCAACTGATCGAAGGCGGGCGGGTGAACTCCAGGATCACGAGGCGCCCTTCCGACCGGAGGAAGGTGCGCATGCGGGCCAGAGCCGCGGGCACGTCCTCGACGTAGCGGAGGCCCCACCCCAGGAGCACGACGTCGAAGTCTCTCAAGCCTAGCTCGTCATGAAGCAGGTCGCCGGCAACATAGTCGACCTCGGGGCCCGAGTCCTCCCGGGCGGCTCCTCTTTGCCCCGAGCCTCTCAGCCCAGCGCGCTTCTGGCCGGAGCCCCTCCGGCCGGCGCGCACCCGTTCCAAACGCATCTGGGCCTCGCGAAGCATGACCGGACTGAGGTCGGCCAGCACCAGCCGGCCCCCTTCCTCCAGCCGGGGCAAGGCATGTTCGGCCAGGCCCCCAGGGCCACAAAATGCGTCCAGAACCTTGTCGGTCGGTCGCAAGCGAGCTGCTCTGATCACCTCCCGCCGCCAGAGGACCACCTGCCCCATACTGGTCACCATGTTCACCCATTCGTAGTAGCGGGCACTCGCGCTGAAGAGATCCCTGAGGTAGGTCGTGTCTGTCGGGTAACGGGCGCTGCGTCGCACCGAGTCTGAAGGAGCCGATTGGTCTTCTTTTGGCTGGTTCACTTCTCTCCGACACCCTTGAAGAAGGTGTAGCAGAAGATGCCGTCTGCCTCGGTCGTTCTCTGTGGGGCTCGGATCCCTGCGTCGAAGACCGCGGCCTCCATTATCCCTCTCGGCGCGCCGGAAGGGGCGTGCTCACCTGGCATGGCCACGCGCGGCCGCTCGGCCGGCCCCTCGTAGAGTGCCTCCCACGCATAGGGTCTACGCCGACAGCAAGAGTACTCCCACGAACACCAGGCCGATGCCGACCACCTGGGGGAGGCTCACGCGCTCCTTCAGTATCACGCGGCCCAGCAGCACGGTGACCACGTAGTATGCGGACGAGGCCATGGCCGCTATCTCCGGGTTGGGACCGGAGGAGGCGAGATAAAGAGCCAGGTACCCGCCGGTGTCCAGGCCCGCCTGGATGGTTAGCACGGGCCACCATCGTCGAGGAATGGCAGGACGCGGCCGCCCCCGAACCCACCCGACGGCCAGCACCGCCGCCAGGACGACGAGAGCCACCGCCCGAGGGACCCATAAGGTCTGCAGGGTGCCGACCACGGGCACCACTTCCTGGGTGGTGCTGATCACGGCCGCGAACGCGATAGCGGCAGCCACAGAAGCGGCGGCCGTTCGCCTCCGGGACGGTAGGGGGCCGACCGAAGCCGTCGCATGCCCCGGATCGACCCCGCCGCCTCCCCTGGCCACGACGACCACTCCTGCCAGGGTGAGAAAGGTGCCGGTCCACTGGAGGGCGCTCGGGCGGCTCCCCAGGATGACGGCGATGAGCACCACCATGGCTGGGTAGCTTCCCGCGATGGGGGCGACAAGGGTCACCGGCCCCCAGACCAGGGCTCTGTAGAAGAACAGGTATCCCACCAGGAAAGAGAGGCCGGCCAGGATGAGGAGCAAGAAGGTGGACAGGGTCCACACGAACACGGCGCCGCTGACCGCCGCCCACAGGCCTAGGAAGACCAGGCTGATGAACAGCACGGCCAGCAATGCGTTCACATAGCCGGCAGCCCGGCCGGTGAACCGGGCGAGGAAATCGGCGGTTCCCCACGAGACGGCCGAGAGAGAGCCCCAGAACCCGGGCGTCATCTGGTGAGGAGCGTCGTCTTGCCGCGCATGGCCTCGTCCCGCTTAGAGTTCGTTTGAGAATGAAGTCTTGGCCGCCGTCTACACTGGGCGGAGTGATCCGTCGTCCTCAGTCGCGCCCGTAGCGCTGCTACGAACGCTCCGTGCGTCCTTGCCTCACCCACGCCGATCGCACCCTGTCGGCAAAGCGTCATTCTGAAACGACCTCTTGGTCTTGCCTCGCATCGTGCTGTCTTGCATCATGCTGTCCCGTGTGGTCGCCCGCGGCTGTCTACTTTGACAGCTGGGGCGCACGGAGTGAAGTGGTAGCGACTTTAAGACTCGGCTTCGCCGGCGCTCGATAGGGCAGTTCGACGCCCACCCACTAATTATCTGCCTGCATGGTGCCGATATGCCGAGAAGAAGGCGGAAACTCACGGAGGCGCGGCGATGCTACTCGAGGGATCGATCCAAAGGTTCAAACTGACGGGCGTTTTACAGTTTCTTGCCCAGAACGAAGCCACCGGCGTCCTCGAGGTCCACGATTTCGAGGAGTACGGGTTCATATACCTTGTTGGCGGAAGGGTCGAGGGGATCTCCTTGCCCATCAGCGACGGAAAGCTGGGAAAGCGCCTAGTAGAGGTAGGGTGCTTGAGCGAGCAGCAATTGGCTGAGGTCCTCATGGAGGACTCGGCGCTCACTCACGAAGAGAAGAGGGAGAAACCGCTCGGGCAGCGCCTCGTCGAGAAGGGGCTCACGAGCGAAGTTGAGATCCGCGAGGTGATGCGCTGGCAGACCGTCGATCTGGTGTTCGAGCTCGCCCATTGGCGGAACGGGGTCTTCATCTACGACGAACCTGAGCGCATGCCGCACTTCGAGGTGAGGATCCAGGGCGAGGTGCAGGAGCTGCTGGCCCAAGCCCAACAACGCATCGACGAGGGCGAGTGTGCGCGCAAGCGCGCGGTCGTCATGGGTGAGGAAATATGCTACGCGTGCCCTCTTAGCGAGGAGTGCTCTCCAGAGATCAAGGCCAAGCACCTCAAGAACGATGTGTGCCTGTGGCGCGCGATGAGCGCCGAAGTCAACGACCGTCGCGGTCGTCTCCCTGACTCCAAACAGCTCTACCGCTCCCAGGAGAACGACGCAAAAGCGATTCTCAACGCGTCGATCGACTGGCAGTAGTCCAGCAGCGAAGGGACCGGCGGGTTCATCCTCTCGCAGCCCTCGTCGCGCCGGTAGTGGTCGGACTCGAGCCAACGCCAGGGCCATAGCAGCGTCGCATTCGGGGCCCTCAGGGGCCGTTGCCTGGTAGCTCGCGTCGCGCTGCCTCGGCCACCGACCGCCTCTTGCCCATCCGAGCGGCCCGAGTGACTGGGGATACAGGCGCGGACAATACGATGATAGTCGGTTTATGTCCGAGAGTGCTACCGTCCAAGCGAGCAAGACGAGCGTCGTCGAATACCGATCTGGGCGGGAGGAGGCGGCATGAGATATAGGCCGTTGGGGCAGTCGGGCATAGAAGCATCCGTGGTGGCGTTCGGGGCATGGGCCGTCGGCGGCTGGTGGTGGGGAGGTGCCGACGACCGGGAGTCCATCGCGGCCATCCGGACGGCCCTCGATCTTGGTATGAACCTCATAGACACGGCTCCGGCCTACGGTCTCGGTCATTCCGAGGAGATCGTCGGGAAGGCGATCCAAGGACGACGCGACGAGGTCGTTCTGGCCAGCAAATGCGGCCTCGTATGGCACACGGACAAGGGCACGCACTTCTTCGACGAGTTGGGAAAGCCGGTTCACCGCTATCTCGGCGCCGAGTCGATCCGGTACGAGGTCGAGCAGAGCCTGCGTCGTCTGCAGACCGACGTCATCGACCTCTATCAGACTCACTGGCAGGACGCGACCACGTCTATCGAAGAGACCATGGCTACGTTGCTGGATCTGAAGCGGGAGGGCAAGATCCGTGCTATCGGGGTCAGCAACGCCACCGTCGCGCACATGGACGACTACCGGAAGATGGGACCGGTAGACAGCGACCAGGAAAAGTACAGCATGTTTGACCGCGAGCTGGACCTGACCCAGCTCCCCCACTGCAAGGACTGCGATATCGCGGTACTTGCCTACTCGCCTCTCGCCCAGGGGCTCCTCACCGGGAAGGTGGGCCCAGACCGGGAGATCCCGGAAGACGACCTGCGTTCGCAGGACCCAAGGTTCAGCGTGGTCAACCGGAACAGAGTACTGGCCTTCCTGGAGGAGGTGCGCCCGATCGCGGACGCTCACGAGATCACGCCCGCTCAGCTCGCGATCGCGTGGACGCTGGCGCAGGCGGGGCTGACTCACGCGCTGGTCGGCGCGCGCAACCCGGAGCAGGTCGGCGAGAACGCCGCCGCCTCGGACATCCTGCTTCTCGACGAGGAGTCGGCGGTAATCGCCGAGGCGCTCGCGCGGCTCGATCTGGGCGGATGAGCGCTGGGCGCGGCGTCGATCAGACCCAGAAGCGCGCGCCTTGTGTTCTATCGGCTCCCAGCCCCTGCCTGGATCTATCCGGCCAAGGTGGCCGAGAACACCTGCCAGGCGAGTAGAGCCTTGGCCGTCAGGCTTAAGATGATGTAGACCTTTTCGCCGAACAGGTAGTCGCGCCAGCGGCCGACCTGCTTGTATTGCAGCACCATGTTGACAGCGAAGATGTTGAAGAACACGAAGAGCGACGCGATGATCCCGTAGACGAAGCCCGGTGCCTGCTGGTCACCGAACCCGGGGCTCCAGACGTAGATGAGCACGATGATCCAGGGGATGATCCCAGCGAAACACCCGAATGTGTACGAAAGCCAGTTCGGCCTGCCCGGCTTCTCGTATTTCTCCATGAGAAGCCCGAACAGGATCATGCAGGCGTTGACCGCGAAGATGGCGATCAGGGCGGCGAGGTCGCTGACGCCACAGATCATGACGATGAGCACGATCATGAGCGACGAACTGATGGAATACTCCATCCATCGCCCGTAATTGCGCTCCTTGAGCAGATTGCGCTTGTACCAGCCGAACACACCCGGTGAGGCGATTATGAGTAGCGCCGCCGCCGATATGGCCATGAAAGCGAAGACGCCCCACCCCAGCGGGAACTCGCCTATCTGATGAAGGGTGGGTTCCGTTCCGGGTGGCCCGCCCATGAAGGTGGCCACGACCGGCAAAGCAAAATCGTTGGAGAGCACGGCGATGACCACTGCCTGGACGGCCAAGACCAGACCGACCAGCAGGTTCCACCAGCGCAGATTGCGGAGCCGTGCCTCGACGTTCTCGCTCACCGGCTCGCGGTCCGCAACGACTTCCTCAGTTGCCATCGGCCTCTACCCCCTTGCCTCGTTGTGGAGCGTCAGAGTCTGTCTCGACGACCTTGGTCGTGGCCGCCCGACACTGACTACCACAATTGAACCTGTTTTAGGCGCCAAGCGCAAGATAGGCTTGTTGAGATGCGGACGAGTCGGATCAGAAGGGCTCAGCTGGAACGAGACTTCCGTGCTTTGGCCGCCGGCTCGAGACAGCCGCTATCCCGGGCTATCCCGTTGATCATGTTCCGGAACGTGATCTCGTGGACCGGCCAGAGGGAATACCAGTACAAGTGGCCGGAGAGACCCACCGGGTCCCACAAAGCGGTCTGCACGATGCGTGTCTTTCCGTCCGCCAGCGGGCTCAGCTCGAACTGAAGCCACCCCCTGCCGGGCCCGCGCATCTCGGCCGCTAGACGTAGCAGTCGGTCCGGCTCCAACTCCTCGACGCGCCAGAAGTCCACGGTGTCTCCGGGAATCACGCAGGTGGGGTCGCGGCGGCCGCGGCGGGAGCCTACGCCGCCGCTGAGCTGGTCCATCAGTCCGCGCAGACTCCAGAGCCAGGTCCCGGAATACCAGCCCTTCCGTCCGCCCATGCACAGGATGGTCTCGAAAACCTGGCCGGGAGGGCAGGGCACGTCCAACGTGCGCTGGTCGGCGTAGCGCCGGCCGAAGCGCTCGGCCGGCCCGTGTTTCGCGGGTGGGGCGGTGGAGCGGGCGTCGCTCCACCGGGTCTCAGCATACTCTCGATCTTCGTTCGCCAGAGAGCGTGAGATGGCCTCCTCTATCGCCCATGGGCCTGATGTGGGGGAAGTCACGGGCGGCCGCGTCGCTCGTCACCACGGTCTCGTTGCGCACGCCCTCCAGCAGGTGCCGCCCTACCCGGTAATAGAGCGGGGTCACCAGCGCCAGCCAGCCCGACGAGAGCCGGGGCGTGAGCCATGGCACCTTGATCATGGGCCGTCGTAGACCCTGGGACCGGGCATAGGCTTGCATCATGCCCGCGTAGGAGACCCTATCGGCTCCCCCTATCTCGTAGATGGTGCACCGCTCCCGCACCGGCACGTCGAGCGCCGCGACTAGGTATGCTGGCGACATCCTCCACCGCGATGGGTTGGGTAAGGTTGCTCACCCACCGGGGGGTCACCATCACGGGAACGCGATCCACCAGGCCTCGTATCATCTCGAACGATATGGAGCCGCTCCCCAGGATCACCGAAGCGCGGAACTCTATGGTCTCGGCGCCGCTCTCGCAGAGCAAGCGGCCGACATCCTGGCGGCTGGCCAGATGCGACGAGAGGCTGTCGTCAGCGCGTCCCAGCCCGCCCAGATAGACGATGCGCCGGACGCCCGCCGTGCGGGCCGCTTCGGCGAAGTTGCGGGCGGAAGCCAGTTCCTGCTCGTAGAAGTCGTCGGAGGCGGTGCCGAGCGAATGCACCAGGTAGTAGGCGGTGTCGACACCGGTGAGGGCCGGGACCAGCGACACCGGATCGAACACATCTCCCCGCACGAGCTCCGTGGTCTCCGCCATCCGCGGCACGAACGATGCCGGGGCGGCAGCCGGCCGGAGACGGTGGGGATCCCGCACCATCAGGCGAAGGCGCCGCCCCGTCGCCTCCAGCGGCCGGATCAAACGTCCCCCGATGTAGCCGGTCCCTCCGGTGAGCAGAATGAGGTCGCTGCGCTCCACGACACGAGCTTAACAGCAATCGACCTAAGAACGGAGACTCCGGCCGCGGCCCATACCAGGGAGGGTATGAACATTCTGGTATCCCCTCCGGCTGCTGAAGAGGTTCTAGCGGCCGGATCGCAGCCTGGCCCGCGTAGCCCGTGGGACCGCCACCTTCAAGCGCACGTCCTCGGCGCCTGAATTGGGATACAGTTCCACCATGGCGCTTAACGAAGTTGCTGGGTTGGAGGAAGGCGGCACCGGCGCGGGGGAGTCGCGCGAGCGCGGGGCATCCGCCGGCGGGACTGCGGTCTCCCGCAGGGACAGAGCCGCCCTTCAGGCCGCCTATCTTCCCTTTGCCGCGCTGGTCCTGCTCGCCCTTATCTGGGGCTATAACTGGGTGGTGATGAAGGTCGCCATGCAGTACGCCGAGCCCTTCACGTTCGCCGCCCTGCGCACCTTCATCGGAGCGGTCTTCATGTTCGCCCTGGTGGCGGCGCTTCGGCGTCCGCTGCGCCCTGTGGCTCTGGGATTGACCGCGGTGTTCGGCCTCCTGCAGACCGGCGCCTTCGTGGGGCTCGCCATGTGGGCGGTATACATCGGGGGCGCAGGCAAGACGTCCGTCCTCGCCTACACCATGCCCTTCTGGCTCCTGCTCCTCGCCTGGCCGCTTCTTGGGGAACCGGTGCGGGGCTTTCAGTGGGTCTCTGTCGTGCTCGCGTTCGCGGGCCTGGTGTTCGTTCTCGGCCCGTGGAACATGAGCGGGCTTCAAGCCAGCCTGCTCGCGGTGGCTGCCGGTTTCTGCTGGGCTGTAAGCTCGGTGGTGGTCAAGGTCCTTCGCGGGCGCCACCAAGTCGATCTCTTGTCGCTCATAGCCTGGCAAGGCCTGATCGGTTCGATCCCCCTGATGATCGTCGCCTTCATGACGGCGACGACCACTCCCACCTGGAACGCCACGTTCATCTCCGCCCTGGCCTTCAACGTGGTGCCGGCCAATGCGCTCACCTGGGTGCTGTGGCTTTACATACTGCATAGTCTGCCGACCGGAACCGCCGGAATCAGCAGCCTGGCCGTCCCGGTCGTCGGTGTCATGGCGGCCTGGATCCAACTCGGGGAGCAACCGGCAGCTTTGGAAGCGGTGGGGATGGGGCTGATCGTGGTCGCCTTGGCAATCCTTACCGTGCGAGAGGTGCGCCAAGGGAGACGGTCGGTTGCGAGTCAGACTGTGGTCCAAACGCCGCCCCAGGGCACTGCTCCGGAGGGCGAGGCCGCGCCTCAGGCGACCTCTTCCCTCTAGGGACACAGGACCAGCGGAGAAAGGGATATCGGATGCTTGCGGCGTTCCTGTGGGGCGGGTTGGCGGCACTGTCCCTCTTGGTAGGGTATCTGCTGGCCGAACGCGGACTATCAAGCCGGACTATCGGTCTCATCATGGGTTTCGGCGCCGGCGCGCTGATCAGCGCCATCGCGTACGAGTTGGTGCCGGAGTCGATGATCGGCGGCTGGAACATGGCCGGGTTCTTCGTGATGGGCGCCCTGGCCTTCTTCGGGGGCGACTGGCTCGTAGACCATAGGGGTGGCGCGCACCGCAAGAAGATCAAGGGTCAACAAGAGAGCGGTTCTGGTGCGGCGATCTTCGTCGGCACGCTGCTCGACAACATCCCTGAGTCGGTGGTGCTGGGTATGGGTCTGGCGATGGGTGGCTCGATAAGCGTGGCGTTTCTATCGGCGGTGTTCATCTCCAATCTCCCGGAAGGGATCGCTGGGACGGTGAACCTGGCTGCCGCAGGGCACAGCCGCCGTAGCATGCTGTGGATGTGGGTCTCGCTGGTCCTGATCTCGGCCGTCAGCGCAGCCCTCGGCTATGGTCTCATCGAGTGGCTCCCCGCCGCAGATGGTCGTCTGGCCCAGGCCTTCGCGGCCGGGGCCATGCTGACCATGCTGGCCGACGCAATGATGCCCGAGGCCTTCGCGCACGGGGGAAGGCTGGTGGGTCTTTTTACCGTGCTGGGTTTCGGGGTCGCTGCCGGGCTGTCGATGCTCGAGTAGGTGCCCGGCGCGGCTGCGCCCGCCCGACCCGCGCCTGGTCTACGCTTACCTTACGTAGGGCTTAGACAGAGCTCCCTATCATGAAGACGCAACCTCGTCAGTCTGGGAGGCTCGAATGCCGGTGTCTGCAAGTCCTCTTCCGCGTCTTCTCCGGTGGGGTCTGCTCGTTGTCGCCGTTTCGTGCACGCTCGGTGCTGCGCCGGCCGGATGCGGCACGCTGGCGACTGCCGAGACGACCGAGACCACGGTCGCCGGGTCATCGACGACCGAAGCGGCGCCTGACACGACCACGGTCGTACCATCCTCGACAGCCACATCTTCAACCCCGACCTCGTCCGCCGCGGCCGGCGCGGATCTGTTCGAAAGCTCGTTCGTCCACGAGATCACGGTCTCCTTCGCCCAAGAAGACTACGACGCCATGATCCAGATCTACAAAGACAGCGGGGAGAAAGACTGGATCGAGGCCACCGTCACCGTCGACGGCGACACATACGACGACGTTGGCATGCGGCTCAAAGGCAACTCGTCCATCATGGGACTACGCGATGGCGCGCGCTCCCGGGGCCCCGGTGCGAACAGCTCGGCCGCCGAGCCCGAGGGGTTGCCCTGGCTCATCCGCCTGGACAAGAACGTCGAAGGCCAGAATCACGAGGGGATCGTCGACCTGGTCGTCCGTTCCAACACCTCCGAGACCGCGCTGAACGAGGCGGTGTCGCTCGAACTGCTGGAGATGGCCGGGCTCGCCTCCCAGGACGCCGTCGCCGTCAAGTTCAGTGTCAATCGGAGCGAAACGGTCCTCCGGCTGGTCACCGAGCTTCCCAACGATCTGTGGATGGAGGAGCACTTCGACGACAGTGGGGCCCTCTACAAGGCGGAGAGCACTGGTGACTACAGCTACCGGGGCGACGCACCCGAATCCTACGAGGAGATATTCGATCAGGAAGCCGGCAAGGACAATGCCGATCTGACGCCGCTCATCGAGTTCCTCGACTTCGTCAACAATGCAGACGATGCCACTTTCAACGAGGGACTCCCCGATCGCCTCGATCTCGAGTCCTTCGCGACCTACCTGGCCATGGAGGAGCTTCTGGGCAATTTCGACGACATCGACGGGCCCGGCAACAACTCATATCTCTACTATGATCCCGCGACCGGCACGTTCACCATCGTGCCCTGGGATCACAACCTGGCCTTCGGTGGCATGGGCGGCGGCAAGAACATGCCGGGAGATGGTGGCGCCATTCGTCCCGGGTCTGCCGGCCAGGGGCCCGGCGGCCAGACCCCCGACGGTGGCCAGCTGCCCGGCGGTCAGACTCCCGGCGCACAGCAGGGCGGAGCCGCGACCGCGGAGCCGGTGCAGCCGGGGGATGACGCTACCGGTGGAGACGCTGCCCGGGTCGCGGGTGGGCGAGGCAAATCGAACATCCTGGTCGAGCGATTCCACGCGAATCCCCAGTTCGAGGAGCTCTACGAGCAGAAGCTGGCGGCGCTGACCGATCAGCTGTACGACAGCGGCGCCGCCTCCGACGTGCTGGATGAGTGGGTCACGCTTCTGAAGACCCAGGCTTCGGACCTGGTCGACTCATCCACAGTGGAGCAGGAGGCCGCCAAGATCGCGGCGTACTTCACGGCTCGATGAGGCGGATCACCTGGTCGGACTGGTACGGCAACAGCCCACCCATCTAGGGAAGGCGGGTTGGCTCCTATCTTGCCGTCAAGTGGGCCCTATGCGTCGCCGCCACTCCCGACGAACTCGTATGCAGCAAGGAGCACGTCCTGGTAGCCCTCGATCTCTTTATGAGGAGCGCATGAGAACTGGACCCACTCGCGCATCTCTTGTCTGCCGCGCGGCTGAAACGGGGCGAAGCGCGGATCCTCGAGGAGCTGGCGGGCCAAGTCCTCGCGCACCTTGAACCCGACCACGTCTCCGTAGACGCAGGCGAAGAGCTTCTTGCCTACGAAGAAGGCCGGGACGCCGAACATCTTGCCCTCGCGGACACCCGGCAGGCCGACAAGCTGCGCACGAAGGGCTTCTAGGCACTTCTGGTCGCCAGCTTCTGGACTCATTCTTATTCCGCTTTAGGGTTGGCTTTGCCAGGACCTTTCTCTACCGTAGTGGGAAAGAGCGAATGCGTCAATTCGGATATCATCATCGACGTCACAGGTGTAGCGGGCAGAGCTTCTGCAGCGCTCAGGAGCGTCGGAAGGAGGCCGGACATGAAGGTCGTCATCGTGGGGGCGGGGATGCAGGGACACGTGCTCACCTGGAACCTGGCCCGCAATCCCGCGGTCACCGAGATCGTCCTTGGGGACTACGACGAGGGACGGGCCCGGCTGATCGCCGAGCGGGTGGGAGGGGGAAGGGCGAAGCCGGTCTTCATCGACGCCGCCGACACCGCCGCGGTGGCCAAAGTGGCGACGGGCGCTCGGTTGGTCGTCAACGCCGTCATCCCCGAGTACAACCTCTCCATCATGCGCGCCTGTCTGGATAGCGGCGCCGCCTACCAGGACATGGCCTCCGGACAGACCCGGACCAAGACTATCGACGAGGCGTATCTCGAGCAGATGAAGCTCGCGCCGGATTTTGAGAAAAGCAGCATCCTGGCTTTGCTCAGCACGGGAATGGACCCGGGGTTCACCAACACCCTCGCCGCCAACGGCTACGAAGACCTGGAGCGCTGCTTCGAGATCCGCATCAAGGACTACGCGATCTTCGACTCACCGGTGCCGCTCCAGGTGTGGTCGCAGGAGACCTACTACACCGACTGCGCTCAGCCGCCGCTGCTCTACGAGGACGGCGAGTTCAAGAGGGTGGAGGTCTTCGGACGGCGCGAGCGCTACCCGTTCCCGGCGCCCTTCGGAGTGGGTGTGGTCATCTGCCACGACCATGAGGAGGTGAGCACGCTGCCCCGACTTTTACCGCGACGCTACGGCGACAAAGGCCTACGCTACGTGGACTTCAAGATGGGCGGTCCCGAGGAAGGCCTCGACGCCGACATGGCCCTCGTGGCCTCTGGCATGACCAGCAAGCTGCCCGTGAAGATGAAGGACGGGTCCGAAGTGCGCCCCATCGACGTCTTCGTGGCGACGCTCCCGCCCAACCCTCCCATGGACGAGCTGGCGCGCCTGGCTCTGGCCGGAGAGATCACCGACTACGGCGTGCTCGCGGTGGACTGCATCGGGGAGAGGGCAGGCAAACCGGCCAGCATCAGCTACGCTATCTTCCCCCCGGACATCAAGTGGGTGAACGAACGGATCCCCGGGGCCACGAGCGTGTCGTACGGGACGAGCACTCCCTCGTCCATCTATGCGGAGCTCATCGTCGAGGGGCGGATCAGCCAGTCCGGGATCGTGTGTCCGGAAGAGCTGCCGCGGGAGGTCCGCGACGCGTTCGTCGCAGAGTGCGGCAGGAGAGGCCTGCCTGTGACGCGGACCGAGACGGTGACCGTCAACTGAGAGCGGCCCCAGGGTGGACCGGTCCGCCGTCCGCCCTGGCTGGATAGGTGTGACGCTGTAGGCACCCGGCGTCGAGACCGCCCGTCACCTGGACGGCCACGATCCCGCGGTCTGACGATCCGATCGGGAGGGTTCATGCTGAAGATGGTGATGGTTATCGGCGCCGTGCTGCTGGCGCTGGGAGTAGTCGCGTGTGGAGACGAAACGAGCACGGCGGAGACCACCGCGGCCGCGGGGTCTGGCGCCGATACTCAGACGTCGGCCACGTCGGCGATGACCGGCGGCGCCGCGACGACTGCGCCGACTTTGACGACTGTGACGACTGTGACGACACTCGCTGCCGACGATCTGGAGCCCATCGTGGTGCCGACGTTGCCCGGGGAGATCCCCGGCTATTTGGAGGTCGATCCGGCCACCGGTCTGCACATGACCGGCACGCCCACAGTCGTTGATTTCGAGGACTACCGGCTCAAGGTGAGCGGGAAGGTGGCCGCGGAGCTTAGCCTTACGTACGACGACCTCCGGAGGCTGCCGAAGATGACGGCGTCACCAGCTCTTGAGTGCAAAGGCTTCTTCGTGGACCATGCCACCTGGTCCGGTGCATCTCTGGCCACGATCCTCGAGATGGCGGGCATGCAACCCGGCGCCGAGCGGATCAGGATGACGAGCGCGGACGGCTATTCGACTACTCTCAGTCTGGATAAGGCTCTCGTGCCGGAGAACTTCCTAGCCTACGAGCTGATGGGGCAACCGCTACCCGTCCTGCACGGTTTCCCCCTGCGTTCCGTCATCCCGGGCCAGAATGGCAACGTCTGGGTCAAGTGGCTCGTGGAGATCGCGGTGGAGTAGCGAACAGGGCGGGTGGGGCTGGAATCGTCTGCCGCGGTCGCTTCTTGCGCCGAAACCGGTGCTCAGTCAGGCCAAGACGCGCTACAGTGGGTGAAGCTACGTCCGGAACTTGACAAAGGAGATGGCATGAGCGCCAAGGGCAAGGGCAGCGGACCATCCGTGAAATACCCGGACACGTTTCGAGTGAAGCCAGGGACCGAGGTGAAGCTGAGCCAGTTCGATGCTAACAGCACCGGGGATTGCGAGGGTAGGGCCAGCGCCGAACAGGAACTGGCGGAACTCACGCAGCGATTGGCCGAGCTTCAGGTTCTTATGTTCGCAGAATGCAAGTGGTCCCTTCTGATCGTTCTACAGGCGATGGACGGGGGAGGCAAGGACGGCACGGTGAACCACGTGATCTCCTCCATGAACCCGCAGGGCGTCACCGTCCAACAGTTCAAAGTACCTTCGGCCGAGGAGATGGCGCACGACTACCTCTGGCGTGCCCACAAGGTCACGCCCGCCAGGGGCCGGGTCGTGGTCTTCAACCGCTCGCACTACGAGGACGTGCTAGTGGTACGCGTGCACGGTCTGGTGCCGAAGGAAGTCTGGTCTGAGCGCTACGACCAGATCAACGATTGGGAGGAGCACCTTTCGGAAAACGGAACACTCGTAATGAAGTTCTACCTGCACATCGACAAGAAGGAGCAACTCGCCCGGTTCAAGGATCGGCTCGATGATCCAACAAAGCACTGGAAGATCAGCGCAACCGACTATGCGGAACGGGCGTTGTGGGACAACTACGAGAAGGCTTACGAAGACGCTATCTCGAAATGCAGCACCGAATGTGCTCCGTGGTTTGTGATCCCCGCAAACCGCAAGTGGTTCCGCAACCTGGCCATATCGCGCATTCTCGTGGAGACGCTGGCATCGCTCAAGATGCAGTTCCCGGCACCGTCCGTGGACATCCAGGAGATCAGACGTCTATACGAGGGAGCGGCAAGAGAGAGCGCGTAGCGACGGGGCCGCCCCCGGCCTCCAGGGCCCCGGGGCCCTCTGCCGGGGAGACCGCGCTCCGCCTGTCAGTCGCCCCCCGCGCGGGTCAGTCGGCCGGCGCAGCTTCGGCCTTATCGGCTGAGGCCGCTTTCAACTCCTTCGCGAAGAAGGTCAGCGCACGCTTCGTCTTCGCCTGCTGGTCGCCGCTGCGGTCGATCCCCCGCTCGTCCAGGAAGCGTCGGGTATCGGCCAGGACCGTGATGATCTCCGACGGAAGGCACTTGGTCGAAAGCTCGAGGATCCGGCTTCCATCAGGGTAGAGCCACATCTCCGCCACCACTCGCTGCTTGAGACCGGCGGGGGTGAAGGGCAACTTGAGGACGAAGATCGGCCCCAGCACCGAGAGGTCCTCGAGCGTCATGCCCTCGGGCCCGTGCTCGGCCACGAGAGCCCGCTGCTGCTTGGTGAAAAGCTTGCGTAGTGGGACCCGGCCTGCGGCCACTTCTGTTACTTCCTGAGGATCCACACGGTTCTTGAGCGTTCCCGAGCAGACGAACCCGCCCGGCATGGCGTCGACCTCGACGACGAATGCGGGCGACGTGCGCAGGTCGGCGGGCAGTTCCTGGGGCACCACCGGCCGCAGTTTGACGACCGAGTCGCCTCCCTTGCCCTGGATCCGGCGAGCGCGAACCACCACTCCCGCCCGGTCGAGGGCTAGGTCGGGGGTGTCGAAGAAGAAGACCTGTCGGATCTGTGCATCCAGGGGGTCCATCTGGAGTGCCGCGATGGTCGAGCGGTGGCTGGATTCGGGAACGGTGACTTTTAACTCTATGCTATCCGAAGCCGGGATGATCTGGAGGAGGTCTGTGAGCTGGTCGGGGGTCAGCGGGGCCCCTCGCTTGCCACGCGCTTCCTGGCCGGGGGTCCCCGCCGCAACCGGCGGTGCCGTCACAGCCGGAGTAGCCGGAGGCACCGGCTGGGCCACGGGCTGGGCTGCGCGATCCTCAGATGCCTTGGCCGACTTCTTGGATGCCTTCTTCTTGCGTGCCATTGTGCGTCCCCCTGACTTAGTCGTTGTGTGCGTCGGTGGTCACCGGCGGGCGCTCCTCCTCGGATGGCCGCCCGCCTGGCCCGGGGCCCGCCCGGCCGAAGCGCTCCGCCAGCAGGCCGTGGCGCAGCCCGCGGTCGCTCACCGATAGGGTCTCCCGTCCGAGCTTGTCCATAACGGTCCGGACCACGCATGCGCCGGCGAGGATCACCTCGGCGCGACGCGGTTGCAGACCGACGATCCCCCTTCGTGCTTCGCTGTCCCGGGAACGGTAGAGCTCCACCTGCCGGTCGACCTCGTCGCGCGTCAGCACCGAACCCTGAACCACCTCGGGGTCGTAGACCGCGAGGTGGTGCATGACCGCGGTCATGTTCGTGACGGCTCCCCCCATGCCTACCAGGGAATCGGGACGGGGAACGTCATCGAGACGGCCGAGTTCGCCGGAGATGGCGTCCATCGCCTTTTCAAGACCCTCGGGGTTCACCGAGCCGTCGAGCTCGAACTGCTCGGTGAGGCGGACTGCGCCGAGGTTCAGACTGAAGCGATCGTCCACCCGCGTACCCTGGCCGATCGTGAACTGCGTGCTGCCGCCTCCGGTGTCGAAGATGACGAGACTGCCGTTGGCCAGGCCCAAATCGGAGACCACCGCGATGTAGGCCAACCGTGCCTCTTCCTCGCCGGGTATCACCTCGAGCTCTACGCCACAGCGCTCGCGCACGCCGGCGATGACCGCATCCGAGTTCCGCGCGATGCGCAGGCCCATCGTCCCGACCGCGGCCAGTGCAGACGCACCGTAGCGCTCGGCTTCCTCGGCCATGCCCGCGATGGCCTCGACGGTCCTCTCGATAGCGGCGGGGGTGAAATCGCCCCCCTCTCGCAGGCCTTCCCCGAGGCGCGTCACCTCCGACCTGTCGACGAGCGTGCGCCACGAACCGTCCTCGAGGCGTTCCCCGATGTGGAACTTGACCGAGTTGGTCCCGACGTCTATTACCGCGAAGACCGGCATGGGCTCCCGGTCACCTTTCGAGCCCCGCGGCGGCGCTGAGCCATCGCGGATAGCTGGTGTTCTCAAGGGCGGAGAGGCCGAGGTCCCGCACCACGGCGATCACTCGGTCAGGGTCTTGATACTCGATGGCGACGGTCCGCGACTTCGTGCCCTCGAGGAGCACCTCGGCCATCTCGGCCATGCACTCGCCGACGGTGTAATGCAGGCGCTTCTTGTGGATGGGGACCGCCCGAACCTCCAGCCCTGAGGCGCCTATTTCATCCACCAGTTCTTCAAGTGTGTAGCGCTCCTTGCCCCGGGGCCTCGGATCTACCCCCAGCGCCCCGCAGACCCACTCGGCGTCCTCGGAGGAAAGCGGCAACTCCGCTTTCAAGACGGGCCGCCACTGTTCTAGACCTGCCTCGTTCACCCGCTCCAGCGACTTGACATCCATCAGGCCCGCGCGGACTTTCAAAGCCTTGTCAGTGACCGAGGAGACCAGGTAGATCTCGTCGCTCTCTTGGACCATCTCGGGGCTCATCGCGGCAAAGCGGGAATCCGCTTCCCCGAAGTCGGTCCCGAAGGCCCGCCACTCCCACCGCGGTACGATCTTATCCACAGTCCATCACCCTGCCCCGCTCGGTCGCCCTGACGCACTCCGCATAAGAAGCATATACGCCGACCCTCTGTGTAGCAATACCCCGTTTGGGAGCAAATTGGGTCCACTTCGCAAGCTTGGACGCTGCCTGTTCGCTCCACTTGGAAGGGGTAGCGATAATCACCCCTTCGACCTTCAGGAACGCGTTAGAATCCGGCTACAGCCACAATGGGACATAGTCATCGCTATGTCCAGGCCTTGTTGGCCGGCGGCCGCTTGGCGCGTAGAGGACCGGCCGGGCTGCGACCGAAAGTGAGGCGCATGAGATGGCAAAGAGATCGACTGCCACTTCCATCGACGAATACATAGCGGAGTTCTCTCCCGAGGTCCAGGAGGCGCTGGAAGAGGTACGGACTGTGATCGGCACAGCTGCGCCCGAAGCTACCGAGCGGATCAGCTACGCCATCCCCACCTTCGACCTGAACGGCCGCCACCTGGTGCACTTTGCGGGCTACGCCAAGCACGTCGGCTTCTATCCGGGAGCGGCGACGGTCGGGGAGGTATTCGAAGAGGAACTCCGGTCCTACAAACGCGGCAAAGGGTCGGTCCAGTTTCCCCTGAGTCGACCGATGCCCACGGACCTGATCCGCCGTATGGTCGAGTACCGGGTCGAGGAGGTCACGAGGACGGCGTAGGGAAGGAGGCCTGCGATGGTCGAAGTGAAAGAAATGCCATGCAGCGAGAAGTACTTCAAGGTCCTGGACGCCATCAAGCACGACGACTACGTCTCAGCGTTCATCGAGGAACGTTAGGGCAAGGCTGCCTCTGTCGACTGCGACTGCGGGCAGGGTGTCTGGGGTCACTGCCGCGATCTTCAAGCCAGCTCCTTCCCCAGGGTCGCGAAGCGTTCAAAGCGGTTCGCTGTCTCGCGACCTCTTCGGCCCGGCCTCAGCGCGAGCGCGCGTACACGGCCTCGGCCGCCTCGGGGCCGCCAGGTCGCACGGCCACGCCCTGGGCCTTCAAGATCGACTCCAGGGCCGTGAGAAAGAGCCTCACGTTGCGCTCGGTCGACGAGTGGCCCTGAAGGCCTACGCGCCACATCTTACCGGCCAGCGGGCCTAGCCCTGCGCCGATCTCCAGCCCGAACTGCTTGAGCAGCGCCCGGCGGGTACCGAGATCATCGGCTCCCTCGGGGATGCAGACCGCGTTGAGCGAGACCAGACGTTCGGCGGGAGGTACCAGCATCTCGAGCCCCATGCCTTCGACCCCGGCCACCAGGGCCTCATGGTTGAGACGGTGCCGGGCGAAGCGGGCCTCCAGACCCTCCTCCAGGATGATGCGCAAGGACTCCCGCAGGGCGTAGATCATGTTGATGGGCGCTGTGTGGTGGTACTTCCGCTGCGCCCCCCAGTAGTCGCCGACCATGGTCAGGTCGAGGTACCACGAGGGCACCTTGGTCTTGCGGGCCGTCATCTTCGCCGCCGCTTCTTCATTGAACGACAGCGGAGCCAGGCCCGGGGGACAGGACAGGCATTTCTGCGTGCCACTGAAGGCGGCGTCTATCCCCCAGGAGTCGAGGGCCACCTCGACCCCGCCCAGGGAGGTGACGCAGTCCATCATCATGAGCGCCCCATTCTCCTTCGCGATGGCGACGATGTCGGCCATCGGCTGGCACACGCCCGTGGAGGTCTCGGCATGGACCACGGCCAGGATCTTGGGCTCTGTGCTCCTCAAGGCTTCCGCTACAGCCTCAGGCGTGACCGCCCGGCCCCATTCCGCCTCGATAGGGATGACATGCGCCCCCAAACGGCCGGCGCAGTCGACCATGCGGGTGCCGAACACCCCGTTGACCACGATGGCCACCTGGTCTCCAGGCTCCACGAGATTGACGAAACACGCCTCCATCCCGGCGCTGCCGGTGCCGGAGACGGGTATCGTGAGCGCGTTCTCGGTCTTGAACACCGCCCGCAGCAGCGCCTGCGTTTCGGTCATCAGTTCGAGGAAGTCCGGGTCCAGATGCCCCAGGGTGGGGGCGGCCATGGCCCGCAGCACCCGCGAAGGGACGTCGCTCGGTCCGGGACCCATCAGCACGCGGACCGCCGGATCAAGGTCGTGGTAATCATGGATATTCAGCCCCTCTGGCATCCCTGGCCTCCTAGTTGTCTCTCGGCGGCGACCGGCCGCCGTCTCTGGCCGCTGCCGCCGTTTGTCTCGCAGGCTCATTCGAGCTCCGCTAAGATAGCAGGGGAGGGAGCCTACGTTGCAGGGAGCAGCCGCGTTGCAGGGGGCAGCCGGTGTCCGAAGCGCTCGTGAAGGAACTGCGAACTATCGTCGGGCACAAGAACGTGCTCGACCGGATGGTCGACCTTCAAACGTATGAGTACGACGCGTATCTGGAGCGGGCCCTGCCTTTGGCGGTTGTGTTCGTTCATTCCACGGCCGAAGTGTCGGCGGTGGTCAAGCTGCTGGCTCGGGAGGGGATCCGTATCGTCCCGCGCGGGGGCGGCACCAATCTCAGCGGTGGAGCTATCGCACTCGAGAGTGCGGTGATCCTGGAGATGGGCCGCATGGACAAGATCCTCGAGATCGACCTCGCCAACCAGCGGATGGTGGTCCAGCCGGGCATCTTCAACCTCGATATCTCGATCGCCCTCGCGCCTCTCGGCTATTACTATGCCCCCGATCCCGCCAGTCAGAAAGCCTGTTCCCTGGGCGGCAACATCGCCGAGAACGCGGGCGGACCTCACTGCTTCAAGTACGGGGTGACGACGAACCACGTGCTGGGGATCGAGGTGGTGCTGCCCGACGGCGAGGTCGTCTTGCTGGGAGGCAAGAGCCTCGACCTGCCCGGCCTGGATCTGACCGGGGTCTTCGTAGGGAGCGAGGGGACTTTGGGGATAGTCACGGCGGCGATCCTGCGCATACTCAAGAAGCCCGAGGCGGTCAAGACGATGCTTGCCGTCTGCGGGTCTATCGAGGGGGGTGGGCAGGCCGTCTCGGCCATCGTGGCCGCCGGGTTGGTGCCGGCCACGCTCGAGATGATGGACAACAACACGATCAACGCGGTCGAAGACGCCAATACGTGCGGCTTCCCGCGGGATGCCGCCGCGGTGCTCCTTATCGAACTCGACGGGCTCTCCGACGGAATGGAAGAGATGGCGGAGCAGATCGTGGCCATCTGTCGGGCCAACGGCGTGCGAGATGTAACGGTGGCGCGGGACGAGGCGCAAAGGGCCGCGCTCTGGAAGGGGCGCAAGGGGGCCTTTGGGGCGATATCCCGCCTCGCTCCGAACTACTTGGTGGCGGACGGCACTGTGCCCCGGACCGAACTGCCGGAAGCGCTCCGCCGGGTGGCCGAGATCGGCTGCCGCTATGGTTTGCAGGTGGCCAGCGTATTCCACGCCGGCGACGGTAACCTGCATCCCCTCCTGCTCTTCGACAGCCGCAACGATGAAGACAAGAAGAAGGTCATGGCGGCGGGCATGGAGGTCCTGCAGGTCTGCGCCGACCTCGGCGGGACGGTGAGCGGCGAGCACGGCATCGGCATCGAGAAGCTCGATGCCATGCGTCTGGTCTTCGACGACAACGATCTGCGGGCCCAGGGCTTCGTCAAGGAAGCTTTCGATCCGCGCGGTCTCTGTAATCCCGGGAAGGTGCTGCCTGGCCCGGCCACGTCAAACGAGCCGGCCGCGGCGGCGTAGGCGGCCCGGCTTGCTGAGGTCATCTCGCTATCTGCCGGTGGTGGCGCTGGGCCTGCTCGCGCTGATCTGGGGGTACACCTGGGTGCCTCTCAAGATCGGTGTCGCATACTGCGAACCCTTCACCTTCGCGGCGCTACGTACACTCCCGGGCGCTCTCCTTTTGTTGGGCTTCGCGGCTCTCCTCCGGCGCCCCGTGCGGCCGAAGGCGGTGACTCTCACCGCCCTCCTCGGCGTTCTCCAGACCAGCGGCTTCATAGGACTGACCATCGCCGCCCTGGTCACCGGCGGGGCCGGTCGGACCGCCCTCCTCGCCAACACCTGGCAGTTCTGGATCCTGCTGATGGCATGGCCCATTCTGGGCGAAAGACTACATGGGTCGCAGTGGATCTCGGTGGGATTGGCGCTGGGTGGTCTGGTCCTGATAATCGAACCGTGGAGTCTGAACAACGCGGTGAGCAGCCTGCTGGCCTTGGCTGGGGCGGTCTGCTGGGCCGCAGGTTCCATCGTGGTCAAAGTGCTTCGGCGCCGCCACGAGGTCGACCTGCTGTCGTTGACCGGCTGGCAGACCCTTTACGGGTCGATCCTGCTCGTGCTGGTCGCCGTCTTTGTTGAAGGCGATGCGCCGGAGTGGACGAGTGAGTTCATATGGGCGTTCCTCTATACCTTGATCATGGCTACTTGCGTGGCGTCCTTCCTGTGGCTCTATGTTCTGCGAGAGATGCCGGCCGGTATCGCGGGGCTGGGTACGATGGCCACTCCGGTCGTGGGTCTGCTCGCCTCCTGGGCAGCGCTGGGCGAGCAGCCCACCGTCCCCGAGATCGTGGGGATGATCGTGATACTCGCCGGAATGGCGCTCCTCTTCGCCCGAGGCATGAGGAGCTCCCCCCGGCGCCGGGGGGCGGGCCCGCCACCGAGCGGGGCAGCCCGGTCGCGGACGGTGGAGGGAACCCAGGCGAGCAGGCCCGTCTGGACGAGACACGCGGGGAGTGAATCCGCCTGGCGCCGGCGTTAGGTCTCGGTCTTGCCTCCTGCGTCGTCGGTCTTGCCGCCTGCGTCGTCGGGGTGGCCGGCAGTGTCGGTGAGCTGGCCGGCAGTGCCGGTGAGCTGGACGGTAGTGCCGGCAGCGATAGCTCCGAGCGCGCCTAGTCCAGATCTAGAGCCAGCGGCTGCGGCATGGTGAGCCACACCCCGTAGAGCACCCGGGCGGCATGGCCACGGGTCGCCTCCGACCACGGGTCGAACCGGCCCGGGGCCTTGCCATCGACCAGATGGTTGTAGCGGGCCCAATTCACGAACGAGAGGTCGAGGGCCAGCACATCGGCGAACCCGGCGTCATACCCAGGTGGGGGCGGACTCAGCCAGTCCTGCGCCGCCCGCACCAGCATCCTCACCATCTGGATACGGGTGACGGTGTCGTTGGGCCGGAAGCTTCCATCCGGGAATCCCTCCACGATGCCGGCCCTGGTGGCTTCGCCGATGAAATCGGCCGTCTCATCCGGGACGGAGCCTATGTCGGTGTAAAGCGGTCGCGGGTCCGGCTCGGGCGTATGCGCCCCGAGCAGGCGCACGAGCATCGTCGCCAACTGGGCCCGCGTGACAGGCGCGTACGGTCTGAAGGTACCGTCGGGGAATCCATCGATCACGCCCGCGCGGGCCAGGGTCTCGATGGCCTCACGGAAGATGTGATCGAAGGGCACATCAGCGAACAGTGGCACCCACGGCCCGGAGGCCGTGAGGAAGTTCGCCGATACCGGCACCTCGATGGGAACGCCATCCGCGGCTCGCGCCTCTCTCGTCACGAAGACCGTGTACACCGTCTCCCCGAGGAGCGGGTCCACCGGGTCGATCACCGCGGTGCGGGTCTCCGCGTTGTAGAAGACCATGATGGGCACCGGATACGGGAGCCAGTCGGGAGGAATCCAGTCGGAGTCAAGTGGGGCCCCAGCTTCCCAGTCGGGTCGATCGTCCACGAACCAGACCGGGCCTTGGTAGAGCTGCAGCCCCCCCTGGCGGAGGGACTGGATGTCCATGTCCCGGTCGAAGGTCACGCGGATGTTGCTGTCGACCGGAACGTCGGCAGCTCCGTCCGGGGGTGCGAAGGCGGTCACCCGTGGGGCCGGCCCTACGTCGCCGACCGTGATCTCGGTCTCCAGGTAGCTGGGCGCCGGCTCGACAATGGTGGTTGCGGCCCGCTGGACCCCTGACCCCTCCGGCTCTAGCGGAGTGACCCAGGGTCCCTGCCAGGTCATGTACCCTACCCGGTAGACCCCGGTGTGTTCGCCGGCGGTGATCCGGGCGGAGAAGATGACGGCCACGCCTTCCCCCACGACGTCCTGCACCGGCCCAAAGGCCTGCCAGGCGTACCCCGGCGGCGCGGGTTGGAACGTGTCGTACTGCGCCGGCTCGTCCGGCAGAGCGGGCTCGAGAGCGACTCTGTTCATGCCCTTCACTTGGTAGCTGACGGATGCCACCTCCCAGTCCTCCGGCACGAGCACTCCGAGCCTCAGCCAGGTGGTGTCCTCGGTCGGGATCGGGTCGGTGACCTGTTCGACTGGGATAGGCCCTGGCCACTGGTGACCGATCGCGCTCACGGTCGCGGAGAATGTGGCACCGGCTTGGATCTTCTCGGGCTGGTCGACAGAAACAAGTTCGACCCAGGCAAAGAGTAGGACGGGCAGGGTCGCCAGCGCGATGGCGGCGACGAGTCTCTGTGCTTTCATCAGGATCCCCCTTCAGACTGCCCCGATCACTGACGCTGCGAAGCGATTCCCCCGGCCGGTTGTCACCCGGTAAGACGCGGGTCCCTCTACCAAGGGTTCGGATCGCGTCCTTCAGTGGACCTCGTCATACGTAGTTGTCCAACCGCAAATGATAGTGCAGTTCGAGGAACGAGCGCGATCGCATCTGCCGGAGCGTGCGCAGACAGGCGAACCCCTCGTAAGGGAGAGAGTACCTCACCAGGCCAGGCTCCGTGCAGCCCGCCCATTCGGGCGATCGGCCGACCCGCCTCCGGATCTCACGCGCCTCTCAAGAGATGAACAGTGTATCTAAGGCGGCGTCTCCCGTGTGACCCTTGCGGAGAAGCTGGGCGGCTGCCGTCTCGGCGACGGCGTGGTTGAAGCTAGCGGGAACGGGATGGGCGAGGATGCCGGAGACGTTCACGAAACCCCCTTGTCCGAGACCCGCCGGGGCCGAGCCAAAGCCGGACCGCCGGCAGACTTGGTCACGATGCCTCCATCCTACCTGCTGACGGAGGCTGCGTCATCGAGCACCCACCGTTTGGTCGACGAGGCCACCCGGGTACTTGACACAAGACAGACGCGATCCGTGGAGGTGCGACCATGGCAGAGTTGGCAAAGTGGCCTGAGCTCGAGATCCTCAGCAACCCCCTCGAGCCGGAGGCAGCCGCGTTGGCTCCCGTCGAGATCAGGTTCCAGGTGAAGCCTGAACCGGGGGAGAAATGGGATACCGAACTGGCTGCTGAGTGTTCTATCGCCGGTCGCCCCGCCGCGACTCCGGGCGCCGTCCTGAGTTTTCGGGAATGGGAACAAGACCCCGATCCGACCCTCTACTGCTACGCCATCGCCCGCAATCTGCAGGAAGGCGCGCAGGTTAACCTGAAGGTGCGTCCGCGAGGCGAGAAGAAGGGCGAGGGATCCGAGACCGTCTGGGAAAAGGAGTTCCGGGTCAAGAAGGAAGGCGACAAGTTCCGTTTGGAGTGACAGCCCGCTGGTGCTGGTCACAGCTGCCATGTTGGACGACTTACCAGAGCCGGCGCGGCGGTATCTGGAACATGCGGGTGTCATGGGACAGCCCTGGATCGACACCGTCCGGGTGAAATACGAGGGCGCCTTCCGCCTCGCCGCCGACAGGCCCTGGATGCCCATCAGGGCCGAGCAGGTCTACACGACCGATCCGCCGGGCTTTCACTGGAAGGCCCGCCTCAAGATGCTCGGCTTGTGGGTGGTGAGCGGGAGCGACACTTACAAGGCCGGACACGGCCACATGTTCGGCAAAGTAGCCGGTCTCTTCACCATCTTCGACGCTCGCGGCGAAGAGCTGGACCAGGGCACCATGACGCGCTACCTGAACGAGATGACCTGGTTCCCCGTAGCGCTGCTGAGCGACTACGTGACCTTGCAGGCGGTGGACGATCACTCCTTCGATGTGACCTTCACCGACCATGGGAAGAGCGTGAGCGCGCGCTTCTTCGTCGATGAGGTGGGCCGGCTGACCAACTTCGTGACCAAACGCTATCGCGAGAGCAAGGGGACCTACACGCTCGACACCTGGACGACGCCCATGACGGAATACGGCCGGCTAGCCGGGCTCAACCTGCCCGTCCGCGGTCAAGCGGTCTGGAAGCTTCCCACCGGCGACCTGCCCTACGCCGACATCACCTTGACCGAGGTCGTCTACAACGAGCCGATCGAAGACTTCTAGCCGTTGGGAGAGTCCAAGTCGGACTACGAGATCTTCGCGGGACTGGCCCAGCGCCTGGAAGTCTTTGGGCCGTTCACCATGGGCGGCAAGACCGAACTCGACTGGGTGAAGCAGATGTTCCACGCCAGCGACCTGCCCAATGTCATCAGCTGCAAGGACTTCGAGAAGAAGGGCTACTACGTCGTGCCGGTGCCGGAGGACTATGTCGCCACTCCCGCACTGCGTTGGTCCGCGGAGGGCCGGCCCAAGGACGCGCTGGACTGGGGCCCGCGCCCTGCCGAGACGGAACCGGGCCGGATGTGTGAACATCCTCACCCCCAAGCGGTTCATGACTCCGACCTCGACGGCGATGGCCAACAACTCCTGCCTGATCCAAGTGGAGAAGTGGGTGGGCTGCGGCTGCTGTGCCGACGTGCCGCGCGCTACTCTACGACGTCGGACACCTCGAAGCTGAGCGGGGAGATGCCCTGGACGACGAAGCCCAGTCCGACCTTGTGCGGTCCGGCCGCCGGTGCGGGCACCTCATGGACACCTATCATCAGGCCCTTCCCTACCTCCAGCGTCAAGGTCTTACCCGCGCCGACCTCGCTGAAGAGGACTTCTTCTCCGTCGTCGGGGCGGTAGTAGCTCTGCTCGAGCGGGAACGCCGTCCCGTCCAGTGTGACCGGCAGCATCTCGGTGGCGTAGCCCGAACCGAGCTTGTTGAGAACTCGGAACTCGAAGCCGTCTGCGGTGGGCTTCAGACTACCCTTGACGTAGAGCCGCTTGAGAAGGAACGCGGGGACCGTGACCATGTGGCACCTCCAGGGATCCAGGGTCTAGCGTCGCATACGGAAGAACGCGGCCTCGGCCGCTACGACCTCCGGGGAGAGGATGTTCGCCTCACCGCACCATGTGGCAAAGAGAAAAGCCTGACAGAGCTTCTCGAGGTACTGGCAGGCGCACAATGCGGCGCGCAGGTCGCGCCCGACGGTCAGGGCGCCGTGGTTGGCGAGCAAGCAGGCGTTGCGATCCCCGAGCGCCTCCATGGCCACGCCGACCAGGTCCTCGCTGCCCGTCATGGCGTGCGCCGCGACCTCGATCTGCCCGCCGAGAAAGATCATCTGATCCTCCAGGACCGGCGGCAGCGGCCTGCCGACGATGGACGCCGCGCTGGCCATGGGAGAGTGGGCGTGGATCACGGCGCCGACATCGGGCCGGACTCGGTAGACCTCCGCGTGAAGCAGCAACTCGGCCGAGGGGATGGCGTCGCCGGCCACCGGTTCGCCCTCCTCATCGACCACGACGACATCCTCCGGGGTCAGGAGATCGTAGTACTGCCCGTGCGGGGTGATCGCGAGGAGCAGACGTTCCTCGTCCGGCACCCGTGCGCTCACGTTACCGCTGTCCCCGATCGTGAGGCCTTCCACAAGCATCGCCTGGGCGCTTCTCAGCACCTCCGCCCGAATGGTCTCGTAGTCCACCATGGCCTCCCCTTCGTTGCTCGTGCGCTCTAGCCCAGCGCCTGGCTGAGGCCGGAGAGCGTCTCGTATGCCTGAAGCCACCGCTCGTAGGCGTCGAGATACTCCGCCTGTGCCGCCGGTCTGGGGAGCCTCTCCACATCCGGCTGACGCATGCGTTCGGTGGCCTCCAGGATATCAGCATAGAAACCGGCGCCGGCCGCAGCGCAGACGGCCGCTCCCTGGGCGCTCACGGATGGGACCGCGGCTACCTCGACCGGCATCCCGAGCACGTCGGCCAAGATCTGGGCGAACACGGGGCTGATCGCCAGCCCGCCGCCGAGTCTCAGCGCGGGCGGGCCTGGCTGCCCCGCGCTCTCGGCGCAGGACCCTGCCCGAGAGAGGTTCGCCTTGACGGCGAAGGCGATGTTCTCGAGCACGGCCCGGGCGAGCTCGGCGCGGCCGCAGGTCAGTATGTCGTTCGCCTGGGGGAAGAGGAAGCCGCCCCACAGGAGTTGCGGGTCGGCGTAGTCGGCGATACGGGGCCCCAGCAGAGCGAGGGTCGCGCCAGAGCCCGGCGGGGCCTGCCCGGCCAGCGCGTCGAAGTCCTCGAAGCCGGCGCCTGGAAAGAGCAGGTCGAGCGCCCAGCGATGAGCAGAGCCTGCCGGTCCCGCGTTACCCTCCAGCACCCACGGCGCGCCCGCGACGCTGCAGGTCGTCCACAGCGAGCAGGAGGAGTCGAACACGGGACTCCCTGTGAGGAGCTGCGCAGGTGCGCTCCAGCCGGCCACCAGACCCGCCTGACCGGCACGGGTCACATCCATCGCCAGCAGGCCGCACCCGACGTCGGTGCCGGCCACCGCGACCGGGATACCTTGCTCTAGGGCGAGTGCCTCAGCGGCGGCGGGCAGAAGTCCACCGGCCTGCTCGCCCGCCGAGTGGATAGGCGGCAGGATGGTGAGCGGGACCCCCGCCTTTTCCGCCTGCTCTTCGGACCACACCCGCCGGGCTACATCGAACAAGCCGGACTCGGCCGCGATGCTCGGCTCGGTGGCCATCTCCCCACAGAGCCGCCAGGTCAACCAGTCGGGCATCATCAGGAGGTGAGCAGTCTGGGCGCACACGTCGGGGCGGCGATCGCAGAACCAGAGCCACCGTGCCGCCGCGAACATCATCGGGGGCAGATGTCCGGTGACGGCGTGTATCTGCGCACCGCGTTCGTTCAGCAGACGCAACCCCTCGAAGGCACCGCGCAGGTCGATGTTGGGTCCAGCGTACAGCTCATGTCCCGCGTCGTCGAGCAGTACCGTCGCCTGACGCTGCGCGGTCGCCGCGACGGCGGCCACCTGGTAGGGTCCGTCCGTGTCGTCCGGCGCTGCAAACGGCGCGGCCGGCGTCGCACAGCATCGCCCAGAAGCGATCCGGAGAGAACTCGCGGCCCCACGGCGCGGAGTCGTCCGGGGTCTCGTAGTTCCATGGGCGGACGGCCTGGGCAAGGAGACGGCCCTCGGCGTCGAAGAGCGCGGCCCGCCCGGCGCTCGTTCCGCCGTCAAGGGCTAGGAAAGCGGGCTTCGTCGTTCGCATAGGCTCTCCGCCGATCCCCCCGTGCAGCTCCGCCCGGCCCCGCTCAGCCCGTCACCAGATGAACGGGTCGTTCGCCCCGCTGCCAGCGCCGGAGGTCGTTCAAGATCATCTCCGAATGGCGGCGCACCACGTCGTCCGTGGCGCCGCCCATGTGAGGGGTGAGAAGGACATTGTCGAGCGTCAGCCACGGGGAATCAGGCGGCAGGGGCTCGACGGGGAACACGTCGAGCCCGGCGCCCGCGATCCGGCCAGTGCTCAGGGCCTCCAGCAAGGCGCCCTCGTCCACGATCGCCGCGCGGGCGGTGTTGATCATGTAGGCGGACGGCTTCATCCAAGACAGCTCGCGCGCTCCGATCAGCCCACGCGTTTCCGCCGTCAGGGCGGCGTGGATCGACACGAGATCCGAGCGGGACAGCAGCTCCTCAAGCCCGACCAGCGAGACGCGCGGGCCGCGCTCGCCCGCATCGCCTTCCGTGACGAACGGATCGTAGGCAATGACCTCCACCTCGAAGGCAGTCAACCGCTTCGCCACCTCGCGGCCGATCGCACCGTAGCCGATCAGACCCGCAGTCTTGCCGGAAAGCTCGACGCCTCTCCAGGCCGTCAGGTTGTCCACGGCGCTCGTCCACTGTCCGCGCTGGATCACAGAATGGACCGTCGCCACGCGGCGGGCCAGCCCCAGCATCAGGGCGATCGTCAGTTCGGCCACGGCGACGGCGTTACGGCCCGGCGTGTTCACGACCGTTACGCCCCGGTCCACCGCCGCTTCGAGGTCGACATGCTCACCGATATCACCGCGGCACGCGCCGACGAAACGCAATCCGGGAGCGGCAGCGAAGGTCTCTTCGAACACGAAATCGGCCTCGATGATCAGCACGTCGAATCCACCCTCCGCGAGGCGCTCACCCAACTCGACAGGGTCCACGATCTGCCTCGGTCTCCAGCCACGGCTCGTAGACCACCTCCCCGTCCTGGGCCAGTTGCGCAAGGGCATCTTTGTGGAAGGGCGCAAGGACCAGCGCTTTCACCGACATATACCTACCTTGCTCACTGGGCACGGGGACGGGCGAAGCGACCGGCCGGCCAGGCGCGAAGCGTCTCGCGCCGCCACGAAAAGTGATAGCCTGCACTCGTTCCGTCCCCTGGGACGAAGCTCATCTTAGCATCGGCCGGTTGGAGCTCACGCGGCGTTCGGACTCCGCTTGGCCAAAAAGACGAGGTCAAGCGTTGATAAGGGTACTTGGCCTGCAGAGTCGGGCCCTCTCGCGCGCCCCGCATGAGATTCCACGGTACCAGGAGAGGAGGCAGACGTGATCGGATCACGGCGAAAGGCCCACCAGGCTGCCATTGAGGCGGCGAAGCAAGGAGTGCCAGCCAATCAAGCGGTGACAGAGAGCTTCTCCGCTCTCGATCGGGTGGCCATCGCCATCACCGATCACATCGGCACGATGGGATTCTTCTTCATCATAGCCGGCTGGACGGTCTTGTGGTGTGGGTATAACATCCTCGCGAGCAAAGTGAGCGCTTTGCATCTGCATGCCTTCGATCCCTTTCCCGCCTTTGTTGCCTACCTACTCATAAGCAACGTCATCCAGATCATGTTGATGCCGCTTCTCATGGTAGGGCAGAACTTGCAGGGCAGGCACTCGGAGGCCCGGGCGGAAAACGACTATCTCGTCAATCAGAAGTCTTTCGCGGATACGGAACAGATCTTGAAGCAGCTCGAGGACCAGGCCGAGCAGATACTGCGGATCGAGAAGATCAACGAGGAGATCCTGGCGAGACTTGCCAAGGACGGGTAGTCGAGCTGGGCGGAGTGAAGGGCCGTCACAGCCGGATTCGGGCGTCTCAGCCCGCATTTCTGCCTTCCATCGGGCGCTCGCCCATTGTTCTGCCTCTCATGCGCAAGTCGGCCCACGAGAATGGTGAGACGACCAACGCCCCCACTCCTATGAGCACCGGGGGGACGGTCCAGATTGCGAACGCCACCAGACTGAAGCCTGAAGCCTGAGCGCTCTCTACGCCGAAAAGGCTGAGTCCGAGAACGCAGAAGAACTGCCACGAACCGATGTTGCCGGGGGTGTTCGGCAAGAACGTTCCGATCATGATGATGGCGAACAGGCCGGCGGCGTGCAGGAAGGACACGTGAATGTGGTAGGCGGTAAGGAGCAGCCAGAGGACACCCACCCGAAGAATGATTATGCCTAGGGCCGTCGAGACAGAAACGAGTAGGGCACGGACAGTGAACCGTCCTACGGTGGCCGCGATGCTCAAGACTACGGACTGGAACCGGCGGGCGATCCTACTCGAAGGCTCCCAGGAGATGAAGTGGGTCCCGAGGTTCCCCTTGCGCAGCCCCAGGACGAAACCGATAACAAGGGCCGCACCTATGAGCACCTCGAGGGTGGCGAGGACCAGCCGCAATGCTTGAGGAAGAGCCAGTCCGCGAAGGGTGAACCAGACGACCAGGACCAGCGCGATCGCGTCGGACGTGCGCTCCAAGAGCTCCGTTGAGAACACGGATGCGGTCGACGTTCGGGCCTGCCGGGCCACCATTACCCCGCGCACCGCGTCACCCGTCGAAAGAGGCAGTATGCCGCTGTAGAGTGTGCCCACGTATATGGCTTGGAGCACGAAGAGGTAGCCGACGGTGAGGGGTCTGAGCAGATACTGCCAACGCACCGCTTGCAGCGCACGGGGCATGATATCGAGGATGACAGCCACCGCGACCAGCCACCAGGTTATGCCGGCCAGGTCCGCTCTCAATTCCGATGGGTGCAGATTCCATACCACGTAGGCGAGCCCGGCAGCTGAGATCGCGTAGCTGACCAACATGAGCCAATGCGACCGCAGGAAGCCTCTACCCAGCTTGAAGGGGGCTTCAGCCTTGTCGTTCATCACTCGAAGCCACTGGCACGCTCCACGCAGTGGGCAGGCTTCGTCTTGATCTCGACGTTCGGTGTCACGGAGTCGAGTTCTGTCGTCCGGCCGCCTCTGTCAATCGAACCTCTTCGGAATCCGTTCCGATCGGTCCTGGTTGCCACAGATCCCCCAAGGTTCCCGAAGCGGCCCGGCGCCCCGTGATTCCGCCGCCCCGGCCCCTCAGCAACCAGGCAAGACCGACCGCGACGAAGGCACCGACGAACGGCCCCACCAAGTAAGCCCACCAAGACGTGTAATCGCCAAGGACAAGGGCCGGGCCCAGTGAGCGAACTGGGTTCATGGAGGCTCCGCTCACCGGCGAGCCGAAGAGTCCGGCCAGTGCGATAAACCCCCCTACCCCGATAGCTGCCCCCCAGCCCACGCTCTGGGCGCCGGAAGCAGTCCCCAGGATCACGCTCACGAGCCCCACGGTAAGAAGGATCTCCCAGCCCATGGCCAAAGGTGTGCTCACACCCGGTCCCGGCAGGGTGAGCCCGGCGGCTCCCTGCTTGCCAAGGAGAAGAACCACGATCTCCATGGCGAAAACGGCTCCCGCAAGCTGAGCAGCGATGTACACCGGCACCCGCTTCCAGGCAAAATCGTTGCGCAGGGCAAAGGCGATGCTTACCACCGGATTGAGGTGGGCCCCGGAAACCGCCCCCATGAAGAGGATGATGCTCATCACCATAAGTCCCGGGGCCACCACCTGCGCGGCTGGCGGGATCGCATTCCCGCCGAAGCGGGCATTCACCACCCCGGCTCCCGCGGCTACCAGCACCAGGAGGAAGGTGCCGAAAAGCTCAGAGAAGAGTCGACGGAAGATGTACAGGCCCGATCTCTCAAACTCCAAGCGGCCGCGTAGAGTATGGGCAGGGACTCCGAGAGCTTCGGCCACAGAGCGAGGGAACACCTCGGATCGCTCTTCGCCGGTGCTTTGCCGTTCCGTCATGGCCTTCAGCGCTCCTTTCCAGTAATGACCGACCAGAACTAACTCTCGTTGGACAGGAGGACGGGTTCTCCTGCCCGGCTGGGCGCCATGCGCGCCCGGCTCTGGGATATCTACTTCCCTGTAAGCGTCTTGGCTACGCTGGTCACGGTGGTACTGCCGTTCGCGCAGGAAGCCAGGACGATCGCGAGCGCCGGGAGGAGACCTTCATGAATCTCGGTCGCGTGGCGGTGCCCGGAGAGAAGATCGAGGCGAAGACATGGTCAGACCCCGATACGGGTACCATGCCTTCGGAGCGTCGCTCCATGGCGAGCCCATCAGAACGATTGGAACACGGTCCTAACCGGGGAGGCTGGGGAGATGGCAAATCCGCTCTTTCATTGGGAACTGATGGTAAGCGATGTGCCGAAGGCCATCGATTTCTACTCCAAGGTATTCGATTGGGAGTTCGACCAGGGTACGTTCCCCGGCTATCCCCTGATCAAGACGGGGGATACCCCCGGCGGGGCTCTGATGGCCAAACCTGAATCGGTCCCGGCCTGCTCCCTCAACAGCTACTTCCAGGTTCAGGATATCGAGTCCACGTTGACCAGGGCCATCGTGCTTGGGGGCACGTTGATCGCGCCAAGGACGGCGATCCCCGGAGTCGGTTTCTGGGCGATGTTCGCCGACCCGGACGGCATCCCCATAGGGCTTCTGCAACCGGAATGAGGGACATATGGCCCATGTTCAGCAAGAGAGCGCTCGGGGTACTAGCTGTCTCGACCCCCGTGTTCGCGCGATGCCTCATCGATCCACCGCAGCCAACGCCTTGAGGGAGGAGTGAGATGAAGAAGGTCCTTATCGCCTACGTCTCGTTGACCGGCAGGACCCAGAAGATGGCCGAGTACATCGCCGAGGGCGTGCGTTTCGCCGGGCTACAAGCGGTCATCAAGAAGACCTCGGAGATCGCGTCCGCCGAAGAGTTGGCCGACTACGACGGCTACATCTTCGGTTCGCCGACGTATCATCGGGATATGGCCGGGCCTATGAAGAACTTCCTCTTTGTGGCGAGCAAGGCTGGACTGGAAGGGAAACTGGCTGGCGCTTTCGGCTCCTATACACACAGTGGCGATGCTCCGGCCATGATCCTCGACACCATGGAATACGTCTACCGCATGGATCGTTTCGACCTGGGGGCGTTTAATCTGAAAGAGGCCCTTGTGGGCACCCAAGAAGGCATGCGGGCCTGCCACGACTACGGGAGGACCTTCGGGGAGAGACTGGCCGACTGACATGCAGGGGGAAGCAGTAGCCTGGGAACTTCTGGCGGCCTGCGATCCTCAGGAGGTCTGCGCCCGCGCCGGGGCGGACTACTCGGTGGAGGAGGAGAGCTACGTCCTCCCCGTATTCGGTTTTCCGGTCGTCGTGGATCTGGTGGCGCGCGCCATGAGGGGGTCGTGCGCCGATTCTGAGTTCGTACTGGCCCGAGCTGCTTATTTCTCCCGCCTATCCATCCTGCATTACCTTCTCGGCGCCAAGGAGATCGTCCCGAGCGGCCGCTTGGTCAAGCCCGCGGAGCTGAAGAGTGGCCAGATATACCTTCATGGCTCTCACCTGTTGCCGCTGGATAAGATCGCGGCCCGGTTCGCTCACGACCCGGAAGGCTTCGCGGCGCAAGCCGCCCAGTTTGGCGGCGAGCGCCGACAGTATGGCGACGCAGCCGCGGAACTGCGGCCTTTTCCTCGTGTGCCGATCACGCTCATCTTCTGGCGAGAGGACGAGGAGTTCCCGGCGAGAAGCTACCTGCTCTTCGACGAGACCTGCGAGCAGCACCTGCCTCCGGACATCCTCTGGTCGGTGGCCATGATGTGCGCTCTGGTCATGCTGAAGCGTTGATCGAGAGGTCCGGCGTCACAGGTCGGTGACGCCGCACGGTCGTGAGCGTCGGGCACGGCACCGGCCGGTCTATGCTCGCGGCCGGGCGCCCTACACGGCTAACCGGTGACGACCTTGATCGCCTTGAGAGGACACGTACGAGCGCAGTCGCCGCATCCCCGGCACGGCAACGCGTCTGCCATCGGGGCTTCATACGGAGCTTCTTGGTCCAAGAGCTTTCGGGGGCAGGCGAGAACGGCCGCACACACCCCGCCTCCACACTTCTCCGGATCGCACCTACTGTAGTCGACGAGAGCCAGCTTACCGGCCATCGGCTTCCTCAGCGTCGTCTTGCTCAGCCTGCTTGAGCTCGCTTTCTAGCTCTTCCAACTCCTCCCACATACGTGGCGGAGCAGAGTGAGCGGGCCATCGCCCCTTCAGTTCGGCGATCTTGCGTTCGATCTCTCTCGCTCTGTCACTGTCCACTGCGTGGGGCTGGTCCATCGGCTTCCGGACTGTATCGAACTGCACCATGTCAACCACGTCAAGTCTACAGCATGGGCTTCGTTCCGGCGGTCGACCTTCGGGAGGCGACCGGGCATTTCGCTGCTCCGCTCGGAGGCCCGCGGCACTGTATGCGCCCACCGACGGATATCCCGACACGGGTGTATGCTGTCGCGGCAGGAAGCTCCGGCGTCCTATGCGTAGGAGAGTGGATAGATGGAAAGTGGGATGCGGGAACTCGAAGCCCTGCTCGAGTACCTGGTGAAGCACAATGGGGATCACGCCGGCGAGATCATCGATCTAGCCGCCCGTGCCGAGGCTCTGGGCAAGGTGGAGGTGTACGACCACCTGGTGAGGGGGGTCGATCTACTGAACGACTCAAACGAGAGCCTCAAGGCGGCTCTCGCGGCACTGCGAGGTTGAGATGTGTCTAGCTAAGGCATATGTTCGCGTGGCTGCTGATGACGCGGACGCCACGTTGCTGATGGAGAACGTTTCTCGGGTCGCCGTCGAAGGCGACCGGGTCCGTCTGACTTCCTTGCTCGGCGACATCGAGGAATTGACCGCTCGCATCGTCAAGATCGATTTCGTCGAAGGGAAGCTGGCGCTCGAGAGCGTCGAGGTCTCGCTCTAGAGGTTGATCACTTTGCCCGCGCAGAGCATCGTCTCCGTGATGGCATACATGTTGGATATCTCCCCCACGGCCACCTTCTCCGTGAGATCGAAGTGGCCGAGACATGTGCCGCAGAGGAGTATCTTCACCCCTTGATCGGCGAGGACTCCGAGATCGGCGAGGGCAGGGGAGCTCTCAGCGGCCAGCATCACCCCCTTGTTGAAGAAGATGAGCACGTCCGGTCTGGGCGTGACCTCTCCCAGGGCGTGCAGGTAGTTCCTGAGCAGCACCTGTCCGAGTTCCTGATCCCCTCGTCCCATCGCGTCGCTTGAGATGGCGACGACAGTTGGCCCGGATTCTGGTGGTCCCGCCGGCGCGGGCTCCGGCGCTCCGCGGTCTTCCGGATGAGCCCGGGGTTCACTTGTCGGTGGTTGCCCGTCCATGTGCCGCCTCCCTTTTGGGCCGTGTCATGTCGAGGTCGTGTATCGCAGATACTTGCAGCCCGGCCGCAGCGAGTGCCTCCTTGGCTCGCTCGCGGTCATCCAAGCTCACCCGCAGGCAGACGCCGCACTGAGAGCTCAAAGTCCGGGGTATCGGAATGAGAGTGCATGCGACACCGGCCCGGGTCAGGGCTGCCTCGGCTTTCATCGCGTGAGAGACCGACGGCACCAGGAAGAGACTGTGGGTGGCTGCCGGAGGACTCATGTATCCTCGTCGTCTGGTGGCCCGGCGGCGGTTGACCCGCCGGGCGCCCCGCCGCCGCTCGCCCGCCCGCCGTTCAGCCCTGCCCCGGAGGCCAGACGGCGCACGGCCCCAAGAGCGTAGTCGATGTCGCTCACAGTGGTGAATGCGCTGAGAGAGAACCTCACCGTCCCGGCGGGGAAGGTGCCGATGGTCTTGTGAGTGGCAGGACTGCAGTGAAGCCCGACCCGGGCCGCGATAGCGAACTCTTCGTCCAGGCGCAAGCCGACTTCCCCCGGATCCATTCCGTCGATGGTGAACGACACCACCGGCACTTGCAGGGCCGCATCGAGCGTCCCTCTGACCTCCACTCCGGGGATGTTGCGCAGACCTTCGATAAGGCGGCGCGTGAGGTCTTCCTCCCGGCTGCGAAGGTCCTCGACGCCCTGCTCGACCAACCAGCGCACGCCCGCCTCCAGCCCGGCCAGGCCCACGACGTTCAGGGTCCCACTCTCGTACTTGTCGGGCAGGAACTCGGGCTGGGTCTCCGATTCGGAGTTGCTGCCCGTCCCTCCGCGCATGAGCGGACGCATGCGACCGATGTCGACCCTTTCACCGATGACGAGGCCTCCCGTACCGCTCGGGCCGCACAAGGCCTTGTGCCCGGTGAAGGCCAGGAGATCGGCGCCCAGGTCGTCCATTGCCATGGGGAGGGCCCCGACCGACTGCGCTCCGTCGACGAGCACGAGCACGTCTCGCGCGCGGGCGATGGCGGCTATCTCTCTGACCGGGAGCAGCGTGCCCACGACGTTGGAAGCATGGTTCACGACGATCATTGTCGTCTCGGGCCGCAGGGCGTGCTCCACCGCGGCGGGATCGAGCACTCCCTCCGAAGAGCAGTCCACCACTGTCAGCGCGGTCCCTTCCCGCTCGAGAGCGCGCAGGGGTCGCATGACCGAGTTGTGTTCCACGCTCGTAGCCACAATGTGCTGACCGGGGGCTACGAGGCCGCATATCGCCAGATTAAGAGCGTGAGTAGCGTTCGCGCAGAAGATGACCCGCAAGGGGTCCGGTACTCCCAACAGTCCCGCCACCGCCTCCCGCGCCCGAAAGACTGCACGGGCCGCTTCGACCGAGAGGCGGTGGCCGGAGCGGCCTGGGTTGGCGCCGACCTCCCCTAGCAGTCGGCTCATGGCCGCCATCACCTCGGGCGGTTTCGGCCAACTGGTGGCCGCGTTGTCGAGATAGACCACGCGAGAGGGCATCGCTACTCCCGGTCCCGGGGCGCCGTCATCGGGGCGTTCGCTTCATTCGATCATCTCCAGGAACGCCTCCACCCGGGTGGAGAGCTGGCCGATATCTCCCATGGAGTAGTCGGTGTCGATGCGCAGGGACGGGATCCCGGCGGCCTTTGCCGCCCGCTCTACCGATGTCGCCTCGATCTGGTAGGGGGTGCAGAACTGCAGGTCGTATTGAACGATGCCGTCCACCTCATACTCCCGAGCCAAGCGGATCACGTCGTCGATCCTACCCGAGTTGGGAGTGAAGCAGGCGCAGTTGATGTCCAGGTACTTGTCGGTGATGGCATCGATCATCCCCGGCAGATCGCTCGCGGTCTCATCCACCAGCTTCGAATAGTAGCGGGAGCCGGTGCACATCTCCTCGATCACCACAACTGCTCCGGCCTTCTCGATCACATCGTGCACCTTCCAGTTGGGGATGGCCATGGGAGTGCCGGTGACCAGGATCCGCGCCGCGTCCTTCGGAGCGGCGCCCTCGCCCGCTGCGACCCGGGCTTCGAGCTCGTCGGCGATCTTGTTGACCATGGCGGTGAAACGGGGCACGTCGTCATAGAAAGCCACCTGCACAGCAAGCAGGGCGTCCTTGCCGGAGATGGGCACTGGCGAGGCCTTGCGGACGGCGTTCAGGCGCTGCAAGCCCCGGCGCTTGTCGTTCACCTCGCGGATGGCGCCAGAAAGGTCCTCCGCGGTGAGCTTCCGTCCGCTCACCTCTTCCAGCTTGGCGATCAGCCGCTCGATCTCTGCCCGCCAGAGCACGCGGTCCTCCGGACGCTTCATCTGCGGTAGTTCCATCACGTGCAGGGGTGCCAGGTCGGCGAACAGCTCGTAGGCCTTCTTCTTGCCGTCGCAGGTGGTCTCTCCCACCACCAGATCGCAAGCCTGCGCGTATGGGCAGACCTTGCCCAGTTTGAAGCCCATGAAGGACTTGATGAGAGCGCAGGTGTTCTGCGGCAAGATGCGCTCCACCTCGTTGTAGGCCCACTCGGCGCCCGCGCACAGCCCCACGCACTGGCCGCCCAGGGCGCGGATGATCTCCTCGGGCACATACAGGCAGAACGTCCCGATGACGGTGCCCCCGGCCTCTTTGTGGTCCACGAGTTCCCTGATCCTGAGGCCGTGGATCTCGCTCATCACGAAATCGAAGTAGGACATGCCTTCGGGACGTCCGGTCTGGCTCAGGTAGGCGTCTTGATAGAGGACGGGGATGGCGGAAAGCAGGGCGTCGTGCCCCGGTAGGTCCAGTCCCAATGCTTCCCACATGGGACGGTAGTCTGTCGTCGCCTGATTCACGATCTTCTCCTGTTCGGTCGGTCGCCGGCGGGTCGATAGCCCGCTGAGGCCGTACCTGAAGGAGAAAGTAAGTCGGTCCTATCCGCTCACCGAGGGGGCCACAGCGCGCTCGCCGGCGACGGCTCTTGCCGTCACTGGTCGATGGTCACTGATCGATGGCTTTGTGCAACCCGTGCACATGGTGGCGGTCGGTCAGGTCTTCATCTGAGCATGCATGCTGTGTCACCTCCTCTCGCGGACGCTACTCTAGCGCGTCGTAGGGCTGCGGACAACACAAGGCGCCGCAGCTCAATGCTGCGTCTGGGCCTCCACGATGCTTTCCACGTGATACTTCTTGCGCAACGCCGGCTTGTCGATCTTGCCGGTGGCATTGCGGGGGACGGAGTCGAAGATGATCTTACGGGGACGCTTGTACCGAGGCAGGGACGAGCAGAACTCAACGATCTTCGCTTCGGTGCACTCGTGGCCGCGCTTGAGTTGGATTATCGCCGCCGCGATCTCGCCGAGACGCTCGTCGGGTAGGCCGATGACCGCCACATCCTTGATGGCGTCGTGCCGGTGGAGGAAGTCCTCCACTTGCACCGGGTAGATGTTCTCACCGCCGGTGATGATCACGTCCTTCTTGCGATCCACCAGGTAGATGAACCCTTCTTCGTCAGAGCGGGCCATGTCGCCGGTGAGGAGCCAGCCATCCTTCATCACCGCGGCGGTGGCTTCGGGGTCGTTGAAGTAGCCCTTCATGACTCCCGGGCCCTTGACCGCCAGTTCCCCGACCTCTCCCTGCCGGACCAGGGCGCCGGAATCGTCCACGATCTTGGTCTCCCACTGGAAGCCCGGCTTGCCGATGGCGCCCACCTTGTGGATGTTCTCCATCCCCAAGTGCACGCAGCCCGGGCCGACCGACTCCGTCAGACCGTAGTCAGTGTCGTAGAGCTGGCCGGGAAAGTGCTGCTGCCAGCGCTCGACGAGGCTCGGCGGGACCGGCTGGGCCCCGATGTGCATGAGCCGCCATTGGCCCAGTTCGTAGTCTTCGAGTCTCACGTCACCGTTGTCGATGGCGACGAGGATGTCCTGCGCCCAGGGAACGAGAAGCCAGACGATGGTGACCTTCTCCTCGGAGATGGTACTCAGGATCCACTCCGGCTTGACCCCGCGCAAAAGGACGCCCTTGCTCCCGGCGAGAAGGCTGCCGAACCAGTGCATCTTGCCGCCTGTGTGGTAGAGCGGGGCGATGCACAGGAAGTTGTCCTCGCGGTCCTGTCCGTGATGTTGCTGCTCGGTGACGCACGCGGACATGATGCTGCGATGGTCGTGCAGAATGGCCTTAGGGAACCCGGTGGTGCCGGAGGAGAAGTACAGGGCGGCGTCTTCCTCCTCCGAGATGTCGATCTGGGGGGCTTCGGCCGAACATCCAGCGGCCAACTCGCTGTAGCTATCGGCGAAGGTGGGGCAGTCGGTGCCCACGAAGTACCGGGGATCGACCTTCGGTATGCGGTCGATGATCGACTCGATACGACCGATGAACTCCGGCCCGAACGCGAAGGCGCGGGCCTCCGAGAGCCCGAGACAGTACTCGATCTCTTCCGCCGTATACCGGTAGTTCATCGGCACGGCCACGGCGCCGGTCTTGAGGATGCCGAAGTATATGGGCAGCCACTCGAGGCAGTTCATGATGAGGATGGCGACCTTGTCCCCTTTGCCGATGCCTTGGCTCAGTAGCAGGTTCGCGAACCGGTTGGCGGCATCGTCGAACTGGCGCCAGGTCATCTCTCTCCGGGAATGCTCGTGCGGATTGGTCTCCATGAGCTCGTACTCGCGCCACGTGATCTCCCGCCTCTCTCCCAGCGCCGGGTTGACTTCGACCAGGCAGACCTCATCTCCATACAGGTCCGCGTTACGTGAGACTACCTCGGTGATCAGCATCCTTATCGCACTCCCTGGCGTTGCCCGACGGATTCCGTGGTCCATAATCGCACACGACGACTCTCGTGACGGCCCACAAGGTCGATCCTACGACTGCTCCTCGACCGTGTCGTGCCAAGGACGGCGCTCGCCGATCTTGGCACGAAGCCGCCAGGCGCGCGTCTTCGGCCGAGCCTCCAGAGCCTCCTGAAGTCGCTCGAGGTTCGCCCGTATCCGGTCCCGCTCGCCGGAATCCAGAGCATACGCCTCGAGCCTTTTGCTCAGGCGCGCGAGATTGAGCTCGACGTCGTGGAAGAGGCCCCAGTCCTGGGCGCACAGCCGGGCTATGTAGGGTACGTCGATCGCACCGGGGTCGTCGGAGGTACCGAGTTCGAGGTTCTGCAGAAGAGTGAGGATGTCGCGCTCGTCCTTCTCGTTCAGGTTGGCCATCTGCAGCTTGGTGAGGAGCACGTCGCTCACCGTGATGGTGTAGTCCTCGAGGTCCAGGCGGTCGCTGAGGTCGATGGCGTGGTCCATCTTGAAGGTGTCCAGGAACACGTCGATATGGTCGTCGATCTGCTGCCTGTAGAGGGCCCATTCGTCAGTATGGCGGCCCTCGCGGGCGAACTGTAACTGGCGGCCACCGGTCGCCTGACGCACGTGGATGATCTCCTGGAACCCGAGATCGGCAAGGAGGCTCGCGATACGGTTGGCGTCGTGCCTGTGCCCGATGAGGTCGATGTCGCCGTGGTCTCGCTCGCAGAAGTCGAGCGACCCGCAGTGGAAGCGCACGGCCAGGCCGCCCAGGAGGCGCAGGACGATGCCTTGCGCGCGAGCCGCGTCGATGATCCGCTTGGCGTCGGCGATCTTCTCGGTGCGGGTCGCGAGTATCAGTTTGACGGGTACGGTCGCGTCCATGGTCCCTAAGTGCCCGAGTGAAGCGTCGACAAACCTCCGGGACTTCTCGATCGGACTCGGATTCCGCGAGCTCAGCGACCAAGGCCTGTTGTATCCTGGACCGGTGCGCCGAACGTGACACGTGATGCCTGCTCGAGACTCTGACTCGAGGCAGCGAAGGGAGCGGCAATGGAATACCAGGATCTTCTTGAGCTGGTACAGGCGCGTAGGAGTACGAGGGTGTTCACGACGGATCCGGTACCGGACGAGCTGGTGGATAAGATCATCGAGGTCGCCCGCTGGGCTCCATCGGGGACCAACTCCCAACCGTGGGAGTTCGTGGTCGTCCGAGACCAGGAGACCAAGGACCGCATCGCCGGCTTCGTCAAGGTGCAGGCCTATCCGGCGCACGAGGTCGAACTGACGCGAACGGAAGACATGAGATGGGCTTCCGCTGCGCGCCCGGTCTCGGACGCGGGCTGGAAGAACGCCCCCGTGCTGGTAGTAGTGTGCGGCGACCCCCGCACCCAGAAGTCATACCCACTGGTCACTCAGTTGCTGCGGGGCGAGCTGGTCTTCGACTCCTCGCTCGCCAGCGCTTTTCTCTACATGACCCTTGCGGCCACCACTCTCGGCCTGGGCTGCCAGTGGACCACCGCGGCCGGCGGTCCCTACGTGATGCCTCTGATCATGGAACTGCTGGGGATCCCGGACGACCTGGTCATCTACGACATGATGGCCCTGGGGTATGCGGCCGCCCCGCCGAGGCCGCGCATCGTGAGGGAGCGGGCGGAACTCACCCATTACGACCGCTACGACATGGCGAAGTACCGTACCGACGAGCAGGTCACCGAATTCCTGCGCAGCATTCGCAGGTAGCCTGGAGCATCGAACCGAGGCAGACCAAGAGAAAGGCGCCGAGTCGCCCGGCCAGGCCCGGGGCCGCCCGATCGCGTCCCGGGCGGTGCGGCCGCCGCCTACTTGAATTCCATCTTGACTGTGTCTTCGACCCAGCCGCTGTCGAGGCCGGGCATCACGGTGTTCATGGCGTCGTTCTCGCCGACGGTGATGATGGCCTTCTCACCAGGTATGTCGGCGAGGGCGATCTCGACGGTGGAGCCGTCGGACGCCGTGATAACCACTGTCGTCGCGTCCGGCTGTACGCCGACATATTCGAAGATGTCGCTCAGCAGGACCCCCTCGTACTCCCCCTCACCAGTGGCGGGACCCTCTGCGGTGATAGTGACCCAGTCCATGTAATCCATGTCGAGCAACGTGAAGGTCATCGGGTAGTCGACGAGGCCGGCCATCACGGCACTGCCATTCTCGCCGGTCAGGGGGGCCGCCGTCGTGTCGGTGCCCTCAGCCGCAGACGTAGTGGACGTATCGGCAGCCGCCGTCGTCTCGGTGTCGTCGGAGCCGCCACAGGCTGCGGTGAAGAGGGCCGCTCCTATCGTCAGCAGCACTGCGGCCGAGACAAGGATGCGGGGATAGCGGGATCTCATGGTCCATTCTCCTTTGCTTGATTCGACCTGGAATGGCGCGTCCAGGGTCTCGTGTCGCCAGTTTGGTCCTGCCGGCGTAAGAAGGATGTAAGGGGCGTTGCGGACCGGCAGCTTGAGGTTCGCCCCTTTGCTCGCATCGTTGACGTGCGGGCCGGCCCGGCCTGCAGAACCTGAAGCCCATCGTCGAGTCGGAGCTGGTGGATCGGCCGGGAGCCGCGTAGGCGCATCGGGCACTGGCCCCCGCCGGCACTGTCGCGGACGTTGGCCCGCGTGTCACCGGACGGGCGCGCTGGCGCTGGTTTCGCTGGAAGCGAACCCGGCCACTCGCACCTTGAGCGCTTGCAGGCTCAATGCCGCTTCGGCTGGGTCCTTCGTGCGTCCTTGGTTCTTGTAGACACCGGCCTCCTTGACCCAGGCGGAGTTGTTCTCCATGGTGAGCCAGTAGGCGTCGGCTGGCTCATAGACGCCGCCCGTCCCGTATCTCTGATCGGATGCGCCGAAGACCACCACCTTGTCACCCTCAGACAGGTGAAGGTCCCCCTCCGTGGTGCGGCCCGTCACCCGGAAGGCGATCGGCGTGTCCCATTCGGGTGTGCCCTTGAGGAGTTCAGTGGGCTCGACGTAGAAAGTGGTGTAGAAGATGGGCAGTGTCTCCTCTTCCCGGGGTCTCCATTCTTCTCCGTCGGGGCTGTTCCATCGGGATTCGTCGATCTTGACGATGGTCCCGACCGCGATGATGGCTGAGTACCCGACCTGTTTCTCGATGGTCAGGGCGTCGGGGTCCCAGTCCTGCGTGGTGGTGGGCACGGGAAAGTTCGCCAGGCAGCCGGTAGCGGCAAGCACGACAAGCCCGAGTAGGGCGAGCACCACCGTCGCTGTGAATCTCTTGCGGCTCACGGATGTCCCTCTCCGTCTGCGCTACTCAGGGCCCCCCTTTTGACGCGACGATCCAGAGACGCTCCCTCCTCATCCGCCGAGGCTCTTCATGGCCCCGGCCGGGTAGCGCAGGCCGGTGGCGGCGTCCGGCGGGAACATCTCCTCCAACTCGGCCGACTCGGCGTCGCTCAGGGGGATGTCCAGGGCTCGGACATTATCCTCCAGGTAGTCGATGTGCTTGGTCCCGGGGATGGGGACGATATCCTCTCCTCGGGACAGCACCCAGGCCAGGCAGAGCTGAGCGGGGGTACAACCCTTGCGCCGCGCCATATCACTCACCGCCTCCGCAAGCCGCACGTTGGCCTCCAGGTTCTCTCCCTCGAAAATGGGGGCGCCCCGCCCTCCAATCGTCCGAGTCAAGGTCGTCGGGGCCTTCTAACCGGCCCGCTAGAAACCCGCGGCCCAGGGGTGCGTACGCGACGAATCCCACCCCGAATTCCCGGCGGGAGGCCCGCGAGCACCTCCTTTTCCGGATCCCGGGACCACAGCGAGTACTCGGATTGCAGCGCCGCGATAGGCACGGCATGCTCGCCGGATCGTCGCTGGGGCGGCCTCCGACAGTCCCAGGTAGCGCACCTTCCCCTCGCCGATCAATTCGGCCATAGCGCCCACGGTCTCTTCGATCGGAGTGTCCTTGTCAACGCGATGCTGGTAGTAGAGGTCGATCACGTCGATGTTCAGGCGCCGCAGGCTGGCCTCGCAGCACTGCCGGACGTACTCGGGGCGGCCGTTTACGCCGATGAACTCGCCGGTCGGTGCGCGGACATTGCCGAACTTGGTGGCGAGCACGACCTCGTCGCGCCGTCCGCGTATGGCCCTGGCCCACCAGCTCCTCGTTCCTACCCAGGCCGTACATGTCGGAGGTGTCGAGCAGGTCGATGCCCAGGTCGAGGGCCCGATTGATGGTCGCGGCAGCCTCAGCCTCATCGCAGGCGCCGTAGCATTCCGACATCCCCATACAGCCGAGCCCCACCGCTGAAGCGGTAAGTTCCTTGCCGAGTCTGCGCTTCTGCATGAAGTCCCCCGCTCTTGCCGTCGTTTGACCAAGTGGCCCTCACAGTATAGGCACGAAGCTAGCCGGTCGTTCGGTCGAGGGACGTAGATCACAGCTGCCGCGAACGCGGCTGATCGTCCCCTGGCTCTACTGGACTCCGGGACCGCTGAAGGCAGGGACGGGGTCGCGCAGGAAACACCCACCAGCGCGGGAACTTCAAGGGTTCAGGGATTCCAGCCGGCACGCAGGTTAGTTCATGGCCGAGGCCAACAACCTGGCCATCACCAAGCACCACGGTGTTCCGGGAGACGTGTTGTGTGACGCAGGCCCTCGTGTCGCTCAGGGAGAGCATCACCAGTCACTCGCTACCGTTCGACGGGCTCCAGATAGAAGCGGACCCAGGCTATTTCGTTGTCCACCAACCCATGAATGATCACCCGCTGAGTCACCGGGCGAGCCGTCAGCCTGAGTACCCTGCCAAAGCCACTCTGCCCAGGCTGAATCCTTCGTGGTGCAGGAACGCACAAGCGTAGCTTTGAAATCCGCCAGCCCGGCCATGATAGGCGCCCAGTTGCGCCAGATCTGATCCCTGCCCTGGAAGTTCCGCGCCGGATGTGCCGGGTACTCTATAACGACATCCGCTTGAAAGCAGGCTATCAGGGCTTCGAATATCGCGTTCATTGATCGCCCGTTCAAGCCGCGTGAGGACATCCATCGCAGCAGTCTCCTTCTGCTGTTGAGTCACAGTGCTACTCCTTTCACCCCTCGTACCATGGCATCCTCGGCGCACGCGCCGAGGATGCGTGCCTTTTATCCAAACCTCCCCCATACCGGTCGGGCTCGAAACATCTCACAGGCCCTAGTAGTCCGCTCGTCGCGCGATGGCGCCCCGTGCCCCCAGCCGCCCGGCAACAAACCACCACTCCGCGTACGCGGAGGAATGATGCCCAAGCCTGGGTAGCAGACCGGTGAACGCTAGTAGACGATGCCCCAGACCGCGAACTCGTCGAAGTAGACGGCAAACTCGCTGGTGTTTTCGAACGTCCCTACGTAGAATCCGACCTTGCCTGTCGCGAAGGTGCTGTCGGTGAACTCACCGATCTGAACACCGTCCACGTACGCGGTGAACGAGTCACCCACCATGACCACTTCCAGGTGGCGCCAACCGTTATTGGTAGCTGCCGGCAGATTGACGTACGATGACATGGCCATCCACTGACCGCCGACCCGCTTCCAAGTCGCGCGGTGTTGTCGCCCTCTACGCTCAACTCATAGAAGTTGTTGATGTCCTGTGACCGGAACACGAGGCCGTACTCCCAGTCCCCCGAGTCAGGTGTCGGCCAGGCCCAGGCCTCGCAGTAGGCGTCCTCGAACTCCTGCCCCCACCACGACATGGTTGCAAGCTCCGCGGCCGTGTGCCACATCCTATAGAACCCGTCCGTGTAACTCAGGGTGGCATTGTCGTAGGTTGCTTCGCTCCATCCACTGTTTGGGTCAGAGAAATCGTCGTACGCGAGGAGGTTGCTCGTGGGGATCTTCTGCATCAGCCGCCACAGGATCTGGGCGACCTCACCCCGGCTGCAGTTCTTCAAGGATCCACCTCCCGGTGCTGTCCAGGCGGATGCCCCAG
>CAWDXC010000003.1:0-23756 GCA_963806155.1 uncultured Actinomycetes bacterium
CTAAACCTCGTGCGTAGGTTCGAGTCCTACCGGGGGCATTGGCTGTTCTTGCGCGGGTGACTCCATCCCCTGCTGCTGTCAACCCTTGCCAGCCCGGGGTGTACTCCCAGGGGCAGCGTGGGAAGTCCATAGGCAGTGATACGGCGCGGGATTCATCTTTGCCGTGTTGCGCGCCGATATTCCATGCGATTGGCATACCAGGATGAGCTTCGCGGCGCGAGGCCATCAAGGGTCCGTATCGCGAATTAGCGGAGGGATACTCGAACTTGACGGATAGCGCTGTCGCCGGTGTCTTCGTGGTGTCCGCTAGAACAGCGTTGACGGGCGCACCGGCCGCTTCAACAAAGTTGCGTGGATATGCCGTAGATCATGCAAACAAATCACTTGCAGCTTTGCTGCGCTTGGTACCGGAGCGGTCTAGCGCGGACTGAAAGGTCGAAAGGAACACTGTCTAGACCCTCGAAAGGCTCAGGCCAATGCTTCAAAGTCCGTCAACGTCTCCCCAGCAGGTCGCGGCGAGTGCCATCTGCAGTTCGATCCATCGGGCGTACCGCGACCTGCGCCTCTATCCACCGGACCACCCCACGGCGCGCCAGAGTCTCGACGACTTGTCCACGGCGGCCGCCCGCTATACCGAGCAATGGGGGACGCTCGCCCTGGAGGTGCATGAGAACGCGCTGGCCTCTGAAGAGGAGACTGTCTACTTGCATGAGACCAGTCGGGACAATCTGGCTTTCTTGATGTTTCGCGACGGGGTGCGTTCCCTGTCGCTGTACCCGGGCGTCGAGGTCGAAGAGATCGAGGCCTTGGTGGATTGCCTCGCCCATGCCGACGATCTGGCAGACATGGAGCACGATTTCGTCACAGCTCTCTGGGAAAGGGATCTCAGTCATGTCGACTATCGGGTGGTCGACCCCTTCCTCGGCGGGCAGATGTTGCAGGAAGGGGTGGTCGACGCTCTTCGAGAAACGGTATTACGTAGGCTAGAAGGAGCCCAAATCCCGGCGTTGTCCCAGGGAAGCCCGGTGCATGTGGAAATGGGCCAGGTGACGCCGACGCACGTCACCCGCGAGAGTCTGAAGCTCTCGCTTCAAGAGATCGAAGAACAAGAGCGGGCTGTCGCCGGCCTGTCCTTGGTTCTTCCGGACTTCAGCCAAGTCCTGCTCGAGATAGCAGACCACGCCCCCATCACGGCCACGGACGTCGTCCTCTCCCAGTCGCTGACGGCCGTTGTGGCGGCCTTTCTCGACATCGAGGACATCGCGGGAGCGTCTTTCGTGCTCGGGCGGCTGCGGCAGATGGAGGCCGAAGGTTGGTGCCCACCTGGGTTCGCCGGCCAGGTTGCCATCGATGCCATCACCGCTGATCATGTCCAGCATCTCCTCCAACACCTCGGGCAGGTCAGGACGGACAGGAGCGAGGAAATAGAACGATTCCTTCGGTGGCTCAAGCCGTGGATCTTCCCGTATCTTCTTGAGATCTTGGCCGAGGCCGATGATCGCACCGTCCGCAAGATGGTTCTCGGGATACTCGGGGACGAGGCCGGAGTGCCCTGGCGGGACCTCGAGCCGTTCCTCAAAGACCCACGCTGGTACGTCGTGCGAAATGCCGTGCAGTTGGCGGCGGATGCCGGGCACACGGGACTGACCGACCACTCGCAGCGATTGCTCCTGCATGCGGACGTGCGGGTGAGGCGTAAAGTTGTGCACGCCCTTGGACGTTTGGGTGGCCAGGCGGCTCTGAGAGGTCTCGTGCAGGCGCTATCGGACCCCGATCCGTCGGTACGCACGCTGACTGCCCGCGCCATTGGGCGCGAAGGGGGGCCGGGGCAGGAAGGGCCGCTACTCGCCCATATCGGGGATCGCCACTTTCCCTCGCTGACGGCGGAGGAGATGGAAGCCTTCTTTGAGGCCTACGCAGAGCTGGCTCAGGAGAGAGCGGTCCCTCTGCTGGACCGGTCCTGGAGAAAGGGTCTACTATCCTCCCGGCCGTTGGCTTTCCGCGTCGCGGCCGTCCTAGCCTTGGGTCGTGTTCGCGGGCCGGCGGCCCACTCCGCGCGCGAAGCGGCGGCTAGGTCAGGCGATCCTCAAATCAGGCGAGCGGCAGCGCAAGCTGCCCAGAGTCGACCATCCACGACGTCCCAAGGTAACTCGTGAGCGACGCGCCGCACTCCGTACGGTCCTCCCCCGACGACCAGTTGCTGGCCCTCAATCTCGCTGCGGCCATCCGGACGGCCGCCTACTACGATGCCGAGAACGCGGTGATGCGGCAGGTCTGCTCTATTCTGGGCGCGCAACTCGCCGCGAGGACCGAGGAGGGGGGGTCCGTAAGGATCGGTGTCCATAGCCACTGCGTCTTCGTGGGTGCGGCGCGCGTCCGCGCCTCCGTTTTGACGATCGAGAGATTTGGCTTTCTGACACAGGTGTTCGAAAAGTGGGGGATCAATTCGCTCACCTTCCATTCGGGCGTCTCGGAACCGGAGTTGGTGAATTGTGCCCTGGTCCTCGCTCGGGAACGCGGCGATGGGCCGGACGAGCTGACCGCCCTTCTGCGCGGGCGGGGCGTCGCACACATCGACGCAGATCTCCACACCGCAGGTGGCGGCTCTCACGCAATCGCTCCCGTGGAGTCGTACGCAGCGGCGGTGCAGGTCGGCGAGAAGCTGCGGGCGAGAGCCGAGAGTGCGGAACACGGCGATATGCGCCTGGCTCGACACGTGACACAGGCCGTCGTGGACAATATCCTCGAGGACCCCCGATCGCTGCTCGCGCTGACCACGATCAAGGAGTTCGACTGCAACTTGGTCTCGCATTCGGCCAATGTGGCCATCCTTTCGGTGTTCCTTGGACAGCGTTTGGGATTGAGCAAATCGAGGCTCGGAGAGTTGTGCCTTGCCGCGTTCCTGCACGACGCAGGCAAGCTGGAAGTGTCCGCTGAGGTGCTACACAAGCCTGGACCTCTGAATTCCCAAGAGTGGGAAGAGATGCGCACACACCCAATCATTGCTGCCCGTGCTGTCCTTGGCGCGCGGCGGTTGAGCGCGCCGAGCATGAGGGCGGTTGTCGTGGCCTACGAGCATCACCTCAACTACGACATGAGCGGGTATCCCGCGACCAAGACAAAGGATCATGTCTCTCTCTTCGGAAACATAGTGACCATAGCCGACCGCTACGACGCACTCACCACCGCTCGACCGTATCGACCCAAGAACTTCACTCCTCACGAGGCGGTGAGTTACCTGATCACCAACGCGGGAACATACTTCGATCCGGTGTTGGTGAAGCTTTTCGTGGAGATGATCGGGCTCTATCCGCCGGGTACCCTCGTTAGCCTCAACGACGGAGACTTGGGGGTCGTCTGCGAGCCTCCGGCCGTTGGTCAGCCCCTTGACCGCCCGAGAGTGCGCCTGCTGACCCGGGGACGGGTCGGGAGGGTCGTCGATCTGGGCGAGCAGACCAACGGCACCTATGCGCTCAGCGTTGCGCTGGTGCTCAATCCGGCCAACAGGGGTCAGGTACCGGCCATGGAACTGTCTGTCTTTGAAACGGACGGCGAGGGCGGTACCGTCCTATGAACGGTGCCGCGCGTGTTGTGGCCAGATGCATGGAGGGCGGGCGCGCGGGCGAGCGTTAGGGGGCTGAGGCCCCCCCCCTCTTTGGCGGTTATCCGATCCCTCAGCCTCCGAGCCCCGCCTTCTGGCACGCCTACCTAGGTGATATCTGGTGGACCCGGTGGACAATATGGACGATTGAGGCCGGGCCAATTGGACTCAGTAGCACTCCCTGATACGTGGTGGACAGCGGAGCGGCGGCTTCCTAAATCTCTATGCTACAACCTGACACTCGGTAGCACTCAGTGACACGCTATGGACGCCTGACCGGCGGGCTATCTATGGGGTCTGACGAAACATGTACGAAACCCATTGATTGGCCACCTTCCCGTCACGGATCTCCATCACCACCATATAGAGATCGCGGCCCACGGTTACCGGAGCGGCTACATACCGCGCGCCCTGGTAGGCTCCGGTCATGAGTCCGATGTCCTTGGCGGACGGAACATAGCTGAATGTAGCGTCTCCAACCCGCACGGGGTCGACTGGATAGTCTGCTGCCATCTTGCTGATGGCATCGATGCCGCTAGATACGGCGGGATCGCTGCCTTCCGGCCACTGGATAACGGCGTCGCCTGCGTAGGCTTCCTTGGCCATGGCGACATCGTTGGAGGCAAAGGCCGTTATGGCCTTGTCGAAGAGACCCTGACCACCGCTCCCGCTGCCGCACGCGCTCACTGCTGCTGAGACCGCGGCGAGCACCACCACCGCGGCCAGCAACCACCGGTTGACCCTGCTGCTCCGCATGACTTTGCCTTCCACGACGTTCTCCTTCCCTTTCTGACATTCAGGATTGCAGTGCGGGAGTTTCTGAGCCGCCGCACGCGGCTAACACACCGCTCAGGCCGACGATGAGGGCCACAGCCGCCCCCGGCAGGCATCGGTTGACTGCACCCCTTGGCATCAATTTGGACCTGGATTGCACGGCGCGCCCCCTTCCGGCCCCGGGTTATTTGCTCACAGGCACCCACTTGTAGAGGCCGGCTTCTGTCGTGGCATAAAGCGTCCCACCGGGGCCGGAGTCAATAACGAGGTTCAAGACTTGTGATCCCCGGAGCGCGCCGGTGATGTTCTCCCATGTCGCACCTCCGTCCGTGGAGCGATGGAGATCAGTGCTCCGGCTCAGCGCTCTGGTAAGCGAGCTCGTGAACGCATAGAGCGTGTCGGGGGACCGGGGATCGAAGCGAAGCTGCCAGAGACCCCGCGCGAGGCCCCTGAGCTCCGCTTTCTCCCAGGTGGCCCCCCCGTCGCGCGAGCGGGAGACCGAGCACGGGCCCCAGGCGATATCGCGCCACTGTATTGCGTATACGATCGGGGGGACGCCCCCATCCACCGCGATATCGGTGACCGGAAAGCCCACCCACTGCTCGGGAGCAACGACCGTCCATGTGCCCCCGGCGTCCGTGGACTTGAACAGACTCGCAGTTGTGCCCGACAGCCCGGTGTCCGTCCAAGAGATGGCAAACAGGGTGGACGGGTTCTGCGGATCGGCTACGACCGCGTCCTCAGCGCCGGCGGCCTCCACGCCGTCGAGTACTTGGGTCCAGGTGGTCCCGCCGTCTGTAGACTTGAAGAGGCGGCCTGTCGTACCAGAAACCGCAAACACGGTGTCTGGATCGTTTGCGGCCACCAGGACCAGCTCGCTGAGCGGCTCAGAGCCGGTCAAGGGGTCGTCCGACCTTTCCAGCTGAGGCAGGCCCCTGCCTTCCAGCCGCGTCCAGTTCAGGCCGCCGTCGTCGGTGCGGAAGAACCCGCCCGAGGTCCATGCGTAGAGCCTGGAAGGAGACGAAGGCGCGTCGACTACTGAGCCCTGACCCGCCAGGATCGTGCTCCACGTCGCTCCGCCATCGTCTGACTTGCAGATGCCCCCTGAGGTCGCTACGTAGAGGGTAGCCGGTGACGTTGGATCGGTCACCAGCTTTCCCACCCAACGGCCGGTCAGACCGGCGCTGGCCCTCTCCCAGGTCTTGCCGCCGTCGGCGGACTTGTACACACCATCCACGGTGCCCGCGTAGAAACTCGACGGATGGTTTGGGTCTATGATGGGGTCCGCGATCACTTCAAGCGCGGAGCCGGTATCAGCGTCCGTCACGGTACCCCCGAAGGAAGCCAGAAAGGCCCTGAGAGCCTGGGCCGCGGCAGCAGGCAACAAGGAAGCAGGGTCGAGCTTCGCGGAGACTTCGTCTTGTTCCGCGGCGCTCAGCGGGGTCCAGGTCTCGCCTCGATCGGTCGAGCGCCACAACTGCACGTTGTCGCGGCGGCCCATTCCATAGATCGTCGACGGAGAAGACGAAGTGTCGAACCCGACGAAGAACATGAACGGGCCCAAGCCACGCCCGACAGCAATGCCAAAGGGATTCCATGTGTCGCCGCCATTATCTGACCTGTAGTACGACACCCCACCGTCGGGTGATACCGTGCCGGCGAAGATGCTCTGGGGAGAAGCGGGGTCGACGGCCACTGTGAACACACCCATTGGCAGCGAGAGTCGACTCCAGTTTGCGGCCCCGTCGGTCGACTTGAACAGACCCTGGGACGTTCCGGCGTAGAGGATTGAGGGGTTGCTAGGGTCCATGATCAGGCTGTTGACAGTGCCGCCTTCGATCGGGACGGGCAGCCGCTGCCACGACCCGCCGCCGGCTCCGCCAGCTGGCGTCTGAGCGTCCGCACCGATGTTGGTGTCGTCGGTGATCGCCAGCACGAAGTGCGGCCGCCCGAGGTATTGCGCGGCCGCGAAGCCCCCGATGGCAACGGCGGCTACCAGCACGACGGCGATAGAGGCAAAGACCACGACGCGCAGGCGGCTCCTGCGCCTGGACGCGGAGGGTTGCTTCCGCCCGCCGGCCCGCGCTTCGATGCCGACCCATCCCGTGCCTCGTTCCACCGGCCAGGCGAGGTGCCTCAGTCTTTCTTCTAGTTGCCGGTCGCCGTTCATGGCTGCCCCTCCAGTGTTTCTCGCAGCGCCCGCAGGGCCCGGCGCAGGTGCTGGTCGACCGTCCCCTCCGACACGTGCATGGCTTCGGCCACTTCGCGCAGAGTCAGGTCACCCACATAGCGCAAGGCAACGGCGGTGCGCTGTTTCGCGGGCAGGATCCTCACCCGCTGCCACAGTTCCGGATCGAACGAGCGGATCTCCTCTGGCACGCCAGGCGGCTGCTCGATCCGGAGCAGGAGTCTGGCTTGGCTCCAGATCGCGCGTCGATGATCTTGGATCAGGTTCAAGGCCACTCGTCGTACCCAAGCAGCCGGATCTTCGTAAGCCGCCACGCGGCCCCAGTCACGGACAAGGCGGACGAAGGCCTCTTGGACCGCGTCGGCAGCCGTCTCTCTGTTGCCGGCCACGACGGTCAGCGCCTGGACCAGGCGGTCGTGGTCATGCTCGTACACGTCCTCGGGGCAGGCGTATCGTGCGTGCCCCCGCACTCTGCCATCGCTCAACGGCCAGTCGCTCAAACCGGTCACGCTCCCGGTCTTCAAGAACGTTTTGCCGCCCGTGCGCACCTTGGCCAGCCCCATCTCGGCATCCCTATTGTCCTGCTTTCGACATATACACGCGCGAGGGCGTCAAATCCCCGACACATGGGACAAGAAGAAATCTTGAGGGTCACGGCGGTGCCTTGACTGCACACCTCGGAGAAGTGAGCGGGAAGCGTAGGTCTAGGCTTCGCCGGACAAGGCCGTCCGCCAAGCCTCGTCGTCCCTCAGGTCGATCCCGTCGCCGGTCTCGTTGTTCCTTGTCCAGGCTTCGCACATGACGTGTTCTCCAGTCGGACGGGTAGGAGACGCTGTCAAGGATTAGTGCTCGCTCCCCGACCTGCAAGGACACTCAGCGGTAGTTGGAGCCTGTCAGATACTGGGAGGGCGGGCGCGCGGGCGAGCGTTAGGGGGCTGAGGCCCCCTCCCCCCTCTCTCTGCACAGGAACTCTCTAGACCCTACGCTTGACCCTACCGCCCTACGCTTACCCCTACCGTGACCCCTACCCCGGTAACACTCAGTGATACGCAGTGGACGAAATCGACTGATTTCCGAGGCGTCTTTGGACGCAGTGATACACAGTGATACGCCATGGACGGCCGGATGGGGTCTTCCTAAACCTCTATGCTACAACCTGATACCAGGTAGTACTCAGTAGTACGCCGTGGACGACAATCGGCAGGCCTCGAACTTTGCACTTCTGCGTCACTAAGCGGGCGCTACGGCCCGGAACTAGAACATCTGCCGGAGCCCTCAAGAACTTGACCCCATATTAAATTAGCGTTATAGTCTCATAGCACTATAGTGATAGTCGCTATGAATCGAGGCCGGCATGATCGAGTTCCACCTGGACGCCCGCTCCGGCGTCTCGCCGTATCTGCAGCTGGTCCATCAGGTGCGCAATGCCCTCCGGCTAGGCCTCCTCCGCAAGGGCGACCAGCTCCCGACGGTCAAGGACGTGGTCGGCCGCCTCGCGTTGAACCCGAACACCGTGCTGAAGGCCTACCGAGAGCTCGAGCACCAAGGACTAGTGGGAGCCCGGCCGGGCGTCGGAACGTTCGTGATAGAGACTCTCAGCGACTCTTCCCTGGCAGCGCAAGGGCCCCTTCGAGAAGACCTCAACCGCTGGCTGACAAAAGCGCGTCGTGCCGGACTCGACGACGAGAGCATCGAGGCGCTCTTCAAGGACACGTTTCGGTCCCTCACTCAGGAGAAGGTAGCGTGACCGCGATAATCGAAGCAAACGGCCTGGGCAAGAAATACGGACGACGTTGGGCACTGCAGGACTGCACACTCTCGATCCCGGCCGGCAAGGTCGTAGGACTGGTCGGGCCGAACGGAGCAGGCAAGACGACCTTGTTGCACCTCGCGGTTGGTCTGCTTGCCCCAACCTCGGGTTCGATCGAGGTTCTAGGCGGCCGTCCCGCGGCAAGCCCGGCGCAGCTCGGACGGGTGGGGTTCGTCGCCCAGGAGACGCCGACCTACGCCACACTTTCCGTCGGCGACCACCTGCGACTGGGCGCCTGGCTCAACCCCGCCTGGGATCGCAACCTGGCCGAACGCCGGCTTGAACACCTCGGGTTCGACTTCTCTCAGAAGGCCGGCAAGCTCTCAGGAGGCGAGCAGGCCCAACTCGCCCTCACCCTGGCGTTCGCCAAGCGCCCCGAGCTCATGATCCTCGACGAGCCCGTTGCCGGTCTCGACCCGCTCGCCCGGCGCGAGTTCCTGCAAAGCCTCATGGAGGTCGTCGCCGAACATGGGGTGAGCGTCGTCCTCTCCTCCCATCTCGTGGCGGATCTCGAGCGGGTCTGTGACTACCTGGTCGTACTGGTCTCTTCCCGGGTACGAGTGGCTGGAGAAGTCGACGCGCTTCTGGCGTCCCATCGACGGCTCATCGGACCGCGCCGCGACGCCGGCTCACTGCCCGCCGATCAAACGGTCATCGAGGCCACTCACACCGAGCGACAGAGCACGCTCCTGGTACGGACCGACGAACCCATCTACGACCCGACGTGGACCGTGGAAGAGGTCGGCTTGGAGGATCTGGTGCTTGCTTATATGCGCCAGAGAGAGCGGGGCGACCAGGTCCACCAGTCCAGCCTGGAGGTCGTGCGATGATCCGGCTTACCCTGCGTCAATTCCGCACCCAGGCCCTTGTGGCTCTGGGTCTGCTTGTAGTCGTTGCCGTTGTCTTGGCGATCACCGGCCCTCGGCTCTCCGACCTGATCGTACAGTCAGGCACCGTCCCGCGCTCCGGCTTTTACGGCCGCGCGCCTCTGATGCTCGATTGGGGCCTCCTCGCCGTTCCGGCTCTCATAGGGATGTTTTGGGGTGCGCCGCTGGTCGCCCGCGAGCTCGAGACCGGCACGTTCCGCCTGGCCTGGACCCAGAGCGTCACCCGAACCCGCTGGCTGGCGGTCAAGCTCGGCCTCCTCGGTCTCTCGAGCATGATAATCGCCGGACTCTTCAGTCTCATGGTGACCTGGTGGTCGAGTCCCATCGACACGGTGAACTTGAACCGCTTCGACCTCCTCCTGTTCGGCGAGCGCGCCATCGCCCCGATCGGCTACGCGGTTTTCGCCTTCACTCTGGGGGTCACCTTGGGGGTGCTCATCCGTCGCGTTGTGCCCGCCATGGCCGCCACCATTGTCGCCTTCATCGCCGTACGACTGGGCGTGACCTATCTGGTCCGGCCGCACCTCTGGGCCCCCTCCCAGATGAGCCTGGATTTTAAGTCCGGCATGGTGGACCAGATGCTGCACCTTACCCCAGACCTCCACGTGCACGCGGGCGCGGAGGCGCACATCCCCGACGCGTGGGTGTACTCGGCTCAGCTGGTCGATAAGGCCGGCCACGTGCTCACCAATCCGGACCTCGGCGTCTTCCCAGATCTCGGGACGAGAGGCTCCCTGCCGGACCCCGGGAGGCTCATCGACAAGATCGCCGAGACCTATCACGTTCTCGTGACCTACCAACCTGCGGCCCGCTACTGGGCGTTCCAAGCAGGGGAGACAGCTGTCTTCGTCGGGCTAGCCCTCATCCTCGCAGGATTCTGCTTCTGGTGGGTCCGCCGCCGCCTCAGCTGAGTAGCAGAACAGAAGGCTAAGACTGGGCGGCCTCCCGCTGGAGGTTCTCCCGCGGGTGGGGTAATCGCTACTGCTCTTTGGACCAGCGAGCACCACGCCCAACCCGCGGCTGGCATCCGAGTTGCTCTCTCTAGGTGAGTTCGGGCGCGCGGGCGCGCATCCGAGGCGTGCGGCCCCCTCCCCCCTTAGGTGGTCTTCCTATCCGTCGGCTTCCGAACCCCCGCCTTCTGACCCGCCTACCCAGATGATACGTGGTGCTCTCAGTGGACAATATGGACGAATCAGGCTGGGCCAATTGAACTCTGTAGCACTCCCTGATACGTGGTGGACAGCGGAGCGGCGGCTTCCTAAACCTCGTGCGTAGGTTCGAGTCCTACCGGGGGCATTTGAAGAGTTGGCCTGTATATGGGCCACTTCTGTGTCGCCGGACTTGCCCGCATATGCGCACGGCTCACCTACACCCCGGCCCTCTCAGTGCTCTCCCATGCACCAAGCCTTGGTGACTCGAGCGTACGCCTCCACTTCGTCGTCGGTGCGGAAGTCATCCACGCCACACACGTCGTAGTGCACCATCTCGGCGAGCTCCCGGACTATCTTGGGACCGGGCGGAGCCGCTTGGTAGCCGACGACCATCATGTCGTAGATCGTGAGGGCCTCTGGGATGACGACTATCTCTTTGATGGCGCGCTCGGCACCGGGACGCGAAGCGGCCGTGTACCACTGGGAAGCCAGTCCCAAGGAGGTTGCCGCCAGATGCATGTACAGGAAGGCATTGGCCATGCTGGACTGATAGAGAGGGGCCGCCTCCTCGTTGGTGCGGGGGGAATACGGCAGACCGACCTTGGCCCGCCAATCGCACAGAGCGAGGATGAAGACCGGCGCATCCCGGAAGCTGCTCTGCCGGACGTCCTTCTTTGCGGGGTCCTTGATCGCGGGACCGTGCTCGTCCAGGGCGGCCACGATCTTAGCCTTGACCTCTTTGTCCTTGATGATCACGAACTCCCAAGGCTGAGTGTGGAAGCCCGAAGGAGCCCAGCGCGCCGCCTCGATGATCTTGGCGATGTACTCATCCGGCACGGGGTCAGGCTTGAACTGGCGGACGCTGCGTCTCTTCATCACCAAGTCCAGTAGGCAGTCGTACTGCTCAGTGCTCTCCATCGAGGCCTCCACCGCTCGTCCTTGAAACCGGTTCTCCCATGATAAGCCCTCAACCTCCCGGATCGGCAAGCGCAACCCCGCCACCCGCCGCCCGGAGCGCTGGCGTTTGACAGCGCCACGCAATCGGCCTACACTGGTCCATATTTGGAACCAACAGGAGCCTATAGCGCACCTCCTAGGTTCAGTTAAGGGAGAGGCAAGTGGGTTTCGGCTGGCGACTGTCCGCCGAAGCGGACGACTTGGAGAGCCAGACGTGGCGTCTCCTGTCGCCTCGTTTTGCCTCGCTTCGTAACCAGCGATCCCGACCAGCGTGGTCGCAAGCGTCCAATCAGAGGACTTTGAGGAATAGGAGGTGCTCCGCAGATGGCAGAGACAAAATACGGCGGGCTGGTGGTGCCCAAGGTTCTGGAGAAACTGGAGCCCTGGCCGACAATGGAGTGGATCGGCGAGAAGGACTACAAGACTGACGTGACCTTCATGATCACTCGCGTGCAAGCGCCTTGCATCATGGAGGAGTTCCCGCACTCCCATGACTTCGACATGTATCTGACCTTCTTTTCCTATGACCCAGAGGACATGAACGGGCTTCCAGCCGAAATCGAGATCGGCCTGGGCGAGGAGCGGGAGATGCACCAAATAGACTCACCCACGACCGTATACATCCCGAAAGGCCTGGTGCACTGCCCTCTCGTATACAAGAGGGTGGATAAGCCCATAATCCTCTTTCACACCAGCATCGCTTCCAAGTACGAGAAGAAAGACATCGAGCAGTAGCGCGACTGAGCCGCGTGAGGCGAAGAGGTGGCCGACATATCAGCCGACGACTGCGGGCAGAACCTCTCTGCGCTCGTGACCAACATCCAGGGCTACTCGGTCCACGACGGCCCCGGGATTCGGACGACCGTCTTCCTGAAGGGCTGTCCGCTCGCGTGCCGTTGGTGCGCGAACCCCGAGTGCATCTCGCCCAAGGCCGAACTGGGTTTCCTGGAGGCTTTGTGCGTCCGGTGCGGCGAGTGCTGGAGCTCCTGCCCGAACGGAGCGATCACCGGCGACCCGACCGGGATCCCCGTGATCGATCGGGCCCGCTGTACCGGGTGCGGAGAATGCGCGGCGGCCTGTGCTCGCAAGGCACGAGTCATCCACGGCAGAAGGATGACGGTCGACGAGATCCTCGAAGCCGTCGTGGCCGACACGCTCTTCTACGACTCGTCCGGCGGTGGTGTGACCGTGTCCGGCGGAGAGCCGCTCATGCACGCGCGGTTCGTATGGTGCCTTTTCGAAAAGCTTCACGCCCAAAGCATCCAGACCTGTCTGGAGACCTCGGGTCATGTCGACGTTTCGAAGTTCCTCGAGGTGCTTCCCGTCACCGACTACGTCCTCTTCGACCTCAAGCTGATGGACGCTCGGAATCATCGCAGATACGCAGGCAGATCCAACGCTTCTGTCCTGGCGAACGCACGGCTCCTGGCGACCAGCAAGAAGGAGTTTCTGTTTCGCATGCCGTTGATCCCCGGCATAAACGACACCTCGGAGAACATCCGGGAGACCGCTCGTTTCCTGGAGGGGCTCGGAGAACGCGCCCGGAGAATCGAGTTGATGCCCTATCACCGACTGGGAGAGAGCAAATACGCGTCGCTCGGCAGGCGCTACCGGCTGCATGGCTTGCTGCCGATCGAGCCGGCAGAGGTGGAACGGGCCCGGATCGAGTTCGAGCGGAATGGGATCGAATGTTCGGTGTCAGCGTAAAGCGCTGCGAACCGCGGCGGGCTTACGTGAATCAATCGTCCTCGCCGCCCATGTGCGTTGACAGCCGCAGGTCACGGCGCTACAGTGAAATGGTCCGACATGGGAATCGATAGGACCCACAATGGAACCAAGAGCAACAAAGGGAGGGGCTGCTAATGGGTGCTAGTCGGAAATTAGGGATCTTCGGGATCGCCGCTTGTCTGGTCGTTCTCGCTCTACTCTTGTTCACCGTGGCGGGCTGTGGGAGCACCAGCACAACTACCACCGCCGCCAGCACGGCGACCACCGCCGCGGTCACAACAACCGCGGGGCCGGCAACGACCGCCGCCAGCACCGGCTCTTCTACGACGGCCGCTTCCACCGCTCCGACGAAGACGGCCAAGCTACTTATCGGCGCCAGCATGCCGCTGTCGGGGCCCGCCAGCGTCGCCGGACTCGCGGTGGCCAACGGCTGGAAGGCGGCCATCGCCAAGGTGAACGCAGACGGAGGCATCAACGTCGGCGATACCAACTACACGCTCGACTTCACGGTGGAGGACAGCAAGGGCACCACCGACGGTGCGACTACCGCCGCCACCAAGCTGGCCTTACAGGACAATGCCAAGTTCATCCTTGGGGACATCTCGGACAACATGGCGGGGGCCATTGTATGCGGTCAGTGCGCCGGCAGGCGCTCTCTACTGCAATACCCTTCCGGTCAACGGCAACGACATCCCTGGCGCGATCGGCCAGCCCGGCGCAGACAAGCCGCTGCAGCTGACTTCTGCGCCACCCTCGTCCGATCAAGACATAGTCGCCGCGAATTACCTCGTGGCGAACTACCCGAGCGCCAAGAAGGTCGCCGTCGCGGCCATCAGCTTCTCCGACTACGACTCCTACAAAGAGGTCTATACCCAGAAGTGGGGTCCGCTCGGCCTGACCGTCGTAAGCTACGAACGGTTCGACCCGCCTACCACGGACTTCGTGCCGGTCACGACCAAGCTTCTAGCAAGCAAGCCTGACGCGATATGTGTCTCGCGCGCCGCTATTCCGGGCCTGATTGGCATAGTCAAGGCGGCACGGGAGCAAGGCTTCACCGGCCCCATCTTCTACTGCACCCCGACCGACATAAGTCTGGTCGCCCAGGCCGGGCAGAAAGTCACCGACGTGTTCGGGACCGGCCTGGCCCCGGACGCACCCGAATCTTCCCGATGCCTGCAAGGCGGCCATCGCCGACCTCAAGGCCAAGTACGGCAAAGACTTCACTACCGACTGTCTGGTGGGCTATGGCCAGATCCTGCTGCTCGCCCAGATGATCGCTAAAGCCCAGAGTATCGATCCCGCTACGGTATCGAAGACATTCCAGACGCTGACGAATCCTGGGGATCTGCAGGCGCTCTACGGGCCGGCCTACGCCAGCGGGATCAAGACGTACGGGATCAACGCCATCACTGTGATGCCCGTCCCGATCTCCCGCTTGGTTGACGGCAATGCCGAGTTCGTAAGAATGAACGACATAACCATCCCGTAGGATCAAGCGAGGGAGTATTCAAGATCGTGGCCCGGCGCCTCCCTGGTTCGCAGGCTAGATTTGCGAACACACGGAAGTGCCGGGCCGTCTTTTTGCCAAGCAGTGTGAGTCGCGTGAACTCGCGAGAGTAGGTCGGGGAGCAATGATAACGAGTTCAGCACTAACCGCAGGGATCCTGAATGGTCTGTGCCTCGCGGGCATATACGTTCTCGTCGCGCTGGGCATGACCATGATATTGAGCATCATGAATATCCTGCAGTTCGCCCACGGTGAGGTCTTCATGCTCGGCGCTTTCGCCACGTATTTTGTGGTGGTCCGCTTGGGCGGAAACTTCATCTTCGCGATCCTCTTGAGCATGGTGGCGATGGGAATACTAGGCTTCATCTTGGAGAGGGTGATCTTCCGGCCCCTGATCGGGAAGTTCCTGCCGGTGGTCTGTGCTGCTACTGGCCTGATGCTCATACTGCAGAGCACTGCGATCTTGACCTTTGGGCTCAATCAGAAACAAATACCGAACATCGTGCCCGGCGGCATACGGGTGTTGGGTTTCGTGGTCCCCTACGACCGGCTCCTTGCTCTCGCCACCGGCATCGTGTTCACAGCGTTGCTGTTCATCTTCCTCAGGCGCTCGCGGCTTGGGCTCGCGATCACGGCTACGGCGCAGAACCGGGAGGGCGCCCTCCTGCAGGGCATCAACCCTAAAGTCATGTTTGCCTTTGTCATGACGGTTGGGAGCGCCCTGGCTGCGGTCGGCGGGTCGTTTGCAGGTTCCATCTTCACGCTCGATCCTTTCATGGGCTCCCTTGCCCTCATGAAGGGCTTTACCATCATCGTCATCGGAGGTATGGGGAGCATAGGGGGAGTGGTGGTCGGGGGCCTGCTACTCGGCCTCAGCGACAGTCTCACAGCCACCATCTTCAGCCCCGCCGTCGCCGCCATCTTTCCTCTGGTCCTCGTGATAATCGTCCTGGTGGCCCGGCCCAAGGGACTGTGGGGCCATGAAACGTAAGCCGCTGAGCATCGCGGTCGGGCTGGTCGCCGTCCTTGTCCTGCTCTTCTCGCTCCCGACGCTGTTGAATAGCCAGTATTGGACGCACGTGCTGATCCTGAGCACGATCTGGGTCTTGATGACCGTCAGCCTGCGCTGCCTCACTCGTGTCGGCCAGATCTCGATGGGGAGCGCGGGGTTCATGCTGGTGGGAGCCTATACTTCGGCCCTCTTGTCCATGAAGGCGGGTGTGAACGTGTGGCTCACGCTGCTGCTCGGCGGCTTCCTCGCAGCGGGGATCGCTCTTGCGGCATCCTTCCCCTTCCTGCGGGCCAAGGGAGTGTACTTCGCCATTCTGACCGTTATGCTGGCCGAGGTGCTGCGGCTGACAGTCTTTTATTGGTCCAAGCTGACGGGCGGCTATTCGGGCCTCGCCGGCATCCCGCACCCGGAACCCATCCGGCTGCCGGGTCTGGGGACGATCACCTTCGATTCCAAGGCACACTACTATTACCTGGTGCTGGTGATCGCGGTCGTATGTATCGTGATCCTGTACCGTTTCGAGCGCTCCTGGCTGGGTCTCATGTGGTCATCCATCAACGAGAACGATCAGTTGGCCCGGTCGTCCGGCGTCGACGTCAGACGGCACAAGCAGCTGCTAATCGTGGTGACCTCCTTCTTCATGGGCGTAGCAGGTGGCCTATATGCGCACTACGCGGGCACTCTCACACCTTCTGGAGACCCGGGCGGGCCGTTCTCGTTTACGGCGTCTCTCTACCTGATCATCTACATGATGGTGGGGGGAGAAGCGTACTTCGCTGGTCCCATCATCGGGGCGTACCTCCTCACCATCGTTCCGGAGCTGGGGCGGGGGCTCCAGCAGTACATCCCGCTCTTGATGGGGGCGATACTTCTCTTGGTCGTTTTCGTCTTCCCCGAAGGGATCGTGGGCTTGGTGAGCAGGGCCGCCGGAGCAGGCAAGGCGCTCCGCGCCCGGGGCCAGGCGCCTCCCACCCCGGTGGAGATCAATGAACCGAGCAGCGAGTATGAGTGAGTTCGGGATGAGCGCACACGAGCCATCCGTCGTCCTCCGCATGGAGAATGTGACCAAGCGGTTCGGAGGCCTGATCGCCACCGACGATGTGAGTCTCGTCGTCAACCGCGGCGAGATTGTCGGGATCATTGGTCCGAACGGGGCCGGCAAGAGCACCATCCTTAATATGCTGTCCGGCATCCTTGCGCCGACCGAGGGCAAGATCGTCTACAAAGACACCGACATCACCGGGTGGCCGGCCCACAAGATGTCTATGCTGGGCATCTCCCGGGTTTATCAGGGCAACGTCCTTTTCCACAACCTCACGTGCGAGAAGAACGTGCTCATCGGGATCCACGGCCGGACGGCCCGGGGATTTTGGGGGTCGATGATCGGGAGCCGCTACAGCCGCAGGATGGAGCAGGAGATGCTAGCCAAGGCGGGCCAGATACTGGAGCTCGTCGGCCTGTCCGACTGCGCCCAGGAGGTCGCCCACAATCTGCCGCACGGCAAGCAGCGGCTTCTCTGTCTGGCCGTGGCCCTGGCCGGCGACCCCGAGCTCCTGCTGCTCGACGAGCCGGTCACCGGGATGAACGCCTCCGAAGTGACCGAGATGCTGCGGGTTGTCCGGATGTTGCACTCGGAGCGCGGGATCACGAGTGTCGTAGTGGAACATAACATGCCGGCAGTCATGAGCTTGTGCGACAGGATCGCGGTCATCAGCTACGGCGCCAAGATCGCCGAAGGGGTACCTGCGGACATCGCCCGCGATTCCTCCGTCATCGAAGCTTACCTCGGGGCGGAGCAGGGATCGGACGACGAATATGTTGCTTGAGATCAACGACCTCTGGTGCCACTATGGCGGAGCCGAAGTCCTCAAGGGGATCACGATCCGCATCCCCGAGGGAAGGATCATCACGATCATCGGCGCCAACGGCTCTGGAAAGACAACCACTCTTCGCGCCATCTCCGGCTTGAAGCGGCCCAGTTCGGGGACGATCACGTTTCGCGGTGAGCGGATGGACTCGCTATCCCCTCAGGAAGTCGTCAAGCGAGGGATCATCCAGGTCCCAGAGGGGAGACAGCTCTTCCCCTACATGAGTGTGATGGACAACCTCAGGGTGGGGGCGTATCTGCAGAAGGACAAGGCACAGGTGCAACAGAAGCTGGACAGCGTCTTTGCCCACTTTCCCAGGCTGAAAGAACGGCGGAAGCAGAAGGCCAACACGCTGAGCGGCGGCGAGCAACAAATGCTTGCCATCGGCCGCGCTCTCATGGCCAACCCGCAACTGCTGTTGCTCGACGAGCCCTCCCTGGGGCTCTCGCCGATGATGGTGTCGGAGATCGGCAAGATCGTCCGCGACATCAACGAACGGGGGATGAGCGTCATCCTTGTCGAGCAGAACGCGCGGCTGGCGCTCGGCGTGGCCCATGACGCGTACGTCCTGGAAACAGGGTCGGTCGTGCTCGCAGGGGCGGCAAAGGAACTGGCCAGCAGCGACCACATCAGAAAGGCCTACCTGGGGAAGTAGACACAACTTGGCAACGGGGCTTTCCGAGGTTAAGATTCGGTCCTATATGGGAATCAGTAGGTGCCAATAACGAACCATGGCGAGTTATGATTGTTGAGGCGCATGGAAGGAGCAAGTGATGAGTGAGGCCCGGACTGTCGAACGGGATCGGCTGAGGGAGGTTGACCAACTCACGGAGGTCGACCAACTTGAGCTGACCGAGCGCGTCGTGCGGCTGCGCGATTCGATGCTGAGCGCCCCTCGCCGAATCTCGGTGGAGCGGATGAAGCTCGCCATGGAATCCTGGAAAGAGACCGCCGGGGAGGACATCGAGATCCGCCGAGCTCGGCTGTTCCAGCGGGTTCTTGAAGGTGTCCCGATAGCCATCCACGACAACGACCTGATTGTCGGCAGGGAGACCGAGCACCTGGTCGGGACGCCGATCTTCGTGGACGAGACCGGTGACTCTGTCCCCGGACTTTGGGACGAGACCCCCGATGTCGGCGGTTTGCTCTTCCGGGGAGCCCTGTCCCCGGGCGATAAGGACGCTGCTCCGCGAATGTGCCCGGTACTTCGACGGGCAAACCGCGCCGGACCACGTCAAGTCCGCGTGGCGCGACATCTTCGGGACCTGGGCGGAAGACCTCACCGAGGCCAAAGCCAGCGACCCGACACCGGATTCCGGCTACTACCCGGGAATCACCTGCAGGGGGAACTGGGAGAAGATTCTCTCGCTGGGCATGCGCGGGTTGATCGCTGAGGCGGAAGCCGGCATCGAACGCTTCCGGGCCATGAAGGAAACCGACATCAGCAAGCTCTACTTCTGGCAGGCCGCGATCATCGTGTGTGAGGCCATGATCGGCTATGCGCGGCGGTATGCTGACCTAGCACGCGAACTGGCTGGGGTGACGGAGGATCCTGCCAGGCAAGATGAGCTTCTGAAGATCGCAGCCGTCTGCGAACGCGTGCCTGAGCACCCGGCTCGCACCTTCCACGAGGCCGTCCAGTGCGTGAACTTCATCCAGGTGGCCCGGGGACTAGAAGCCATGTACCCACTGCTCATCGGCAGGCTCGACCAGTACCTGTGGCCGTACTTCGAGGCGGATATGCGCGAAGGGCGGCTGACGTTGGAGAAGTCAGCCGAGATCCTGAGCAGCGCGCTCACGCTGTGGGGCATGAAGATCGTGCTGCCGGTCGGCAAGACCCAGCAAGAGACGCACCAGTTCAGCTACGCGATCAACAGCGTGAACGTCAGCGGGGTCGACGCTCAGGGTAACGACGCCACTAACACCCTCAGCTACCTTGTCCTCCACGTGATCGGGTTGCTCCGGCTGTCGTCGCCGACCGTGCTCGTGAACTGGCACACGAACATCCCTCATTCGCTCCTGCTCAAGGGATTGGAGACGAACCTCAAGACCAAAGGGGGGATCCCGCTCTTCGAGAACAGCGACCACGTGGTCGCGAGCTTTGTTGCCGATGGCATACCCGTCGAGGAAGCTCGGCAGTGGTACGGCCAGGGGTGTGTCACTCCCATCCTGGCCTCGAAGGTGGACCACAACGGATCCGAAGGCAAGGGAGCCGTCAACGTTGCGGCGATTCTGGACTTCACCCTCCATCGCGGGGTGTCACAGATCACTGGCAAGAAGGTCGGCGTCGATGTGGGCGACCCCCGCGATTTCACGACCTTCGAAGAGCTGTACGATGCGTTCAAGAGAGAGTACACGTACATCGTGGAGCGGTTCCTCTGGCTGGGCACGGTAGCCCAGGGCGTGGAGCCGCAGTACCTGCGCTTCCCTTTCAACTCGGTCATCGCCGGGCCCCACTGCGTCGAAGAAGGCCGCGACATCCTCGTCACCGACGCCGACCGTACCTACGGCATCAGCGACCGGGCGATCGTTGATACCGCCGACTCGCTCACCGCGATCAAGAAGCTGGTGTTCGAGGACCGGGCGCTCACCATGGACGAGCTGCTGCAGGCCCTGGATGCGAACTTCGAGGGTGAGAACGGCGGGAAGATCCGGCAGATGTGCCTCGACGCGCCGAAGTTCGGCAACGACATCGACGAAGCGGACCTGATGGTCCGCGACGTTGGAGCGTTTTCGGCCGGTGTGATTCGGTCCTACAAGAACCCCTTCGACCTAACCTGCAAGATCTCCCGGGAGGGGTTGTCCTGGCACTACTTCGGCGGACTGGGTGTCGGCGCTCTCGCCAATGGCCGCAAATCCAGGGAGCCGCTCAACGATGGCTCTATCTCGCCGATGCGCGGGATGGACAAACACGGCCCCACAGGCGTTCTCCGGTCCGTGCTCAAGGCCGGCTTCAACGAGTCCTACGCTTCCTGCCTCAACCAGAAGTTCTCGTCGACGGTCATGCGCAGTCCCGAAAGCCGGGAGAAGCTAGCGTCTTTGACCGACACATTCTTCAGGAACGGGGGCCAGCACATCCAATTCAACCTGGTGGACCGAGAAGAGTTGTTGGACGCGAAGGCAAGTCCCGAGAAGCACGGTGATCTGGTCGTGCGGGTGGGCGGCTTTAGCGCCTACTTCGTGATGCTCTCCCCTGAGATTCAGGATGACGTCATCTACCGGAGCGAGCAGGGGTGCTGAGATGGATCACGGCGCGGGCCGAGACTCCTCGGGCAGACCCGTTTGGTATAGTTCCCCGCGCGCGGCCGCTTCTCCTCGCACGCCTTCCACTTAGTAACGAGGGAGATAGATCCTGGAGACAATGACTTCCACCGATACTGATGCCCTGGCTGTCGAAACGGCGTCCGGAGGTCCGCGCACGCTCCGGACCTTGGAGAAGGGCCTTCAGCTGCTGAGCTTGTTCGACATCGAGCATCAGCACTGGACTCTCAGGGAGTTGCGCGAAGCGACGGGAGAATCGAAGACCAACGTCCTTCGCGTCAGCAAGACGCTCGAGGGACTCGGCTACCTGGTGCGTGATCCCGCGACCAGGAAGTTGCGGTTGGGCCCCAGCATAGTGAGGCTGTCGTATGTGACTCTCTCTCACAGCGAACTGGTCCGGGCGGCGGTGGAACCTATGCGCGGACTGTCGGAGAGGCTCAGAGAGACGCTGGACTTGATGGTCGAGATCGAACTCGGCTCCTTGATGTCGCTGTACGACATGACGCCTCGCTTTCTGAGGACACCGCCTTCGATAGGCAGAGTCGTCCCCTGTGGAGTGACCACGGCAGCCAGCAAGATCTTCATTGCGTTCCGGCCCGAGGAGACCTGGGACGAGATACTTCTGCAGCTCGTGCGCCCGTTTACAGATCGCACAATTCTCGATTTGGATGTACTTCGCCTACAAATGGCGAGCATAAGGCAGGATGGCGTAGCTTTCGAGCGGGGCGAATGGAGCGTAGAGCTGTGCGGCGTCGCTGCCCCGATCTTCGGCTCCGACGGGGCGGTGCGGGCGAGCCTCTCCGTCGTCTCTCCGGTCGAGCAGACCGGGCCAGAAAAGACGGCCCAGTACGCGGACGCGGTGAGGGAGACTGCGGCCGAGATCTCGCGGGAACTGGGGGCACCTCTCGAACGCGTTGCGTTTCTTCGAAACCGGGGACGGTAATCAACTCGATGAGGATGGGGATGGAGTCGGACATGACCAACCTGGGCAGCGCCAACAAGGACATCGTTTCCCGCTTCTACCGTGACGTGTTCATAGGGCACGACTTGAGCCACGTGGACGAGTACATGCGGGATGACTACATTCAGCACAATGCCGACTGCCCGCAGGGCAAGGACGGGTTCATCGAATTCTTCGAAGTGATCTTTCGCGCAGTGCCGGACTTCCAGTATGCGCTGAAGAATATGGTCGCCGAGGGCGACCTAGTCATCGCCTATAGCGCCACGACCGGAACTCATACAGGCGGCGACTGGCTGGGTCAGCAGGCGACCGGGAGGAAGCTGAACTTCAACGTGGTTGACATCTTCCGGCTCCAAGATGGCAAGATCGCCGAGCATTGGGATGTCGCGGACACCTTCACTTTCTTCAGCCAACTTGGGATAGCTGGGCGCCTGCTACAAGAACAATCGTAGGGGCGCGCCCACAAATAGAACACTGCCTCGCGGTTGCGCGGCCTACTGCCATGCAGCTCGCCTCTTGGGGAACGGGCGGCCCATATCAGCGTCAACATCGCATCCACTCGTTGCCCTGCATCCCGCCCTCCGGCGCGGGGGAGCGTCAAGGGGCTGAGCCCGCTCTCCCCATCAGCATGTGACGAGGTCCCCCTCCCCCTCGGGCGCGCCCCATCCTTAGCTTCCAACCCCCGCCTTCTGACCCGCCTACCGAGGTGATATCTGGTGGACGTAGTGGACAATATGGACGATTCCGGTTCGGCCAATTGGACTCTATGACACTCCGTAATACGCCATGGACAGGTGGACGGCGGCTTCCTAAACCTCGTGCGTAGGTTCGAGTCCTACCGGGGGCACTAGGGGATTTGCCGTGGCATCAATCATCCAGCCGGGCTACCGGCGCTCGGGGCACGAAGCTAGAGAGCGTTTCTCGCTGTCGACGGCTCCTCATGCGACTCATGCGACGACCGCGGTCTCGCCTACTGGGCAGCTATCCAGCAAGTGGCGTAATTGATACTGCAGCCCGGGCCGTATGTGAGTCCGCGAACGCGGTCCGCCACCACGACCCTGTGCTTGAAGCTGGCGATGGGGATTATCGGGCTGGCATCGCCTATGGTCCTGACGATCGCCTGATACGCAGCGATGCGCTGATCCTGGTCGGTGAGCGTCCGGGCCGCTAGGATGGCGTCATCCACTGCCGGATCGCTGTAACCGCTCGCATCATCTGGGCTGCCGGATGTGAATAGCGGGTAGAGGAAATTGTCGATCGTCGGGTAGTCGGCCACCCACCCCAATGGCAGGAGCTGGAAGTTCTTCTGCGCCATCCGGTCCACTAACGCGGCGAAGTCGAGAGTCTCAATCTTCAACCGCACACCCACGACCTTGAACTGTGCCTGCAAGAGAACGCAAAGCTGTTCAGTGTCACTCGTGTAAGGCAAGGTCAGTTCGGGGAGTCCCTGCCCGTGGGGATATCCAGCCTGTTGAAGGAGCCGCGCCGCCTCGGCCGTGTCGTAATGGGCGAACGCCCACGCGCCTGGCTCGTAGCCGAGAATGCCGCCCGGGATGATGCTGGTGGCAGAATCCCCGGAGTCTCCATAGACAACCTGGCATACGGCCGCCCGATCGAGGGCAAGAGACAGCGCCCTGCGAACATCGGCGTTCCGCAGCACCGGGTCCTGGAGATTAACGATCAGATAGGAGGTGGCGAGCTCCGGGCCAAGCAGCACCTGATGTTTCGGAGAGGCAGAGTACCCATCGCCCGACTGGCCGTACGCGGCGATAGCCGCCTCGATCTCGCCGTTGGGCACGAGGGCAAGATCGAGGTTACCGGCTTGAATTCCAGGAAGGCGGTCGGCCATCCCGGTAAATCTTGAGGCTCACCCCGTCGAGGTAAGGCTTCCCACCGTAGTATCCGTCGAACCTGACCAAGTCCACGGAGACGTCGTGGCTCCACGGTGCCGCCATCTTAAAAGGACCGTTACCTATGGGCATCTCCGCGAACGCTGCCGGATCCTTCTCGACTTCTTCCTTGGGAACCGGAGCAAGGGCCACGTGGCTTAC
>CAWDXC010000004.1:0-9607 GCA_963806155.1 uncultured Actinomycetes bacterium
CCCTTGGGCGGTGCCCCCGTCCCTAGCTTCCGAGCCCCGCCTTCTGGCACGCCTACCGAGGTGATATCTGGTGGACGCAGTGGACAATATGGACGAATCTGAGCTCGGCTAACTGAACTCGATAACACTCCCTGATACGTGGTGGACAGCGGAGCGGCGGCTTCCTAAACCTCGTAGTACTCCATGGCACTCTGCGGACAACTAGTCGGTCAATCGGCGAGATGCATCTTCCCCTTGCCGAGGATCATTGGTTGAGCGTCTCCCCGGCCTCTTCCTCGCGCCGCAGCAGTTGGCGCGCCTCCGCCTCGAAGAACTTGGAGCCCATCGCAGCAAACTCCGACTCCGCTTGCCTCAGCTGCTCGCCGTCTGCCGCCCTCTTGCCCCATTCGAGCATGGTCAGCGCGCCCTCGTAGCGAGCCCCTAGTCTCTCTGCCTGGTTAAGGCTCCTGCGCCACCAGTCGCACGCTTTGCTTGGGTGGTCGGAGAGCCATTCGTAGGTGCCTTGCAAACGATAGGCTGGGACGAGGGCTGTCATATCCAGCTTGCCCTGCTTGACTGCCGCGTTGCACCTCCGCTTTGCTTCCTTGAGTGCCACATCCCGACTTCGATCGGCGGCCTGCTCGGCAGCGGACAAAGCCGTGGCGGCCGTGCCCGTTATCACCATCGTGGCGTTGAACCCTCGGATACCGTACTTTCGCAGGTATTCTCGGTGCTCGGCCAGGAGAGTCTGGGCCTCCTCAAGGCGTCCTTGGGCGAGCAGGCAGGCGGCAAGTCTCCCCGCCACCTTTGAGGAGATCCGGTAATCGGTCGCGCTGAGCATGGCTTCGATCGTCCGACGCATTCCCGCTTCACCGGCTGCCAGGTCTCCCGACATGTAGAGCAGCTCGGATTCCCACGCATCTCCATAGGCCTCCGTCAAACGATCGCCGGCATCACGGCCGCTCCGCCCTATCTCCCTTGCCATCAAGAGAGCCTGCTGGAAATCCCCACGCTCCGCAGGTACGTGGACACCCACACCCATCGCGATTCCCGCGGACGACCGAATGTCGCCCACCTGCCTGAAGCCTTCTGAACTCCGCCGCAGCCACTCCTCCGCCTTCTCAAGAGCGCCCTCATGCCAGAACTCGTACATTCCGGCAACCAGATCGGCTTGAGCCCGTTCTGCCGGCAATCCTTGCTGCTCTGCTATTAACCGGGCTCGGGCGATGTATGACCGTGAACGCCGCGTCGGCATTACCGTGAGCATCATCGCGATTGCCGAAGCTCCGGACGACGACGCCCATCCGATGCCATATTCCTCCGCTAGATTCAAGTCGATCAGCATTATGAGTAGCGATCGTTCCTGGTTTGCCATGGCCTCCACCCACCCAAGCGACTGGCATACCCGACAGTATTCGTCTGCCTGACGGATCTCTTCCGGCGCCTGTTGAGAAGGTTTGAACCATGGCCACTTCCGGTGCCAGACCTGCACGAGAACCTCGCGCGCGATCTGGCGGCGAACCGCTCGGCTCGACTCGGGGATCGGACGCCCGAGGGTCGCAAGCGCCTGGTACAGGTAGTCGCGCGCCACCGCGTGATCGCCCCGGCGATAAAGAGCCTCTCCCATCTTTCGTTCGAGGACCGCTCGCTCCAGGGGGTCCCACGCATCCCCGAAGACTCGGGAATAGGCCTCGATCGCTTCCCCGTAGTGGGTCAGAGCCTCGGTATCGGCCGCAATACTGGCAGCCTGATCCCCCGCTTTGAAAAGGTATTCCTGCGCCTTCTCCCAGTCTTCAGCTTTCGAGTAGTGGTAGGCGAGGAGTGAGCAGAATCCCTCCAGGCGGTCAGGAAAGAGGGTCTCCATGGCAACAGCCACCCGGCGATGGAGCTCTTTGCGTCTGGCAATAAGGATGCTCTCGTAGGTCGCTTCCTGCACGAGCGCATGCTTGAAGATGTATTCGAGCTCCGGCGTCTTGGCTTTTTCCTGGATCAATTCCCGGGTCTCGAGCTCGGCCAGATCCTGATCCAATTCCTGCTCGGCCTCGGCAATGGAGGCCAGAACCCGATAGAAGAAGCTTCGCCCGACCACCGACGCGAGCCGCAGTATCTGCTTCAGGTCATCGTCTAACCGATCGATGCGGGCCATGATCACGCCGTGAAGGGTGTCGGGGATGGGGATGCGAACCGCCTTTTCCGTCACCTTGTACCGTCCGGTCGCCGGGTCCGGCTCGAAACCTCCCTGGTCGATCAAGCTGCGCACCACCTCTTCCACGTAGAACGGGTTGCCTTCTGACTTCTCGGTGATGGTGCTCTTGAGCCGGGGCGGTAGCTCCTCGAGACTGACAAGGTTGCGGACCAGCACGGCGCTCTCCTCTTCGCTGAGAGGACCGAGGACGATCTCTGTCAGCCGGCCGGCATATTCGGTGAAGACGAGTTCGCGCAGCCTGGAGTAGGCGGTCTGTGGCTCGGGGCGGCTGACAAGACAGAAGAGGATGGGCACCTCGGCGATCAAGGGAAGGAGATGCTCGAGCAGCAGCTCAGTGGAAGCGTCCAGCCAATGAAGGTCCTCGAATACGATGACCGTGGGACGTCTCTGAGCGAGTCGGCCGAAGTAGAGGCGAGTAGCTCGGTACACCTGCCGCCCTACGGCCTCGCCGTCAAGGTAGCGCACTTTCTCCGCCGAGTCCTCGGGAAGTGAGAGGTTCAGTAGCGTGGCGAAGTAGGGCAACACCTCTGCTCGCTCGTCGCCGAAGAGCGTGCGAAGGCGGGACGCTAACTTCACCCACCGCTCGCTCTCCGGGTCGTCGGTCTCGATACCGGCATCCTGCTGAAGGATCTCAAGGAGAGGCCAGTAGCTAATCGTGCGGCCAAAGGAGAGGGTACGGCCTTCAAGCCAGCAGATGCCGGCGTTCTCCGCTCTTTCCCGGGCCTCGGCTACCAGCCGGGATTTGCCGAGTCCGGCTTCTCCGCTTAGGAGGATGACACCCCCTTGGCCCTCGATTAACCCCGCCAGCCGCGTCTCGAAGGCGGCCAGGTCCTCTTCCCGCCCGACAAGCGATGAGAAAAGGCCCCGACCTGGCCGCGCATTCTCACCCACACCTCTCAAGCGGGCGTCGAGGAGCGGGTGCGCAGGTGACGAGGCCGCTGACGCTCTGCCCGGGCCGCGGCTGGCCGTCCCCCAAGTGAAAGAAGATTCGGCGGCGCGACGGGTGTCCTCGCCCACCAGGATCTCACCGGGCTTGGCCCGGTCCCTCAGGCGCGTGGCTTCGGTCACCGCCTCTCCCACAACAGAGTAGCTGTGCCCCTCGGCGCTCCCTGTCCCGCCGGCGTACACGAGCCCGCTGCTGACCCCCAATTGAATCGCCGCTGTAACCTCCCGCGGTCTGCTGAAGGCCGCTATCGCCTGGCGCATCTCGAGCGCGGCGTGGAGCGCTCGTTCAGGGTCGTCCTCGTGCGCCTTGGGCGCCCCGAAGACGGCTACGATTGTCTCCTCAGTCACCTTGTGCACCGTGCCGCCGTAGCGCTCGATGGCGGGAGTGACACGCTCGAAATAGCTAGCAATGAGGTCGTGGAGGGCCTCGGGGTCAAGCCGTGCGCTGAGACCGGCAAAATCTGCGATGCCGGCTACGAGCACGGTGACCAATCTCCGCTCTGCTTCCCGGGGCCGAGCTGGCCGCGCCGCCTTCTCCCACGGCGTCGCACCACGCGGAACCCTTGGAGCCGGGGCCGAAAGCACGGAGTTCCTATCAAGCGCGGCCGGCTCGTCGCCCTCGAGCTGCTTCCTCAGCGCCGCCACGATCTCCCGGCGCTTGCTTTCGATGCCCCGGGGGGCGTCCAGCCACTGCAGCATGTTGAGGTAGTACTCGAGCGATGGGTTGGGCGTGGCGCTATCGAGGCGGACGGAGATCACCGGCCGCTCATAGGCGACGGCCCGCTCGATTTCCCTGAGTACGTACGGGGAGGTGTTGGTGAAGGCGGAGAAGAGGAGAAGGACTAGCTCCGCGTTCTTGATCGCCTCGAGGATGGCGGCCGCGTAGTCGGTGCCGGCCGGCACATCCCGGGGCGCTATCCAGCACCTGATGCCCTCCTCGGCCTCCAGAACTCGGCAGAGGAGGCGGGCGCTATCCGCGTCCTCGGTGGCGTAGCTTAAGAAGACCTGGTGCGCCAAGAACATGACCTCACATCCCGACGACGTGACTGAGTCCATAAGACACGAGACAGCGGGGCAAGTCAATCGGGCGTTGCCGTGGTGCCTCGCACCTGGGCTAGTCAGAGTCAGCTCGGCGGCTGGTGTTCCCGGTGATAGCGATGAACGACCCAGAGAAGGTTCTGCATGGTCGACCTTCGGCCCGAGTTCGATCAGGATGCCGCGCTTTTCCTCCGCGGTGGTCGCCGTCTGGAGCGCACTTTGCGCTCGTCGGAACGAATCGGCCTGATCGCGGTACAGCCAGAGGAGTTCCGGCGTCGCTAGTTTGGACTCGTAGAGACCCCACACTCCCACCAAGTAGGGCAAGAGCGCCACGAAGAAGATGACCACACCTTTCGCGATCACGCCTCCGCCCAGATCGACCGTGGCCAGATCGTTTCCGAATACTATGAGGCACAGAAGGCCCAGAACCGTCACCACCACGAGTCCGGTCTTGACCCATCCAAACCGGCGAAGTGTGTGAAGCATGCGCGTGGTCTTGGTTTCGAAATAGCCGATCTGTCCGTCGACCCATCTTCGCTCGACGGCGGCAAATCGATGATCGTCAGGTTTCCACGACCCGGAACCGCCGCCTGAAAAGGTAGGCTCAACGCTCTTCGAAACAAGGGAGACGAGCCCGTATCCCGGGTAGCGCGTGACCCCCGATAGCTCGAGGAGATCGGAGTAGAGGGGAGAATCGCTGATCCCGGCACCGGCAAGATAGAGCCTCGTCCGGAGAACCTCTGCAAGCGTCCGGTAGAGGAGATGTTGCCGGAACCAACGCATGCGCCGCGACAGCCGGAGAAGGAGTATTCCTCCGAGAAGCAGCACGAGATATCCGATGAGATACCCCCACACATGATGCAGGGCCGCGTAGGTGAGGAAGAGCGCGCCGGTCAGGGCGGCCATCACTCCGAACGCTAGGAACAGCCGGTCCGAGCGCCGCTGGTTCTTCAGGGCCAGCCGGTCGGCCTTGGTGAACTCCCGCTCGATGATCGCGAGAAGCTCACGGTCGGTTTCCATGGCTGCCGGGCTGTCGGCCAGCAGAGCATCCGTCTCCGGTGCTCCCGACGGAGGCCCGCTGTCCGGAAGAGTCGGACAGGTTGTAGCGTTCGAGTTCCTCGAGTTGCTGTTTGAGCGCCATGGGCATCGACGTGTGACGCCCAAGGGCTCTTGAGCCCGCACCGTTCAGGTAGACCGAACCAGGATACGCGAGGTCTTCGTTTGGACCCTCATCCCGTGGTACGGGAAACCACAGCGCGAATTCCGGTCCGAACCCCGCAGCATCCTCCCCATTCAAGAATCGCAACTCCGGCCCTGGGGATATTCCTTCGCCTGCGCCGAGGAAGCCCAGAAGAACGTCGGCTGTACCGCCGGCCAGGCCGGTCAGGCTGCCGTCCCAAATGACGAAGAGCAGATTGGCCCTGCTGGCAAGATAGCGGCCAACTGCAACGTAGGGAGCCGGATTCTTCTGTCTACCGAGCCTTCAGCGGGGTCAGCACCTACCGGGATCTCGATGACCGCCACCCCCGGAAGCCGCAGGAAAGCATCGAATTCGTCTCGCGAAGCGGCGGTGAACCCCGAGCGATAGCGCCCAATCGGGGCCGCCACGACCGCCTCGACCTCCATCCCCAGATCCAGGCCGACCTGCGAAACGATCCTGTCCGCGCCGTCAGCCAGCCCCGACACGATCGCGGATGCTCGTGTGAGGCACAAGCGCCTGGATGTCGCTGAGTGCTTGCTTGACCTGCTCGGCGACCTTCTCGGGGCATGTTCGGCGGAGAGTGTCCGGTGTCCGGTGACCGCTATGAACAGGGGAGTGCTCGTTTCGAGAACGGAGAACTCGGAGGCCATGGCTACCTCGGCGGTCTTCTCGTAGCGCTTCGTGAACCCAGGGCACTTGTCAACCTAGCACGGCGTGCGACGCGACCGCAAGATGCGGCGTGTCGCCTACCACTAGCGTCTTGCCCAGACTCATATTGTCGTGTGTCCTGAAGTCGGTCTCGGCTGAGAAGCCGTGGGGGATGCCTATGGCGCATCAGGTCTTCTTGAGCCACGCCACAGAGGATCGGGAGACGGCCTCCAGCGTCTGCGCCGCGCTCGAGGCCGAGGGCATCCGCTGTTGGATAGCTCCCCGCGATGTCAAAGCTGGGACGGACTACGCGGCCGCCATTCTCGACGCCATCCGGACCTCGGACCTCGTGCTGCTGGTCTTCTCCGCGTTCGCCGATAGCTCGCCCTACGTTCTTCGCGAGATCGAGCGGGCTGTGGCCTACAAGCGGCCGGTGCTCGCCCTGCGCATAGACGACTCGTTCCCAGCGCCTCCATCGAGTACTACGTGAACGTGTGGCGCAGGTTCGATGCCACGACGGGGGTCGAGAAGAAGCAGGCCGAGATCGTCACCGCCGTGCGGGAGGCGATCGCCGCCCCGGCATCTGGCGGAGGGTCACGGCCACGCGGCGCCAAGAGGGCCAGCGACACTGTGGCGATGGAGCCGTCGCAGGTGGTGGATCGCCCTCGGCTCGCTACTCGTGGTCGCGGCCGTCGGTCTCGGACTCGGTTTCGGTCTGACGCGAGACCATGCGGCCTCGGAGGCCGGCCTGATGAGTGGCCAAGTCACCTGGACCGAACTCAAGCCCCACGGGCACGCTGCCCTCTGCTCGCTACGCCCAGGAGATGGTCCAGGATCCGACCAGCGGACGGCTGATCATGTTCGGAGGATACGCCGGGCAGACGGCGGCGCGCTCTCAACGACACCTGGGCCTACGATCCCACTGCCAACACCTGGACGGAGCTCAAGCCCTCAGGCACGCTGCCTCCGCGCGCGCCTGCCTGCTCGATGGCTTACGATCCGGCCACCCGCAGGCTGATCATGTTCGGAGGGCATGACGGCACCGACTCGCTTCAACGACACCTGGGCCTACGATCCGGCCGCCAACACGCTGGACCGAACTCAGCCCCTCGGGCACGCTGCCCCTTGGCCGCGGCGGGACAGGTCATGGCCTACGATCCCTCGAGTGAGCGCGACTGATCATGTTCGGAGGACGATCGAGCGAGACCGACTTCCTCAACGACACCTGGGCCTACGACCCGGCGGCCAACACCTGGACCGAGCTCAGCCCCTCAGGGAACCTGCCCCCGGCGCGCGGCCAGTCGGCCATGGCCTACGATCCGGCCGCGCACAGAATGATCATGTTCGGCGGCTGGAACCTCGATACCGACTTCAACGACACCTGGGCCTACGATCCGGCCGCCAACACCTGGACGGAACTCAATCCCTCGGGCACGTTGCCTCCCGCGCGCTCTGGCCACGACCTGGTCTACGACTCCTCCCGCGGTCTGCTGATCATGTTCGGTGGCGCGTAGATCCGGACGGGCATAAAACTACTTCAACGACACCTGGACCTACGATCCGGCCACCAACACCTGGACGAAGTTCACGCCTTCGCATACGGCGTCGCGCCCGCTCCACGTGCGGGGCAGTCGATGGTCTACGACCCTTCTGGCGATCGGCTGATCATGTTCGGAGGCTCGGCGCCGACCTGGCGGCATACGACTTCAACGACACCTGGGCCTGCGCCCTCTAGGTCCATGCACTGCCCATAAGGTCTTCCTAAGCCACACCCAGGAGGATCAAGAGGCGGCCTCGCGCGTCTGCGCGCTGCTCGAAGCCGACGGTATCGGCTGTTGGCTGGCCTCCCGCGACGCGATAGACAAGCGAGGACAAGGCGGCTGCGAGTATCGAGGCCATCCGCAGTTCGGACCTTGTGCTGCTCATCTTCTCCGCTTCGGCCAATTCCTCCCCGTACGTGCTTCGCGAGATCGAGAGGGCCATTGCCTACGAGCGGCCTGTGCTCTCCATCCACCTGGATGACGCCGTTCCCAACCCCTCCCTCGAGTACTATCTGAACCTCTGGCAGTGGCTCGACGCTCCCGGGGGCGTCGAGGACAGGCGCGAAGAGATCGTTGCCGCGGTGCGCCGGCAGTTGGCAGGCAGCCCGGAGCGGGGCAACGTTCCTGAGCCGGATTCACCGGCTCCTTTGGATACCACGGAGGAGCCTGAGCCCGGCGGCGCGAGGAAGCGTGATCCGCACGGACGGCGGCGCAGGACGCGGATTGTTGCTTTCGCCCTGGCAGTGGTGGCGTAGCCGTCGGCCTGGGCCTGGGTCTGGGCTGGGCGTGACGCGAGCATGGGACATGGACCAAACTCGCCCCGCTGGGGACGTTACCCAGTGTGCGCTTCGGCCACAGCGTGGCCTACGATTCGAACGATGGTCTGGTGATTGTCTTCGGGGGTCAGAGTCCTTCAGGGTAGTTGAACGATACCTGGGCCTACGATCCTGCCGCCAGCGTCTGGACGGAACGTCACCCTTCCGGGAGCATCCCTTCCGCGCGTGCCTTCCAGGCTATGGCCTACGACTCCGACTCTAAGCAGGTAGTGCTCTTCGGGGGCCTCTCAGACCCACCGATATGAGCAGTTTGTCTTGACGACACATGGATCTACGATCCGGCCGCCGACACGTGGACCGAACTTCATCCTGTAGGCACCTGTTCCTTCCGCGCGCGCCGGTCACACCATGGCGTACGACCCCATCACCAAGCGCGTCATCCTATTTGGAGGTGGGCCGGAGATCTCCGGCACCGCTGGTTCGCTCGACAGCACTTGGGCCTATGATCCCTCGAAGAACACCTGGACTGAACTGAAGCCGTACGGTCCCGTACCCGCGGCGCGCCAGGGTCATGTCATGGCCTACGACTCCGCAAGAGGTCTGATGACTGTGTTCGGAGGCGCAAACGCCCCGCGCGATCTAAACGACCTCTGGGCCTACGATCCCTCAGCCAACACCTGGATCGAGCTCAAGCCATCGGGACCGCGCCCAAGGGCCGGAACGGCGCAGCCCTGGCTACGACCCGGTTGTCGATCGCTGCTCCTGTTCGGAGGTTTCATCGGAGGGTCCGTGGCTGCAGACAGGGCACGTGGGCGATACGTGGGAGTACGACTTCGCAAAGAACAAGTGGACTGAGATCGAGCCGGATGGGCAAGCACCCGCCCCGCGCCAATTCTCCTCGCTGGTGTTCTGTCCGACTGTCCGACGAGCGATTCTGTTCGGCGGAGGTCAGCTCGAAGGCTTTCCTCAACGACATCTGGGCCTTTGGCCGCTAGCCTGGGATTCGATCGGCGTCCCCTGTCAGTCACGCTCATGCATGATCAGTCCGATCCTCGGGCGACCCTACGCTTGCGCCTACGGTTACCCCTAACCCGGTAGCACTCAGTGATACGCAGTGGACTAAGTATGAAGATTTGCAGGGTGGTCTGTGTTCTCGGCGATTCTCAGTGATACGCCATGGACAGGTGACGGGCGGTTTCCCAAACCTCGTGCGGCAGGAATCGTAGGAGACGTTGCCGCGGCAGGGTAAGGCCGCGACCGGCTAGGCTAGGTC
>CAWDXC010000005.1:0-10404 GCA_963806155.1 uncultured Actinomycetes bacterium
TTTCTGAACTCAGTGATACTCGGTGATACTCAGCAGTACTCAATAGCACGCTGTGGACGGCCGACCGGGGGACCCATGACCCGAAGGTCGCAAATCCAAGGCCTGCTCCTGCTACCGCAGACCGTCCCATCAATGCCGCGTTGGGCGGCTAGCCGGACGCGCTGCTGGTCAACTCGGCCCGCCTGCCCAGGCTTCCACCACGTTCTCAAGCCTGGTACTCCCCACTAGCCGCCGCTCACCCGGTGCGTAGCCAAAGAGCTCAGGGTGGGTCTCCTCCATCAGGGCAGCCTCCACGAGGTAGCCCAAGCTGGGGTTAAGGGGGCGGGCCACAACCTTCAGGGCCCTCATCATCGGAACCGGGACGTGAGTGCGTCGCGCCTTGACGCCGAGCGCCCCCTCGAGCAGGTCGATGGACTGCATGCGCGTCATCTCCTCCGGGCCCCCGATCCCGAGGGCGCGGAACCCGTCCTCGGGCCCATCTGCGATCGCGCGGGCCACGACATCCGCAACGTCGTCGGCGGCGACGAAGTTGATCTTGGTCTGCCCCCGCCCGAAGACACGCACTTTCCCGGTCGAACGGAGCGGTTCCCCGAACATCCAGATGACATGGGACTCCATGAAGGCCGTGGCTCGGACGACGGTAGCAGGAAGGCCGCTTCCGCGAAGCTGCTCCTCAGCAGCCGCCTTGGCCCGCGCGAACGCGTAGGGCGCCGACGGAGAAGCCATGGAGACCGACATAAGCACCACATGGCCGACGCCGGCTGCGCGCGCCGCATCGATCAGGTCCCCGTTGCCGTCCCGGTCGACGGTGAGGATCGTGTTGCGCCGGTCGAGCGGCAGAAGACCGTGAGCGCAGGCGAGCACAGTGTCTGCTCCGATCAGGGCCCTGTCGAGAGAGGTCGGGTCGCGAAGATCCCCTTCGACCACCTGCACTCCGTTGGCCGTCAGACCGTCGAGCTTCGCACCCGGATCGCGCGACATCGCCCTAACCTCAAGCCCCCGGTCGAGCAGCTGCTTGACCACCCGGCTGCCAAGCGTGCCGCTCGCTCCGACCACAAGTATCATCGTGTCCCCCTTCCCCTAAGCGTATCCACACGATTCGGCGAGCCGGTGGGCGGCCAGGAGAGCGTCGCGGGCTTCGTCCGGTCGGCAGCGTTCCCACGCCTCGATGGAATCGAAGAGAGCCTGCGTCAGTGCAGACGGGAACTCCTGCTGAGATCGATCGAGTATGGCAGCAGCGTGCTCAATGGCCTCAGGCGTGTCACCTCGTTCAAGGAGAATCCCAATAAGGGGCCAGCGGGCAAGCCAAGTGAATGGATACATCGCTGGTACGAGGTATACGAGAGAGTCTCGCGCCTCGCGCTCAGCAGCGGCCAGGTCGTCTTCACAGCAATACACCCACGCCTTGTTCGCCCGTGCCACGCCTTGATAAAGCGGCGATTCAGCTTCTCGCGCGGCAGCGAGGCAGCGACCGGCAAGCTCTGCGGTGCGTGCAACGTCGCCGCGCCGTCGCGCGAGGCAGGTGAGATACGTAAGAATGTTGGTCTGCGCCACGACGTCCCCCGCCTTCGTGGCAGCGGCCAACGCCCGCGACAGGACTGGTTCCGCCTCGTCCAGCCGGTCCATCCACAGGAGACAGAAGCCGTAGAAGGTGAGCCGCTCGTCGGGGGCTGTCGCCTCACAAGCAGCCCTGATGTATTCGAGGGTCTCCAGGCTCGGGCGCCAACGTTCCCGCGTCACTCTCCCGATAGAGATCGTGAAAAGAATCTGACTCTTTTGTGCGGGCGTCCCCCAGCGCTCGACGACAGGTTCAAGGGTTGCGAGCAACGCGAGCAGCACGGCCTCAGCTCTCGCCAGGTAGAGCGCCATGGCCTTCTGGAGCGCGACCTCGATCCATTCACGCCACCACTCGGCGGTCTCCTGTCTCCCGCGTTCGAGCTCCGCTTCGGCTTCCTCAATGGCGGCGAGCCCGTCCACTGCATGCCGCTGTTTGAAGCGCAGAGTGGCCACCTTCCTCCACAGAGCGGCCCGCTCGAGCGGATCGACCTTGCTTGCCAAATCCGGACGCGAGCTGGAGAGGGCGGACTGCGCCTCCAGAGCCCTCTCGAGATGGGTTATTGCCTCCGCGTTGGCGGCAATGCTCAAGGCCTGATCGCCCGCCTTCAACAGGTGCTCGCGGGCCTTGTCCCACTCCTCGGCTCGGGTGTAGTGGTAGGCCAGGCGACTGTAGAACTCCTCCAGACGGTCGGGGTAAAGCGCCTCGATGGTGGCGGCCACCTGACGGTGGATCTCTTTGCGGCGTCTAAGGAGGATGCTCTCGTAAGTGGCTTCCTGGACGAGCGCGTGCTTGAAGATGTATTCGAGCTCGGGAACGCGGGCCTTCTCGCGCAGGAGTTCCCGGGTTTCAAGAGCAGCCAGGCATTGGTCGAGTTCTCGGTCAGCTTCTGCGATGCCGGCAAGCACCCGATACAAGAAGCTGCGACCGATGACGGAGGCCAGCCTGAGGACCTGTTTTAGGTCTTCATCCAAGCGGTCGATGCGGGCCATGATGACGCCCTGGATCGTATCGGGGATGGCGATCTCGGTCGCCTTCTCGGTCACCCTGTAGCGGCCGCTCGATTCATCTCGGACAAGACCGCCCAGGTCGAGAAGGCTGCGGACCACCTCTTCCACGAAGAAGGGGTTGCCCTCGGCTTTTGCATGGACGGCGTCCCTGAGACCCGCGGGTAGGTCATCAAGCTTGGCCAGGTTACGGACCAGGAGGGCGCTCTCCTCAGGGGAAAGCGGACGCAGATCGATCTCGGTCAGGCGGGCGGCGTACTCGCTTCGGGTTAGTTCTCGTAGTCTGGTGAGGGCTGATTCTGCCTCCGGCCGGCTGACGAGACAGAAGAGCAGGGGCGCTTCCCGGGTGAGAGGAAGGAGGTGCTCAAGCAGGGAGGCCGAGGAGCCGTCCAGCCAGTGCACGTCTTCGAAGACCACCACGGTGGGACGTTCGCGGGCAAGGCGGGCGAAGTAAAGGCGCGTGGCCCGGTAGATCTGGTGCCCCATGGCCTCGCCGTCCAGGTATCGAACCTTCTGGGCCAGGTCTTCGGGCACGGGCAGACTGAGGAGAGTGGCCAGGTAGGGCAGTATCTCCGGCGTCTCATCCCTGAGAAGCCCCGTCATCCTCTCGGAGAGCTTTGCCCAGCGCTCGCCCTCGCTGTCGTCGCTTTCGATCCGCGCGTCCTGCTGGATGATCTCAAGAAGGGGCCAGTAGCTAATCGTGCGTCCGAAGGAAAGGGTGCGGCCTTCCAGCCAGGAGAGGCCTTCTCCTTGGGTCTGGGCCCGGACTTCGGCGACCAGACGCGATTTCCCGAGTCCTGCCTCCCCGGTCACCATGAGGACGCCGCCCTCGCCGCGGCCCAAACGCTCGAGGGAACGCCAGAAGGCGCCGAGCTCCTCCTCCCGCCCTATCAAGGGGGAGTTGAGACCCCGGCTCGCTCGGGTGGTGGTGGGAGCGGCCCGGGCGCTCATGAGCCGGTAGACAGGCACCGGCTCGGCTTTTCCCTTGAGGCTCAGGGCTTCTGCGGTTTGGAAGTTGAACAGGGGCTCGGCCTGACGGTAGGTAGCGGCACCTACCAGGATCTCATCGTTCTTGGCCGCCCCCTTCAGGCGGGCGGCTACGTTCACCACGTCGCCCATGACCGAGTAGTCCTGGCGGCTTCCCCCTCCTACTCCTCCAGCATAGACCAGGCCGGTATTCACGCCGAAGTGGATGCCCAGGTTGACGTCGAGCTGTAGGTTGAAGCCGGCCAGAGCATTCAGCATCTCCAGGGCGGCGCGCAGAGCCCGTTCGGGATCGTTCTCGTGGGCGACCGGGGCCCCGAAAAGCGCCATCACCTCGTCACCGATGAACTTGTCTATGGCGCCGCCGTAGCGCTCGATGCAGGGGACCAGGCGGTCGAAGCAGGCGGTGATGAGGTCGCGCACGGCCTCCGGGTGAAGCTTCTCCGACAGGGACGTAAAGCCGGAAATGTCGGCGAAGAGAACGGTGACCACGCGGAGGTCGGCGTGAACGGGTTCGGGAGCGGCACCCACGAGATGGGCGGGCGGGGCCGTTGAGAGCGGGGCCGCACATTGGCTGCAATACCTCGCACCTGGCGCGTATTCAGTACCGCACTGGGTACACCTCACGGCTGCCCCCACGCTGCACGATCGGCGCAGACCCCCTGGCCCACCTCCCGGGAAGACGGAACGAGCTCCCCCCAGATTGCGCGACAATACTGCAGGGGAGTCGACAAGGCCAGAACGCACGGGAACGGAGGGCCACCATGCCATTTAAGTCCTGAGAGACGCATGATGTCAACAGATGGGTAAGCCGATTAGCGGGCAATAATGGGAGGCCACCACGGCACACTGGGTCACCGGCAGTCCACGCTGGCGACGAGACTGCCTCAGCCGGAGCCCGATATGCGCCCGTTGGCGTGATTCGCCCCGCAGCCAGAGCAGTGTCGGCGTCGCGCAGCCGTCGGCACAGGGTGATCAGAATCTTCCTCTGCAATACCGGGACGGAATCCCGGCACAGTTCTGGCACCAAGCCGTGGCAGACGGGGCGCTTACGTCGGGACCCACGGGCCAGAGCGCCGAGGTATCGCGGAACTACCGCCGAGAAATGTGAAGCCTTTGCACGCCTTTGATCAGTCGGCCGGCGTGGCGGGTGTCGTTCCCTCGATGTCGCGTATGGTTCGCACGAGGCCGCGGAGGACGCCTCTCGCAATCGCGGGATCGCGGCGGATTAGCCTGAGGAATTCTGGGCGCCGGAGTCGTGCGGTGGTTACATCATCGATGGCGGTGACTGTTGCCGCGCGGGGTGCATTGTCAATCAGGGCAAGCTCGCCGAACGAGTCGCCGGGCTCGAGGACCCGCTCGTGCCCCTCGGGTGTGTCGACCCGTGCGCGACCGTCAAGGATGATATGGAAGGCGTCGCCGGGCGCCGCTGTCCTAACCAGGACCGAGCCGGCCCCGTACCGCCGCAGCACCGCCAGCTTCATCACCTTGGCAAGATGCCGGCCATCCAGCTCAGAGAACAGCGGTACCTGGTTCATGGCGGACAACCAGCCGGGCGAAGTGACTCCGGCTGTCTTCGACGTCTGTGATAGCCGCGCCGCGTCGAGCGCATAGTACCCGGCGAGCGACGGACTGGCCGGCACGAGCCCCTTCTGCATATCGCGGATCATAACCACAAGGCCGCGGATCAGAGTGTAGTCCAGGCCCGGCTCCTTGTCGATCAGTTGTAGGAAGTCATTACGCTCGATGCAGGCCGTCAGAAGCTCGCCGACCGCGACCACCGTGGCCGCACGCGGGGCGCCGTCGAGAAGCGCAAGTTCGCCAAACGAAGCACCCGGGGTGAGGGTCTCCGCATGTCGCCCCGGGGTTTCGAGTCGGGCGGTGCCAGCGATGATCACGTAGAACGCATCGCCCGGGTCGCCCTGGCGCACGACCGCTTCGTCGAAATAGCGCCGGCCGGTGGCGAGCTGCGCGACGCGCCGGAGCTGGCGTCGGCTCAAGGGCAAGAAGAGCGGAACTTCGCTCAGCGCGAGCGGGTGACTCAGTGGCGTGCGTAGGCCCACGCGAGACTGATCCTTGCGACGCCCTGCTTGCACCTTGCTGCTCGCGCTCGGCTTGGCTTTCATGTCTGCCTTGCTCAGGGTTGCCTCGTCCACGGTCGCCCTCCTCACGATTACCCGCTCTTGTGGCTGACGCCTCTATCATGCGCTTCCGAAGGCCATCCGTCGACCCCATCTTTCAGCAGCATTTCAGCAAGAAGAATCCGCGCGAGGAAGAGGGGGAGAGGGGCCTTGGCTTCTCAACGCGCTCGCGCCCGAGAGCTGGACCTGCCACCTTCCCCGAGCTGCAAGCGTGATTTTGAGGTTGTGCTGATCCTCCGAAGCATCTACTCTGCAACAAGAGGCTCGCAGGAACCCCGGGGTGGCCCACCGTGCAGTCAAGCGACGGGGAATGAGGCGGAACCTATGACGGAGCTCGTCCTCTCGGGCTCATCGCGGTGGCTCCCGCAATACGGGGGGGCGCCCGCTTGTCCCGCGCGTCACAAACAGCCCGCATGAACTCCTCGACGGACCAGTATCGACTGCGCCCGGTCGTTCTCAAGTTCGCCGACAAGTCCCTTGAGAACCGTTTTCGTGCTTATCACTCTGAACGGTTCATGCTTCAAACGCGCATTGGCATCGGCCTAGGCCTGCTGCTTTACGGTGGCTTCTTCATGTTGGACCGATACCTCAGTCCCGCGTCGGCACTATATTCTGCAGTGATCAGGTTATGTATCGTCGTGCCATACTTTGGTATATGGCTCGTATTGACCTATGCTAGTTTCTTTAGAAAACATATGCAGCTGTATATCGCTATCGGCATCGTTATAGCCGGTTTAGGTCATTTCGCTTTGCAGCTTATGATTCCTCGTCTTCCGGATAGTTATGCCATGGCCGTTACTATCATTCTGGTCATGTTTGCTTTTACATTTTCTGGCTTGCGCGTTTGGCCGGCCCTCATTACTGCCATCATTTTGCTAGTCCCCTTTGAAGTGATCGCCATTGCCGACCAGCCAACGCCCAACGCCACCATTATCTACCAGAACTTCGTGTTGATATCAATGTATCTACTGGGTGTACTCGGAGGCTTCATCATTGAACGCTACGTGCGCAACGAATTCATTACTAACCTGGTCATAAGCCAAGAGAAAGCCAAATCGGAAGACCTTTTACTGAACATTCTTCCGGTTACCATCGCCGATAGGCTGAAGTCAGGGGAGCCCACGATTGCTGACTCATTCCAACAAGCGACGATTCTCTATGCCGATATCGTTCACTTTTCCAGCTTTTGCTCGGACAAGCCTCCGTCGGCGGTCGTATCGATGTTGAATGACTTGTTTAGCCTCTTTGACCTTTTGATTGATAAGTATCGCTTGGAGAAGATTAAGACTATGGGTGACTGTTACATAGTTGCGGGCGGGCTACCGGTCCAACGCGACGACCATGCTGAGGCGGTGGCCTGTTGCGCTCTGGATATGCGGGACACATTGCGCGTGTACCGCACGCGGGACGGTGAGAGTATCAGAATGCGCATCGGTATCCACACGGGACCCGTTTCGGCCGGGATAATCGGTTACAGGAAGTTCACGTACGATGTGTGGGGGGACACGGTGAATATTGCGAGCAGGCTCGAAAGCAGCTGCCAGCCTGACTTCATTCAGGCCTCCGATGCCACCTACCAGGCCTTAGAGGCTGCGTTCTCTTTCCAGGAGCGCGGCCAGGTGCGCGTGGAAGGCTTGGGCGACCTAAGAACGTACTATCTGCTCGGGCACCGGGGTGGAGCTGTGCCCTTCTGTGAGCCAGTCTCTGTCGCAGAGGAAGCCAGATGAGAGTGACGGTACTTGGCGCGGGGCCTGCATGTCCGGGACCGGGAGAGGCTTGCTCCGGATTCTTGGTCGAAGAGGATCAACTCAGGATCGTCGTCGATTTCGGAACCGGTGTCGTCAGCAATCTCCAGAACTATTGCGACCTGTCCGACATTTCTCACGTCGTTATCACCCATATGCATCCTGATCACTTCTTGGATCTTATCCCGTTGCGGTACGCGCTGCGGTACAGAGATGCCTACGATAGCGACAGCCGCACCAAGCTTTCTGTCTTCTTGCCGCCGGGTGGCGCGCGGACACTGGATAGAGTCGCATTGCCTTTCGCCGAAACAGAGTCATTCTTCTCCGAGGTCATGGACGTGGCCGAATATGACCCTGGTGCGCTGCTAGTGATCGACGAGTTGGCGTTACAGTTTGAGCCCGTCAAGCACTACGTACCCACGTGGGGGCTCAGCATCACGGGTACCAAGAAGGTCGCCTACTCGGCAGACTCAGGAATCTGTCCGGCCGTCCAGACAATTGCCCGGGATGCGGACTTGTTCATCTGCAACGCCGGTGCAAACCCTGGCATCGATGATCCCAGCAACTGGGGACACTTGCAGCCAGAGGAGGCCGGCAGGATAGCCGGACGCTCGCGAGCCAGGAGACTGTGGGTCAGCCATGTATCCCGTAGGTACGACAAAGCTGTTGCTTTTGAAAAGGCATTGACGGCGTTTGATGGAGAAGCCGAATTAGCGACTTTTGGATTGACGCTTGAGCTATGAGAAGCCCCGAGGACCCTTTCTTCCTCGATATCACGACAGGACTCGATCACGATCGCTCCTGGAGGACCAATGAGGCCCAAGGATAATCTGCGCATCTACATCTATCTCATAGTAGCCTGGATTGCACTCCTCGTCATGCAACACTTTTCACATCTCTACTTGAAGAATTACGACATTCTAATATTCGCAAACGACAGCTTGGCGCCGATTCCAATTATTGTTCTAGTGGTTGTATTCTTGTTTGGCTTTCTTGTTGAAAGTAGAGCGAACAGGTCTCGCAAGCAACAGCTGATGTTCATTAAGAGCCTGATGTTTCGTCTTGACCTGCGCGATCTATACATTGCCAATTTCTTGGCCTTGCAAGTCGCCGCCTTAGACTTTGCGCGGATTCAAGACGGCATCTCTGGGCGAACTCAAGGAAATGAGAGAAGCGGCAAACACCGTTGAATACAAGTCATTGGAGGCGATGGAACCGGTGATTATGGAATACGCCAAAGCCCAGGATGTTTGGCGTAGCTTCATGGACATCGCCAGGGAGAATAACTTTAACGATATTTTCCAGGATATGATATACATTCTGCATTTCATAAGCGACGTGAAACGTTTAAGGAGCTCAATCCTGGTAAGCTGTTCATCTACGAAGCGGCCGGCGATGAAGTGTCGATGCAGAGGGTGACGAAGGTGCTGGGAGACGGCATTCGGAAGTACCTTGAATATGTTATCGAGCTGAAGGAGAAACAACCTGAGTTATTCAACCAGGTCGTCGCGGACTACGAGCTATTGGCGCGCGCTCGCGGCTGAAGGATCTGTGGCGCTGCGGGCGTCGAGCTGGCCCGGGATGACCGCCCGGACGCAGAGCGTCTGCGGCCAAGCTGGTTCCGCAGAGTTCGGGGCCCCTTCGGCGCACAGACTGGGCTAAGATGAAGAGGTGCTCTGCTAGGCCTAGTCGCGGGGGCAGACGTGCGGTGCCACGAATGCGGTAGCGATAATCTTGCTGGATCGCGCTTCTGCGCGCAGTGCGGCCACGCCCTGCCATCCCACCGGCCTCAGCCCGCTGCGGCTCCCGCTCGGGGCAGCCGTTGAGATCCGACACCGGCTCTCCCATCGACGAGCGCCGCTTGGTGACCATCCTCTTCGCCGATCTCGCCGGGTTCACTGCCTTCGCTGAAGGGCTCGATCCTGAGGACGTTCAGGGGTTACTGAACCGTTGTTTCGACGCCTTCGTTCCCTGCGTCAACGGTACGGGGGGACTATCGACAAGTTCATGGGTGATGCGATGATGGTTCTCTTCGGGGCCCCAGTCGCCCACGACAATGACGCGGAGAGGGCGATTCGAGCCGCTCTCGACGTACGGGCTACGCTGACGGGGTTCAATCTGGAGCGAGGAGTGGAACTGGGGGTTCATCAGGGCATTAGCACGGGGCGGGTCCTGGCCGGTGCCGTCGGGGGCGGCGACGCGCCACGACTATTCGGTCATCGGCGATGCCGTCAATGTGGCCGCCAGGTTGGAGGATCTCAGCGAGCCGAACGAGATTCTTATCGGCCCGGAGACGTACGCTCTCGCCAGGTCGCTTTTCGAGACCGAGGAGACGGGGACGATCACGGTCCGAGGACGGATCGAAGCCGCCAGCGTACACCGGGTTCTATGAGAGGCCAGGTCACGAGATCCCCCGCGCTCAGCCGGCTTCGCGCTCCCTTCGTAGGGCGAGAGAAGGAGCTCGCGTTGTTTGCCGGCGCTCTCGAACGGCTCGCTGAGGGTCAGGGGACTGTGCTCTGCATCCTGGGAGAGGCGGGGCTCGGCAAGACCAGACTGCTGGATGAAGCCCGGCGGGCGAGGAACGTGGATGGCCTCGTATGGCTCGAGGGCCACGCAATCTCCACGGGTCTAAACGTTAGCTACCGTCCTATCAAACAGATGTTGGAAGCGGATGTCGACTGGCTACCCGACGATGACCGAAGCAAGCGGTTGGCCAAGCTCGTGCGCCGGGTCGACGCGCTGATGCCCGGCGACCGCGAACACGCAATCGACTTCGTGGCCGCCCTCCTGGGTGTGGAGACAGCCGAACACACGGCCTGGTTGACATCCTTCGATGAAGCCGCCTTCGGCGAACGGCTCCACCGCACGATCACCCAGTACTTTCGTCGCCGGGCGCTCCAACAACCGTTGGTCCTGGTCATCGAGGACCTCCACTGGGTGGACGCGTCCTCGGCCGCGCTCCTTCAGGAGCT
>CAWDXC010000006.1:0-145742 GCA_963806155.1 uncultured Actinomycetes bacterium
CGGTACCGGGGGTTCGAATCCCCCCCTCTCCGCTTGGGAAAGCCAAAGACGGCGTGTCGAGGCCCGGTCCGAGTGGCCGGGTTTTCGCGTGTTTCGAGCGAGTTCGGGGGCAACTCGGGGGCACAGTCGACGGCAAGGAACGGCAGCAACCAGGGGATCGAGACGGACGAGAACACACCGGACGACAGAACCGCCCCACTTCTGTCCGGGAAGGCTCAGTTCAAACTCCAAAGGGCAAAGCCGCCGAGGGTCTCGTTTCGTGGCGGACGAGTGGGACGATGTGACCAGCGCCGAGAGTACGCGCCACCGGCGTCCCACCATCTCGCTCTACCTGCTGGTGCACTGTCGCCGTCTTCGGCCTCCCATCTCGTACCTCCATACCGACCGTCACCCGAGCCGGCTACAGAGGGCGCCTTCAGCGGATTCACACAAACAGTTGTAGGATGGCTTACAGCGTAGCCCTATCAGACGGGGGAACAAGCGTTCTGGGATAGGAGGAGTCATGCCGGAAGAAGTCAAGAATCCCGAATCGCCCGGATCGCCGAGATCACCGGAATCGCCGGAAGAGATGGAGCGTCCTGAATCTTTCGATAAGTCGCTTGGCGCACTCTTGAAGGATCTGTTTCAAGACGTCAACCACCTGGTCCGCCAAGAGATCGCCCTGTTCAAGGCGGAGATGAAGGAGAAGCTCATGCTGCTCGCGACAGTCGGGGGGCTGTTCGCGGGCGCGGCTCTGCTGGGATTGCTTGCCATAGGCGTCCTCACCGCGGCAATTATTCTGGTCGTGGACCTGTGGTTGGCCGCCTGGCTGGCCGCCCTGATCGTGGCTGTCGCGTACCTCGCCATTGCCGGCGTACTGGTCTTGATCGCCCGATCGCGCCTCAAGAAGGCCGGTGGGCCTGTGCCCGAGCAGACCGTCGAGACACTGAAGGAGGAAGTCGAATGGGTGAAGGATCAGGCGAGATCCTCCAGCGAGGATCAGGAGAGATCCGCCACGACATCGAGCTGACGCTCGACCGGATGGGGGGGACGCTGGATGCCATCGGCTACCGGGTGGACATACCTGCCCGGGCGCGCGACCTGTACGTCAAGAAGCCGGCCCCGGTCATCGGCGGGGGCGCCGGCCTGGTGGTCCTCATCGCGGGCACTACCACCGGGATACTCTTACTCCGAAGGAGGCGGCGTCGCCGCCGCGATACGCTTGTTCTGAACGAGGGGGAAGAATAGAGGACCGAGTAGTGACTCGGCGCCGCCAGAGATCACGCGAACGCCGGGATGCAGAGGGCGGAAGCACCAAGGATCCGGGCCCGATTCCTTGCGACGCTCACCCGCATCTTGTTCGGGGAGAAGGAGAAGGAAGGCTGCGGAGTCTGCGCGCTGCTGGGCGCAAGCACGAGTCGAACTGCCCGGGGTTCGAATCCCCTGCGTTGGCTATCTCTCATCATTGGCTCCGTATGGTGCTTGTGCGCCACCCGATCGTCCCATACACTCAAGACTGGATCGTGTACGGAGCGGATCAAGGAAGCCACGGCGCCGCGAAGGGGGTAAGGATGAACGAGAAGTGGAGGGGCTGGGTCACCTTTGGGTCGATTCTCTTGATGATCGCAGGGGGGTTCAAGTTCATCTCCAGGGATCATCGGCCTCTTCCGGGACCAGTGGCTCGTACTGGGCTACAAGGGTTACATGTTGGTGGACATCACCGGGCTGGCCATCTGGTGGCTCGTCATCGGCGCGGTCCTCTTTCTGGGCGGCGTCGCTGCTATGCAGGGAAGGACCTGGGGGCGAATAGTCGGCATCATTGCCGCAGGTCTCGCAGCGGTCTCCGAGTTCTTCATGATCCCCTACTATCCGATCTGGTCGATCACGCTGCTCGCTTTGTACGTCATCGTTCTCTGTGCCTTCGTGTCCTGGAGGGCACCGGTGATGGCGGCAACGCCGATCGTTGCGCCGGAACCGGTGCCGCGGTCGTACGTGCCCCCAGCCCCAGACATGCCCCCGGCGCCGGAAGTGATGGCGGCGGCGGCGGTAGTTGGGCAGGCTCCGGCGGCAACTCCGGACGTGAGACGGGCCTACGACCTGATCGACATCGAGGGCGTCGGTCCCGCCTACGCAGAGAAGCTCGGTGCCCTCGGTCTTAGGACCACGGACGACCTACTCAAAGCCGGGGCCAGCCCCAAGGGCCGGGAAGACCTAGCCGCAACCACGGCCATCAGCAGCAAGCTGATCTTGCGCTGGGTCAACATGGCCGATCTCTTCCGCATCAAGGGCGTGGGAGAGGAGTACTCGGATCTCCTGGAAGCCGCGGGTGTGGACACGGTCTCCGAGCTGGCCCAAAGGCGGGCGGACAACCTATGGGCGAAGATGACGGAGGTCAACGAGCAAAAGCAACTCGTCCGCCGTCTCCCCACCCAGGATCAAGTGGCCGAGTGGATCGAGTCAGCCAAGAACATGCCGAGAATGGTCACCTACTGAGGGTACACCGTCCATGGGCCCCTCGGATCGGCTGCTACCAAGCCTTGCCAGCCGGGGCTCGCCTTGTACGCTGGCCCTCGGGGATACCGCAACCTGCCTTGCCTCCCTACAGTGGCCGCAGGTACGATGGGAGAGAGCGGGGAACAGAGTTGAAGGGGTGATATTCATGGCTGGCACCGGTCGCAAGTGGGAGATCTACCAGGACAACAGGGGCCAATGGCGATGGCGTTGCCTGGCTTCGAACGGCAACCTCGTGGGTGCATCTGCGCATGGCTACAAGAACAAGCACGACTGCGTAGCGAACGCTCGTAGTTTCGGGTACGCAGGTTCGCCCATAGGGGATTGAAGGCGCTCGCGCTAGCGCCCGCTCGGATCACCGGACGGGGCTTTTCTGTTTGCTACTAAGCGTTGCCAGCCGGGGACTCATCTCTTCCTTTCACTGAGCCCAGCGGGACCTCAGGGCAGTCGTTTTCCCGACCCGACGAGACGATGGCTGAGAACTACTTTGTACTCTGCCTTGCCAGGTACGTCTCCTCTCCTCTTTGCGCCATCTTCACGCCTCGCTTCCTTGCCCTTGAGCGCCCGTCGCAGTCCGGCCCGTAGCGTGGCTGGCTTCATCCCCTCGATGGTGACCTGCATGGACTCGGTGCCCTGCGCGATGAAGTCGGCGACGACGTCTGCGTAGACGCTCTGGGTGCGGCGTTCGGGGATCTCGCTCTCGGTCAGCTTGTAGCTCTTGGCCATGGGAGGCTCCTTCCGGGTCCGGTGTGGTCGGGCGCAGTGTTGACCACCGAAGGGGGACGAGAAACCGCGGCTACTCCCGCACGGCCATCCGTCCCAGCATGGCGTCCACCGTGGCCGCTGCCTCCTCCTGCATGCCGGGAAGCACGTGGGCGTAGACGTCCAGGGTGATGGAAGTCGTCGCGTGGCCCAGCCTCTCGGACACCACCTTGACCGGAACTCCGGCCTTCAGCAGCTGGCTCGCGTGGGTGTGTCGGAGGTCGTGAAAGCGGATACGGCAAAGCCTTTCTTCTTGACCAACCTGGCAAACTCGGAGGAGAACTGCGAAGGTGGCCAGGGTGTGCCGTTGGCCCGAGCCAGGATAAGGTCACCCGTCCGCATATCCCGCCCCCATCAAGAGCTTCTCCTCGTTCTGGCTCGCACGGTGGGCTTTGAGTGCAGCCAGGGCCAGGCGAGGAAGAAGCACGACGCGTCTACCCTTGTTCGTCTTTGGGGTCTTGAAGCTCACCCCACCCGGGACCTCCTGAAGCGAGCGGACCACCCGACACTCGCCCGTCTCCAGGTCGACGTCGGACCAGCGTAGGGCGAGGAGCTCCCCCCGACGCATCCCACTGACGGCCGCGAGGAGAGTGGGCGTGTAGAGCCGGGATCCGCGCACAGCGGCAAGAAGGGCGCGCAGGCCCTCTTCGTCCAGGGCCTTCATCTCCACGGGCTGCACCCGGGGCGGATCCACCAGGTCGCAGGGATTTCGGGGGATGAGCTGCCAGCGCGCGGCCTGGTTCAAGGCTCGGCGCAAGACCTGGTAGAAGTGCCCCACCGTACGGGGTGACAGGTCACGCTCGCGGTTCTTGCACTTCCGACCAGCGCTTCGGGCTAGGAACCCTTGGATCTGAAGCGGCGTGAGGTCGGCGAGGCGGATGCGGCCCAAGGTCGGGGACGAGGTCGTTCTCCACGATCTGCTTGTAGCGGCGATAGGTCTGTGGCGCCACGGTGGTCTTGGCGTGGGCGAGCCACTGGGTCAGGTAGTCCCCCACCGTCATATGACACTGCGGCTACGTACTCCCCACAGCCCAGCTCGTGAAGCAGGCGAACCCGTTCGGCCTCAGCTGCCTTCCGCGACCCATGCACGGTGTGGGAGATCCTCCGGCGCTTACCGGTCGCGTCCTGCCGAGATCGATGGCGATACGCCAGCGATCAGGACCACGATGTTCGATGTGACCGCGCACGTCCCCGCTCCCTCGCCTTCGCCAGTTGCTGCAGCGGGTTCAGTCTTTCTCGGTGGCTTGGTCGGTGAAATGCACAGGGGGCGCGGCAGCGTGGGGTATCTCCGGTTTTTCAGTTCCTCAGATGAGGGTGCGAGCGCATACGCAGGGCGTGACCGCGAGTGGCCGCGCGTTCACCCGGGCACCCGGACCGAGGCCCCGAGGCGAGGTACGGGTATGCATCCCGGTCACGCGACGGCGCGGGGTTTCTCCAGTTGTTCCAGTTCCTCAGATGAGCATGCGAAGCGCGATGACGAGCGAGCTGACCTGCGTCGCCGACACGTTCGCCGGAGGGGCGCGCGGATCGAGATCCGGATCGATGGGTCGCAAGGGACGCAAGATTTCCAAAACTCCGTGTGATTGAGTACGTCAGACGGCACACCCTCTCTCTGTCGCTGATTACCTAACTACTTAGGGTTTCGGATTGTTGCGTCCCTTGCGTCCCTCGTGCGATTTCAGGCGGGGACTGGGATTTTGCCCCTTTCGTGGTCGCCGGGATGGGGACGCAACGAGGCAAAGTGCGCGCGGAAGGGTGTCCCGCGAGGTCACGGAGGCGTGAGGTGGCACGACCCTCCGCAGTCCCTGATCCGTCGCCGGTATCGTCCCTTGCGTCCCTAGTTGGGCCCGCCCTCAGTGCAGCGTGACGCTGGGCCTCACACACGGGGCAGGGAACCTGCTGGCCGTGCCTCTTCCCGTCGTCTTGGTCGCCTCCCCGGCCGGTCGGAGGCGAAAGGGAACGGCGCCTGCCCTGCGCGCTCGCGCTCATTGGCATCTGAGGAACTGGAAGAACCGGAAGAACCTGGTCATGCCTGCAGATGCCCCCAGCCGGAAGCGTGGTGTTCGTATCCGCGCGCCTCCTCCTCTGTCGTGTCCCTGGACCCGACAAACCCGACATTCCGACTCGGGGACCTGATGTCGGGATTGTCAGGTTGCAGGATGGGATAGAAGACGGAGCGAGGGTGCATATACGTCGTCGCCGACCCTGATGCATGTCCCCGCTCGTCCGGTCGCGCGTCGACGCTGAGCTCGATCTGAGGAACTGAAAAACCGGAAAACCGGGGGCGATATCCACGGGCACGAGACCATCGGGGTGGGGGTCCCGCAGGCCGCGCAATGGTGCAATGGTTGGGGAGGTATTGCGCTACTGCATGAGTTTCAGTACCCCCCACCGTATGGATTCGCCCTCGCGACCACGGACTCGGCTACTGGGCTCGATCCGGGCGCACTGGCGCTGTCTTATGTACCCCTTCCGGGCTGAAGTGGCGGTGACATAACGCCTACAAGAATGCGGCTACGGCCTACTCGACCTATGTCGCCCGCGCGCCCAGGATCCAGCCCTCCTCCTCCAGCGCCACGCGGCGCCGCTACTCGGGCGGTGTCGCAGGCGAACCCTTCCCGACGAGGGTCGGCCCCTGCTAGCATGCATCACTTGGTTTCTCGCACAGGGGCGCCAGCTTGAAGATAGAACAGAACGGGTCTGAGTCCGCGGAGATCTCGTCCAACGGCAGTTTCGTTGTAGTCCACGTCCCCATCCAGCTGGTAGGGGACGTCCCTAAGGGCGGCCCCACCGTGCGCTATAGCGTCGGCTCCTTTGTCGGTCTGGAGACCAGGCTGCTTACGCGGACCGGCACACAGACGAACATCACCTTTCGCATCCCCAAAGAGCTGTTTCGCGCCCGCCAACACCTCAAAATGGAGGTCTTGACTGGTCGAGACGACGAGGGTTCTGAGCGGGTCCTCTGGGCCAAGCGCTATGAAGCCGGTTGGACAGGGAGTACCCCCCACATCGAACCGGTCGTCGACCTCCTGAGAGAGGAACCCGAGACCACGCACTGAGATCTGCGCCTGCCGTTCTTTACGGTCCCGGGCGTTTATCGATACCGTTCTTGCCTGATTTCTCCCTCGCGGCCCGGGAGTATGCTCATCGATACCGAGAATGTCCAGAGTCGGTATGACTGCACCCCGAGGAAGTGAGGTCCCCATGGCCCGACCGAGACGGCTCCCCAAGGTCCTGACCCCTGACGAGCAGCGGGCACTGCTGGCCAAGTTCGACCGGCGCTACCCGTCTGCGCTCCGCAACCTGGTCGCGGTCCGGCTCATGCTCGAGAGCGGTCTGCGCTGCGGTGAGGTCGTCGCCATTCGCCCCGAGCACGTCGACCTCGACACCTGCCGTCTGCTGGTCCGGGAGGGCAAGGGCGGCAAGGACCGGATCGTCTGGTTCAGCGACGATCTTCGCGACCTCATCGCCCGCTGGCTCGAACGTCGACCGGCCTCCGACTGGCTCCTGTGCACCCGGCACGCCACCCAGGTCAACACCCGGTACCTGCGCGAGCTGGTCAAACGCAAGGCCCTGGCAGCCGGGATCCCCGAGGCCGATCGGGTGACGCCGCACACGCTCAGGCACACGTTCGCGACCGACCTGCTGCGCGAGACCAAGAACATCCGGCTCACGCAGAAGGCCCTGGGGCACGCCAGCTTGGCGACGACGATGATCTACACGCACGTGGCCGACGAGGAACTAGAAAAGGCGATGAGACGAGAATGATCCCGGCTGGAGATGGCGGGACGGGCTAGTAATCCACTCTGGTGCTTCGACGCCTCCCGACGATTTGCGGTTCAGCGCGGAGCGGAGCCGCTGGAACTGCTGGCTGAGCAACTGAGGTCACTCTGACTCCGACGGGACAGCGGGCGCCTCCCTCTCCCGCCCCAGCAGGGCGTCATGAACATCATCCGGCAGAGAAGGAGCCTGCGCGTTGTCGATTTTGGACTTGAGAAAGCCCGAGTAGATCGCTACTGCCGATTCGAAGTCCGCACGCGGTCGCGTTGGCTTGGAGATCACCGTCGACCGCCGAAGGCGGATGCGCTGAAGCAGACTGGCGATTGGCTGCGCTGAGACTCCAATTGGCTAATCTCGTGCGCGAATTCGTTCCGAATCTTGCGGATTAGGTGAAGGTCTGCCGCTTCGGCTGGCGTTAGGAGGGCAAGGGCGGCGGCCAAGTCAATCTTCGCAGCGAAGGACGTGAGCGGACCGTACGTTGCGAACAGTGGCTCTGAACACTGCGAAAGCATGCTTCTGCGAAGCAGATGCTCCAGAAGAGATTCCAGGAGTGCGGCAGAGACAATGGCGCAACCGCGGTCGCCGGCAGCAGCCAGCTCAAGCGGCAGCTTTGGCATATCCGCGTCCTTCGGGCTAGGGCGTTTCGTCATCGCTTCCTCCGAATGGCGTTGCCCAACAACCAATATGCCGTCTGCATAACTCCGCGAGGGTAGCGACCCTTGTCTGGATAATGCTGGTCCCGGCCCTCGGCGCCCCCGCCTATCACTCTACACCGGATCCGCAAGTCTTCGGTGATCTCGCTCTCCCCGAAAGAGAGCGTTACGAGCTGGTCCAGTGCCTTGTGGGCGCGGCCTCAGCGGAGTATGGAGGCCCCACTGCTGCAAAGCCTAGGCGGCAGCCTTTGCCCGTGTCTGTGGGCTCCATGTTACGATGCATACCAGGCCCTGTCCCGTGGACGGAACTCCATCTGGCCCAAAGCCCCCACGACTGCCACAGTGGAGCGTCGTTAGGGAGATAGGGTGTCTTTCCCCAAACAGAAGGACATTGAGATCCCGCTTCTTGGTGTGATTGACCAACTCGGTGGGGAGGCAAAGCCACGCGACGTCTACCCCCTGATCACGCAGAGATTCCCCGACCTGACCGCTGAGGAGCAGGAGGAGCGGCTCGAGAGCAGTCCTTCGACCCGGAAATGGCACAACCTTGTCCAGTGGGTGCGGCAGAGGCTCGTCGAGCGGGGCGAAATCGACGGCTCAACGCGGGGAGTCTGGAGAATCACCCCGGCCGGCAGACTCCGGGTCTCTGCGTCCTCGATGTCACCGCTCTCCCACCCGTCCCATGGGCGGCCTCCCAGGCTCTTGCAACTCGGAAGCAAACCTCAGAGACTTGCAGAACCTGAATCTGAACGAGGTCAGAGCTCGACTTCTCGGTGAGCTAAAGCAACTGACGCCGCGCGCTTTCGAGCACTTCTGCAGGGAATTCCTCGGGCATCTTGGCTTCCGTAGCGTCGAAGTGACCAAGCAAGCACAAGATGGCGGCCTCGATGGCTACGGTGACTTCCGCCAGGGCGCCATCAGCATCAAGTCCGCATTCCAGGCCAAGCGATGGACCCAGACCCCGATCGGGCGACCCGAGATTGACAAGTTCAGGGGCGCGATCCAGGGGGACTTCGATCACGGTGTCTTCATGACCACAAGCCGGTTCACGAAGGACGCCAAGCAGGCCTCTTACAAGAAAGGCGCCATCACCATTCTTCTTCTGGACGGCAACGCAATCGCTGAACTCTTGATAGAACGCAATCTCGGGGTGGTGCGTCAGCCCCTGTATCTCTACGACGTTGACCCCGACTTCTTCCACATCGAGGACGAGTAGTACCCCGCGTTGACGCTCTTCCTGGGTGCCCGCGTGCGGCGCGCTTGGTGCCATCTTGGTGGCAAACTCCCCGGTTCTCGACGGACAGGACACCACCAAAGCGGTATTCCCGGCGCACAGAACGGTATCCATGCACACTAGATACCCCGCACCGGACCTAGGAGAGAGACCTCGAAAACCGTTGTGCCGCGCAAGCGGTACCGGGGGTTCGAATCCCCCCCTCTCCGCTTCGGAAAGCCAAGAACGGCGTGTTGAGACCCGGCCCAGGAGGCCGGGTTTTCGCGTCTTTCGGGCGAGTTCGGGGGCAAGTCGGGGGCAAACTCGACAGCACTCATGGGAGCGAGACGGACAAGAACGCACCGGACAACCGAACGCAGCAAGATCAGCCTAGACGGCAGCGGTCTCCTTCGTGGGCTCCGTCTCAATGATGCGCTTCAGGTTCTGCATGCCACGCTCATAGATCTGGTCCCACTTCCGCCGCATCAGGAGCACATCTGCCAGGGGGGCGATGACCGGTGGCTTCGGATCGTACTCAAGCGCGAAGGAGACCCGGGTCGACTCACCTACCGGCTCAAAGCGCCAGTGTTTCCGCGCCACTATTCCCATGAGTGGCGCTGTGAAGGTCCACCCTTGGCCTTCGTCGTACTCGATCGTCTCCCATTCGCTGGTCATCTTGCGGCCCAGATAGGTGAGGTGTACCAAGTACCTTGCCCCCTTCCCCTCCGTGTTCTCCGTAAGGGGCGTCACTTCTTGGATGTAGTCCAGGTACCGGGGCATAGTGCGCCAATCGCGGGCAAAACGAAAAACATCTACTGTCGGCCTTGCTACCACTATCTGCTTTTCGATTCTCGTCATGGCCCTGGCCTCCTCATACAGGTGGACGAGACTCTTCTATTCATATTACGCCGAGGCAGACGGCCGTCAAGCGGGCAGAAAGCCTGGAAGGCGGACAAGCGGTACCGGGGGTTCTTCCTGTTGACCCAGAAGAACATCGGCCTATACTGAATCTATGCGGGGAGTTAGGGATGCTCCCCATTTGTCGCTCGGGCGGCCATGAGGATGCGGCCTTGCACGAGCTATTGCCCGCGCTCGCAGCATCTCCGGACGTCGACCCGGCCGAAGGAGGTTGCCATGCTGTTTGTGACGTTGGCTAATGTGCGTGCCGGCACAGACCGGGAAAGGATTGCCCGGCGAATGCAGTGGTCCTATCCTCCGGGACTGAAGATGGTCGCCGAGTATTGGCTGATGACAGACAATCCCAAGCTCATCTCGGTTGCGGAGGCGGACGACCTCGCCTCCATCATGGCCGCCACGTCTGTCTGGGATGACGTCTTCTCGTTTACCGTGGTCCCGGCATGCACGGCGGAACAGGGCCTGGAGATGGCCAAGCAGATGATGAAGTAGGGTATAGGAAGGAGGTACTTGATGGCCAAGTTCCTACTTGTGCATCCCCTGGAGGGACCCTTTGACCCAGAGGTAGGCACGCCTATGGCCAAGGCAGTGAAAGCCTGCTGCAACGCGGACGCCTATTGGATCCGCAGTTCCATCGTGCCGGGAGCAAGCAAGATGTACTGCGAGTGGGAGGCGAAGGACTCGCAAGCCGTGCTGGACGCGGTCGCTGCCGCAGCGAGAATCACGCCCCAGCTTCCCGTTGAAGGGATCTACGAGATTGCGATGCAAGTCAGCGGGGAGGAATTCCGGTAGCCGGAAATCTTCCATCCAACTTGGATCACTTCTGACGGAGGTCCTCCGGGGCCTCCGTTCTCTCTTGTTCTAGGTCCAACCCCCCCTCCGCTTCAGAAAGCCAAGATCGGCTATCGGGGACCCGGTCGCTAAGGCCGGGTTTTCGCGTCCTTGGGGCGAGTTCGGGGGCAACTCGGTGGCAAACTCGACACCACTCATGGGGGCGAGACGGAACTCATGGGGGCGAGACGGACGAGGAGACACGGAATGACGGAGTCCCTCGTCAGCCCGTGTTGGCGCAGAGCCCCAGCGGCTCTTAACACAGGAATGGCTCTAGAGCTTCCTCCCGCATCCCGCGCAGTAAGTTGAATTAGGGCCAACAGCCGACCCGCAATGAGAACAGAAGCTGGGGCTGGAGGCGGACGCAGCGGCGGGTGGAGCCGCTGCTCCGTTGGCCCGGCCCCGCGACTTCCCTAGCAGATAGATGGCCACGCCGATGGCCGCAGCGGCTACCACCGCCAGCGCGATGATCAGGGCCAGGATCCCGCTGGACAGTCCCCCCGAACCGGCCCCTTCTTCGCCATCGCCCTGGGAATCACCATCGCCGCCTGTACCTCCACCTGCGGTGACCGTGGTCGCGCTGCCACCTGAACTGGTCACCGTCGTATCTCCGGTCGTGTCCGAGGTCAGCGTGGTGGTCGTCGCCTCCGCTACGACCACCTCATCGGTGCGCCATACCTCGAAGCCTCGCTGGGCGTCGTTGTCATACCACAGCATATGCCCTTGGAACTCGATGGACCCGCACCCGAGCCCGTACCAGCTCTGCATTGGTTCCTGGAACATGAGCTCCCAGTTGGTGCCGTCCGACGAGCGCCACAACTGGTCTCCCTGGTGCCAGTCGCTGACCCCCAGATAGGCGTCCTCCCCGAACGGCAGCATGCCGGCCGTGATACCGGTGTCGGCGCCAAAACCGTCCTCCCCGATCTGCGTCCACTCCTTACCGTCGGTGGACTTGTACAGCTGGAACCCGTGCGTCACGGGTTGACCGGGGCCAAGCTGCCACTGGCCGTAGTTGCTGGCCGTGAGATACAGGTCACCCCTATACTCTATCAACTCACCCCGAATGTTCCGCGCGTCGCCCACGCCGAAGCCGTCGTTCACCACCTTCTCCCAGGTGGTGCCGTCACTCGTACGGTAGGCGGCGAAACCTACGTAATCGCCCCGCCAACCGACGATGTACAGCCGATCTTGGAACACCACTTGAGGGAGCAGAAAATAGTTGGAGCTTGTGTCCAGCCCGCTGTCCGCTGCTCGCTCCCAGTCCAGCCCATCGGCCGTGCGCCAGATCTCTCCGCCCGTCGAAAGGTTGGCTACGCCAACGTAGAGCCTGTCCTGGAAGACGGTCACGCGATCGCGCAGGTTGGCGAGAGCGTCAATCGTGACGTTGTTCTTGTCGCCCATGCCTCCGGTGACCACCTGGCGAAAACTCTCGCCGTCATCGGATACCCAGATCTGCGCGCCGCTGGCGGTGTTGCCGACCCCCACGATCAGGCGGTCGTTGAACACGAACGCATCCGCCGTCCTGTTGTCTTTGTCTCCAAACCCACTTTCTTCGATCTGCACGAACTCCGATCCATCGGAGGTGACCCAGATCTGGATGCCATTGTCGTTGCTCTCGGAAACCGCATAGAGCTTGTCTTTGAAAGTGACGATCCTGAAGGACGTGTTGTCTGTATCTCCCAGACCCGGCACACCTATCTGCTCCCAGGTGATCCCGTCCTTTGTCCGCAAGATATCCCCGCCCATTTTGTCGCTGCCCGAGTACTGAGTGGAGAAGTCGTTTGCGGTCGTGCTGGCGTACAAGTAGCCCTTGTACTCGACGTAGGACGCGATCATCGAATTATTGGGGTCGGTGAAGCCCCCCTTGATCACCTGGGTCCAGCCGTCGGTCTTGCCCGGGAGGGGTACTGCAGCTGCTTCGGCGACGGCGAAAGCCACCAGGGACAGCAGGCAGGCCATGGCCGCAACGGCGGACAAGGCCAAGCGCGCAAGGCACGAAGCCCGGGCCCTCGGCGAACGGATCCCCCGTCGGTGCATGTCGACCGGTGACGTCACAGCGACCCCTTTCGCGTCGGCGTTGCCCTGGTGCCATACTAGGCCAAGGAGACCTCCGGCGCGAGAGGCAACGGGGTTCACAGCATCCAACCCTCAGGCACTTATGACCCGCGCTTCCGAGGACTGAGGCAGGTCGCGCAAGCGGTACCGGGGGTTCGAATCCCCCCCCTCTCCGCTTCAGAAAGCCAAGAATGGCTTGTCGGGACCCGGTCCGGAGGGCCGGGTTTTCGCGTGTTTTAGGCTAGTTCGGGGGCAACTCGGTGGCAAACTCGCCAGCAGGGAAGGGGACGAGACGGACAGAACATCACCAAGGACTAGGCATCAGGTCTCCACTTTCTCCACCACGAGAAGGAAGTCGACCCGATGAAACCAGAGGAAGTAGGAGGTCACGTTCGGGATTATCGCGACGACTTCTGCTTGGAGTCCATTTAGAAACTGCTCCAAGTTGCTCCGGTCTTTGGTCATGTTGATATCGAATGGGTGGAGTCTGTATTCCATCACCGCGCCTCCCCTGGCTCGACATCTGACCCCTACACTCCTACCCAGGTGTACTTTGGTGGTACACAGTGGACTGTGATACTCATCTCAGCCACCTGGCCCTTGCTCTCTTCTCGAAGACGGTGATCCGTTGCGATACCAGACCGACTACGTACTGCGCCTCATCGAGGAGTTGGGTGGGGTAATACGCGCGGCCCTGGAAAAGCTGGGTTTGAAAGACGCCGAGCATCCCGTGGAGCTCGCGGGCCAGGTTATCGGTCTGGTGCTCGGCATGGATCAAGACCTAGCCTCGCAACTCTCGCCCCGAAGTCTCGCCTCGTTGCTCGAACTCAGCAGCCCTGACGACAGGGTCATCGAACTCTTAGCTCAAGCGATAGAGCTCGAAGCCGAAGCCCTCGAGGCAAGCGACCAGATGATCGCGGCCAGTTTCAGACACGAGCAGGCGACCGCGGTCCGGTCACTTCTGGGTGCGAAGACGCGCACTACCACGTGATCCGGTTCCGTCTGCCATGCGTGGCTCGTGGGACCGATTCCAGGGCGCAGATCAACCGTCTGCCCCGTGAGTTGTGCCGTGCAAACGGTACCGGGGGTTCGAATCCCCCTCTCCGCTTCAGAAAGCCAAGAATCGTGTGTCGAGATCCGGTCCGCGAGGCCGGGTTTTGGCGTCTTTGAGACGAGTTCGGGGGCAGCTCGGTGGCAAACTCAGAAGCAGGGATGGACTGAAACGGACAAGAGAACACCGAACAACTTGATGCCCTCCCCTTCGGCTCCATCTGTTCACGTTCGTTCGATTTGACGCGGAGAAGAACCGGCCTATACTGACTCTATGCGGGGAGTAAGTGACTCCCCCAATGCATAGCTCGGGGAGGCCGTGAAGACGGGGCCTCGCACGAGTTCACACCCGCGCATCGCCCCGTGCGGACACCGATCCTGCCCGAGGAGGAGGTGCGCGTCTTATGAAAGCCAAGAAACCACTCGTTCTGGTCGCGTTCACCCTACTCCTGGTCGCACTAGTCGTAGGCATCACCGGGCTGGCCTTTGCCGCGCTACCGCCGGACAATCACGAGGCCATCCCCGTCGCCGGGAATCTGGTAACCGGTGATGTGGAGAATGTCGACTACTTCTTAAACTGGGCTGGCGCGTACCCCGACGAATCCGGCGCCACGTCATCATGCCCGGGAACTGGGTTATCTACGAGATGGACGGTGACCTGCAAGGCACCTACCGCCTGGACGTGACCTGGATGTGGCCTCTGACCCGCAGACTCACAGCTACTCGTTCGAAGGTCAGGCCACCTTCACCGGGGAGGTCATGGGGAGAAGGCCGAGTTGGGTGGCTGATGTGGAAGGCTCCGGGGAAATGCACCCGGGCTACGAGTTCGCAGGAGTGAAGTCCTGGACATCCACCATCACCAGCTCCGCGAGCCCGCTTTCGCACATGCGGGGCGAGATCACTGTCCAGGACAGATTTGGGCATGGTGACGGCAGCGACTATTCAACCTACACGGGCACGCTCGACCTGGCCGCTTCCAGCTTCTCCGATGTCCCTGCTACCCACCCCTACCACGCCGCTATCACCGATCTCGCCGATCTGGGCATCATCAACGGCTACCCCGACGGCACCTTCAGGCCCGACAACCCCGTGAGTCGTCAGCAGTTCGCCAAGATGATCGTGCTTACCGGCGACTATCTGGTAGCGGAAAGTGACATCTGCGCTTTCACCGATGTAGCGAAGAGCGACGCCACCACGTTCTACCCCGACAACTTCGTGGCCGTGTGCGCCGCCCATGGCATCACCACGGGCAAGACCGCCACCACCTTCGATCCCTACGGCAGCATCACCCGCCAGCAACTCATCACCATGGTGGTCCGGGCCGCCAACCTGTCCGACCCACCGACCGACTACACGCCTACCTTCTCACGGGGTCAGTTCTATCCCGAGGAACACTACCTGAACGCCCGCAAGGCCGACTATGCCGGGCTGCTGGACGGCCTCCAAGGGATAGGCCCTAGCTACGACTTCATGGCCCCCGTCACCCGGGGAGAATGCGCCCAGGTTCTGCACAACCTGCTTGGGAAGCTACCCCCGATCGCAGTGTCGGGTGACTGGTCCTGGGTCACCAACGAGGACAACGTCACCGTGACGGAGTTGTCCAACGGCTGCGTCTGGATCCAGGGTGACGAATACGGCACGTGGACCGGCACGTTCGAAGGCAGCTCATTCGATGTCTTCGAGATGACCGGGGCGCCGCCCTTCGAGGAGAATGACTACGGTCCCAGTTGGGGCTCGCTCACCGCCTTCTTCACGGGCTGGGTGGGTGGCAAGTTCGGCAGCATGACGATGTACTTCACGATCTGGGAGGAGGCGAACGACCCGGTGATGACCGGAACATGGGTCATCCTTTCCGGAACGGAGGCCCTGGAGAACGTCACTGGGAGCGGCACATGGGAGAGCGACGGTGTCGGCCCCCATGCGACGTACGAAGGAACTATCTCCTGGTAGTGATCAACCCCGCTGCTGACCGCCTCAGCCTCATACTGAGAGAAAGAGAGCGGCAGGAGCCGTAGCTGACCGAAGGCGTGTCCGCGACCCTGCGCCAAGAGCAGCACAGCGTCGCTCTCTCTCGACGGAGGTCCTTCGGGGCCTCCGTCGCTTCTGCCGGGTAGAGAGTCCGGGGAAGGGGGTCAAGACCGTTGTGCCGTGCAAACGCTACCGGGGGTTCGAATCCCCCCCTCTCCGCTTCAGAAAGCCAAGAATGGCGTGTCGAGACCCGGCCCCGGTGGCCGGGTTCTCGCGTCTTCGGGACGAGCTCGGTGGCAATTCGGTGGCAAAGTCGACAAGGCTCACGGGGACGAGACGGACGGGAACGCACTGGATAACAGGACGCTCTCCCCTACGGCTTCGTCTATCGACATTCGCTTCGACTGACCCACAGTCGAGTCGTCCTATACTGGAGCCATGCGGGAAGCGGGTCAGTGACGGAGCAGGGGAAATGTGGATGTTAGTCCTTTTGGTCGTAGGGATAACCTTCTGCGCGGAAATCGTCATAGGTGTCGCGCTCCACGTGCGGTCGGGCCGAAAGGCAGAGAAGAGGAGCATCGCCGAATACCTGGACCAGAGAAGGGTCGGAGCGACCACTCGTGAGGAGAAGCCAGAAGCGGATCGCCCAAGTCCGGTTCCTGGACCAACAGCCTGGAAGCAATGAGAAGCGGCCATCCGTACGGGGGTTTCGGGGATTCCTTGAGATGAGGCCCGGCCCAGGTGGCCGGGTTTTCGCGTCTTTGGGGCGAGTTCGGTGGCAAGTCGGTGGCAAACTAGGCATCACCATACGGAATAGGACGGACGAGAACACACCGGGCGCCGTGCCCCGATCGCCAGGCTTCAGCGCCGCGAGAGCACCGATTGGTCGCTGCCGAGCTCAGCCGACGGGGGCTTCCTCGGTTCCCTGAAAGCGGAATCGGCTTATACATGGGTAATGTGGCACCAGCAGAGAAACGGCCTCTTCTTGCCGAAGAGGCCGCGTGCGAACGAACCTTCCGGATGCACTAGGCCGGCATTTGCTGCGCTGCTTTCTTGCCCTCCGCCAAAGCATGGGGGAGGTCTGCAAGAGCGTAGATTTCGGGCGTGGAGAATGGCCCCAGCGGGAACTGACTCATGACCGTGTCGAGTTCTTCATGAGATTCTACGCTTAGGATGGCCCCGCCGCCGGTGTATCCAGCTAGACTGAAGACCTGCTCTGCCTTGCCTGACTTCAGCATGGAGTCAACGAAACGCTCCATCGCCTCAATGAGCGGTACGGCCATGCCGGGGGGCAAGGGCATCCGGTTCTTGGATAGAACAAGGAAGCGCATGAGAGACCTCCTCTCTGTAGGGTTAATCTCGATTTGTATTCCCTAGGCACCGGCATTGTACTCAGCACCTGTTTGACGGCGCATTAGCCCCATTCACGGCTCGACGCTGACCACCCGCCCCGACTACACTGAACAGGCCCCCCGTGGTAGCTTCCGGGGGGGGAGTGGCGATCACAGTGGGGCATGGCGACAAGGCCTAGCCGTAGCGCTCGGGGGCAATTCGGGGGCAAACTCAACGACACTCATGGTACGACTCCTTGCGAACCGCCACCACTCCTCACCGCGAGAGTATCCCGCCGCCACACGCATGTAGTCTTGGGCCCCTGTCTGGGTCCAACAAGCCCCTCCTCCGCGACGTCTCGGCAACGCCCCGGCATTCTCGCGCTCGAATCCTGGCCGGCTGACCAGCCACAGGACTGTCCACCAGACTGATTCGGTGTCGAGCGAGGCGCGCTACACTGCAAGCATGGCAGAAGGCCCCGCTTCCGCGGGGAAAGACGACGAACGGTATGAGACCCACACTGCCATCGATCGTGGTCGGCGTGTCAAGCGAGGGTGGAGGACCGAAATGTCTGCCGGCATCACCGATCATTTCGCGCAGGACAGAGGTATCGCGAGAATCGCGGGAGCACTCTTCATAATCGCGACAGCCGCAAGCCTACTGAGCGTTGCTTTCTTGGGATCAGTCGGCTCCCCCGACTATCTCACCAAGATTGCTGAGAACGAAGGTCAGGTGGCACTCGGCGTGCTGCTTCGCTTCATTGCAGCGTTTGGGTCTGCCGCCATTGCGATTTCGCTCTACCCCGTCCTGAGAAGGTACCGGCGAGGTCCGGCTGTCGGCGCGGTCGGTTTCAGGGTCATCGAGGGGACGTTCTACGCGCTTGGTGCAGTCAGCGTCCTTCTGCTACTGACGCTGAGCCAGGAATTCGTGAAGACCGGCGCTGCAGATCCGGGGTATTTCAGTACGTCGGGGACACTCCTGAAGGCGCTCGATGATTGGGCCGGGCTCGCGGGAGTGTTCGCCTTTTACGTGGGCGGCCTGTTGTACTACCGTGTCTTCTATCAAACCCGGCTCATCCCTCGCTGGTTGGCGGCTTGGGGTGCTGGCGGGGTCCTCCTGGGCGCAGTCGCGGCTCTGTTGATCCTCTTAGGTGTCACCGGCTCGATGTCGACGACCCAGATCGTTCTGAACGTCCCCATCGGCATTCAGGAGATGGTTCTGGCGGTATGGCTGATAGTGAAAGGGTTCAATCACTCTCCGGCCCAGATCGCGTCCGCCGAACTCGCATAGAAATCGAAAACCGTTGTGCCGCGCAAGCGGTACCGGGGGTTCGAATCCCCCCCTCTCCGCTTCAGAAAGCCAAGAATCGCGTGTTGAGACCTGGACCCAGTGGCCGGGTCTTCGCGTCTCCGGGCGAGTTCGGGGGCAAGTCGGGGGCAAACTCGCTAGCAGGGAACGGACCGAGGTTGAGAATGCCGCGCCTCTCCAGCCGGCCTATTTCACGGCGCTCTCGCCGCCTATCTTCTGCGCCGCTTGGCCGAGAAGGACAAGCACCATGATGGCGATAATGGTACCGACGATGGCGTGGGTGAACAGCCCGGCCAGGCTGGCGTCGACGCCGGTGATCTTGATGATGGCCGCCTTGATGGCCTCGTTCCAGGCCAGGGCACACACAAAACCGAGTGCCGCCGACCCCAATGTGATCATGGTCTGCATGAACACACGTCCGCGCCCTAGCTTCCCCCTTGTTGCGGGTTTGACACCCGTATTCGCTTTGGCGTATCGGAGGTTCGAATCCCCCCTCTCCGCTCAGGAAAGCCAAGAATGGCGTCTTGAGACCCGGTCCGGAAGGCCGGGTTTCGGCGTCTTTGGGGCGAGTTCGGGGGCAACTCGGGGGCAGACTCGACAGCACGGAACGGTGCGAAACGGACTGACAGGCACCATTCAACAGACGAGAGGTCCGTTTCACCCGGAATACCTCAACCGTTGCCCCAACCCAGATGTACTTTGGTGGTATTCAGCGGACACAATGATGAGCCTGGGATGAAAAGTAAAGAAGACAGGCCCCTCAGACGTTTTCGCAGTGAGAATAACAGGCGGCGGAACGTGGAGGCCATCCAGCGGTGCAGGTTAGGGTCATAGAAGCACCGGATAGACGAGTGGGCCGAGTAGCAGGGGAGGAGCAAGCATGGCCAGCTGACTTCGAGGCTGTCGTTCACGCTCACGGTGCCCGCCTCATACGAAATCTCACGCTGATCACGCTTGACCCGGGACTGTCCGAAGATGCGGCTCAAGAAGCTTTCCTCCAGCTCTATCTCCACTGGCGACACCTGGGAGAGAAAGACCGCGTGCCTTGGCTATATCGGGTGGCCATCAACCGGTGCAAAGACTACCGCCGGGCCCTGAGCAGAGCCGCTCGACTTGCTCGGCACCTCGCGGGGAGCTTTGAAGAACACGCATTAGAATCCTGGGCTCCTGACCCCGGGCTCATCAGCATGCTTCGGGCCCTTCCAAAGCGCCAACGCACTGCAGCCGCCCTTTTCTACCTGGGTGGCTTCTCCACTTCGGAGGTCGCGAGGGCGATGGGTATCTCCGAGGGCGCGGTCGGCAGCCATCTCCACAAGGCCCGAGAAGCACTGCGAAAGACTTTGGAGGCAGAGTAGTGGACACATCCAGAATAGATGACCGACTGCGTGAGACCTACGAACGGAGTGCCCCGGTAGTCAATGAGGCCACCTTTGAAGCGCAGCTGAGAAGGAACACGAATAGGAGCCGAAGACAAGTCTCCGTGCCGAAGCGCAGGACCGGCCTACGCCTGGCGGTCTATGCCAGCATCGCCGTCGTGCTGGTGGCGGCCATAGCCATTGGCAGCCTGGAGGCGGTCAAGTACCTGGGCAAAGACCAACCCATTCTCGTCATTACCGACGACACCCTCGGCATAGCAACTACCGGCCAGACCACGCAAACGACTTCCAGTCCGGAAGTCCAGGCAAAGGTCGAGATCATGACCAGCGCTCCCTTGGAGCTTACGGCCGGCGGCCAGACCTGGACCCTCGCCCCTGAGGAGGTCGCGACGTATCTCGACTACACCTCCGAGTCCGTTGACGGGATCTCCTCTCTCGTCCCCCGCCTATCGGCGGAGAAGATGAGCCCCTTCTTCGCGGGGATAGCGGGCACGCTGGAGACAGCAGCGGCCGATGCCACGTTTGAAGGCGACGGAACGAAGGCCTGGGTCGTACCCGGTGTGGATGGAAGAGCCATCGATGCCGAGAAGACCGCTGAGGCTCTGACCGCCGCGGCCCTGAAGACCACCGGGCGAACGGCCGAGGTGATCTTCAGCGCGATAGAACCGGACCTTACCACCACGGAAGCCGAAGCCATGGGCATCAAGGACCGATTGGCAAGCTACACCACCGAGTACGCCGGTACCGCCTCCCGGCAGCACAACGTCAGTCTGACCACCGAGTACGCGAGCGACGTGATCTTGGCGCCCGGGGAAGAGTACGACTTCGACGAGCAGGTCGGCCCGCGTACTACGGAGCGCGGATACACCGCCGTGCCCGGCATCGTCGGCCCAGGAAACCTGGAAGACGTGTTCGATGGCGCTCTCTGCCAGGTCTCCACGACTCTCTTCAATGCGGCGTTTCTCGCGGGGCTGGAAATAGTGGAGCGCCACAATGGCTCCATATACATCGACCACTACCCCACCGGCAGGGATGCCGCGGTCACCGGGGATGGCAAGGACTTCCGCTTCAATAACGATACCGATCACTACCTCTGGATAGTCGGGGAGTCCGACGGGGTCACGACAACGTTCCACCTCTACGGCACCGACGACGGCCGCAAGGTGAGGTATACCGTCAGCGATTTCTACGACCTCGTGCCCCGCACCGAGGTCACCGTCCCCGCAACCGATCTACCGGAAGGGACCTCCGTCGCGGGGAGCCCGGGTCAAGACGGAAAGCGATGCGAGGTGGTGCGGACGGTCACTTGGGCCGGCGGATCGACGACAAAAGGTACTTTCGTCAGTATCTGGCCGATGATGCCGAGAGAGATTCAGGTAGGCGCCAGCGCGAGTGCGACGACCGCCCCGTAGTCGAGCGGTGCGGCGACGAGGCCAGGTGTCTGGGATTATGACGGCTGGATCCGCTACTTGGTGACGGATCGACGGAAGCCTCGTCCGACACTGACGGAGGTCCTTCGGGCCTCCGTTCTTTTTGCACCGGGTCGAGATTTGTCGCGCTGCCAATGACCGGCGTTCCGCAGCTGATTCCGCCCCTAGCCCCGCACCGCATCAAGAAGGGCAAGCAGGCCGTCCTCGTCCAGGGCATGCAGCTCCACGGGAAGAGCCCGAGGCGCATCCACGAACGCATACGGGTTTCGCGAGGAATGAGCTGCCAGCGTACGGCCTGGCCCAAGGCTCGACGCAACAGCCTGAAGTAGTGAAGCAGCGTGCGGGGTGACAGATCGCGCTCCCGGTTCTTGCACTTTCGCCCTGCGCTTCGGGCCAAGAACCCTTGGACCTGAAGCGGTGAAAGGTCAGTGAGCCGGATGCGGCCCAGGTCAGGGACGAGATCGTTCTCCACGATCTGCTTGTAGCGGCGATAGGTCTGCGGGGCGACGTTGACCTTGGCGTGGGCGAGCCACTGAGTGAGGTAGTCACCTACGGCAAGGGTGCTCGGGGCTACATACTCCCCGCAGCCCAACTCGTGCAGCAGACGGACCCTCTCGGCCTCTGCCTGCTTGCGGGAGCCGTGCACGGTGTGGGAGATCCTCCGGCGCTGGCCGAACGCGTCACTGCCCAGGTCGATGTCGATACGCCACTGATCCGGACCCCGATGGTCGATATGACCACGCACTCCCCGTTCCCCGCTTTCGCCAGTTGTTGTGGTGGGTTCAGTCTTTCTCGGTTCATCGTCAGGCGAAAACACTCGCGGTCCTCGCTAAGCCGGTCGCTGAGATATGTCCTGGCCGGACGCAAAGGGACCGGATAGCACACCCGCCTGACTCGAGTTCTACCGCCGGCTCCCGACGATCACTGCAACGCTTCGGTAACATTCCTGCCGGTGGCCAGTGCAGTGAACGCAGGTGAGAGGAGCCGATCATGGAGCGCAGAGCCATCAACCCCAGGCGCTAAGCACTAGTGATTCAACAGGAGTAGAAAGATGAGTGGTACCTACAGTCTTGACCAGCAGGCCGGTCAGACGGTGGAAAAGACGTTTGTCCACCACCCCCTGATCCCGTACGACCCGAACGTGTGGCTCTATGTCGCCCAGGGCTCGGTCGTCGTGCCTTTTGAATGGACAAACTGGCGCGATGAGACCATGGCCGGGAAGCAATCATGCTCCATCCACGCCTCCTTGAACCCGCAGCCCACCTTCAGGGTCAAAGGCCCCGAGGCGCTCAAGTTCCTCTCGGATGTCTGCGTCAACGACTTCACCAACTTCCCCATAGGTACGGCCAAGCACGCCATCATGTGCAACGAGGACGGCTTCGACATGGGCGATGGTGTATTGATGCGGCTCGGCGAGGACGAGTTTCTCACCTACGAGATGGGGGCCAACTACATCGCGTATGTCTTCCAGCAGAGGAAATACGGCGCCGTGGGCGAGGACCTGACCGGAACAAACTTCCTTTATCAGATCGTCGGCCCGCGTTCCCTCGAAGTGCTCGAGACGGTGACAGGAGACGACCTTCACGACATCCGTTTTGCCCGTTTCCGTCCGAGCAGCATCGATGGCACTGATGTCATGGTGTTGCGGGTAGGAATGCCCGGCACGCTCGCCTACGAGCTCCACGGCAAGGCTGAGGATGGCCCCGCTGTCTACAACGCCGTCCTTGAGGCTGGGGAACCGTTCGGGATACGGCGTTTGGGTTTCCGGGCCTACCTCATGCAGCATACCGAGGGTGGGTTCCCCCAGGCCTTCAACCACTTCCCGCACCCGTGGCTCGAGGACAAGGGCTTCCTGGAGTATCTGGAGAAGATCGGCATCCGGTCGAGGTACACGAACGTGTGCAGGGGGAGTATGGGGCCCGACATTCGGCTTCGTTACCGCAATCCCGTCGAACTCGGTTGGGGCAAGATGATCAACTTCAACCATGGCTTTGTCGGACGGGAGGCTCTTGAAGAGGAGATGGCCAGCCCGCGCCGCAAGATGGTGACTCTCGTCTGGAACGCCGAGGACATCATCGACGTGTACGCCTCCAAGTTCCGGCCAGGCGAGGAGCCGTACGCCAATATGGACAACCCATATGAGAGGTTCGTCGAGGGCGCGGGCTGGGCATACTACGCGGATCAAGTGCTCAAAGACGGGAGGCTGGTCGGGATCAGTTCCGGGCGGACTCTCAGCTACAACTACCGTGAGATGCTTTCGCTTTGCTCGATTGACGTGGAGTATGGCGAACTGGGAACTGAAGTCGTCGTGCTATGGGGCGACCCCGGCGCTCGCCAGAAGGAGATCCGGGCGGTTGTCTCTCGCTTCCCGTATCTGAACGAGGACCGCAACGAAGACGTCGATGTGAGCACGATCCCTCGCCTTGCCGCGAAGAGTTAGTCATCGGCAGCGAAGCCCCCTTCGACATTGACGGAGGCCCTTCGGGGCCTCCGTTCTTCTCTGGCCCCATCCCGATCGGCGGTCAAGACCGTTGTGCCGCGCAAGCGGCACCGGGGTTCGAATCCCCCCTCTCCGCTTCAGAAAGCCAAGAATCGTGTGTCGTCGCCCGGCCCAGGTGGCCGGGTTTTCGCGTCTCTGGGGTGAGTTCGGGGGAAGACCGGTGGCAGACTCGACAGCAACAAACGGACCAGGATGGACGAGAGTGCACGGAACGAGCATCCGGGAATCGGCGTGCTCGGCAGAATGACGCCGGTGCCCAGAGGGTTTTCGCGCCTTACGATTGGCGTACTACCGGAGAGATCGCACCTACCCGCACACAGACGACGATAGTTTGGCCGGACACGGGATTCGGGGAATTATGCACTGACTTGCGACAGCGCGGCCGTTGCCTCAGACCACCTGACTGCCGGTAGGATGATTGACTGGTCTCGGACACTCCTGGATCGAATAAGGGCCCTCTCGGTCCGGATAAGCTCAGAGAGGATCACAGCGAGGGGCGCCCTCGGTGAGCTGATGCTGCTTGCGTGTGCACTGGGCGCCTACTACGGCGTGCGCCTTCTCGTCCGCGACTCGGGAATGGAGCCGCTGGCGAACTCGACCGCCTTGCTGCGCTTCGAATCCATCCTCGGTCTCGACTGGGAGATGGCCCTGCAGCGGGCATTCCTCGATCACCTGCCCCTGGCGGTGCACCTGCTCAACTTCATCTACGCTTGGGGCTACTGGTTGATGCTGGCCGGGAGCCTTGGTTATCTGTATCTTCGGCACCGCGACGTCTATCGCACACTGCGCAACGCGATGATCATCTCGGGAATCGTCGGCTTTCTCATCTTCGCGAACTTCCCGGCGGCACCACCGCGTCTCGCGTCGGTTGGCGTCCTCGACACCGCCCTGCTCAGTGACTCGGTCCTGGAAGAGGTCACTCGACCGAGCGCGCTCACAAATCAGAACGCAGCGATGCCAAGCCTCCACTTCGGCTGGGTCCTTCTCTGCGGTGTGTGTCTGTCTATGACTCTGAAGGGACGGGTGAGCAAGATGCTGGTGCTCGCGCTGCCGGTGGTGATGGGTCTGACGATCATCGTCACCGGCAACCACTATGTGGTGGACGCCATCGTAGGCGGGGCTATGTGTTTGCTTGCTCTTGTGCCGTGCACATTCCAGCGACGACGCTCAGAGCAGGAGCCCCATGAGCTCCAGGACGCCTAGATCCGGGCGGCCAAGCGCCCCAACTTTCGTTTGGCGAAGAACAGTGGTAATCCGCACGTGACGATCGCCTCTGGTCTTAGGCAAGAGCCCCCATAGATCGGGTGATCGGGGGAGCCGAGGCTTCACCGCCAGCGACGGGTCTATTCCCTGACACGGAGTACCGGCGCAACCGCTACCGGGGGTTCGAATCCCCCCCCCGCTTCAGAGGCGGGACATGTGAGCGTTGGAGCTGCCGGTGGTCCGAACCGGGTCGCAACTACTCGGCGTGCCGCACTGCCCTCCAGACGTTGCGAGCGGTGAAGCTCTGCCCGCGCATGAGTATGGCAGCCCGAAAGACTCGGATGGAGATCCAAAGCACGATGGCCGCCACCACCGCGACGCCGGCCAGAGCGAGGGCGATCTCCCATGCGGCCATCTTTCCGCCTCCGCTCAGCCTCACCAGTATCCCGCTCGAGGCCGTGAAGGGGAAATACGACAGAAACCGGCCGAGTAGACCGTCCGGCTGCCACATGATCACGCCGGCGAACCAAACCGGTATGAACTCGACCATGGAGAGCCAGCCCCCGAAACCCGTGGCCTCGCGGCTAGACGGGGCGACAGCGCCCACGAGAATGGCCAGGGTGGCTATGAGGAAGTAGCCGGTGATGAAGCACCCTATGACGGTGAGCCACAGCCCGGCGGAGACCGTGAACTCACCCGCACCCAGGATACGGCTGAACATCACGGGGACGGTGATAGCAGCAGTGACGATCCACACCGCCGCCTGCGCCAATCCGACCGCGGCCAGGGCAAGGAGCTTGCCCGCCATGAAGGAGGAGGGTGAGACCGAAGTGATGACCACCTCGACCAGGCGACTCTCCTTCTCTTCGGATACGCTCCGCACCATGTTGCCGGCCCCCACGGCCAGCCCGAGTCCCAAAAGACCGGCGAAGAGAAGGGGGATTATCAGCCCCCCCACCGCCTGGGCGGTAGGGGGGAACTCGGAGACACTGCCATCTTCGCTCACCTGGTAGCTCTGAAAGTGGGCCGGAGCAAGCACGCGGGCGGTGACCTCGGGATCGACTCGTTCAGCGATCAATTCTTCGATGAGCAGTTGGCTGAAGATACCTTCGCCGGCCGGGTTGGAGGGGAACCTGCCGGTGAAGGCGCCGTACTGCTCGACCCTGCCGGTCTCCAGGTAGTCACTCGGTATCACATAGAGCCAGTCGATCTCCTCGCGCGCTAGTGCCTGCAGACCCTGAGCGCGGTCCTCGAACTCATGCGGACCACCCTCGCCTGCGAGGCCGGCGAAGCCCGACGTCTCGTCGACGAAGCCGATGCGCGCTACGCTCTCTTGGTAGTCCGGAGAGGCTCCAGGGGCCTCCTCCTCTCCCACCAATGCCGGTACCGCCACCATCGCGGCAACGAGAAGAACGACCACCACCACCGTCGAGATGAGGTACCAGCGGCTGCGCCTGTATCCGCGCAGCTCCTCTGAGAATATGACCCAGGTGTCACGAGCCCCGTCTGGCACGAGACACCTCCTCTATGAATATGTCGGTGAGCGACGGAAGCACACGCTCGAACCTATCCACCGGGATGTCGGAGGCTGCGTACAAGTGAAAGATCTGCTCGGGCGTCCGTCCGTCACCGATCTCGTACTCGATCACGTTGCCGGGAAGTTCCTTCATGCGGTCGCCTCGAAGCTCATCGGGGATGTTCGCAGCTTGGACCTGCACGGACTTGACTCCACGTTCGCGGCGGATCTCGGCGAGATCTCCCCACAGGAGCAGCTTGCCGTCCGAAATCAGGACGATGCGTTCACACATCTCCTCGACGTCGGCCATGATGTGCGTGCTGAACATGATGGTGGCCCCGGCCTGCTGATGCTCCAGGAGGATCTGCTTCATGAGTTGGACATTGAGTGGATCGAGGCCGGAGAAGGGCTCGTCGAGGATCAGCAGCTGCGGCCGGTGAGCGATGGCTACCACGAACTGGATCATCTGCCTCATGCCCTGGGAGAGTGCCTCTACCTGCTTGAAGCGATGCTCGAACAGGCCCACCCTTCTCAGCAGCTCGTCGGCACGGGTCTCCGCCTCCACGCGTGTCAGTCCCTTCAGGCGGGCAAGGTAGCGGATGGTGTCCAGCACGCGGGTCTTCGGAGGGAGCCCGGCCTCCTCAGGCAGGTAGCCGACAGACCTAAGGACTGAGAGCCCAGGGCGAGAGCCGAGCACGAACACGGCACCGGTATCCGGCCGCAAGATGTCCAGGGCCATACGGATGGTGGTCGTCTTGCCGGAACCATTGGGGCCGAGAAACCCGAATATGTCGCCTCGCCGGACGGCGAAGGAGACGTCGTCCACCACCGTCCGCTGCCCGAACGTCTTGGTGAGAGCCTCTACCTCAAGAGCGAGTGGGGAGGTCATGGTCTGTCATGCTAGCCCGCTCCTTCACCGAGTGCAACGCTACCAGACCCCGCGAAGGTGCTGAAGAAGGCCAAGGGCGGACGGCAACGCCGGCGGGCATCCACCCAGGGGCGCAGATGTCCGCCGCCATCATGGTACCGGCGTTGCGCGCGACCGGTACCGGGGGTTCGAATCCCCCCTCTCCGCCTCACAAAGCCAAGAACGCCACACTGCAGCCCGGTCCAGATGGTCGGGTCTTCGCGTCATTGGGGCGAGTTCGGGGGCAATTCGGGGGCAAACGCACCGGCAGTGGCCCGGCATCGCCCCGGCAGACGGATGGCGGCGCCACTACGAAACGGACGAAGTCGCACCAACCGGAGGTGAGCATGCGCCCGGAAGGATTCGAACCTTCGACCTTGGGATTAAGAGTCCCCTGCTCTACCAACTAAGCTACGGGCGCGCTCGCAAGATTGTACACAATCGGCCGTGATAGCGGCAGAGGTGAGGGACAACGGATGTGCCTTGCCGACCGCAGGCCGCGTCGTTGACGGTATAGTTGGCTGCGACAAAGCCCAAGGAAGGATCCCATGCCGGACCCCGTTCGCGTTCGCTTCGCCCCAAGCCCTACGGGCGCTCTCCACGTCGGCGGAGCGCGTACCGCCATCTACAACTGGGCATACGCCCGCCGAAACGGAGCGACGTTCATCCTACGTATCGACGACACCGACCCCCGTCGCTCGACGGCTGAGAACACCGCGCAGATTCTACGCTCCCTTGAGTGGCTCGGCATCGATTGGGACGAAGGACCCGAAGTCGGTGGTCCGTTCGGTCCCTACTTCCAGACGGAGCGGGCCAGCAACTACGCGGCGGCCCTTGAGCGCATGAAAGCCAACGGCAGCGCCTACCCCTGCTTCTGCTCTGGCGGTGAACTCGAGGCTAAGCGGACTTCCGCGCGAGCTGGAGAGGAGGTCGCCGGTTACGATCGGACCTGCAGGCGACTGGATCCCACCGTCGTCGCCATGCGCCTTGCGGCCGAACCTCACGTGTGGCGGCTGGCGGTGCCTGAGGATCGGGGCGACATCATCGTCCATGACGCCGTCCGCGGCGACACGGTCTTCCCGGCGAGCGCTATGGACGACTACGTGCTCGTGCGCGCCGACGGGACTCCGACCTACAACTTCGCCACCGTGGTCGATGATGCCGACATGGGGATAACCCACGTCATCCGGGGCGACGATCACCTGTCGAACACGCCCCGCCAGATCCTGGTGTACGAGGCTCTCGGCCATCCGGTGCCGACATTCGCCCACCTCTCCATGATCTGGGGATCCGACGGCCAGAAGCTCTCGAAGCGTCATGGCGCAACGTCGGTCGAGGCGTTTCGTGACGAGGGCTACTTGCCCGAAGCCTTGGTCAACTACCTCGCGCTACTCGGCTGGTCTCTCGATGGCGAGACCGCGATCGTGCCGCCCGAGGTCTTGAAGACACACTTCTCGCTCGATCGGGTCTCGAAAAGCCCGGCCGTTTTCGATTTTGACAAACTCGAATGGATGAACGGCGTCTACATCCGGGACTTGGACCCGGATGCGTTTGTGGCCCGGATGTCTCCCTGGCTCGAAGAGGCAGGGCTCGCTTCCGCCGACGACCTCGAAATCCGGCATGAATGGTTCCTGGCGCTCGCGCCGCTCGTCTCCGAGCGCGTCAAGCGTATGACTGAGATCGTCTCCTGGGTGCGCTTCCTGTTCACCGAGGCCATCGTCATCGAGGCGACGGCCGCAGAGACGATCCTCGCCAAGGAGGGCGCGGGACTCGCGCTCGCGACTACATACCGCGCGCTTGCTTCGCTCGACAGTTGGACCCCCGATGCCATCGAGCACGCGCTACGCAGGCTTCCCCAGGCACTGCAGATGAAGCCCCGCTCGCTGTTTCAGGTCGTGCGAGTGGCGGCCACAGGGTCCACGGTCTCGCCGCCCCTCTTCGAATCGCTGGCGCTTCTTAGGCGAGAGGTGGTACTGGCCCGCCTTGAGACCGCGCGATCGGTCGCCATACCCTGATCGGCCCGCTTGACAGTCCACGGGCCGGTGGGTAGAGTACGTCTTCGCGCCCGGCCCGTTCGTCTAGCGGTTAGGACATCGCCCTCTCAAGGCGGAGATCACCGGTTCAAATCCGGTACGGGCCACCAACAACACCGAAAGCCGCTCCTTCGCCGGGGTGGCTTTCTTGGCCCGCAGCAGCTTGCCTCCCAAGAAGGGTGGTTTGCGCACGGTCACCGCCGCCTCAGGCCACTCCCTGAGGATCGGGTCGCGAAAACCCGGTCCGAGAGGCCGGGTTTCGCGGCTTTGGGACGAGTTCGGGGGCAATTCGGTGGCAAACTCGCCAGCAGGGAACGGACTGGGACGGACGGAAAGGCACCAGGCGGCAGAAATGCGCCGGTGACCTGTGAGCCGCCTTCGCCTGTCAGCCGCCTTCACAACTGTAGTTCCGCCGGACAACTCGCAGTCGAACGCGGCTCAATCCCCCGGCGGCGGTTCCATCGCCTTGACGATGTCTCTCAGTTGATGGAGTTGTTCGTCGCTCAGCCGGTCTAGGAGTTCGCGTCCTTTGGCAAGGACGATTCCACTAAGCTCGTCGATCAACGCGAGCCCGCGATCCGTGACAGTGAGCAGGCGGATCCGCCGATCGCGCGGGTCTTCGTGGCGTTCGATCAATCCTCGGTCGACGAGGCGTTGGATGATGCCGGTGGCGACATTCGGTCTGATGCCCAGCGCCTCTGCGACTTTGTTGATGGGCGTCTGTCCGCGAGCGAGGACGAACGCGAACGCACGCATCTGTTGAAGCGTGATGTCATAGTCGAGCAGTGATGACGTTTCCTCCGGCAGTCCCAGGGCGAGCAGCCTGATCTCAAGGGCGCCGATCTCGTCCAACAACCGACTGCGCTCGGTCATCGCGTGAGGCCTTTTTCCCGAATCTTCACGCTCCCTCTCCGCTTGTAGTTCACTTTTAACGAATAGTACATGCTATATGATATAAATACGTGCCTGTCATCTGGACCCGATTCGGGCGGACAGAGTCTCCATTCCTTTTCGCGGTTTCCACAAAGGATACCTGCCGATCCGGGCTGTGTGGCGCGGCAGCGTAACCACCGGACGAGTGACTCATAGAGAAGAGCGGTGCAGGTGAAGATTACGACACTCGTGGGGCGCATGGTTGAGCGTCACGCGGTGGCCATACTGATAATCGTGCTGCTCCTCTCGTCATTCGCCGCGTGGAGTGTCAACGGCATATCCGTCGTTACGACCCAGGATGCCTTTCTTTCGGCTGAGAGCGAAGCCTACCGGGGCTATCAAGCCTATGAGAAGGCATTCGGCGGAGACTCGATGCTGATACTCATCCCGGGTACGCCCCTGGAGCTTGCCACCCCGGAGGCCCTCCAGGGATTCACCGAGTTGGAGAGGCAGCTCAGAGCCGACCCGAGGATCCGCTCGGTGGTGAGCCCGCTCACCCTGCTCGGACCGGCCGCCGCACAGGGCGGCATCGACCTGAGCGATCCCGGTTCCGCCCTCCAAGCCGCGCTCGAAAACGAGTCCCTGCGGACTCAGTTGGAGCGGTTCTTCCGCAACAACCACGCGCTCGTAGTCGTTCGTCTGGCCGGCGGTCTCACCAGTGCTGAGCAATCTCAGGCAGCAAGCTTCATCCAGGATGCCGTCGCTGCAAGCCCCTTCGCTTCCGGCGCCATCGTGGCCGGTAATCCCCGGCTGATTGGAGACATCACATCGGCCATCTTCTCCGGTCTGGCCCGCACCGGAGTGATAGCGGTCGTGCTCATGGTGGTGATCCTGTTTATCACGTTCCCTGCCCGTTGGCGCCTGCTGTCACTCCCTCTGGTGCTGATCGGGGTACTGTGGACCTTCGGCATCGCGGCCGCCGCCAATGTTCCATTGACGCTGGTGACCCTGGCCGGCCTACCCGTGCTGATCGGCCTGGGGGTCGACTTCGCCATCCAGTTCCACAACCGCTACGAGGAGGAGATGCGCCGTGGCGAAGGGCCGGCGGAGGCCCTCGTCAGCGCCATTTCGCATATCGCGCCGACGGTGGGCGTGGCCGTCGCAGTCATGATATTGGGTTTCATGACCCTCCTCCTCTCAGCCGTTCCGGCGGTGAAGGACTTCGGGGTCTTGCTGGCGATCGGGGCCGCGGTCCTCTACCTGGTGGCGCTCTTCGTTCTGAACGCCTTCCTCTATCGATTCGACCGGAGACCTCGGATGGTCTCCGCCGAGGTGACGGGAGGCCGCGGAGGCAGGCTTCTCGACAGGGACTGGCTCTACCTTGGCAAAGCTCTTCCCGCGGTCGCGCGCTGGTCCCGGCGCCACGCCGTCTGGGTGGTCGCGGTAGCCGTGCTATTGGCTGCCTTGGGTTTCGCCGCCGACAGGGATCTCAACGTCCAGACCGATATCGAGAAACTCATTCCCACCAGCACACCCGGCGTTGTGGCCCTCAACCAGGCCCGCAGTGTGGTCGGCGGGACGATCGAACTTCCCTTCCTCATCCAGGCTCCGGATGTCACGGCGCCTGCTTTCGTAGAGTGGATGGCCGAGTTCCAGGCAAAGGCACTGGAATCCCATCCTGAGATCGCCGGGGTCGACAGTCTGACCACGGCCCTTGGTCTTCAGCCGGGGGATCCGGCCCCCTCGGCCCAAGCGGTGGCTGCAGCCCTCGATCAGCTCCCGTCCGAGATCCGTGGGGGCCTGGTCAACCCGGACAAGACCAAGGCCTCCATCACTTTCAGCATGAGCGACATGGAGATGGGAACGCTGAACGAGCTGATCGCCGATCTCACCGCTGAGGCGGACGCACCTGATGGAGTGACCCTCACGCCCGGAGGCCTCATCACTTTGACCGCCCGGACGGTCGAGGCCTTCACCGAGAACCGGGGATTGGTCACGGGGATCGGGATCGCGGTGGTACTGCTCGGGTTGCTCCTCATCTACCGGAACTGGCGGCGGGCTCTCATCGCCGTCATCCCTATAGCGCTCGTGACCGGCTGGTCCTCGGCCCTGATGTGGGTCGCCGGCATAGACCTCAACCCGCTCACGGCTGTACTCGGTGCTCTTGTCATCGCGATCGGCACGGAGTTCACGGTCCTGCTCCTCAGCCGATACTGGGAGGAACGGTCAAAGGGCATCGCGCACGACCTCGCCATGGAGGAAGCGGTGGCCAAGGTCGGTCGAGCCATAACGGCCTCAGCGCTCACCGTGGCGGGCGGGTTCGGCGCACTCATCGCCTCCTCCTTCCCCGCCTTGCGCGATTTCGGGATAGTGACCGTCGTGGACGTGATCTTCGCCCTCATCGTGACCTTGACCGTTGTACCTGCGCTCGCGCGCTGGCTGGATCGAGACAGGCCTCGTCCGCAGGAAACACACCTAGGGGACGACGGCGAGCCGGCGATGCCTTCACGCTGAGTGGGTCCCCGGGTGAGTTCGGGGGCAAGTTCGGGGGGGCAACTCGGGGGCAGAGGGTTAACGGTAGGAAACGGACCGAGAACGGACCGAGAACGGACGTAAACAGACGGGATAGCGGCCCGCGGCCCGATTCCCTTTCTTACGCGGCTCCCTGGTAGGTCGTGAAGATCAGAAGCAACTACCCCCGTTGCCCCCCGGGGAGAAGCCAAGCTGGTCGGTCGCAGATGGTATCTAGTCGCAGGGCAACGGGCAGTCTCTCAGACAGCGCTTAGGCCATGCTATAAATGCCTTGGGTAGTTCCCATGAGTTCAATCCACGAATGGAGGTGCCTGTGGCTAGCAAAGAAGCGAAGAAGTGGATCGATCTCTACCGGTCTGTGGGCATGCTTGAAGCGCAGCAGACAGACCTACGGGTGATCCGAAGCATCTTTGAGACCCTCCATTTGGGCGCCAGCGAACCTGAGCGTGTCAGCTACGCCGAGGTGGATGCGGGCGGGGTGCCGGCAATGTGGTGCATTCCGGAGGGCTGCAACGCGGATCGGGTCCTGTTGCACTGCCACGCTGGCGGGACGCTCGTCTTGTCGATGCACTCCGACCGAAAGTTGGTGGGGCACATCGCGAAGGCAGCGGGAGTTCGCGCCCTCGTGCTGCATTTCCGGCGTTCACCGGAACACCCGTACCCCGCCCAGGTTGAGGATGTGGCGACGGCGTATCACTGGTTACTCGCCCAGGGAATCAGCCCCGAGAACATTGCCAGCATCGGCCACTCTATTGGGGGCAATCTGTGCACGAGCCTGGTTATCGGTCTGCGCGACAAGGGCGCCTCACTGCCGGCTGCCATCTTGTCGGTCTCCCCTTGGTACGACATGGAGATGAAGTGCGGCACGATGGAGACCAACGCCAAGACCGACGTCATGGTCTCCAAGGAGCAACTGGGGAGAATGCGGGATGCATGGCTTAGTGGTACGGGTATGGCCCCAGACGACCCTCGGGTCAATCTGCTCTACGCCGATCTTGCCGGCCTTCCACCCATGACGATCTACTATGGCGACCATGAGGTGTTGGCCGGCGACGCCGTCGAATTCGCCAAGCGAGCGGAAGCCGCCGGCGTCGAAGTCAGCCTGCATGCCGTCCCCGAAATGCAGCATTCGTTCATCTTCCTTGCCGGCCGTGTGCCCGAGGTGAACGAAGCTATCGAAGAGATGGGTCGCTGGCTGCGATCCAAGCTCGGTCTCCCCGCGTTGGCGAAGGTTTAGGAGCAGTCGCCTTAATCCGGACTGCCGCGCAAGCGGTACCGGGGGTTCGAATCCCCCCTTTCCGCTTCAGAAAGCCAAGAATCGTTGGCCGAGACCCGATCGGTGAGGCTGGTCTTTCGCGTCCTTCGGGCGAGTTCGGGGGCACTTCGGGGGCAAAGTCGAGAGTACTCGTAGGTGCCGGACGGACGCCTACACGCGGGATGACAGATCGGATTCCCCGATCGTCCGCACTGGAAGGAGTCCCCGTTGGCCGCTTTCACGCTTGGCCAGCGGGGACTCTCGGCTGTTGAGTTGAGGCTAGGTCAGTTGCGCGCGAGGATGGCCTGCACTTCCTCCCGGCCAACAACAACCCTGTTCTCCACCTTGTTGAAGGAGAGCCAGCCGAACAACTCCGGCTCATCAAGAAGCGCCCAGTAAGCGTCCGGACTGGGAGCCTCATAGACGTTGTAGATCGTGTGCGCCCCAAGGTCGGTCCAGGAACCTAACAACTTGATGCCGTGCTTGGCAAGCAACGAATCCGTCTGCTGCATGACGGCCATCATCACCGTCTTGGTCTCTTTGTTGAAGGCCGGGCAATTGTCGGGGCAGTGGGTGCTGATCTGCATGACGTACATCTCTTCATCTCCCGCGTTCTCGCCGCATGATGCACAACTCCAGCGTATGCCGTTCCCCCCCAGAGTCAAGCGCGTCGCGACTCGGTCCGTTCGGCCAGGTTCTTGCGTCTTTCGGGCGAGTTCGGTGGCAAGTCGGGGGCGATGCCTTTCAGAACCCTGGTCTATCCTTGCTCGAGAAGAAGACCTCTTCTTCAGTCCTTCCTTGAGAGAGCTTTTGCACACAACTCAGCACACTACCGTCACTGGTTGAGGATTACCACATGACGCCAGACTGAGCGAGTCAGCGGTCACCACCCTTGCCGCCAGTTGATGCACCCTGGGGCTGCTTGTTCCCCTCAAGGAATGGAAGAAGACGGAAGAGGTGCTCGGCCTCAGGCAGCGACGGACTCCCTCGCTCAACCGCGACCGGTCCGCTCGTAGTAGTCTGAATAGCCCCGACCAGACTCCGGCTGGGCGAGCTTCGCCCCCGGCCAAGGCGTTTCTCCCACGCTGGGAAAGACCTCGGGTACCTAATCTAGAAGGCTTCCCTTGCCGATAACAAAATGAATGGTCCTCCAGCGGAAGGCCCGACTGATCTGACCTGCAATTGGTGGGGCGACAGTTGAAGGCAAAGTTCACGCCAGAATCCCGGCGCAAGCGGGAAGTCAACCGCGAGGTTCTACACCTGACCCTCCGTATTCTGGCCCGAGAGGCCGTGGCCAGCATGTTCACGACCATGGATCTCACAGACAACCGCACCGCCCGCCGTTCGGCGGCGGCCGCCCAGTGGGCCACCGACATCGCCGAGGCTCTCGACCTGAGCGAGCACGAGGTGAACGTCACTTATCTGGCCACCCTCCTGCACGATGTAGGGATGATGGCGGTTCCCGACGAGGTGCTTGATTACCCAGGCGAGTTGGATCCCGCCGCTTGGGCCATGATAAAGACCCATTGCCAGAACGGGGAGAACATCCTGAGCACTATCGATCAGTTCGACGAACTGGCCAAAGCGGTGCTCTCTCACCACGAACGCTACGACGGCGAGGGATACCCGTTGGGGCTCGCCGGCGAGGAGATCCCGCTCATCAGCCGGATTATTTGCGTGGCCGACAGCTACTCGGCCATGATGAGCGACCTGCCGTACCGACCCAAGCTTTCCCTCGAGATGGCCCGGGCGGAGTTGGTGGCCAACAAGGGCACACAGTTCGACCCTGTGGTGGTCGACTCCTTCCTTCGTGTGTTGGAGCAGCACGACGATGACTATCAGCGCGGCGAACAGCTAGACTTCAGTGTGGAATTCCAGAAGGTCAAGCTCTTGCGCAAGTTCGACGCAGAATGCTCTTGCCACCTGGAACAAGGCCACCCCGCTGCCCACGTGAGGGTACCAACCTGTCGTGCCGCAGAGTGACGTTCCCCGTAGAGCCTCGAAAGGAGATGTCATGAGCCGACGATCCATAGCCTTAGCTCCGCTGCTTGTCGGGCTGGTCATGGGTGTGGTCCTCCTCGTCGCACTGGTCCTGGGCGCGGCGCCACTCGTCGGGGTAGAGATGGCCGCTGCCACTCCTCAACAGCCGGCCGAATCGGTCCTCGTGTATGTATCCGCCAACCGGGTCATGGAATACGATGCGGTCGCCGACACCTCGACGGCTCTCGACTACATCGAGGAGGGCAGGCCCGTGATGCCTTCGCGGGCCCTGAGCGGCACGGCGATCTCCTGGTCGGTCTTTTCCGAGTCGGACCCCGTCCAGACCTATGTGAGCGAGACCTTCACCCACCCGGGGCAGGAGACGGTACATACCCTGAACACCGATCAGTTGTACAGCTTCCCCCGGCTCTCTCCCGACGGCACGAAGCTCCTCTACATCATCGAAGAGCCCGATCCTTACGGAGGCATCACGAGCAATCTGTACGCCCGGCGGGTCGCCGACGGAGTAGAGCTCTTTTCCATAGCCGATGCAGATGCCGCCGACTGGTCGCCGGACGGCAAGAAGATCGTGTTCTCGAGTTATGGTCGAGCCCGTTTCGACCCCGATATGGTGATGCTATACGTGTACGACATAGCCACCACTCAAGAGACCCGGGTCCCACCAGGTCATCTTACCGCAATGGGTTACGTGAATACCTACTCGCCCCGCTGGTCCCCGAGTGGCGACTGGATCGCCTTCCAGCGTCACGGCGAGGACGCCATCGATATCGTGCTGACCGATCCGACGGGCTCCACAGAACAGGTGCTGATGACGGTACCGCTGGATCGAGTCGGCATGGGTATGGAATGGGTGCGGATGCCCGATGGTACCGAGCGGCTGTTCGTGGAGGCCCTGGAGGGAGGGGAAGCGCCCTTCGTGATCGTGGAAGTCCCTGGACTGCATCCGGGCGCGTCTGATGGGCGGATCCTACACGGTGCGTTGTCCGGGCAGCCTCTGCCGGAACTGAGCGACATCTCGTCCCAGCATCCCTTCTACCGGCAGATCCGAGATTTGGCGACGCTCCAAATCGTGAGGGGGTTCGACGACGGGTCATTCCGTCCCGCGGCGCTCGTCAAGCGGGCGCAGTACGCCAAGATGATCAGCATCGCCCTGGGCGTGCACGATAGCGCGTGGACGAACTGGAATGCGCCCAGCTTTCCTGACGTCCTGCGGCCTGCGTCTCAGGACGACGAGTTCAGGTATCCGTTCGACTACGTGGAGGAGGCAGCGGCGGCCGGATTGGTGAAAGGCACCACGACCGGGCGGTTCAACCCGTGGGCCGAGATCAGCCGGGTGCAACTCGCCTTGATGATCGCCCGCGCCGGCGTGGGTAGGTTGGAGCCAGCCACAGCGGCGGACTACTCAGTCTTCACCGACCTCGCCGGGCTGTCTCAAGAGGCGCGGGATGCGATCGCCCTTGTCCACCACAACGGGATCATCAACGGGAAGACGGCGACCACTTTCGCTCCCAACGCGCCGGCCACTCGGGGGCATGCGGCAGTCATGACGTGGCGACTGATGGAGCGACTGGGCATGACCGGCTAGCAGTGGATTCGGGGGCAAACTCGACGGCAGGAAACGGACGAGAACCGACCGTAGTGTACGATTGCCCGCACCCGCAGGTGGACAAGACCAAGGCGAGGCAGCCGATCGAGAGGCAGAGGACTCACCCGAGTCTCATGGCTCGGCCTCTTCTTGCTGGCCAGGCTTCCGGCAGACGATCTGGGCCACGGCTCTTTGAGGGTTTTCCAAGAGACCTTCATAATAATGGATGATCTGCCAGTCCTGAAACCAGTCAGCCAGCTCTCCGGGTTGCAGCAGATAATCCGGATTATGGGGTTTGCCGTATTTGGGCTGTTCGCTGGTGAAGGTCTCGTAGATGAGGATCCCTCCTTTACGGATTGCTTTTCGTAAGTCGGGGATGAGCGGCCGATAGAGGTAGTGGAAGACCAGAATCACGCGGTAGTATTCCTCTTGAAGAGGATTCCTACCTGTTTCCAGATCAACCTCCCAGAATTGCACCTTCAGTCCCTGCTCTTCTGCCGACCTTCGGGCCACTTCCAGCGATTCCGGGGATCGATCTGCAAGAATGACCGGCAGCTTCAAGCCGGCCAGGAAGAGCCCATTCTCCCCTGTGCCACAAGCCAGGTCGAGGACGGGACCTTCCAGGTTCTTGTCCTCCAGGAGAGAGCTGAGCTTGACCAGCAGGGGATTGGGGGCCATCTTTGAATACCTCCCAAGCTCGACCATTAGGGCCCGTGTCTGCCTTGAGAACGGAGTGGTGGCTGTCGATGATATGCCAGATAGCGAGAACTCTGCCAGGCGGGTCTCCCTTGTCCGCCTACAAGTCTTTCGCACGCGCCGGCTTATTCCTCGCCCGGGGAGCTGGGACGGTACCGGGGGTTCGAATCCCTCTCTCTCCCCTTCAGAAAGCCAAGAACCGCTGTTGAGACCCGGCCATCGAGGCCGGGTTTTCGTGTCTTCAGAGCGAGTTCGGGGGCAATTCGGGGGCAAACTCGACAGCAGGTAACGGACGAAGACGGACGGGGACGCACCAGATGACAGGCCCCTCAAGGCACAAGAACGGAAACCTGGAGCGCTATCCGTGCTTCCTCACGAACTCCTCCCACGGAAATGACTTACCATGCCCGGGGTACACCCTGCGTACGTCCAGAGTCTTCAGCCGCTCGACGCCGGTATTCGCTGCAGCCAGATCGTCGACCCAGACTTGGTTTGGCCCAAAGAGATTGTAGATGAAGTCCCCGCAGAACAGCGCGCCGTCGGCGGTCAAGACCCCCTATGGAACCCTTCGAATGAGTGGGAAGATGAAGGACCGTCGCGTCAAGTCCGTACTCGGACAGGCTTCGCCCGTCCTCCAGGTAGACGTCCGGCGAAAAGCAGTCGAAGTTCCCCGGCTTCACCAGAGTCATGAGCCCGCCCGCCAGCATGATCACCCGGCCCATGGCGGTGATTCGGTCCGGCTTGGGCTTTCTGTTATGGGACATGTCTCCGTGCTCGACCATCCCGGCATCATCAGGGTGCATGGCGATCAAAGAGCCGTACTTCTTCCGCAGGAACGCCGCGTTGTCGGCATGGTCGGAGTCCCCGTGCGTCAGGACTATGAGCTTGAGATCCCCCACTCCGCAGCCGGCCTTCTCAAGCTCTCTCTCCACGGCGGCGCGCTTGGAGGCGATTCCAGTATCGATGAGGACAAAGCCGCTGTCGGTCTTCAGCAGGAAGCAGTTGCTGCCCGCGCTGATGATCTTGATCGTTGAGGTCACGGACATGCTCCTTCCCTCCACCGCCACTCAGCGGCCCGCAGGTATTGCCGCCGGCAGCGCGTGGCGAGGACGATACCACACGCCGGCAGACCCGCCTGACCCCCGTGCTGCCACGATGCCTCGACTTGTCCTTCGGACGTTTTCCGCAGCGTAGCCAGGTCGGCAAGACCGAGTTTTCGCGTCCTTCGAGGCGAGTTCGGGGGCAACTCGGGGGAGCAAACTCGCAACCAGCGCTCGAGCGTGGATGGGCGCGAACGCGCCGGATGGCAGACCGGGACTGACCATTCTCGCTGAGCTTCATGTAAAAAAAACGCGCTCCTGTGGCGTGAATAGGAGTAGAGTCAACTTGATGCCATAGGAGACCGAGTTGCAGCGGGGGACGGTTATCACTATGAGCGACCATGGGTTGCCTGTCTTGGAGCGCAAGGGCGCCTGGGCCGACAACCTTGGTCCCGAGTTGCTTTTCCGCAGGCACTATCGCCCTCTTGTTGCCGCCCTCGCCGTTGCCTGCGGCAACCGGGAACTTGCCGCGGACGCCGTGCAGGACGCTTTTGTGGAGCTGTGCAAGCGGTGGAGCAAGATCGGCGGCTACGAACAGCCGGAGGCCTGGCTCATGCGGGTTGCGGTGAACCGGGCCCGCAGCGAGCAGAGATCCCTTCGTCGGCGCGCGGCTGCCCTCCTGCACATGGAGCCCACCCTGCGCGATGACACCCCCGGAGTGCCGGCCCACCTTGTGCGGGCCTTCCAGGGTCTGCCCGCCCGCCAGCGTCTTGCCTGTTCGCTCTTCTACATTCTGGATCTGCCGCTCCAAGAAGTCGCCCAGACCATGGGTATCTCGGTAGGAGCGGCGGGTGCGCACCTGCATCGGGCCCGGACCACGATGCGCCCGCTTCTGGAGGAATCCTCATGACGCAGTCCGACCCCCTCAAGAACCTGATGGAACAAATGACGCCCCCCATCGACGACAGCGGCGTCTGGGAACGCATCGAGCAGCGGGCGCACAAGAGACGACGGTCACCCAGACTGCGCTGGCTCCCTGCGTCTGGGCCCGAGGAGCGGTCGGGTGTCCCGAAGGAGGCATCCGCGCCCGGGCGACGGAGCGGCTTCCGCGTCGCGGTCTATGCCTCCATCGTCGTCGTCCTCGTGGCTGCTGTAGCTATCGGGAGCCTGGAGACTGCCAAACACCTGGGCAAAGACACGTTCATCGTGTACATCACAGATGACACGACGGTCGTATCGGCGACCACGACGACCCAGGCGGTGACCACCACGACCCAGCCCAGTACCACAACCACCGTCGGCCGGCTGGGCGAGCTCGTCTGGAAGTTCCAGGCGGGGGCGACAGTCGGCTCCCCGGTCATCTCCGATGGGGTGGCCTATTTCGGTAGTGAGGACAAGTACCTCTACGCGGTGGACGTCCAAAGCGGCGCGGAGAAATGGAAGTTCCAGACCGGCGGTCCTGTCAGCTCCCCGGTCGTCTCCGACGGGGTGGTCTACTTCGGTAGCAACGACAACTACCTCTACGCCCTGGACAGCAAGAGCGGCGCGGAGAACTGGAAGTTCCAGACCGGCGGTCCCGTCAGCTCCCCGGCCGTCTCCGACGGGGTGGTCTACTTCGGCAGCTGGGACGGCTACCTCTATGCAGTCGACCTCCAGAGCGGCGCGGAGAAATGGAAGTTCAAGACAGGCGGTAACGTCGGCTCCCCGGCCGTCTCCGGTGGGGTGGTCTGCGTTGGCAGCATGGACGCCTACCTCTACGCTCTGGACATCCAGAGCGGCACGGAGAAGTGGAAGTTCCAGACTTTCGATGCGGCGGTCGGTACCCCGGCCATCTCCGACGGCGTGGTCTACTTCGGCGGGGTGGGGCCCACCAGTCAAGCGGAAGTCTATCTCTATGCACTCGACCTCCAGAGCGGCACGGAGAAGTGGAAGTTTGATTCGGGCGCAAGCTTCGGGGTGAAGATCGAGTCCTCCCCGGCCATCTCGGACGGGGTGGCGTACTTCACCAGCAGCGACGCCTCTCTCCACGCGGTAGACATCCAGAGCGGCCAGGAGAAGTGGAAGTTCCAGGCGGGCGCTAGTGACATGTACTGGACCGGGCCCTCCCCGGCCGTCTTAGACGGGATGGCCTACTGTGGCGGTTTTGATGGCTACCTCTACGCGGTGGACAGCAAAAGCGGCGCGGAGAAATGGAAGTTCCAGGCGGGGGGTCCTGTCGGCTCCTCCCCGGCCGTCTCGGAGGGGGTGGTCTATTTCGGTAGTAGGGACGGCTACCTTTACGCGGTGAAGTAGGTTCGGCTCTGTCGAGTAAGGAGGAGGAGGGGTGTGTCCTATGAAGCCCAGGAGAATTGCGTTATTTACGGTGCCCATTCTTGCCCTGCTTGCCGCGGCGCTGGTCGTGGCCGCCTGCGGTGGTGAGGAAGCGACGACCACCGCCGCCCAGGCCGTGACCACCGCCCAGGCCGTGACCACCACCACCCAGGCCGTGACTACCGCCCAGGCCGTGACCACCACCACCCAGCCCAGTACCACAACCACCGTCGGCCGGCTGGGCGAGCTCGTCTGGAAGTTCCAGGCGGGGGCGACAGTCGGCTCCCCGGTCATCTCCGACGGGGTGATCTATTTCGGTAGTGAGGACAAGTACCTCTACGCGGTGGACGTCCAAAGCGGCGCGGAGAAATGGAAGTTCCAGACCGGCGGTCCGGTTACCTCCTCTCCGGTCATCTCCGGTGGGGTGGTCTACTTCGGTAGTGACGACAACTACCTCTACGCTCTGGACGTCCGGAGCGGCAAGGAGAACTGGAAGTTCCAGACCGGCGGTCCCGTCAGCTCCCCGGCCGTCTCCGACGGGGTGGTCTACTTCGGCAGCTGGGACGGCTACCTCTATGCAGTCGACCTCCAGAGCGGCGCGGAGAAATGGAAGTTCAAGACAGGCGGTAACGTCGGCTCCCCGGCCGTCTCCGGTGGGGTGGTCTGCGTTGGCAGCATGGACGCCTACCTCTACGCTCTGGACATCCAGAGCGGCACGGAGAAGTGGAAGTTCCAGACTTTCGATGCGGCGGTCGGTACCCCGGCCATCTCCGACGGCGTGGTCTACTTCGGCGGGGTGGGGCCCACCAGTCAGCCGGAAGTCAATCTCTATGCACTCGACCTCCAGAGCGGCACGGAGAAGTGGAAGTTTGATTCGGGCGCAAGCTTCGGGGTGAAGATCGAGTCCTCCCCGGCCATCTCGGACGGGGTGGCGTACTTCACCAGCAGCGACGCCTCTCTCCACGCGGTAGACATCCAGAGCGGCCAGGAGAAGTGGAAGTTCCAGGCGGGCGCTAGTGACATGTACTGGACCGGGCCCTCCCCGGCCGTCTTAGACGGGATGGCCTACTGTGGCGGTTTTGATGGCTACCTCTACGCGGTGGACAGCAAAAGCGGCGCGGAGAAATGGAAGTTCCAGGCGGGGGGTCCTGTCGGCTCCTCCCCGGCCGTCTCGGAGGGGGTGGTCTATTTCGGCAGTAGGGACGGCTACCTTTACGCGGTGAAGTAGGTGCGGTACGGCAACCGAGTATCGTCATCGAAGAAGAGGAGGTACGCGTCCTGTGAAAGCCAAGAAATCACTACTTCTGGTCGCGTTCAGTCTAATCATGGTTGCACTAGTTCTAGGCATCACCGGGCTGGCCTTCGCCGCACCCAAACCGCTGGACAACCAGCAGGCCATCCCCGTCTCCGGGGATGTGACAAGTGGGGGTGTGTGGGGCGTCGACTTCTGGCTCAACCTCGATAACCCTTACCAGGACGGGGACAACTGGGTCTATCCTGGGAACTGGGTGATATATCAGCTAAGCGGTAGCTTGCAGGGCACCTACCGCGTGGATACCACCATCACATTTGTTGCCAATACGCCTCATTACCTCATTGAGGGCCAGGCCACTTTCGACGGGCAAATCATGGGAAGGCGGACCAGTTGGGTCGCTAGCTTGCAGGGTGAAGGTGATATGGCCGACGTCCCCTTCTTCGCAGGACACCAGGTATGGGCCTCGACCATTACTAGCTCCGGTAGCCCTCTTTCGCACATGAGGGGGACTATCGTCTTCGATGATACCTATGGGTACCCGGAGGACTCAGGCATGAACTTGTCCACGTACTCGGGCATGCTCAGCTGGGAGCCGGGCAAGAAGAAGTAGAAACCGACCGGACCGTGTTCCATGGTCTCTTCTCGACTCTGGTAGGTTTGGGCAAGCCAATGTGATGCTGAGTTGGCGCAGCGACAACAGACAGGAAGACGGAGGTCCTTCGGGGCCTCCGTTCTTGTGCGTGTCGAGCCTTCTGGTGACGTCTTAGTCACGAACTCGTCGCCACAGGGTCAGGTCTGACAACATCCTGATCCGCGCAGGTTCGTTACTGCCAAGCCGACACCCGCCCGACCTCGCCGGCCAGATCAAGGGTGCGGCTGCCCACCTCATCCAGAAGTTCACGAATCTTGCCGAGGCGCTGCTTGAACCCCTCGCACGCCACTCCTCGATGACCTGCTCGTCGGGCCATTCCCCCACGCTTACGAAATGGGTCGGGTCCTCTTTGTCCCGCAACAGCTTGCCCCACCCCGGGGCGAATTCAGTGCTGCTCCAGCCAGCGAGCTCCAGCCAGGTATCAACGAACTCCTGCTCGCGGCCTGGCTTCGCGTGCCAATCCCCAGACTAGTCGTTGCCTGCAGCTGAGGGTGGGTATGAGTAGTGGAGAGACGGACCCTCCGCCGGACACGTGATCGTGAGACACGAGACGAAGAAACCGGAGACGCGGAGCAAGTGGATCGTCAGGATCTTCAACCTCCTTGGCCACATCCCCGGAGAAGCTGGACCCACTTTCGTTTGATGAGGTGGCTTACATCGAGATCACCCATCCGACCCTCCTAGTCCGAAGTTTTCGCCCCTCCGAGTCCGATTCCCGCGCCGTCAGTGGGTTTGTGGCGGTGAGAGCTGGCGACGCTTTGGCTACGGGCGGATCTTGTGCTCGAGCAAGAATGCGATCCCGGCGTGAATGTCTTGGGACCTGATGAACTGATAGTCGTCCAGCACCAGGACGAGATCCTCAGCGACGCTCGAGAGGTCATTGATCAGGGCCACCAACACGGGCTCGATCGCTGGTAGTTGGGGAGAACGAAGCAAGGCCAGAGCCCTCCCCCCGATAGCCGGCCGACGTGTCTCGAGCGCGGCGATGAAGTAGTTCCAGAAGCGCGTTGGGTCGGTGTCTCCTTCGTCCAGCGACACCCAACTCGTTTGTGCGGTCGACTGATCCTGGCGAGCCCACTCGCTTACTAGCGTCGTCTTGCCGAAGCCGGCGGGTGCAGAGACAAGGACGAAGTCATAGCCAAGACCTTCCCGCAGACGTTCGGCCAGGCGAGTGCGCGGCACCAACCGTGGTGGTGTCGGAGGAATAGCTATTTTTGTCGCCAACAGTGATGCTTCCATTCGCAACCAATTGTCCGCGTCACCGCCCCCAATCAGTGTAGGTGCGAGTTGGTGCGCAAGTAAAGAGCAACGGGACAGGAGCCCTCCAAAACCGTAGTGCTGTGTCACAGCACCGGGGGTTCGAATCCCTCCCTCTCCGCTTCAGAAAGCCGCAAATCGTGTGTCGAGACCCTGTCCGAGAGACCGGGTTCTGGCGTCTTTAGGGTGAGGTCGGTGGCAATTCGGTGACAAACTCGACAGCAGAGAACGGACCAGGATGGACGCGAAGACACCGGACGACATTTGTAGGCGGCTTGACTGCACACCGTGCCCGTCATAGGCTGAACCAGGAGCGAAAGCGTCACATGCCAAGGGGGGCCGTGATGTCGCCAAGCGACGCGGAGGTGACTGTCCATGAAGCCTGAGAGATGTTTGGTAGTTGCGCTTGTCGCGGCCCTGCTTCTTGTGACCGCAACCGGGGCCTCCTGCGGCGGTGAAGAAACAACCACTACCCAGGCGGCGCCAACAACTACCCTGGCGGTCACGAGCACCATCCCAGCGGTGACCACTACTGCGGTGGCGGAGCTGGATGCCATAAGAAGCGCCCTGGAAGCATCCGGGGACATTGCAGAGGACTTCGAGATGGCCGACCACATCATCATGCAAGAGTGGGCCGGAGCCATCGTCTCAGCTCCGATGGTCGACGACGCGAATGTACTTCTCAAGCGGGGTGCGGCGGGGTGGGATGTGATCGCCGTCTTTTCCGAGATGTCCAGGCAGGACTTGCTTGGCTATGGAGCCCCGGAGGAGATAGCCGCATTTCTCGCCTACGACGTCACAACGACGACTGCTGCAGGTGTCTCCCCAGACTCCATCGCCTATGCGGAAGGATTGGGCGGCACCTCGCACGAGGGAGAGACACTCTACGTTGTCATCGGTGCCAGCGTGGTCACCGAGCGCGAGGCTCAGAAACTGCTGGAAGACGCGCTTCCGTCTTTCGGAGACATGCAGCCGTACTTCATCGTACAGCGATCGGACAACTTCGAAGGCATGGACCCAGGGTGGTGGGTGGTTATCGAGGCCTACTACAATTACCCGGACTCGAGTGAGCTCGAGTTCGCCCGGCGGGCGTTCCCCGACGCCTACGTGAGGGAGGTCACAGTCTGGACCTCCGATCCCATACCGGTTTACGAGGACATGATTGGGACGACCGAACTGGAAGTGATACGGGATGTCATAGCGCAGTCGGGGGATGTCGCCGGCGATTTCGAGATCTATGACTACCTGATCAGCGATGATGACAAGTGGGCCGGAGTGATTATCGCCAGCCCCGGGCTCGAGAACTGCTCAGTGCTGCTCTTCCATAGCGGACTCGTAGGCTGGGCGGTAGTGAAGCTCGGCACAGACCTGTCCCAACAGGAAGTACTGGACGAGGGCGCGCCGCTGGAAACAGCCGAGTTCCTGTCGTCCGGTGGCTGAGAAGATCGACCGGTTCCCTTTGCAGCGAGGCCTAGTCACTAAGACCTAGCGCTAGTCTTCGCGCCTTCGAGGCGAGTTCGGGGGCAAGTCGGGGGCAAACTCCACGGCAGGCAAAGGACCGAGACGGACGAGGGCCTACCAGTTGGACAGCCGCGCAGGCTGCTTCCGCAGGGGCGCCGCGAGATTCCTTTCCCCTCCCGCCTCGACCAGCGCTAAGATGCGTTCATCATCCGCGAGTGCAGGGGTGCAGTCGTAAACATCCTGCTCCTACAACCGGCCAAGGCGGCATCCACCATAGGTGGCGACGACATCGCCATCTTCGAGCCCCTCGCGCTGGAGTACGTGGCGGCCGGGCTTGTTCCCGACCACGATGTCCGCATCATGGACCTGAGGCTCGACCCGGATCTTGATCGGACCCTCGCGTCCTTCCAACCCCAGGTAGTGGGCGTCACCGGCTACACAGTACATGTGAACCCGGTCAAGTCCCTCTGCGAAAGAGTGAAGGCCTGGAGGCCGGACGTGCTCACTGTCGTGGGCGGACACCACGCGACCGTATGGCCGCAGGATTTCGCTTCTCCATGTGTAGACCTGGAGGTGAGAGGAGAGGGCATAGGTCCCCTTCGAGAGATCGTCTCCCGGTTGGAGAAGGGCCAAAGCTACGAAGGCATCACCGGTGTCTGTCACAAGATCGACGGCAGATTACTGATAACCGAAGCGGCTACGATCACTGATCTGGACTTGGTTCCCATGCCGGCAAGACACCTCACCTCCTCGTACCGTAGCCAGTACTTCTCCGAGTGGATGCGGCCGCTGGCTTCCATTCGCACCTCAAAAGGGTGCCCGCACCGCTGCAACTTCTGCGCCCAGTGGAAGCTGAGCGACGGCCGGTACCTGAGACGCCGCCCCGAGTCGGTGGTCGAGGAGCTAGCAGGGATCGAAGAGCCGTGCGTCTTCTTCGCCGACGATGAATCGCTCTATGACACGGCCCGTATGCGCCGGCTAGCTGAGCTCATCCGCGAGGCGGGCATCACCAAGCGCTACTTCCTCTATGCGCGGAGCGAGACCATCGTGCGGGCGCCCGAGTTGCTCGAACTCTGGCGAGCGGTGGGGCTGGAGAGAGTCTTTGTCGGTCTGGAGTTCTTCCGGGAGTGTGATCTCGAATATGTGCGCAAAGGCTCCACGGTCGCAGACAATGAGAGAGCAATAGCCGTCCTCAAGTCGTTGGGCATTGAAATCTACGCGTCATTCATCATCCGGCCGGAATTCACTCGGGATGACTTCAGAGCCTTCCAACGATACGTCCGCAGTCTGAAGCTGAACTTCGCGACCTTTTCGGTCCTCACACCGCTACCGGGAACCGATCTCTACGACGAGGTCAAGGGTCAGATCATCGACCACAACTACGATCACGTCGATTTCGTCCACACGCTCTTGCCGACAGCCCTCCCTCTCAAGGACTTCTATGCCGAATGCTGCCGGCTCTATGAGCGGTCTCTGCCTCTTTCCAGCCGCCTTAGCCTGCTGCGGAGGATCCCACTCCGAGAGCTTCCGGGATTGCAGGCGAAGGGCAGCCGGTTCCGACGTCAGCTTAGGACGGCCTACCAGGACCAGTAGCTGCTCAACAACAGTGCGCCGCGCAAGCGGTCCCGGAGGTTCAAATCCCCCCCTCTCCGCTTCAAAAAGCCAAGAATCGAGTGTCGAGACCAGGTCGCCGAGGCCAGGTTTCGGTGTCTTTCTTCGTCTGGGGCATGATGACCGTGCGGACGGCGATCCAGTGCGGAAGCGAGTGGGCGACAAGCCCGGAAAGATCCTCGTGGCAGCTATGCACCCAACGATGCGCTCTGGTAGTGGGAGGCAGGCTCCGGCCCGATCAAGGTGTGCGGTTGCGATCCGCGGATATCAGAGTGGTCAAACGCCGACGCTACTTGCCCGCCCGCTCTCGCCCGATCGCCTACGTTTTCGACCACCGTGACTCATTTAGCTTGACCGGCCATCTCATTTCAGCTACCAGGCTCGGCCGCTGGGGGGCCTGTTCTTTCGGTTGACCCAACAAGAGACTATCGGCGTATGCTGAAGCCGTGTGCGGGCAAGTAGATTCTCCCGTCCATTGCTCCAGGGGTCTCTGGCATGGGACCGAGTACGAACGGTCCGTCGCCCTATGTCGGGCTTGATGACTCCTGCCTCTACGCTGTGGACAGCCAGAGTGGCCAGGAAGAGTGGCAGCTCCAGAAGTATAACCTCACCGCCCCGGCCATCTCAGGCGGGGTGGTCTACTTCGGCAGTGCCGTCCCGTTAACCGAGCCCTCTCAGGGGGGCTCGTCCGTCACGCTTGGTAGAGACTGTCTCTACGCGGTGGACGGCCAGAGCGGCACGGAGAAGTGGACGTTCCGGGCAGAGTATTCTTCTGGGGCTATGCTCTCCCCCTCCGTCTCGGGCGGGGTGGTCTACTTCAAGGCCACTGGCGCTCTCCGCGCGGTGGACATCAATACCGGCCAAGAGCTTTGGGACTTCTTGGCCTCCGGCTTCGCCTGGCGTGAAGCAGCGCGGAACTCCTCCCCGGCCATCTCAGGCGGGGTGGTCTACTGCAGCAGCATAGACATCACGATGAAAGGCGACCACTACAACGTCTACGCGGTGAAGTAGGCTGGGCTCTGTTGAGGTAGCGAGTAGCCTCGCTCGACATTGACGGAGGTCCTTCGGGGTCTCCGTTCGTGTCTCGACTTGGGGGTCGTGCCCCGATCCAGCCGATCGCGCGCCTGGCACACTCTCGGTCCTGCTGGACATACAATGAAGTGAACGATGCAGGGTGAGATGATGGAGGCGGCCTTGGAGCCTGCTGGGTAAAGGACGATGGAGGCGCGGTTCATACGGTTCGGCGAGATCGAGGTCGGTGGCGTTCGCTACGACCACGACCTAGTGATCGACGGTGGCAAGGTCCGCAAGAGGCAGAAGAAGCCTTCCAAGCCCTACAGAGACCAGTCCGGGCACACGCCCTTATCAGCGGCGGAGGACATTCCCTGGGGAGGCCGATGTCTGATAGTGGGCACGGGCGTGAATGGGAGTCTTCCCGTGATGCCTGAGGTCTTTAGGGAGGCGGCGCGGCGTGGAGTCGAGATCATCACCGTGCCTCTCGAGAAAGCGCTCGAGTTGTTGGACGCCGCCATGGACGAGGATGCCTTTGCCGTCCTCCACGTCACCTGCTGACGACCCTCGCCCCGCCGAAAGCCGACCGGCGTCCGGGCTGCCGGTCCTTGTGGAGGCCACCAGTCGGAATCGCACGTTTAGGGAGCCGACGGTCAGGGAAGATACCCATTGCGAGTCCCGAGAGACGTAACGCGTCTTCTGGAGGTTCTCACAGGAGCTGGTGCAGAGGAAACGCGGGGGTAAAACACCGCGGACTACATTGAAGCGTCGGCAAGTGGGGGTCGTTGAAGGAAGGAGAGCGGAGCCACTTGGGACTCGCGCTCTTGTCGTGTTCACCAGGCACGTCAGCGTTCTAGTGCATCTCTCAGGAGTCATCTCAGCTCCTGGGGTAACGGCCAGGACTGCGCCAGCGATGGAGACGATCGTTGCCGCCATCGACGAGGTGGGCGCCAAGAGGATGACCGTCAGGATGCCCGCGTCGCCCCCCAGCACCTATTTCACGCTCGCCTCTATGCAGGACCAGAACAGCTACGGACCCGGGATCGCCGCGAGCGCGACCGCCTGTATATGGGAGGACGGCCAGTTCGTTCAGTTGGGAGCGCTGATGAGCGGCGCCTATCGCACAGCTATTGACTGGACCACACTGTTTGTGGGCGTCATCGGAAGCCTGGGCGGGATCGTCATATCCGCATGGTTTCTTGCCGCGTCATCGCATCGCGGTGGAGAGCCAGTAGCGGACTTCAGCGAAGCAGAGCTGACGGCATACTCCATCGCGATGCTGGTGTCCTTCTTCGGCGCGCTGGTGCCGGACGCGGAGCCTTGGGGGTCGCTGTCTTGCAAGTGTCTTAGAGCGGACCCGCTACGATCGCCCCATCGGACACAAACGCGTACCGGGAATTCGAATCCCCCCTCTCCGCTTCAGTAAGCCAAGAATCGTGTGTCGGGACCCGGCCCCGGAGACCGGGGTCTCGCGTCCTTGAGGCGAGTTGGGTGGCAACTCGGGGGCAAACTCAACGGCAGGGGAAGGAACGAGACGGACCCGAGGATGCCAGAGGGGTAGCGAAGGTCAGGCTACTCCGACAGCGGGGCCCATGAGTCCAAGAATGCGAGATAATCCCCGAGAACCGCCCGCCGGAGATACGCGAGGCTCAGGCGACTGCAAGGAGGGTCATGACAGAATCGTGGTATCGACAGGTGTTCGCTGACTTCGCCCGTGGCTACGACCAGGAATGCTTCACTCAAGGTACTTCGGGCGAGGTGGATTTCTTCGAGCACGAGCTTGCAGGTGACCGCTCCGCTCGGATCCTCGATCTAGGATGTGGTACTGGCCGTCACTCCGTTGAACTCGCACGGCGAGGCTATCAGGTGGTCGGGGTAGACCTGTCTCCCGGTCAATTGGCCCGCGCCAGAGAGAAGGCCGCAGAAGCGGACGTCGGGGTAGATTTCCGAGAGGGGGACGCTCGATGCCTCCATTTCAGCGAGGAGTTCGACCTTGTCCTTCTCGTGTGCGAGGCAGCCTTCCCGCTCATGGAGACCGACCTGGATAACTTCCGGATTCTTGAATCGAGTGCTCGGGCTCTTCGCCCCGGAGGGCGCCTCATACTCACAACGCTGAACGCCCTCCACCCCCTAGGCCGCCTGGCTCGCGGCGAACAGTTGGAGAGTGACTTCGACCCGTTCACACTCCGCAACCGCTTCGCGTTTTCCTTCACTACCGACTCGGGACACCCAACGACGGTTGATGCCGATGAGCGTTACTACCTCCCCTCCGAGATCACATGGCTGCTCCGCCAGGCGGGAATGCGCGAGGTGGAGATCTTCGGATGCGATCTGGGAGCCTTCAACCGAGACCGAGCTCTCGACTGGAATGACATGGAGATGCTGGTACTTGCCCTCAAGTAGGTGCCCCGAACTCCCTCTACGCTCATTTGCAAAGGCTTTTTGGTGTGAGACCCGGTCCAGATGGCCGGGTTCCTGCGTCTTTCAGGCGAGTTCGGGGGTAATTCGGGGGCAAACTCGGCAGCAGGAAACGGACGAAGACGGACGCGAAGACACCTGACAGCAGACCCACCTGCCGGCCGGGGCCGTGGCCCCACGTGCGCCGCTTGGGTCACCATCAGCGCCAGCGCGGCTGGCGAAGCAGAGTAGGCGGCCGAGTCACCCGACTTTGGCGGCCGTGATAAGCTCCGATTCTGGCTTTCACTGCGCCGGGGAGGGCACTTTCAACTATGAAACGTGCGGCAGGATACATATACACAGTTCTTACAGCCGGTGTTGTCGTCTTCCAATTGGCGCTCGCGTCGGGGGCGCCCTGGGGCTCGTACGCGATGGGCGGGACTGACTCGGGAGAATACACGGCGGCCTTGCGCGTGCTGGCGGTCGTACAGGTCGTTGTTCTCATACTGTTGGCATTGGTGGTGCTCTCCCGAGCTGGCATCGTACTTCCCAGGTGGTCGCATGTCTCACGCTGGGCCATATGGGTGGTCGTCGCCTGGTGTGTGGTCAGTCTGTTTCTCAACCTGATCACACCGAGCGCAGGGGAAAGGGCCATCTGGGCCCCCGTTGCGTTTGTGATGCTTGTTGCAAGTCTGCTGGTGGCTATCGGGAAGCCTGCCCCCCAAAAGGCTCTACCAGATAAGACGCCGCGCAAGCGGTACCGGGGGTTCGAATCCACCCTTCTCCGCTTCAGAAAGCCAGGAATCGCGTGCTGGAACCCGGCTGAAGAGGCCGGGTTTCCGCGTCTTTCGGGCGAGTTCGGGGGCAACTCGGTGGCAAACTCGCAACCACAGAATGTGCAATCCCTATCCTGCTTCGGAGTGTTTCGCTTGGGGTATTACCTACCCAGGACTGCCAAACCTTGCGTTCAGCAATTCCAAGGGTGTCCTGAAAGGGTATTCTCGATATGACAGAGCCAAAGAAAGAAACAACTCTCAAACAGCAGAAGCCCGGCCCGCGCGCGGACAAGGCGGACGGGGAAAGCGCCGTGCTCGCGGCGATCGCCGCGATGCCGGAACCGTATCGCGCCATGGGCGAGCGGCTCCATGCGATCATCAAAGCCAGCGCGCCAGTCCTCTCGCCGAAGACCTGGTACGGGATGCCCGCGTATGCCAAGGACGGCAAGGTCGTCTGCTTCTTCCGCAGCGGGGAGAAGTTCAAGGAGAGGTACATGACGCTCGGTTTCAACGACGCGGCGAACCTCGACGAAGGCCACCTGTGGCCGATCGCCTTCGCGCTGACGGAATTGACCGCCGCCGAAGAGGCAAGGATCGGCGCGCTCGTGAAGAAAGCGGTGAGCTGAAGACTGAGTTCGCCACCCGGCCCACGATAGGGAGTCGCTCGAGTAGCCGCAAGGCTGGGCGAGGCGGATGCCGGGCTGCAGACGAAGACATTCTCCAACTGACTCCGTGCCACACGCGGTGCCCTAGCCTCCTCCCGAAACCTCCCCGGTGAGGTTCTTGACCCACAATTCGAGCCTGAAGTCAAAGTTGCTGTCTGCTCGGGGCAGGTTGTAGATCACGATCCAAAGAAAGCCTCCTCGGTCACCTTCGAACCGCGAAGGGGGGCTGGAGCCAAGTTTCGGGTGCAGGCGCGACGGGTGGTACAAATAGAATAGGGTCGGTATTCATCGACCCGACTGGCTTCTTACCGGGGGAACTATCTGGGAGGGAAACATGAGAGGTAGGAAGCACTTCGTTCTGGTACTGCTGCTACTCGCTCTGGGTGCGATGTCTCTCATCTTCGTGGCTGCCTGCGGCGGCGAAGACGAGACGACGACCACCACCGCCGTTCCGACTGAGACCACCGCCGCTCCGACTGAGACCACCGCGTCCAGCGGAAAAGGGCGATGACCTCGTCATCGGCGCAATCAACTCTATGACCGGTTCGAACGTCCTGACCGGCCAAGAGGAGAAATGGGCGCAGGAGAAAGCCGTCGCCGACATCAATGCCGCGGGCGGCATCGTGCTCGCCGACGGCAAGGCGCACAACATCGCGCTGAGGTACGCTGACGACAAGAGCTCGGATACCGAAGCCGATGGGCTGGTGGTTCCGCTGGCTGAATGTCCACCCGCATGATCAGCCGGAAGGCACCGGCAATCTCAAGTACAAGATCTGGTGCCCACCCGACCATTTCGATCATGGCTTCACCAACGGGAAAGACGGTGCTGATGGTATCTGGTCGATTGAATCCATCGACCTAGGCCAAGGAGAGGACAAGGTCTACTTCCTCCGCAAACCCTTAGATCCGAAGGAATATGGTCTCACCAAGAAACGAGAAAGGGAACTGCAGGAGGCCAGCTGCTGGATCGACTTCGCCACGGTGACCTTCCATTCTCCGGAGGCGCCCCACAAGGCCTATCCCGGCACCTATCTCTGGCTGACGCTCTCTTGCAACTGCCCTCAAGGCGGCACGGAGAAGTGCACCCGGCTATGGATCGGTTACGGCGCGAAAGACGGTGAGATCTACCTCGACAAGACCACCCCGTCCTCAATGCTGTGCGAGAAGTACATGAGGACGTTCCAGATCCACACCACTGTCGAGCATCAACACCTGGCCAAGCTCTTGCCTGAACTCTACGCCGAGTACAGCGACAGGCCGGACGATATGTCGTCATAGGTGGTAGGTAGCGCGGGTACGGGGCCCGGAGCCGAGGGGCCATCAGGCCAATCAAGCCCCCGTCCTCACGACTTGACATCCCAAGACTACTGCGCCCCACGTACTAGGCGCGGATCATGACCAGCATCATCTTGAAGGGCGTCAGCGCGGTCAGGGCGTGGGGGACGTTCGCCGGCATGATGATGAGTTCTCCCTCGGCAACCTCATGGGCAACGCCACCGAGGGTGATTCTCACCTTTCCCTCGAGCGCCTGCACCAGTGCATCGAAGGGCGCTGTGTGCTCGCTGAGACCTTGCCCCTCATCGAAGGCAAAGATGGTCACCGTTCCCTGCGGCTTGCTGATCAGTTCCCGGCTGACGACGGCACCGGGCTGCAAGTCTACCAGCGAGGCTGCCCTGACTTCCTGTCCCACCATCTGCCTGAGTTCTTCTGGCATCGGCCACCTCCCACCAAGACGCTACGTTGCGTCAAGGATACGCGCTCGTGCAGCTGAATATCAAACGGTGGGCAATGCAGTTCCACCGCCCGGGTGGGTGTGGTCTACCCCTCTTTGATCGACACCCCGTTCGAGGAAGGGACCTCGGCCTTCTCCGACCCGGCGGCGATGTGGGTGGCGGGACCAGCAGAGTCTGGGCCGGGATCGCGCGAGTTGCCGCCGCTCGATCGCCCGGAGTTGGTGGCGCACAAGATCCTCTGCAGCCCGTCCAGGATAAGGTCCAGCCCGAAGTCGAAGTCGGCGCTGTCGTCGTGGTCGCCCTTCAGTGCGTAGTCGACGACCATCTCGGTGAGGTAGGGGAATTCATCGGCGGGTATCGCACGCATGAACGATTCGGCCGTCTCCTCGACCGAAGCGCCGCCACCAGCCGACATGTTGAACTGCTGTCGACCGAAGCCGTAGATGTAGCTGTCGAGAACGGAGAATGCCCTAGCGGCCTGGTCGATGGAGAACCCGGCTCGCCGCAGGGTCCCGACCACCCAGTCGAAGTAGCGCAGCCTTGCGGGGCCGCTGCTCTCGCGTGAGTCGTTCAGGACGCTCGCCCACGGGTGACGCGAGAAGACGTCGCGGGCGGAGATCGCCCTCCTCCGCATGGCCTCTCGCCAGCCGACCTCGTCGGAGGGAAGATCGATCTCGCCGACGACGAGGTCCATCATGCCGTCGAGGATGTCATCCTTGTTCGCCACGTGGTTGTACAGCGACATCGCTTCGACCTCGAGTCTCCGTCCGAGCTCTCGCATGCTGAGAGACTCAATACCGCGCTCGTCCGCGAGGGCTATAGCGGCACGCAGCACCCGCTCCCTGCTGAGCGGGGCTCTAGAAGGCTGCTGAAAAGTGAAGCCCCGGCCGCTGGGCTCCGGGCTCGGGTCTGTGCGTCTCGGCATCTTCTCCCCGCTTGACAGACTTACGGCGTAAGTGTAGACTTACGACGTAAGTTTACATCGAACGTAGTCGACGCGACAACCATAGCCGTTTCGACGAGACAGGAGAGTCAGATGAAAACACTTGTTCGGGGCAATGCGCGTCAGCAAAGGGCGGGGGGCTTCGCCGCGCTCTACTTGGCGCTGGCCTATCTGATCGCGATGCCCTACTTCCTCATCGCGGTCGACTACCTCAGCGTGACCGACCCCGCCGAGAAAGGTCGCTCTGCTTGCGGAGCACCAGGGCAGTATGAGCGCCATCTACCTCATCACCTACGTGATCTTCGGGATCGTCCTCGCAGTCCTCTCGCTCGCGCTCTACCGCCGCATGAAGGACGGGGCGCCGGTCATGATGCAGGTCGCCACCGTCGTGGGACTCGTCTGGGCGTTCGTGCTCGTCGCGAGCGGCCTGGTCTTCAACTTCGGCATGGAGACGGTCGCCGGCCTCTACGACGCGAATCCAGCTGCAGGCCGTGGCGGCCTGGCAGGCGATCGAGCCGGTGACGGAGGGTCTGGGCGGAGCCGGCGGCGAGATCCTCGGCGGCCTGTGGGTGCTGCTCGTGAGCTGGGCGGCTCTGCGCACGGGGGGCCTGCCCAAGATCCTCGGCTGGCTTGGAGTGGCCATCGGCCTCGTGGGCATCGTCTCGGTCGTCCCGGCTCTGAGGGACGCAGGAATGGTCTTTGGAATGCTGCAGATCGTGTGGCTCGCGTGGACCGGGATCGTGATGCTGCGCACGACCGAGCACGCGGTGGAGCGGGTCGCGCAGAGGGCCGCGGTGGCGGAGGCCTAGGGCCTCGCACTCCGAGCGAGCACTCTGTTGACGGGTGTTCCTTTCTGCCAACAAATCTCCATCATCCACGGCTTATTCCACGTCTGGGGAGGGCTGGACCGGTACCGGGGGTTCGAATCCCCCTCTCCGCTTCAGAAAGCCAAGAATCGCGTGCTGGAACCCGGCTGGAGAGGCCGGGTTTCGGCGTCTCTCTACCGAGTTCGGGGGCAGGTCGAGGGCAAAGTCGCCACTACAGGAGGGGCGAGGTGAACGCGAATGCACCAGACAACACGGTCACCCGAATCCCGCTCTCGCCGGTACACTTGGGCCGAGCGCATGGCGTCCACTCACGGATAGTGCGGTGACCTGGCAGGCGAGGAGGTGAGAAGACGGTGCTCGAGTTGCCCATCGTCGACCTATCCCCAGCGCAGCAGGAATTGTGGAGCCGGGTGACTGAGCTGTGGGAGTTGTCGAGGACACGGGACGAGGGCCGGATCCTTCTCGCGCTGCATCCTAGCTATGTCGGGTGGGATATGAGCTCCCCATTGCCACACGCCCGGGAGGCCGCAGTCCGCTCGGTGTTAGGCGATGCGCCGGAACTGCGGGACTACGAGCTCCATCCCTTGAGTGTTCAACTCTACGAGGACCACGTTGGTGTCGTCCATTACTCCTACTCCGCCACAGTCGCTCCGAGAAGGGGACCAACGATCAGCGTCACCGGGAGATGGAGCGAGGTCTACCTGAAGCAGGGCGGTTCCTGGATCATGATCGCGGTGAGTGGTCGGCCCGATGCAAAGACGGTCGACTGCGCAGCATGGGCCTGACCGTAGCGCGAACACGAGTACCCGGCTCCGCTGCCGATTGACTCCCCGTCCAACGCAACATCTATCGCCGCTCGCCGTCGGCATCATCTGTTGCGCCGCTTCGGGACCACGAGAGACGCGATCCCGATGACCGCCACGAAAGCCGCTACGTAGTTCGTTTCCAGCGACGTCTCTATGGCCACCACGAAGGTCAGGACCAGCCCCACGACAACGAACACCGCGCCGACCCACATGTCTCTGCTGGCCCGGGAGACCACGTACCATGTCAACAATCCAACCCTCTCGTGCGTGTATACGCCGAAAGCAGGACAATAGGGATACGGAGACGGGACTGGCTAAGGTGGAGGCGGACGGCAAAACGTTCTTGAAGACCGGGAGCGTGACCGGTTTGAGCGACTGGCCGTTGAGCGATGGCAGAGTCTGGGAGCACGTGCGCTACGGCTGCCCCGAAGACGTGTTCGAGCACGACTACGACCGTTTGGTCCAGGCGCTGACCATCGTGGCCGGTGACGGGAGACGGCCGCCGACGCGGTCCAAGAGGCCTTCGTTCGCCTTGTACGCGACTGGGGCCATTTGGGCACCTACGATAATCCAGCCGCTTGGGTACGACGAGTGGCTTTGAACCTGATCCATGATCACCAACGCTCGGCCTGGAGACAGGCCAGACTCCTGCTCAAGATCGAGCAGCAGCCCCCCGCGCGGGAGGGAGCCTCGGCAATGGCTGAAGAAGTGTGGGAGCAGTTGAGGGCCCTGCCTCTCAAACAGCGCACCGCACTCGCTCTCTACTACGTGGGCGACTTGACCGAGCGTGAAGCGGCCGACGTCATGCACGTGTCGGAGGGCACGGTCAAGCAGCACCTACATCGCGCCCGGCAGACACTCCGAGAAACCCTGGAGGGATAGTGGTGAACGGAGACCGGCAACTCCAAGAAACGCTGAAGTGGCTCGCGGGGCCAGTGGATCGCAGCGGAGTGTGGGCCGGCATAGAGGCGCGGGCGCAGAAGAGAACAGAGAGCGCCCGAGGAAGGTCGGCCCTTGACTACCCGGGTCGATGAGCAGGCTGGTGATAACGAGCAGTCGCTCGCACGGAAGGCGTCCGCCCCCAGGCGGAGGAGCGGCCTGCGCGTCGCGGTCTTTGCCTCCATCGCCGTCGTCCTGGTGGCCGCTGTAGCCATCGGGAGCCTGGAGGCCGTCAAACACCTGGGCAATGACCAAGCCATTCGTGGTTATCGGCGACGACACCCTCAGTCCCACGGCTACCGGTCAGACCAACCAGACGACGGCAACCGGGGCACAAGGTGGGCAGTGGGAGCGGCTGCCGTTGACCAGCGAGGGCGGGGCCGTCAGTATCCTGGTCATGGATCCCAGCAACCCGTCGGTCCTCTACGCGGCGAGGTCCGATGGTCTGTTCAAATCGAGCGACGCGGCCGGGAGTTGGGACCGGCTCGCGCCGCTTGAGAGCGACCTGTTTCCCGTGACGGATGTGACCCTGATCGCCATCGATCCGGCCTCCCCATCCACGGTCTACGTGACGGCCTGGGCCGGTGGGCCCGGACTGTTTAGGTCGGATGATGGCGGCGCCAGTTGGGTGGACTTGAGCGGGGCCTGGAACGATGTAAGCCCCGCTATCGGCGGAGACCATGGATCTGAGCCCCGGGGGCACACACTGGATGTGGTTCGACACGACATCAGCCCCGTCCACGGTGTATCTGGCGGGCGCCAGCCAGACTGTTGCCCCGAGACTGCCGTCTGCCGGTCGACGGACCGGGGCGAGAGCTGGACGCATCTCAGCCCGGAAGAGGCAGCCCAGGCGCTGGCGAAGCAACCGGAGGGCGGGCTCGGGACGGACTTCCAGGGCACGGTCACGGACGCTGACACCGGCGCCGTGCTTGCAGTCTCCATGGGATGTATCGACCCCGGCGATCCGTCGATCCGGTACGCGGGGACCGACAGAAGGCGTCTACAAGTCCACGGACGGCGGCACGACCTGGAAGAAGGCAAATGCCGGCCTGGTCACTTCCGTGGCCTGGAGGGTGGTTCCCGATCCCAGTTCGCCGTCCATCCTCTATGCGGCTACGCCTGAGGGGATCTTCAAGTCCGGCGACGGTGGCATCACGTGGAGCATGATCCTGCCCGGCCAAGGCTCGGTGGTCCTGGCGCCCTCCTCCCCCTCAACCCTGTATGCCTGGACTTCGGCCGGGCTGTTCCGCACCGACGACGGCGGGGCCGAGTGGACCCAGCTTGCCGGCGCGGGCCTGGTCGAGCAGACCGCTCCCTAGCGGTGCAGAAGGTGGCCTGGCTCTGGTCGCCGCCGACAATCCCGATACCGTGTTCGCGCTGACGGGGATGACGGACACGCCGATGAAGCGTCTGTTCAGGTCCACCGACGGCGGCAACACCTGGAGCCAAGTGCTCGAAGGGATGGCGTCCGGTACCAGCGGTGGTCTTCTCGCTGCCGATCCGATGAATCCCTCCACCCTGTTCGCCGCTACTGCAGCGAGTCGGGCGAGGGGGCGGGCCAGGTGCTCAAATCGACGGACGCTGGGGACACGTGGACGGTCGTCGCCCCTGCCGAGCAGTGGACAGAACGGGCTGGAGACATCGCGGTAGATGCGCACACTCCCTCCAACGTCTACGTGATCCAATCGCAGGGCCTCGGTTCTGGACCGAACCCGGTCTTTCGCTCGCCCGATGGCGGAGCCACCTGGGAGAAGGTCGACCTCGCAAACCTCGAAGGCCTTGGGGAGCCCTTCTGGTCTCCCGAGCGGCTGCTGTTCGATCCCCGCTCACCCGACACGCTCTATGTGCCGGTGGTTAGAGCGGTGGGATGGGGCATAGGCGCAGGCCTCTATCGCTCGACCGATGGAGGAGCCACCTGGGAGAACATCATCGGGGAGCTCTCCGGCGATGAAGCGTACAGCGTCGCGCTCAACGTCGTGATCGACCCTGCCCCCGGCGGAGGGCTGTATGCCGCGACGGAGGCCGGCCTCTTCAAGTGGGTGCCCAAGAGCGAATAGTGCGAGGATAGAAAGGGGTGCGTCGTGAAAGCCAGATTCCTGCTACGTGGTCGAGTCAACCGGTGGCTGCTGGTCGCGGTGGTGGTGCTGGCCGCGGCCTCGGTGGCCGTGGGCGCGTGCGGCGGCGGGAGTAGCGATACGGCTCTCTTCGACAAGCTGGGGGCGGCCTGGATCTCCAACGATGTCGCGGCGGCCAAGGAAGTCTACGCAGCCGATGCCGTCATCCAATGGCCGGAAGGTAGCGAGCCCGCCGTGTCCACCGGCATCGAGGAGATCAGCAACCTGATAGCCGAGTATCCGGTCGACCCTACGCCGATCGGGGACGATAGCATTGACCTACGTCCCCTCCGCTAAGGACATCGAAGCCCTGAGCGTGGCGTACGACGGCGCGCGGTACATAGCCGGCCCGGTGATGGTGGCGCGCGATCTCTACATGTCGGTGATAGAGATCCGTGACGGGAAGGTGGCCAACCAGTGGGTGTCGTACATGTATCGCTCCACCCCGTAGATCCCCCAGACCACATACCAAAGACCGACCGAGCCTCCTCCATCGATCCCCCGGGCCTAATCACCCGGGAGGGAGTCTTCTACGACGCCGACAGCCTGGTGGCGTCCGGCCTCGTGCGCTGAGCCCGGGGCGCCCGGTCGCGCAAGCGGTACCGGGGGTTCGAATCCCCCCTTCCCGTTTCAGAAAGCCAAGAATCGTGTGTTGCAACCCGGCCCGTAAGGCCGGGTTGCGGCGTCTTTCAGGCGAGTTCGGGGGCAATTCGGGGGCAAACTCGCGAACGACAGACAGACTCAGACGGACCGAACAGGTAGGACTTGACGCGTCACCATCCGCGCAGGTTCGTTACTGCCAAGCCGACACCCGCCCGACCTCGCCGGCCAGATCAAGGGTGCGGATGCTCACCTCATCCAGAAGTTCACGAATCTTGCCGAGGCGTTGCTTGAACCCCTCGCTCGCGCGCCACTCCTCGATGACCTGCTCGTCGGGCCATTCCCCCACGCTTACGAAATGGGTCGGGTCCTCTTTGTCCCGCAACAGCTTGCCCCACCCCGGGGCGAATTCAGTGCTGCTCCAGCCAGCGAGCTCCAGCCAGGCATCGACGAACTCCTGCTCGCGGCCTGGCTTCGCGTGCCAATCCCCAGACGTGTAGACGGCCATGATGCGCCTCCTTCCGTAGGTAGCCTGTGTCTCCTTACTTCCCGCAATCGGCGCCAGGTAACCGTCGATCAGGCCATCCGGGACAACAGCGTTCGGGGTTCGGTCCAACTTCTGTTCGCAGCGGTGTTGTAATAGCCCTGGGACCTCCCGACGGACGATCGTTGTGCGGCGTGAGCGGTACCGGGAGTACGCATCCCCCCTCCCCTTAGTTGCAGGAAGTTCTTGCGTCGAGGCCCGGTTCTGAAGACCGGGTTTCGGCGCTTGTGATGGTCCGGGTAACGGCGCGACGGCTCCCACCCGTCCCTTTCCCTGCGCCGCCTCCCAGTGACCGCCGAAGCGCGCTATCTTTCGCGGTTGAAAGGAGATCGCTGATGAATGCGGACGGCAGACCGACGGTCAGACCGGCTTGGAGCGAGGATGTGTACGGGTACGTGGAAGTCCTCGTCCGGGCTTTCCCTGACAAGTTCAAGGCCATATTCGGAGACGACGCCAACGCGGCGACGGAGTCAATCGTCGACCACTACAGACCCCTCGACCGATACCCGGGGCACTATGTCGCCGCACATGGCGCCGAGATACACGGCGTCCTTCATCTCGCCACCACGGAGGGCGACGGGCCGGGATGGAAGGGGATGCTGCCGTTTGTGCGGAGGCTGGGGATCCTGCGGGGCCTCCGGGCCGTCATGGCGCTGTCGACCCTCGACAGCAGAGTGAAGCCGGACGAGGCTTACGTCGCCCATCTTGCCGTCCACCCGAGTCTGCATCGGCAAGGAATCGGGGCGATGCTGCTGGAATGCGCCGAGCAAAGAGCGCGTACCTTGGGCAAGGCGAGACTCACCCTCTACGTAGCCGGTGGCAACGATGCGGCCAGAGAACTCTATCTGGCTCGGGGCTTCCGCCTGGTGAAGACGAACAAGAGCGAGATCACCAGGTGGCTGGTCGGAATCGGACTCTGGGAGTACATGATCAAAGACCTATAGAAAGACGGCGAGCACAGCGTCACCGGACATGATGCGACAAAAAGCAGCCGCGGGATGCACGGACCGGCCCCAGAGAAGATCTGGCTGGGGCAAGGTGGCGGAGGCGATCGGGCTCTAGAGTGGACCACATACCGTCCGCCCCGAACCTTGGCGGAGTTAGGTAGACTGCACAGGGTGGGTCTCTGTCATCGCAGGCCGCCACGACCTGTGGCAACGGCCACGACTGGGGGTGGAGATGGGTCAGGTATTGCTCTACGTCGCTGCGGGCCTCACTGGTCTGTGGGGCATCGCCCATCTCTTCGCCACCAGAGGCGCGGTCGCCGGCTTCGGCGACATATCGCCCGACAATCGTCGTATCATCACCATGGAGTGGATAACCGAGGGCGTGGCGCTGATCTCGACGGCCGCCTTCGTCGCTTTCACCGCCGCAATCGAGCCCCACGCCAGCGTCTCTTCGGCCGTGTTCGCCGTGGCGATCGGTACGCTGGTCACGCTCGCGGTGGTGTCGATCTTCACCGGCTTCCGCGTCGCGTTCCTACCCTACAGGCTGTGCCCGTTCATCTTCGCCCTCTCCGCGGTCCTGATCGCCGTGGGAGCATGGTCCCGATGACCGCATGAACGCAGAAGGATGAGCTGAGAATGGCCGAGTCGCAAGACGATCCAGTGGTCGTGGGGTTTCCCCTCAAGGGCGAATGGTTCGCTCCCAACACCCCCGGCAAGAGGGTGCCCAGCCACGGCACCGACATGCTTGGCCAGCGTTACGCCTATGACTTCGTTCGCACAGACCCAGCCCGCAAAGGGATGTGTTTCTACAAGGCGACCACGCTACACTACCTCGTGGCCGGTGTCCGACTGGAGGACTGCTTTGGCTGGGGACAGCCCATCTACTCCCCGGTCAGGGGGGTCGTCGTTCGAGCGGAGGACGGCTGGCCCGAGCGCCATCGTCTCCACCTGGCCAAGGACCTCATTCTCGTTCTCAAGAACGGACTGACCTTCAATCCCAAACGGGTGACGGACCTCCGGCCTTTGGCGGGCAATCACATCATCATCGAGACGGGCGCGGGCTACGCCTTCTTCGCCCACGCCCGCACCGGGTCGGTCAGGGTGTCCCAAGGAGACACGGTCGAGCCGGGCTACCACCTGGCCGACGTCGGCCATTCCGGAAACTCCACCGCCCCGCATCTGCACTTCCACATGATGGACCGAGAGGATCTCCTGACCGCCCAAGGTATTCCCTGTTGCTTCCGGGAGTACGAGGTCTTCAGCGAGGGCGCGTGGGTCCGGGTCCAGAACGGCATCCCCAAACACACCGAGAGGATCCGGGGGGTACTCTGAAGTAGATGTCACACAAGCGTAGACGGTACCGGGGGTTCGAATCCTCCCCCTCTCCGCAACGACTGCTATGATTCGCGACCCGATCGAGATCAGGCCCCCAGGAGGACCACCGCGTCGACGAACAGCTCGTACTCGTCGTCCTCGTCCAGATCGCCGATGAGCACCTTTTCGACCTCGCCCTCGCCACGCACGGCGAGCAGGCGGGAGCGGAAGAGCACCTTGACGTCCGAGCGCTTGATGCCGGTCGCCACTTCCTCGGGGAGGCCGAGTGTCTCGAGCTCGGTGACGAAGATGACTCGGGGGGTGACGCCCGTGAGCGCGAGCGCAAGCCGGGCCGAAGGGATCCCCTTGTCGACCACGAGCACGCGTTTGTCGGCGAGCACCGAGACATCGTCGAGGGAGCTGTAGACGCCCTTGCCGGCATACTCTGCGACTCCCTGGACCACCGTCGCCTCGCGGGCGCCGCAGCCGACTCCCGCAGCGGCGATCTCTTCCGCGCCGAGGGGAGTGAGGCGCTTACCCGAGCGCCAGTTCTTGATGGCGTCGTGCAGCGCGTCGGCCGCAAGGTTCGAACAATGCATCTTGATCGGCGGCAGGCCGTCGAGGGCGTCCGCCACGTCGGCCCGGGTGATCTCCAGAGCCTCGTCGAGGGTCCTTCCCATGACAAGCTCGGTGATCATGCTGGACGTGGCGACGGCCGAGCCGCAACCGAATGTCTGGAACTTGATGTCGTCGATACGGTCGTCCTTCACGCGAACGTACATCTCCATGAGGTCGCCGCAGACGGGGTTGCCGACGCGGCCCACGGCCACGTCGTCGCCTTCGAGAATGCCTACGTTACGTGGGTTGCGAAAGTGGTCGAGCGTCTTTTCGGAGTATTGAGTGGACTTCATAGAAACTCCTCAGGCTGTGTCGTAGAGCGGCGACATGTCCCGCAGGCGTTTGACGATCCCGGGCAGGACACTCATCACGCGGTCGATGTCCGACTCGCGGCTGTACCGGCCGAACGTGAATTCGAGCGATCCGTGAGCCTCTTCGTGGAGCAGCCCGCAGGAGATGAGGGTGCGTGAGGGCTCCAGGGTCTTGGAGGAACAAGCCGAGCCGGTGGACACCGCTATCCCTTGATCCCTCATGGACAAGACCAGCGATTCGCCTTCGATCCCGTCGAAGCGGAAGTGGGCGTTATTGGGCAGGCGGTCGACCGGATGGCCGTTGAGGTGCGAGTCGGGGATGGTGGAGAGCACCTCGCTAATGAGCCGGTCGCGCATCGCGGCGAGCCTCGGCGCCTCGGTAGCGAGTTCGGCTGCGGCGATCCGGGCGGCGGCAGCCATGCCCACGATGCCCGGGAGGTTCTCTGTGCCCGACCGCAGCCCGCGCTCTTGTCCACCGCCCATGGTGATCGGCGCCAGCCGTATCCCCGAGCGGACGTACAGTGCTCCGAGCCCGGGAGGACCGTAGATGTCGTTGCTCGAGATGGTCAACAGGCCGACGGGGACGGCGGCCATGTCGATGGGCACCTGGCCTTCGGCCGCCACGGCGTCCACGTGCAGCGCCACGCCGGTGCCCTTGAGCATCTCGGCGATGGCGGGGATGGGTTGCAGGGTCCCGATCTCATTGCTGGCCCAGCCCACGGAGACGAGGATCGTGTCGTCGGTGATCCGGGAGCGGACCTTGTCGGGATTGATCCGGCCGAACTGGTCCGGAGGCACCTTGCTGACCCGGAAGCCTTCCTTCTCCAGGTACTTGCCGATGTTGTGCAGGGAGATGTGCTCGACCTCGGAGATGACTATGTGGTTGCCCGAACGCTTGTTCCGGCCGGCATAGCCGATGAGCGCCAAATTGGTCGACTCGGTCGCGCCTGATGTGAACAGGATCTCCTCGGGCATCGCGCCGAGGAACGCGGCGACGGCGGCCCGGCTGTCCTCGAGTGCCTCGGTCGCCCGGTCACCCGGGGCGTGCAAGGAAGCTGGGTTGCCGAAGCGCTCCGTGAAGTAGGGCAGCATGGCCTCGACTACCCGGGGGTCCACCGGTCGGGCCGACTGATAGTCTAGGTACACCTCATCTTCCGGCGGGAGCGCCATTGGAGAGTCCGTCTAGAACCACATGGTCGCGCCGGCATCGAGAGCGAGATCGTTCAGGGTCGCCGCGCCCACAATCTTCACCCCCTCGATGAGCTCGACCGTATCCCATCCGAGCATCTGCTTGGACGCCTCGCACACCAGAATGGGGATGCCCATTTCCATGGTCTTGTCGAGCATCTCACGCACGCTCGGGAACGTACCGAGCTGGATCTTCTCGGCCTCTCCGGGTCGCAAGATGAGCAGACCCATGCCGAGATAGTAGACCGTGGGCTTCAGATCCATCGCCTTCGCCGACTGGGCGAGTACGAGCGGAGAGTACTGCCGTGGGGGAGCGTCGCTGGTTTGCACATACAGGATGGCATTCTCGTCTTTCATTGTACTCGCCTCCTAGCGGCCCTTGCGTATCAAGAATCGTTTGTGGTCACCTTGATCCTCTACTACAACGATCTCATGGCCCGCCCGTTTGGCGAACCTCGTGAGGTCTTCTTCCGCAGCCGGGTCGTCCGCAAACACTTCGAGGATGTCGCCGACGCTCAGACCGTCCATAGCCTCGCGCGTCTGAAACAGAGGCTCGGGGCAGAACAGGCCGATGCAATCCAGGGACTTCGCAGCTGGCTCTTCGTCGTGCATGTGGACTCTCCCTGGGGAATCTGACCCTACTCCATGGTGATGTTCCCCGTTCTTGAGATACCTAAGCGCGGCGAGCCCAGCCGCGAGAAGAGGCGTCTTGAACTTCGAGGCGTGGCAGCAGGACTCATGCGCCATCACGCAAGCGGTGTTCCCGGCGGACAATACGGTATCAATGCGCACACGACGACCGCCATCGGACCTACGAGAGAGGTCTCGAGAACCGTTGTGCCGCGCAACCGGCACCGGCGGTTCGAATCCCCCCCTCTCCGCTTAGGAAAGCCAAGAACGGCACATCCCGGCCCGGCCCAAGAGGCCGGGTTTTCGCGCCCTTCGAGCGAGTTCGGCGGCAATTCGGGGGCAAACTCGCCGGCAGAGAACGGACGGAGACGGACGAAACCACACCAAATGACAGAGTCCCTCGTCCAGTGTCGGCACAGAGCCCCAGCGGGTCTTGACATAGGACTGGCCCTAGAGCTTCCTCCCGCATCCCGCGCAGTAGGTTGAATCAGGAGTGACAGCCGACCCACAATGAGAACAGAAGCCGGGGCTGGAGGCGGACGCAGCGGCGGGTGGAGCCGCTGCTCCGTTGGCCCGGCCCCGCGATCTTCCCACCACATAGGTGGTCACGCCAATGGCCGCAGCGGCTACCACCGCCAGCGCGATGATCAGGGCCAGGATCCCGCTGGACAGTCCCCCCGAACCGGCCCCTTCTTCGCCATCGCGCCTGGGAATCACCACCGCCACCTGTACCTCCACCTGCGGTGACCGTGGTCGCGCTGCCACCTGAACTGGTCACCGTCGTATCTCCGGTCGTGTCCGAGGTCAGCGTGGTGGTCGTCGCCTCCGCTACGACCACCTCATCGGTGCGCCAGAGCTCGACGCCCCGCTTGAGATCGTTGTCCGACCAGAACAAATGCCCTTGGAACTCGAAAAGTCCGCCGCCCTCGTCGAACCAGCTTGGCACCGGGGCCTGGAACATGAGTTCCCAGTTGGTGCCGTCCGACGAACGCCACACCTGATTTCCATTGCCGTAGTCGTAGACCCCCAGATAGGCGTCCTCGCCATGCACGGTCAGGTAGGCCATGGTGCTGGTGTCGGCGCCAAAACCGTCCTCCCCGATCTGCGTCCACTCCTTACCGTCGGCGGACTTGTACAGCTGGAACCCCTCCGGCTTCGCGCGCAACGTGCGCTCATCGGGGTTCATAAGACGTGGTTCCATGTTGGTAGTGAGATAGAGCTCACCCTTGTACACAGCCAGGAGGCCAAGGAAGTTCCGTTCTCCACCGAGGCCGAAGCCATCGCTTACCACCATCTCCCAGGTCGTGCCGTCGCTGGTGCGGTAGACCTCGATACCTTCGATATCCAGGCCCACCATCCAGCCGACGGCGTAAAGCTGGTCCTGGAACACCAGGTCGGGCGTCAGAAGAGTGTTGCCGCTTCGTTCCAGCCCCTTCTGGGCTACTCGCTCCCACTCCAACCCATCGGCCGTGCGCCAGATCTCTCCCCCCTCTTGGAGGTTGGCCGCGCCCACGTAGAGATTCCCCCTGAAGACGAGCGCCATGTCGGCCGAGCCGGTAGCAGAGCTGATGGCGCTGTTGTTCTTGCCTCCCATGCCACCGACGACTACCTGTCGGAAGCTCTCCCCATCATCCGACACCCAGATCTGTGCGCCCGTGGTGCTGTTGCTGACTCCGAGGATCAGCCGGTCATTGAAGACCAGTGGTTGTGCCGTCATGCTGTCCTTGTCCCCGAACCCACCTTCTTCGATCTGCGTGAACTCCGACCCGTCGGAGGTGACCCAGATCTCAAGGCCATGATCGAGGATGTTGTCGGAGATCGCATACAACTTGTCTTTGAAAACTACAAAGCGGAAGGTATGGTTCTTGGGATTCCCGAGCCCCGGCTCCCCTATCTGCTCCCAGGTAACCCCGTCTTCTGAGCGCAAGATATCCCCGCCCTCCTTTTCGCTACCCGAATACCGGTTGCCCGTTTTGCCGGCGATCGTGCTGATGAACAGGTAGCCCTTGTACTCGGCGCTGGAGCCAAGGTAGGTATTGCCAGGATCGGTGAAGCCGGCCTTGATCACCTGGGTCCAGCCGTCGGTCATGCCCGGGAGGGGAACTGAGGCTGGTTCGGCAACAGCAAGGACTGCCGGTGAAAGCAAACAAGCCACGGCCACGATCACAAACGCGGCCGAGCGCGCAATGCATGAAGCGCGGAACCTGGACCGGCGGATCCCCCGTCGGTGCATGTCGACCGGTGACGTCACAGCGACCCCTTTCGCGTCGGCGTTGCCCTGGTGCCATACTAGGCCACGGAGACCTCCGGCGCGAGAGGCAACGGACGGTCAAGGGCATGCGACCCGGCAGACTCCTGTGCAGCTAATGGACCTAGCCAGACACCTCTCGAACCTACACGCCGAAGTTCGCCCACTGCTTGATCAACACTGGCGGACGCAACGTGACCACGGAAACGGGACTCGGCACTGCCATCGAGGATGGCGATGAGATCCGGCTGCTGCCACTCGCGGGGGCTCGTGGCCACCATGGAGGTCCAGAACGTGGATCGCAAAGATCTCGTCAAGGCCGGGCAACCATTCGTCCTGGAGATCGAGGACGTTCGGGAGTCCTGATCCCGGGTCGCGTCCTAGAGACTCAGAGAGCGTCTGGATCGGCATCGAACTCGCCGGCCTCAAGGCGTTTCTCGATGTCGCTCAAGACGCGGTCACGGGCGGCCGGGTCTCTGTCGGCGTCCAACTCGCCTGCCTCGGCCAGCTTGGCGATGTAGTCGAGCAGGCGGCGATGCCGGGCGGCCTGAGCTTTGGCCTCATCCTCGTCGGCGACAAAGGCCTTGAGGGCCGACTCGGTTATGATCCACTTCTGGAGGCCGACCTTCTTCCCCTTGAGGTCGCCGTGCTCCAGATAAGCGTAGATCGTGGCCCGGTTCACCCCCAGGTATTCCGCTACCTGGTCGGGCGTATAGAGCGGCCCGAGCCCCGTGTCTTCCACTTCGTCGGCGACAAAGGCCTTGAGGGCCGACTCGGTTATGATCCACTTCCGGAGGCCGACCTTCTTCCCCTTGAGGTCGCCGTGCTCCAGGTAGACGTAGACCGTGGCCCGGTTCACCCCCAGGTATTCCGCTACCTGGTCGGGTGTGTAGAGCGTCTCTAGCGCCATGTCATCCACTCCCCTCGGCACTTGCATGGTTACAACGTGCATCGTAGCAGTCTCCCTTTCCGATCTTGGGGTGCGTCAAAGAGTCCCCAGCCCGGCTATGCTCCGACGCCGGGCGCGGTTGGGGAAGTCTGAGAGCAGCACTACAAGGCGCTCCCTCGGGAGATGCCAGGCTCGGCCGCTGGAGGCTCTTTCTCTAGCCCGCTCGCTGAAGGTCACTGTTGCTCTTCGACGGTGACTTCCCAATCGCAGTTGGCCGACATCACGAACAGGTAGTAGTCCCCAGCGTCTCTCGTGAGCGCGGTGGAGTCCTCACCGGACTCACTCACCGTCACCTCTGGGATACCCCCGTCCTTGTCAAACACTATGCCCTCGGCCATCACGTAGAAGGCTACTATGGTTGCGATGTCCGTACTCGTCACTTTGTAGCTGAGTCGCGCCGGCGCTCCGGATAGAGTGAACACCTCTCCCGTCTTCGTGTCGCTGCCTTGTAGGCTGGCGACCTCCACCCACCCCCCGGCGGCCGCGGCCGTGGTGGTCGTTTCCGCTTCGGTGACCTCGGTGGTGCTGGCGCTGTTTGTGGTTCCGGTGGTCTCTACGGACGCGGCAGTGGTCGTGGTGGCATCGCCGATGGTGGTGGTCATCGCCGTGCCAGAGTCCTCACCTCCGCAGGCGGTGGCAGCGATGGCGATGCTCAGAAGGACTATAAGGCTGAGCGTGATGCGGAGCCACGTGCGGTTCATGATCCCCTCCTGGTATGGGATGGCCGGCCTCCATAATAGGGACTAGGGCGGAGGGTGTGCAATCACCCATACTAGTGAAACGACTCCGTCTAGTTGGAGCGGTGCCTGAGCACGCGACGCTGACGATCTACGTCGGATCAAGGAACATACCATCCCCCTTAGGTAGCGGGCAAGCTGCCGTGGGGGCTCTGCTGCTGATTGACTTCGCTAGGCGTCAGCCTAGAATGAAGGCATATGGGGAGTGAGGTAGTCTCCCCAGTCATGACTCGGGGAGCCGCGGGGCGTGAGTCATGCACGAGCCTATCGCCGCAACCGAGTCCTGCGAGTCCTGCATAAGAGCAGGTATCGGGAACATCTCACGGAGGAAACATGAACTGCCCCGAATGCCACGCTATCGTGAGTGAAAGCAAGGGTTCTCCCATCAGTCCAGCCACTACCTAGCAGCCGAGGAAGCAGGCTATCCGGCATCCGTCAGGTATGCGGCTGCGCGGGCGTTCATCGAAGGGGTGACCGTGCAGCAATGGGCGATTCTTCTGCAACTGCCAAGCCGGTGGCGATGATTCTGTACCCCTGCGCGAAATCGGGGCCGAACCCGGCGCTGTGGCTATGGCAGGTCAGACCGGCCCTGGCGAGCCGCCCAGTTTGCATCATCCGGCGGTGTGGCCTAGCAAGTTGAGCTACGATGAAGGGGGACCGGAAGTCCTAACTCGCAGAGTCGTACTGCGAATGGGGCCGGACCAAGCGGGGCGCCGTATTCCACGGACTGCACGTTGCCCCCTCACTGCCGCGGTCCTGGTTCAGTACTGGTTGTTAGATTCGAGAAGCGCAGATAGACTCTCAGAATAGTCAATATAACAGGGTACTGTTCTCGAATGGGTCATTCATTGGCCATCTATCAAGTGGACCGACAACTATCATGTTATTTATACCTTGATAAACGCAAAGGTCATTCTCAAATATACATTGATTCACCTGGCGGAGTTGGCTCTACTAGTCGTCGCTCTAATTGTGGTCAAGCGTTTTATAAGTATATCAACCTGGCTAACCATTACTATTCTGGCGCTATGGATACTCAAGGATATGGTCCTCTTCTTCAAAGTTTGGAGGGCTTATGCCTTTTATGATAATAATCCTATGAGGAAACTTATAGGTTTGGAGGCGACCGTAATGACTAGCCTTAACCCGGTTGGATATGTGAGAGCAAGAGGCGAGCTGTGGAAAGCTGAAGTCGGGAATCCCCTGTATCCTGCGACAAAGGGCGATAGAACAAGAGTGATTGATATCAAAGGAATGACACTGATAGTAGAGAGGTGCAATGATGGTCGAGCGCCGATCACTTGACGGTGTTCCCCTCAAGGAATGGAAGATGACGGAAGAGGTGCTCGGCCGGACAGCAGAGGTGCGTGATCCCCGTGTTGGCGCGTCACGCCGGCAAGAGTAGACCTTGTTAGCCCCTGGATCCCTCGCTTGTCTAAGATAACGGCTTTGAGGCCGGGTGGACACATATCTCGGCGCCCGAGTGCCCAAGCGGGACCGACCCTTACTCCACTACCATCTCAAGCAGCCATTTGACCCAGCGGGAACCATACTCACCCGGGAGCGCCTCGGCACATCCGCGTCCGAGGCCAAGATCATCGTCTGCCGGGATGTCGATCGTCACCCTCACGGCTGCCGCGGCCCTGCCTGTGACTACCACGCCCAGCATGACGACCTTGGGCCACCTCCTGAGCCGGCATCAGAACCGACGACGCATGGACCCTGAGAAGATCAAGGGTTGGGATGAAGATGGGAGCGTATGGCCCGAGATTCGGTTGATACGGTGAGAGAGCCCTGTTCTTGTCGGCTCGGGGTGTCGGCGGACGTCAGGTGGAACGCGATGACGGCCAGGTCGTCGGTAAGTCGCCGTCCCGTGTATTCGGTCACCCTGGATATCAAGACATCGACCAAGCGCTGAACGTCCGAGGAGTCCTGGCCGGCCAACGTCTCGGCGAGCCTTTGCTCACCGAAAAAGCCCGTTCCTTGTCTCGCCTCGGTCAACCCGTCGGTGTAGAGCACCATGGTCTCGCCGGGCAGGAGATCGAACTCGGTCTCCCGGTAGTCGCTGCTCATCGCCCCGAGCGGCGTTCCGTGAGCCGAGCTTCGAGAAGCGTGCGTGTGCTCACCACAGATCACGGGTGGCGGATGACCGGCGGACGAGATGGTGACCTTGCCTCGCGCGATATCCACTATGGCCAGGAGCACGGTGACGAATTGCCCGGAAGGCACTTGGGCCAAAAGGAGCTCGTTGGCCCTGGTGAGGATGGAAGACGGTGAGGAGTCGAGCCGAGGCCAGAGCCCTGAGGGTGGCACGCACGGTCTCTGTCAGCGAGGCCGCCTGCACCCCCTTCCCGGAGACGTCGCCCACCACGACGGCGACACGCTCATCCTCGAGGGCGAAGAGGTCGTAGAAGTCTCCCCCCACCCGCTCGGCCGCGTGGGCCGGCCGGTAGGCCAGACCGATCTCGAGTCCAGGAACAGTCATGACCGGTTTGAGCAGGCTCGTCTGGAGCACCTCGGCGATCCGGTGCTCGTTGGCGTGCAACTCGGCATTCTCGAGGGCCATGGAAAGAGCGGGGGCGAGCTTCTCGATGAAGTCCAGCTCCGCCTCGCTGAATGCGGTCTTGCGGCCGCGAGCGGCCGAAGCTGAGCGCACCGACCACCTTATCCCGAGACCCGAGCGGCACATGTACCACCTGCGTGCCGGCCTCTCTCGAAGAGAAGCGAGCTCGCCTTTCCAGCGAAGAGGTGCTCACGACCGCCCGCTGCCCGATGGCCAGGGCCGAGAACTGCCTGGCCTCTCCCGTCGGGAACGGCCGCGCCCGGACTCGCCCACGACACACCCGCGGAGAATCTTGTGATCCACGAACCGTCGACCGGGACCACGAGGACGGCCTCGTCGCACCCAAGCGCCTGGGCGGCCTCGGTCATGGCCCGTTCCAGAAGCTCATCGTAGTCGACGGTCGAGATCATCGTGAGGTTTATCTGGTCGAGAGCGTCGCTCAGAGCCTCGGCTTGCGCGCGCTCGGTGATGTCGTCGATCGCCAGGAGAACGTTCTCGAGTTCGCCCCTCACGGAGTGGATGCGGCGACCGGAGAGGAGCATCGTGCGCCGGCCGAGCCGAGGCAGGTCGCGGTCGACGACGAAATCCTGAAAGTCCACTCCGTCGACCAGTGCCCGTCTCAGTCGCTTCGCGAAGCTCGGCGATGTCCCAGTGTCCCTCGTCCAACTCGAAGAAGCTCTCACCCAGACGTGGTGTCGCGCTTGTCTTGAACATGCCGTAGAAAGGTGGGCTGGCCGAGACCACGCGAAAGTCGGGGTCGAGAATCACGAGGGGCTCGCGCACGGTGTCGATGACGGCGAGCGCGTAGTCTCTGGCGCTTCTGAGCTCGATCTCGCGAGTGTCGAGCGCGGCATTGACTTCTCGAAGTTCCTCGTTCTTGGCCGTCAGCTCCTCGTTGAGCTTGGCGAGCTGGTTATTGACGGCGTGGAGTTCCTCGTTCAGCGTCCGCAGCTCCTCGTTGGCGGACTGCACTTCCTCCGAGGCTGTCTCCAGCTCCTCGTTGACGCTCTGCAGTTCCTCGTTGGTGGACTGCAGTTCCTCGTTGGCCGAGCGGAGCTCTTCGTTTGCCGATTCCTTGTCCTCGAGGACAGCTCGGGCGTACTCTCTCATCTCGCCCAGTTCCTGCTCCAACTCCGCGATCCGCCGAGACAGGTCGTCTCCGGTCTCGAGCCGGCCGGGCGGAGTTCCGTACCCGGCGCCTCCTTGTCTGCCGACGGCATGTCGTGAAACAGGACGAGGAACGACGTCTCACCGGAGGGGGACTCGATGGGTATGACGTCGAAGCCGACGGTGACCACTCGATCGTCGCGAAGAATGCGGACCCCCTGCCTATGAACCGCGGAACCGGCTTTCTTCGCTTCTCTGCAGAGCACTACTCAACTCGCCTGCCAATCCCTCGCGGGCCATGCGAAGGAGGTCGAAGCTCACGCGGCCGGGCCCAGGTTCGAGGTAGGGGCCGGTACGACCGCGGAACCGCCGTATCTGCAGGTCGGCATCGACGATCACTCCGGCCGGGGCGTAGCCGTCCAGCACGATCCGGTCTGCTTCCTTGGAGGGATCGAAGTCGACCGGCGGCGGGGCCGGGTCCGGGAGCGGCGGCCTCCTCGACCCGCCCGGGGGGATGGGGAGGGCGGTATGGGAGCGAAGCCTCCCGACCGGGCCGCGTAGATCTTGCTCTTCTTGTCTACCAGAGAGAACAGATCGGTAAATCCGCCGACCGACTCCGACTCTCCGAGCATGAGGAACCCTCCGGGGCGAAGCGCGAAGTGCAAGAGGGGCATCACCCTGCGCTGCAGGAGCGGACCCAGGTAGATGAGGACGTTCCTCAGACTTATGAGGTCAAGCTTGGAGAAGGGCGGATCCCGGGTGAGGTCGTGCTTGGCGAACACGCACGTCTCCCGAATGCTCTTGACTATCTGGTACCCGGTGTCGACGCGAGAGAAGAATCGTTCGAGCCGTTCGGGCGAGACGTCGGAAACGATGCTCTCCGGGTAGATCGCCAGTCTCGCCTTGTCGATCACCTGCTGGTTGATGTCGCTCGCGAATATCTGGAACGATGTCTTCTCCAGATGGTTCGCGCCCTGGAACTCCGCCCAGGCCATGGCCAGAGAGTAGGCTTCTTCGCCGCTCGCGCAGCCCGGGACCCAGAACCTCACCTGGCCGCCGGCCTGAGCCTCGGCTATCCGGGGGAAGATCTTCTTGCTTGAGCGTCTCGAACACCTGGGGCTGCCGGAAGAAGCTGGTGACGCGGATGAGGAGATCCTGGTAGAGAGCCTCGACCTCGGCCGGGTCGTCGCGGAGGAGTTCCAGGTAGCCCTCGAGGTCCTCGGCGTGCTGCGATCGCCATGCGCCGGGTGATCCGGCGCATCACCGTGCTCTGCTTGTAGTGGCTGAAATCGGCCTTGGTGGCAGATCGGACGAGGGTCAGCAGGTCGGCCAGGATGGGGTCCTCCGCGGGGAGAGGCCGGATGAGCTGATCTGTGCGGCTGGAGCGACGCGGGACCCGGATGTCCGGCGATGACCGATAGTTGTCGTGCGAGCAGCGGGATGGGCAGGACGAAATCGACCGCGCCGGTGGCGATCGCGTTCTCGGGCATGCCCCGGTACTTCGCGGTGCTTGGGTCCTGAGCCAGGGTCGTGCCGCCTTCTCGCTTCACGGCCTGCACGCCTGCCGCACCGTCTGAGGCCGTGCCGGAGAGGACCACGGCCACCGCTTGGGTCTTGCGGTCATGCGCAAGGGAGGTGAGGAACGAATCGACGGGAAGGTGGTGACCGGAGGGAGGACGGGAGCTGAGCTTGAGAACGCCTTGCTCGATCGTCACGTCCTCGCGCCGCGGGTATGACATAGACGGTATTGGGAGCCACCGGCAAGTCCGTCGGTCGCCTCGATCACGGTCATGGCCGTCTTCGAGGAGAGGAGCTCGGGAAGCATGCTCTCGTGGGTCGGATCGAGGTGCTGCACCAGGACGAACGCCATGCCTGTATCGGGCGGGAGATGCCGGAGGAGCTCGGTGAATGCCTCCAATCCCCCGGCCGACGCGCCGATGCCAACAACGGGAAAAGAAGGAGTGCCCGGCTCCGGGACTTCGGGGGAAGTCTCAGTGCCGCCGGAGCCTTGTCTGACTCTGGGCCTTGGACTCATGGCTCCTCGATCGCCTGGGCTGAAGAAACCAGGTTTGTCTCGACACCGCCAAGTTAGCACCATACAGGGCGACGCTGCTAACTCAAGACCCGGCGAACTGCGCGACGACGAGCGGCGAGCGCTGGCTCCTCGTCTGTTCCTCCGCCAGCAGCAGATAGACCGAGACGGACAAGAAGACACCGAGAAGCCAATCTACTGTCGGCCTCCCTTTCGTAGTTGCGTAGCGGAGTCCGCTGGGGCGGACCTCTCGAGTCTGCAGCAATAACCTCTCGACATGGCCACTACCGGCAGCCGGGGGGTCACGTCCACGGTAGACTGGGAAGAGGCTCTCTCCGAAGGGACGGGCGATGGCCGGGCACAGTGAAGAACTGAACCGATGGATCGGACGGGAGTTGTTCGACGCGAACGCCCGGAAGATCGGCACGATCACCGGCCTCGGCTTTCCGCGCAGGAAGTTCGGCACTATATGGCTGTTGGTGGAGACCGCCGGCGCCGACAAGATACCCGTACCCCTCATCGGGATCCGTTCCTCGGGCGATCGTCTGGTACTGCCGTACCCCAAGTCCTACGTAGAGGGCGGGCCCACCGTCGTGCAGGACCGGCCGCTCTCACAGGCGGAGTTCCGCCGGTTGGGCTTGCACTACGGCTTCGACGACGAACTGCCGGGCGCCACGTGCTGCCAGAGCTGCGGCCTCTGCCGGGCCCGGAGGCGAGCGGATCGCTCTCGGTAAGCCGGGCCAAGCGGCCTAGGGAGGACCGCAAGAGGCACGAAGTCGGCGACGGTGGCCGCGTAGAGGCTCTGGGTGCGCCGTTCGGGGATCTGGCTCTCGCATCGATCTTGGCCACGGCCTCGGCCCACATGCCGGGCAGGACGTGGCTATAGACGTCGAGCCAGGATGAGATCACCGTCCTCATAGCCCATGCTCAACTGGACGACCTCAGCTGGAACCGGGAGATACCCACCTGCAAGGTCTTCAATGAGAGGGGCACGGTTCTAGTGGGAGCCCGGGTCTGGGAGAGGGTGATGCCTGGGGTAGCCTACGTTGATCATGGGGCCAGACAGGACTTAATCGTACCGGGGGTGCTCGACAGGGGAGGGGCCATAAACACGATTTCCCCGCACGCTGTCACTTCCAAGAACTGCCCGGGGATGGCCAGCAGTGGCTTTCTGGTAGAAGTGGCCCCGGTTGACCTGGAGGCGCTGAGGAAGGAATACTCCGAGGCATTTAGCAGGCCGCACAGCCGGGCTGCGGGCTTAACATTCGAGAGAGTAGTGGTGAAGGGGAAGGAAGTGAAACGGGAGGAGTGAAGGACAGTAGCAACCCGACTAACCGGAAATCGTCAGCACTTGATACGTCGCCCTGGATTGCACTGATCGCTGATGTCCTATCTTCAATCCCCAATCCGACTGATGTCGGATTGGCCAACTCTCGTTCGCACTGCCCGCGGGGTGAGACGACCCGGTGGCAGCAGTGTCGTCTCGCCTACCGCCGGCGGCCTGCTGGCGTCGATCCACGCTAGACCGGCTCTGAACCCGGTTGCCGCTTCGGGATCCGCCCGGTGAAGAACAGAGCGACGATTGCCAGGACGGCTAGGACCGCGAGGGCGGTGCGCAGGCCGTCGATCTGCGATGCCTCGTTTTGCTCGACGACCTCGGCGGTGAGTTCGGCCGAGGCCCCGGCCTCTGCCATCAGCGCCTCGAGGTCGGCCTGCGAGATGAAGGGCGCGCCCGCGGCCAGGTTCACGCTGGCTTGCGACTTCACCTCCGGAGGCACGTTGGGGTTCTGCTCGATCCCGACCAAGAACGAGGTCGTGAGGGCGGCGATCAGCACGGAGCCCGCCAGGGCAGTGCCGATGGAGGAGCCGAGTTGGCTGGCCGTGTTCTGCAGGCCGCCGACCTCGGAGCTCTTCTCGGTGGGTACCGCCGAGACGGTCACGGCGCCAAGCTGCGACGCGAGCGCCCCCATGCCAAGACCCACGATGATCATGGGCACGAACACGATCGAGGAATCGGCTCCTACCTCAAGGCTCCCGATCAACACGAGGATGCCGACGATGAGCCCCAGCAGACCGAGGCGCGCCACCCGTCGCGGCGAGGCCTGGGGCAAGAAGCGGGGAATGCCGGCGGCGGCGAGCAGCATCGCAAGCGCCAGCGGAACCAGTCGTAGGCCGGTCTCGATGGGCGACAGCCCCAGCACCACCGAGAGGAACAGCGGGACGATGAAGAACACCCCGGCCAGGACCAGGAATTGAAATAGGAAAGCTATCAGGCCTCCGGTGAGCTGCTGGATGCGCAGCAGCGAAGGCGCGATGAGGGGTTCCTTGCCGGTGCGCTCCAGGCGGCGCTGCCAGCGTAAGAACACCCAAATAAGGAAGAGGCCGGCGATGATGAACCAGAAGGTGAGCGAGAGCCCAAGAAGGGAGGTGGAGCCGGCTTTGGGCTGGATCCAGCCCCACTCGGCCGACTTGAGCACGCCCAGGACGAAGAGGGCCAGCCCGGCGACCCAGATCGCCGCGCCGATCAGGTCGAGGTGAGGGCGCTTATCCACCGGTGAGTCGGCGGCGCGTCGCGCCAGCACGAGGATGGCAAGCACGATCACCACCTCGCCGGCGAAGACGTAGCGCCACGAGAAGTAGGTGGTCATGAATCCGCCGATCACCGGGCCGACGGCGATCGCGATGGCGCCGGCGGCCGCCACGAGACCGTAGGCCCTCGGCCGCCCCTCGGGCGGGAAGTTGCCGGCCACCAGCGCGACGATGGCCGGCATGATCAAAACGGCGCCGAGACCCTCTAGAAACGACCAGCCGATGATGAGCACCGTGAGGTTGGGAGCCAGCGCGGTCGTCAGCGACCCGCAGCCGTAGATGATGCAGCCCAATGAGAAGGCCCGCTTGCGGCCCATGATGCTGCCCACCTTGCCGCCGAGGACCATGAGGCTGGCCATCACCAGGGTGTAGAGGGTGATCGCCGTCTGCACGCCGGTGACGGTCGTGCCTAGATCCTCCGCGACGGTAGCGATCGACACGTTCATCACCGACGTGTCGAGGGCCATGAGGAACTGGCCGGTGGCCAGCGTGAAGAGGATGAGGCCGGCGCCGGTCGCAGCAGCGCTTGCGCCCGCCTTGCCGGTGCCTTTCTTCTTGGCCATCAGAGGTCCCCCTTGTCGCGCGGTCCGAGTGTTGGTGCAGTGTGACCGGGCGGCCAAACTGGCGCTCTAGTATATCTTTCCGGGGTGTCCAAGCGTGCCCCCTCGCGAGCGGACCGACCAGAATGACTCGGACCTATGATCTAGAACTCCAGGACCGGTGTGTCGCGACCCGGTCGATGAGGCCGGGTATTCGCATCTTTCAGGCGAGTTCGGGGGCGACTCGGTGGCAAACTCGACAGCAGCAAACGGACGCAAAGACACTCGATGTGTATGGATGGACGGCACCCGGAATCACTCCATCAGGAAGCTGCCCCTTCGTCGAGAGCCCTCGCCTGTGCCTCTGCCCGTGACGCCGCCGTCGCCTCATCCAGCGCCACGCGACCGGCCGTTCGCTGCTTGTCAGGATTCAGGCGCTGCGTGACCCCAACCATGACCAGCGCAGCAGCGCAGGCGATGAAGAAGGGAATCTGGTAGCCGACGAAGTTCAGTATGATCCCGGCTACCACCGGCACAACGATGGCTGTGGCATGGAGAATGGTGACTCCCATCGCCAGGCTGGGGGCGATCTCCTCGGGAATGGCGATCTTGCGCAGATAGGTCGATGCTCCGATGGTGGAGAACTGGGAGATGAAGGAGTAGATGACGTAGAACACGCAGGCCGCGTACACCTGGCCCGATAAGGCATAGCCGCCCAGCGCGACCACGTAGCCGATGTTGATGGCCTGCAAGACCCGTCGCTCGCCGAGGCGGTCGATCAGCCGCCCCACGTAAGACGAGGACACGATGCCGACGAACGTGACCGTCAGTAGGAGGACCGAGATATCCTCAACCCCGAGCTTGAACTGGTTCACCAGCACCCAGAGACCGAACGAGAAGAAGATCTGCTGGCGTACGCCGTCTAGCAGGTTGAGCAGATAGTAGTAGCGATAGTCCTTGCGCCACACAATGGGATCTCGCCTGGGCGCCACCATGCGTTCCTCCCCGTCGTGCAGGTGCGGGAAGTGAAAGATGGCGACGGCCCCGACGAAGGCGACCACACCGATGAGGACGAACGTCATCTCGTAAGAGAGCAGGTCGAAGTGGAAGATGAGAAAGACGACCACCAGGGCTACGAACGTGCCCACCTGGTTGAAAGCCGCCATGCGTCCGAGCACGCGGCCGCTTCTCTCCTGCGTCGTAAGGCTCATGCCGAGTGAGTACTGGGTCTGCAGTATGGTGTGCATCCCAAAGCTACTGATGAGGATCCACGGGATCACCGTCACGAAGCTGGTGGCGACGCCGAAGAGCCCAAAGCCGAGGGCCAGGAGGAACATGGCGCCTGAGGTCAGCCGCGGTATCGACACCCGGTAGAGAAGCGCCATGAGCAGAATGAGGGTGAGCCCTCCGAATTCGCGGATGGCCGTCATGTAGCCGAACTGAGGTCCGCTGAAGTGGAGGATGTCCTCGAAGAAGTTGGTGACGACGTTGTTGTGCGCGCTGTAGGCGAAGCCGTACGTGAGCTGCATCGTCGCGAGCATGATGAACCCACGGCCCGCTGGGCTCTTCCATGACTCGCGGAGGCGATCGATCATCGTGCGGGCGACGGCACTGGGTCTTCTTCCTTTCCAAGCATGTCGTCGGTCATCTTAGGCCGCAAAAGTGACGGCCTGCAAGCGTTTGGGGATATGTGCGAGAGGGCTCGGATCGCGCGCCGAGGCTCCCGCCGCGACAGAGGCCCTGGAGGGTTCGAATCCTCCTTCTCCGCTTCGGAAGGCATTCAGCGGAACTCTATCCTGACGCCCGGATGCTTATCCAGTAGAAGCTTGGCTATTGCCGTCCTCTCACCGTCGTCTTCGACCGTTTCGATCTCAAGATATATCCCATCCCTTTGATGGTGAGAACGGTCCTGCTCGACCACATACCCCTCAACACGCAAGTATTCCCAATTTCCTATCCCGCAGCAAGACGCCTCTATGCAGACAGTCCCCACTATGCACAACAGTCGCTTTCCATTGTGGTCCACGAATTCTTCTTCAAGGGGCAGGTAGTACCCGGCTGGTGCTACTACCTCCTTGCCGAAATCCTCCGGTAAGTATATGAATCTCGTCATTCTTGCCCCGCCTGCTCTGTCAGCGATTCAGCGCTATCTATCCTACTACGGCCTGTGGGCGGAACCGAGCATGCGCCCAAGCTAGAGCCCTCAAGGACGACGCACCTGCGCGGGCGTGGTCTGGTCGCTGGCCAGCCGTCCTAAGCGTGGGCGAGGACACCCTCGTCATAGATTCCAAGACCAGCGTGGTGAAGCCTTCGGAGGTCCCGGCATGAAAGACGTGTTCGATCGCGGCAACGTGCTCGCGGGAGTCCGCGTCCGCACCACCGACGGGCGGGATCTGGGTAAGTTTGAGGCCTTGTATTTCGACAAGAAGAGCGGAATGATCTTCGGTTACGAACTTTCCGGCGGCGCCGGCCGGAAGAGGCGATCCCGCTCCTTCCTTCCTACCTCCCGCCAGTTTCGAGGCGGGCAAGGACGTGGCTCTTGTGTGGCCTGAGACGGCCGACACCTTGCAGGACCTGGAAGAGGCGCTCAAACAGAGTTAGCGAACCGAGGCGGGTCAGATGTCCCGAACATCTTCAGTGCCGGGCCGACCCGGCTCCAGTCTCGTTACAGCCGCGCGGCCAGCGCCTGCCTCATCTCCTCGACCGACCGATACCGGGCAGCGGGGTCCTTCTGCAGCGCCCGCCGGACCACCTTGTCGATCCACCCGGGCACGCCGGCCCGGCGCTGGCTCGGAGGGGTGGGCGTCATGGTCAGGTGCTTCTGGGCCACCTCGGCGGCCGAGGTGCCGTCGAACGGGACCGCTCCGGTCAGCAGCTCGTACAGGATCACTCCCAGCGCGTAGACGTCGGACTGAGGGATCACCCGGTCGCTCTGGATCTGCTCCGGGCTGAGGTAGTAGGCTGTCGCCGCCGCCCGGCTCTCCCCCTCGGGCAGGATGTTGGCGATCGCCATGCCCCACCCCACCACCTTCACCTCGTCGGACTCGGCCGAGACCAGCAGGTTGGAGGTCTTCAGGTTGCCGTGGGACACGCCCTGGGACTCGATGGCGGCCACCGCCGAGGCGGCCTGCGCGACGTAGCGGACCGCGAGCGACGGCTCCAGCGGTCCTCCCGCCTGGATCATGCTCTCGAGGTCGATGCCCGGGATGTAGTCGCGCACCACGTAGAAGTCGTCCCCGTCGCGGCCCCACGCGCTCGGGATGATCAGGCCGGGGTGCCCGGCCGCGGCCTCCAGGCGCGCGGACATGTCGGCGGCAAGCTCCGGCGACACGTCCCGCAGCACCTTCAGCACCACGACCTCCCCGCCGGGCCCCGTCGCCTGGTACGTCTCCGCCGACCCGGCCACGTCCAGCCGCCGTCCCAGCCGGTAGCCACCGACCACCACCGGCTCCCTCACACCGCCCATCTCGACCCCCATCCTCCGACGTTGACCTGCACGGCGTCGCGAGAGACGCCGACTCTGTCGCTCCTCCTCAGTGTAGACGAAGAGCGGGTTCGGGCGTCTTCGGGGGTTGTTTGGTGACGGTTCGGTGACGAACGCGTCACCACGGAACTGTGAAGTCCAGACGACAGGGGAGTGGCCAAGGAGCGGAGCATCCTTGGAACAAACGCACTCTGGATCCGCTGGTTAGTCTCCGGCTGGTGCTACTACCTCGTTGCCGAAATCCTCAGGTACGTATATGGCTGCTGGTTGGGGCTTTCCCGCCTGCCTTTGCGCCCGTGCTTGATTGATCCTCCTCGGCCACCTCTGCTCCTCTCCTTGGCGCTAACCTCTCTCTGACCGGGATGAATGGACTCCCGGGAGACCCTGTGGTCGCTCAGCCGCGACCGGTCCGCTTGTAGTAGTCCTTGGCCGCCTTGTCGACGGCTTTCCCCTTACGGTTCTTCTCCGCACGGAGACGCACGTCCGTCTTTTCCGCGGCGAACTGCGCCTCGCCCATGAGTTTGTGATAGCTGGCCAAACGCTCGGACGGCAGGGTTCCTGACTCGAGAGCAGCCTGGACCGCGCAACCCGGTTCGTCATTGTGGGTGCAGTCGCGAAACCGGCAGGACCGAGAGGCCTGGTCGATCTCCGGGAAGACCGAGGCGATGCCCTCCTCCGAGCCGGTCAGGCCAAACGCCCGGAGCCCGGGAGTGTCGATGAGCAGGCCGCCGCCCGGCATCTGGATCAGCTCGCGGGCCACGGTCGTGTGCATGCCGCGCCCGTCGCTCACGCGGACTTCGCAAGTCGCTTGCCGCTGCTCGCCGAGGAGGGAGTTGATGAGCGTGGATTTGCCGGCGCCCGAGGGGCCGACCAGAACCGCGGTGCGATGATCCGAGATGTATCTAAGGATGGGCTGAATGCCGTCACCGGCGAGCGCGTTCATGACGAGCACGTCCGCCCCGAGCGCGACCGACTCTACGGCTGCACGTGCTGCCTCCGGCTCGGCGGAGAGGTCCGCCTTCGTGAGCACCACCACGGGGACGGCTCCCGAGTCCCACGCTACTGAAAGCTCGCGCTCGATGCGGCGGAGGTTGGGCGGCTCGGCGATCGGGTGAACGACGAACACAGTGTCGATATTGGCGGCCAGCACCTGGATGTCGGAGGTGCCCCCGGGATCACTGCGCGTGATGGCGCTGGCGCGCTCAAGCACGGCTTCGATGAGCGGGGCGTCGAGGTCGTCGGAGACCAGCACCGCCACCCAGTCGCCGACAGCGGGCAGATCCGCGACCCCGTTGGCGGACCTCAAGAGACGGGCGGAGGGCTTGGCGCGGACAACACCCTCCGGCGTCGCAACCAGGAGACTGCCGCGGTCGCCGCGGATCACGCGGGCAGGCGTCAGACCCTGCGCAACGTAGGGTTCGAAGAGCGCCTGCCAGCGAGGGGAATAGCCGAGTGCTTGAAGTGGGGAAGTGTCAGGCAACGCGAATCCTTGCGCCCCCTAGTCGCCGTTGGACCGTTCCATGAGATCAAGAACATGTGCCGGTGCTCCCGCGAACGCCTCGCTGGTCCCAGTCCGCAGCCAGAGCGATTCTCAGTCTACCGCGTGAGCGAGACAGAGTAGGCAGCCCCGAGGCTCGGGATGGTTCAAACGAGAACGCGGTCAGGTCACCACGGGACGCACGGTGACGGACGTGAGCACACCGGGCAAGGAGAGAGGCTATCTGGAAGGATTTACGTAAGGCATCAACCGTCCCCGGTAACTAGTGTGCCGGGCGAGACTGAACGGCCTTACCCTCGCCAGAATAGTTGCTCTCTCCGTTTTCTGTTTTGCCCCACCCGGGATGGCCCCAAACGTGCGGTGCCCGCTACCCCCTGACAAGCCCCCAGGACCGCGGCGAGAGTCACGGACGGAGGGTCGATGCCGAGCAGCCTTCTGCCCTTCCGCCGCGCAAGCGGTACCGGCAGCCAGTTCGGTGGCAATTCGATGGCAAACTCGTCGGCAGCAGACGGATCGAGAGCGGGAATGGACCGAGACGGATAGGACCGCACCGGACGACAGGCACGGCCTGACTCCCATGCTGGCACGGCACCTGGGCGAGTCCTCCGGGCGAAGAGTCTTCCGGGTTTGGCCGCCGGTGATTGCAGGTACACTCTTCCAGCAGAGCAACCGGATCTCGGAGAGGTTGGATCATGGGCATTCTGGCGTGGATCGTGTTCGGTGGCTTGGCCGGCTTGGTAGCCGGGCTTTTCGCGGGTGGCCGTGGAGGTATTATCTACAACATCATCGTAGGCATCGTGGGGGCGCTGTTGGGCGGGTTCATCATGAACGCGTTCGGGAGCACAGGCGTCACCGGATGGAACTGGCGAAGTTTCGGAGTGGCGGTCCTCGGGGCGGTAGTGCTGCTGATCATCCTGGGACTGATCCGAGGGCGAGGCAGGGCCCGAGGGCGGGGCCGCTGAGCGTCCCTGACTCCCGCACGAAAGGAGGGTGTGATGCCAAGAGTCACCGGCAAACGCAGTCCAAGATGGCCGTGGGTGATCCTCGCTGTCATCGTCATCGCCGTTGTTGTGTTCATCGTATTGTGGGCAACGGGCACCATCTACTAGGGAGGCAGCGATCATGCGCAAGGGCAAAGACGCCGGCGGCCTGCTGGTGATCACCAGAGACAGCGGCAAGAAGGTGGGAAAAGTCGAGGACCTGATTCTCGACCGTCAAGGCAGCCGGGTCCTCGGGATCTTGCTGGACGAGGCCGGATGGTTCAAGGAAGCCAAGGTCGTGCCCTGGCCCTCGTTTCGGGTCATCGGTCTGGACGCCGTCATCATCGACGAGGAGGCGAGCGCCAAGAAGGCCTCAGAGGTCCCGGAGATGAGCGAAGTCCTGGAGGGGGGCAATGTGCTCGTCGGAGCACGGGTAGCGACCACCGATGGACGTGAGCTGGGCAAGATCGAGGACTTCTATTTCGATCCCGAGACCGGCGTCGTGAAGGGCTTTGAACTGTCCGGAGGCAAGGGACGGTCGTTCCTTCCCACCCCGGCCAGCTTTCAGGCCGGCAAGGACGTAGCCTTGGTCGATCCATCCGCCGTCGAGACCATCACCGATCTGAAGGAAGCTCTGCGGGGCACCTGACATAGTCCGAGCGAAGCCGGCCGCCACGGCGCAACGTACCATCGCCCACGCGGTGGAGGCGGAGTTGCGTGCCCGGTTCAGCCAGATCGCCGATGTGCTTATCCCCGTGGAGCCCGCTGGACAGAAGCCGGATGGTCCCGGCGCTCGCATAGCTCGGTCAGGTCCCTTGTGTCGGGCCCCCGCTCTTATCTCTCCCCAACCACGACCATGCCCGTCTCCTCGTCCGCGCAGGATCGTCGCCGGACCGCAGCAGCAGGGCGAGCGGCTCGGTCTCGGGCGAGGCTTCGAGGAATATCGTCCTGACCATCATGGTCATGGGTATGGAGAGAAGCGCTCCGATCGGTCCCAGCACGAAACCCCAGATGAGCACGGACAGGAACGATACCGCCGCGGGCAGGTCCATGCCCGACTTGAGGAATCTGGGCTTGAAAATATTGTCGGACACGAAGTTGATCACTATGTAGCCCACGAACACTCCAATGACCATGCCCCAACTTCTCTGGAGGATGGCCAGGGTCAAGGGAGGCACCAGAGCGATAAGGAACCCCACATTCGGGATGTAGCTCATCACGAAGGAGAGAAACGCCCATGTGAACGGGTAGGGCACGCCGAGGGCCCATAGCAGCGCGAAGTTCAGGATGGCCACCACCACGGCGAGGACCGTAGTGATCCACAGATAGCTGCGGGTTTCGCCGGTCCACTGTAGCCATCTCCGGAGTGCAGGGCGGTCCTCTCCCAAGGCTTCATAGAACCGCCTGCGAAAACCCGATACCTCCACGAGCAGGTAGGCCACGATGAAGATTATGAGGCTCACGCTCTTGAGAGCGCCATAGAGCGCAGAAAGAGCGGATGATGCCCAACCGACCAGGTTCTCCGGTTTCAAGATCTGTTCTTCGATCACCCCCGATATGTCGAATCCCCAGCCGGCCAAAGTATCCACAACGTCTTGTTCCAAGGTCGTCAACTGGTCTTGGAGCTGGGGCAGAAGATCCCTCGTCTGGAAGATCATGAACGACATGAGGAACAGCAAGGCGAGGATCACGATCACGATGACGAGAAGGGAGATGATATACGCGAGCACGGATGGCACCCGTCTCTTGGTCAGGATCCCCACGAGGGGACTGGCCCCGATGACCACCACGAGTCCCAGGAGGATCGGCGCAGCCACGCTGCGGGTGGCCCGGATGCCCAGAGCGAGCCCCACCAAGACCGCCAGCATGAGGACCGTCCGCGCCACCGAAGGCCAGGCGTTGGTTTGAATCGGATTCTTGGGCTCCATGATCACCACCGCGGGGGGGTCGACGCTTCTCCTCGTCGTGACTTACCCCATTTGTCGACCATATAGTCCGGCGGCGCGGTCGCAGTAGCGGAATCAGTGCCTTGAGCAGCCGTCGCTGCGGTTTGGCCATTGGTCAAGTGGGTACCTTCTTCCCGATGAGAATCCCTCCAGAAATCAGAGGCCGTTTCTTGACGATGCGGACAGTTGCGGCCCCATCTCTTGACGTGGGGAGATGGGTGCTTACCCCTTCGGCAAGGACGGTGGCCCTGCGCTGCGGCCCTGGACTCTTCATCCGTAGTCAGCCGGTTGCGATCGCTGTGGCGGAGGGGGGACGTATCTCACGGGTCCGCATTATCGACATGACCCGGTTGATCCAAGCCGCCATTGTGTTGGGCGCAGTCATGTGTGCGTACGGGCTGCGGGCCCGGGCATGTGTACGAGAGGAGAAGAGGCGATGAACGATTCCATCAATGAGCTCCTGCAAAGGGCTGAGAAGGAGTCTCAAGAACGATCACAGGCGATCGAGCGTTTGGTCTCGGCCGCGGATGTCTCCCGGGTGTTCGGCGCCCCTGTCGTATCCGGCGACCGGACGGTCATAACAGCGGCCCAAGTATCGGGTGGCGGAGGCTTCGGCTCGGGAATAGGTCTCGGTATGCCCCATGCCAGTCGAGGCGCCGCCTCGGGGGAAACAGGCTCGAGATCTGAGCTTGGGGCCGAAGGTGCGGGCGGCGGAGGCGGAGGGGGTGGCCGATCCACCGGACGGCCGGTAGCCGCGATCATCATCGGCCCGGACACGGTCGAGGTGAAGCCGATTCTCGACGTGACGAAGATCACTCTTACGGCCCTTGCCGCTTTTGGGGCTCTGGCGGCACTGTCCCTCAAGAAGTTCGCAAAACGTTAGCTTCCGATATCCCCGGGGGCCAGTCCGATCCAGTGGGCTGACTCGGAGGCCAGCAAGGGTCCCGTGGGAGTGGGTCTAGCCTAGGAGGCGGCATGCTAGGAGCACTGATCTTGGGTCTGGTTGCGGGAGCTATCGCGCGGCTGTTGGTGCCGAGGGATGCCTTGCAGGGCAGGAAAGGCCCCATGTCCTGGCTCTTCACGTTCGTGCTCGGTATCGCCGGGGCGTACCTGGGGTGGCTGCTCTTCACCAAGGGACTCGGCATCGGCGACAGCGACATCTTCGACCTGGGCGGGATCCTCGGTGCCATCATTGGGGCGGTGATTCTGCTGGGCATCGGCACGCTCGTCTCGCGGGCGACGAGCAGGAAGGCGTGAGGCGGTCTGTTCACCCCACGTAAGCGCTGCTTATGTCTTTCAGACGGAGCGAAAGTCCCGCCGCTCCGACCCTCCGAGCAACGGGACTTCCGTCATGGAATCATCTTGCGGACCGGATGATCAGTCTTCGAGGACGAAGGTGACTTTCATGTGAACGCGGTATTCCGTAACGTTGCCGTCATCGTCCACGATCACCTCCTGGTTCCAAATCCAGGCAGACTTGACATTCTTCAGCGTCTTGTGGGCGCGCGCGACGCCTGTCCTAATGGCATCGTCGAAGCTCTTTGTTGACGACGATTTCACTTCGGTGATACGGGCAATGGACATGGGAGACTCCTTCTCTCGTGGTTATGCGGAATGTACCTTTCAGCGGTATCTCCCGAAACCTTGAACCCCCATCTCCGCTTGAGAAAGCCAAGAATCGAGTATCGCGACCCGGTCCGCAAGACAGGATCTTCGCGTCTTTGAGGCGACACAAGTCCGGGGGCGACTCGGGGGCAAACTCGCCAGCAGGGAATGGAATAGGACGGACACGAAAGCACCGGATGACGCACCCGCCCATCTTCCCCGTCGGCGCGGTGACCCTGGGGAGTCCTGACCACCGGGCCCACCCTCACCCTTGCGGGGCGTGGGACGAAAGCTAGGCGCCGACCAAGGTGCTGCCCCTGAGCAGCGGAACGAGCTGCTCCAGTGCCTGCTGGCCGCCGCCTCGATCCGCAGAGAGACGGTCATCCAGAGGCCCGAGGAGATCAGCCAAGTATCCGCATCGATCGGACCCCCTCACCAATGTCAACAGAGGAGGAGCGTTTGAGCAGGCCCCCGCCGGGGTAGCTCGCCCTCACACAACGAAGAGGGGAGAGAACATGCTCTGGCTCATCCTGTTCATCATCATCGTGATCGTCGTCTTCGGCTTGGGCTTCGTCTTCAAGGCCCTCTTCTGGGTCGCACTGGCGCTGTTCATCTTGTGGCTGATCTCCCTCGTCGTCTCGCTGTTCCGCCGCTAGAGCGAGTTGTATAGGACGATGTGGTGGGCGCTGGCGGCGCTGATCGTAGTGGCTATCATCGTGGTAGTGGTCCTCTTTCTGGAAGGCGTGATCTGTCGCAGGAGGCACGATGTCATGTTGAAGGGGAGCGAACTCATCCATCGTCTGCTGATAACCAGCCACGCGCGGTCGGCATCATGGCCAGTGTTAGTCCCCAGGAGCGTTTCCCGGAGGTGGTTGAGTGGATGTTCCCCCTGTTGGGCCACGATGACCGCAAGAACATGATCCGCGGCTGGCAGAAGCTGATGGTGGAAAGATCGTTAACTTAGCTTTCTTTGGGGCGGGTTCGGGAGCAATTTGGGGGCAAACTCGCCACCACGAGATGGACCGGCACGGACGCAAGGACACCGGACACGGTTCCTCCCGTGTCTACCCGGCGCGCGAGCGCCACCGTGGCGCCTGGGATGGTTCGCTGAACTCGGCGATGCGCCTGGTGCGAGAGTCGGGCACAACGGGGGCCCCTTTTCTAGCCGGCAAGGGGCGGGGAATCAGTTGGACTCTTCCGCAGTGGCCGAGTCGGCGGTCGGGCTCCGACTGAGCGGAATGAACCGCACGGACAGGCCGGTTGGTTCCACCTGGACGATGGCGATGGTCGGGTCGTCGTCTTCCTCGTAGGGGGAGCTCGCCGTGCCCGGGTTTAGAAGGAGTGTCCCCTCGACCCAGGCGGCGGAGGGAATGTGTTCGTGACCGAACACGACGAGGTTGGGCGCGAGGCCCTTGAGGCCGATGGCGATCTTGCCGGCGGCCAGACGTTTCAACAGGCGCTTTCGCTTGTGGCAGACAACGAAGCTGACCCCGGGCAGCTCGCCGCTGGCTTCACGGAGAAGCGTGTCGGCCAGCTTGCCCGTATCGAGGTTGCCGGCCACCGCGGTCACAGGGGCGACAGTCGCGAGCGCCTCGAGGATCTCCGGGTCCATGATGTCACCGGCATGGACTATGTGTGTCACGCCCGCGAACAGCTCGAGAACGGCCGGGTCGAGGTAGCCGTGGGTGTCTGCCATGACGCCGACGCGCACGGGCGGCGGCGAACCAGTCCCGCTCATAGCCGCGTTCTCGGGCTTGGGCTGCTTCTGTTCCGAAGCCCCTCCCCTTCGCCGCGATGGGCCCCCGTGCTCCCTGGGTGCCGCGCGCATCGTCAACTCGCCAGCCCAGGGCCGCAAGCGCGTCGAGACCCGGCGTCGTGATCGGACAGATGAAGGAACCCAGCCGTCCCCAAGCCCGCGGTGCATCCCACAAATCCCGGGAAAGCTCCACCCGGCTTGTACGCGACAACTGCCATCGGTGTCTCCTCCGCGGCGTCAGCTATGGCCCTGGATCCAGGGCCATTATGCCTCACCCCTCCCCTCCTGCAACAGAGGAGCACGCGGTACCGGGGGTTCGAATCCCCCCCTCTCCGCTTCAGAAAGCCGGCAATCGTGTGTCGCGATCCGGCCGCCAGGCCGGGTTGTGGCGTCGTTGAGGCGAGTTCGGGGGCGATTCCGGGGCAAACTCGTCTTCGGCACAATGAACCTTTGCTCGGTTCCGCCCAATGAAGGACCCGCCGCCCGACCCGACCAGAGGCCGCGAGATGGGGGTCCCCTACTGCCTCTGCTGCTCTCGACCGCCCCTCTTCCTGACGAGGAGCCAGGGAAGGGCCACCAAGAGGACGGCCGCGGCAGAGCCGACGAGGGTTCCCGCAAGAACGCCCGGGACCCGAAAGCTAGTGGCGGCCAGGGCGATGAGCCCGAGTAGGACGCCTGCGACAGCGGTCAACCCCAGGTTCCGCAGCCACACTCCGACGACGCGGGTATCGACGGAGGCCGACGATGGCAGCTGCCCCAGCCAGAGAAGGACTTCTGTCAAGACCACCAGACCGGCGGCGTACGCGATTATCGAGAAGGTGCCCGCCCGGCCGGTCGCTTCGACCACCACATATTCGGCCGCCAGGCTGAAGAGGGCGGGGCCTGCGAAGTGCACGCGGAAGAATAGAGCGAGCAGCGTGAAAAGGCAACCAACGGCCCCGAGCGCCGCCACTGCCGGGACCAGGCTGCCGGCGCGCACGATGGGATAGGCGACGAGGGCTCCGGCGATGACGACCGCCACTGCCCCCAGCCCTAGGCGGAGGCGTATCGCGCGAAGCGACGGAATGCTGTCACCTCCTCCACTACAGCCCCGAGAGGGGCACGGCCGTCCCACTCGAGGACCGCGACCCCCGACTGCTCGAAGCGAAAGCGCATGGCGTCTCTCCAGAGACGCCAGAACCGGGCAGCAAGAACATCCAGGGAGTCTGTAAGGTCGCCGACATAGGCCAGCGGCGAGATCTCGATGACCACCAGGTCGAACCCCCGCCGACGCAGGTTGAGCAGCGCGTGCAGGCCCCGTTCGTCCAGCAAGGGGGTGAGGGCGATGACCAGGGCCTGCGGCGTCAGACTGCGGGACGGCAGCGCATCGATGTCCTTCCAGGCGAACGAGAAGGCGATCTCTGTCTCAAGCAGAGCCTCGATGATCCGATAGCGCTGGACACTGCCGCTGCTCGGGGTGAGCCAGCGCACCAGGCCGCCGAAGCTCACGAACCCGACACGGTCGCGTACCGACAGGTAATGGCCTGCCAGCGAGGCGGCGGCTCGGACGGCCAGGTCGAGGGTGCTCTCATCCTGGCTTCTAGCCTCCGCGAAGCTGTCCACGAAGATGATGACGTCGCTGTTGCGCTCGGGATGTTGCTCGTTCACATGCAGGGTCTGATGGAGTGGACGAGGCCCGCCAGTTGACGCGACGCGGGCGGTCACCAGGCGCGTAGGGCCTGATGTCGGCGAACTCGATGCCCTCGCCTCGAACTCGGGCCACCCGGTTGCCGGCAAAGGGCTGGGTCTCGAAGGGCTTCACCAGAGACCGGAGCCGCTCGGCCCGCGGGTAGACCTGGAGTAGCGATTGACCGCGCACGCGGGCATCCATGAAACGGAGGCCGGCCACGTCACTCACGCGCCAGATGGCGTCGCCGAGCTGTATAGGCCCCCCAGCGGTCGCACACAAGGCGAAGGGGCACCCGCCGCTCCTCCTCCGCGTCCAGCGCGAGCAAGAACGCGGCCTCTCCCTCGGCAAGCCTCACACCGTCGGGAAGGGAGAAAGACAAGGTACAGGGCCGGCGTTCTGGACGATGCGCGGACAACCAGTTCTGCCTCTACCTCGTCACCTTCGAGCACCCGCTCCTTCCTGGCCTCGAGCGTCGCTCTGACGATGCCCGGCCGGGGCGACGCAAGGCCAAGGACGAGAACGAGGGCGAACGGCGCGCCCAGCGCCGCTAAGCTCGGGGCGGCCGAGCGCGAGGGCCAGAGAGGAAGACGACCGCGGCAAAGGCGCCGTAGAGGACCAGCTTGGGGGAGCGCTTCATCCGCGCGCCGGTTCTGCTTCTCTGGGTGACGGGGTCGGGACGGTGTCGAGCACTTCCCGGACGATCTCTTCCGTCGACACGCGCTGCACCCACAGCTCCGGCCGCAGGGTCAGACGGTGGACCAACGCCGGCACGGCAACGTCCTTCACGTCCTCGGGAGTGACGAAGTCACGCCCCTGAAGAACGGCTCGGGCCCGGCGCGAGGGTGTACAGGGCCAGGGAGCCCCGAGGGCTCGATCCCACCTGGACGCGGCGGTTCTCCCGTGTCTGCCGGACGAGGTCGACCATGTAGAGCCGGATGCTGTCCGAGACGTGGACCTCCTCGATCGTGCGCTGCATGGCCAGCATCGTGGCCGCGTCGATCACCGGGTCGAGCTCGATGTGCTCCTGCTTACGCTCGCCGCGCCTCGCCAGCACGAGCGCTTCGTCTGCGCGCTCCGGATAACCGACGGATAGGCGGAGCAGGAAGCGATCGAGCTGCGCCTCGGGCAGCGGATAGGTGCCTTCGTATTCGATGGGGTTCTGCGTGGCAAGCACCAGGAAGGGCCGGTCCAGCCGGTGAGTCGTGCCCTCGATGGTCACCTGCCGCTCCTGCATCGCCTCCAGGAGGGCGGCCTGGGTCTTCGCCGGGGCGCGGTTGATCTCGTCGGCAAGGAGCAGGTTGGCGAACACCGGTCCGGGATGGAACTCGAAGTCGCCCTGTTTCTGGCTGTAGATGGAGGCGCCGGTCACGTCGGAGGGCATGAGGTCGGGGGTGAACTGGATGCGCCGGAACACCAGCGAGGTCGCCTGTGCGAACGAGCGGGCGATAAGCGTCTTGGCTAGCCCCGGAAGATCCTCGATCAACACGTGGCCATCGGCGAGCAGGCCGAGCAGGACCAGCTCGAGCACGGCTCGCTTGCCCACGACTGCGCGCTCGACTTCACGCAGGATCGCTGCCCCCAGTGAGGCGACTCGCTCGAACGGCAATTCTTCCATCACAGGCTCTCCAGTTCCTCGACAAGCTGCTCGACTTCGCGCTCCGACCAGCCCGGGGCGGACCGGTCTGAGCGCGAGCGGTAGTCCGGCCGCACGAGTTCCCAGGCGCGCCCCTCGCCGAGGATGGCCGCCGCTCGGTCGGGCTCGCGCTCCAGATCGACGCCGTAGCTGCGAGACAGACGGGCTGCGACGATGTCGCGCACAGGGGTCTGCAGCCGGAAGTACAGGTCCGACCGGCTGTACCGGGCAATCGCGACCCGGAGCTTCACTGTCTCGAACTGCTCCACGTGCATCTCCGGCAGGGCGGGCGGGGGCAGCATCCTACGAAACTCCACGGCCAGGGGCAACACGCGCCGGAGTCGGCCGATGAGCATGGCGAACAGCAGCGCCACCAGGAAGATCACGTATGCGAGCAAGACCAAGCCGTGCGCCACTCCGGTGAGCATGAGGGCGATGACGAGGGCGACCGTTGCGGCGAGTCCAAGCAAGGCTGCCTTCCAGATCTTCATCCCACCTCCTCCCCCAGTTCGTGCCGAAGCGTGAGGAGAGCTGCGGTCGCCTCTCGCTTCATGTCCTCATCGACTAGGTGGAGACTGAACCGGGCCCGCTCGTACAGTCGAGTGAGAGCCTCGGCCGGCGAGCGGCTGACGCGGACCGCGCTCGTCCAGCGGGCCAGATACTCAAGGGGAGCCTCAGACGGTCTCCGTGCCAGCCCATGCCGCGACAATGCCTGTTCCATGCTTGCATAAGCGCCGATGACGGCTTTCCGCGGGTCGGGATCTTCTTCCAGTTCCTCCAGGGATGCTTCGACCGCAGCCAACAGCTCTTCGCGCTCCGACGGTGCGCTCTCAGCCTCGACCTCAAGGCGACGGCGGCGGCGACGCAGCAGGACTGTCAGCAGCAGGCCGGCCGATCCGAACAGCGCCAGTCCCAAGAGGATCCACCAATGGATGACGAAGGTCTGGGCCGCGGACTGATCGCTTCCCAAAGGGGGCAGGCTGACCGGCGGAGTGAAGCCGAGCAGAGTCGTGGAGCCATCACCTCCGTTCCGAGCGGCGACCCCGATGAACACCGTAAACAGCATCAGCGCTACGAGGCTGGCAAAAAGCCTCTGACCCCAGGAACTGGGAGCACGCTTCTCGTCTCCGTCGATCCCTGATCTCCGCTTGCGGAGATGCGATACCCATGTGTAGACGAGCAGGCAAAACTCCGCGACGAGGATGGCGCCCAGGATCACGAAGAGATCACCGAGAACGACGCGGGCCTCGAGCAACGTGCGCGAGGGAGAAACGTTGGCGAACGACCTGCGACTGCCGAGCGCGACCAGGAAGACCAGGGCGACAGTGAGGGCTGTCAGCCACGCCTGCCTCGAAAGAGAGGATCGACGCGGTCCCGGCTGAGCGGTCCGTGACACTGCCTGGAAACCTCCTGGTCCGGCGTACGTTGTCGACGCCTCTACTGACCGGCCCCGAGGGACCACCACCACAATGGGACAAAACGGAGCCCCTGTCCAGAGGGTTGCCCCTGTTACGGCGGTACCTGGCACTAGGCCTGGGACAAGGCGGCGCCAGTGCCCGGGTTCCGTGCGCCCAATGTTCCTGCGCCCGGAGTCTCGCTTGCCGTCACCGTCGATGGTGCCGCGTGCTTCGGACCGGCGCTTTCTGCGCGCGGCTCGCCGGCAGCTCGCCCACCTCCTCCCCGAGCTTCCCGCTCGGGCCGGCTACCACAAAGGCGGCGGAGACTCTCGGACACCATCGAATGGCTGGCGGGTATCTTTGCCGCCAAGAGCCCGGGATTTCCCTTAAGACCTTTGCCGCGGGGCTGATGGGTCTCTGAACGTGAGCCCCGCTTCTCTTCGCTTGTGCCCCGCCCATGTCCCTCGAAACGCTGCGACGGTGCCCACCGCTCTGCGAGGGAGACTAGCATACGCACCACACGCACCCCGCCACGGAGCGTGCGCCCAAGAGCCAAGGGATACAGCCGCGCCCACCACCCCGAGGCCGCGCTAGAGAGTCTTCACCACCAGATTCCCGTGGGTCACCGGTCCCGGCACGCCATGCGCATGCGTATCCGAGTCCGTCCAGATGATGGAGAACGCGTCGCCGTTGGTACCCGGTGAACCCCCGTCGATGGCCACCGCGTGGGCGAACTTGCCTAACAGCGAGAGATCGCTGGACTTCACGATCGTCCCACCGAAATGGACCTCTTTCCCAGTATGCGCGTGGATATGCTGCACCAAGACAGCGAAGGTAAGCCCAGTCTCGTCAGAGTACCTCAGTGAGCCGCGGGCCGGCTGATGCCCATCCACATCTAAGGCCGGCCCCGTGGCCTTGGCGTTGAACGAGGCAAAGCTATCGTGAATGCCGGTCAAAAACCCCACGCCCCCGGAGACGCCGGGGAGAGGCCCGCCAGCAGCACTTGCCACCGAGGCAAAAGCGAGTGTGAGCGCGATGGCAACGAGACTCACCGCGAGTAGAGTGCGTTTGGTCTTCATGGGTTCGTGTACTCCTTCTGTGGGTGACTGATACAAACGTCGCCACGGCGCCGAGGCAGAACTCTCCGCTTCGTCATGCGTGGCGCGGGTACCACTCTGGATCACCGGTATTGAGACCATGCCAAGGCGAGGTAAAGATGACGTAAAGGCCCCCCACAGCCCCACCCGAGCAATCCACGGTATCCTTTGGGTGCAAGGAGGTGAGCGAGACCATGAAGAGACACGCAAATCGCAGAGATCCTCGTGGTGGACGACGACGAGAATCTGCGTCGCCTGGTTGCGGCATACCTGGAGAGCGAGGGCTATGAAGTCATGGAGGCGGCTGACGGCCACTCGGCTCTATCCAGCGTTGAGAGAGACGAGCCCCAGCTCGTCTTGCTCGACCTCATGCTACCGGGAATCACCGGCCTCGACGTGGCTCGCAGGATCCGGGCCAAGCGAACGACCCCCATCTTGATGCTCACCGCCCGAGGGAGCGAAGATGACGTGCTGCAAGGTTTCGAGGCGGGGGCCGATGACTATCTGGTCAAGCCCTTCAGCCCCAAGGTCCTGGTGGCTCGGGTGAAGGCGGTCCTTCGTCGGTCGGGAGCCGAGGGTGAGGATGGGCGAGGAGGCGCTCTCAACCGGGGCGGCATCTCCATCGACCCGAAGGCCCGCGAGGTACGCGTAGAGGGTCGTTTGGTCGAACTCACCGGCACCGAATTCGAGCTTCTGCGAGTTCTCACCGAACATCCTGGTTGGGTCTACACCCGCGAGGAGTTGCTGGAATCGGTCTGGGGCTACAGTTACCTGGGAGACTCCCGGCTGGTGGACGTGCACATCGCCAACCTGCGCAAGAAGATCGGGGACGATTCGTCGGACCCGCAGTTCATCCGCACGGTCCGCGGGGTCGGCTACAAGTTCCAACCGCCGCGAACAGAACGCTCAGACTTAGCCGATGAGGTGATCCGTGAGTATCCGGTGGAGACTTGTTCTTCTCGTATGTCGCCGTCATCGTGACCCTGGTGGTGGTGCTGTCCATCGCCGTTCGCAGCCTCGCCGTTCGAGCGGTGGGCGCCCATATGGGGGATGGGTGGAATGATGGGAACAGGTGGGTCGGACGGGATGATGACCGGGGATCTGGAGAACGCGGTCAGCGGCAGGCGTGAACGAAGCTATCCTTTGGGGGGCCCTCGCCGCGGTCATCGCCGCCGTGATCGCGAGCTACCTCGTATCCGGATGGATCACCCGGCCTTTGGGACATATGGCCGAGGTCGCCGGCCGGATCGCAGCCGGCGATTTCCGGCAGCGGGTCTCGCACCAGGCAGGAGACGAGATCGGCCGTTTCGCTACCGCTTTCAACGATATGGCCGGACAGCTTCAGAAGACCGAGGAAGTGCGGCAAGAGTTGCTGGGGACCATTTCGCACGAGATAAGGACTCCCCTCGCTACCATCGAGGGCTACATGCAGGGACTGATGGACGGGGTGGTCGCGGCGGAACCTGAGACCTATGAACTGGTAAGACGCGAATCGGCGAGACTAGGCCGCCTTGTCACCGACGTCGAGCGGCTCTCCCGGCTCGAGGCGGGAGCCGAGGCCATCGAGCCGCGGGAGCTTGCCGTCAACGAGACCGTTGAAACCGTGGTCGCGCCTCTCAGGCCTCAGTTCGCGCATCTGGGCCTGTCCCTCCTCGTGGGCTGTCCCGAGCCTTGTCCCGCCGTATGGGCGGATCCTGACAAGTTCGCCCAAATCCTCGGTAACCTCCTGTCGAACTCCCTGCGCTACACTCCGGCCGGCGGCACCGTGAAGGTCGATGTCCGAGGCCGGGACTCGATGGTCGCCTTTGTGGTGGAGGACAACGGAGTCGGCATCCCGGCTGCTGACTTACCTCATGTCTTCGAAAGGTTCTACAGGGTCGACAAGTCAAGATCCAGTTCTGGCGGAGGGAGCGGGATCGGCCTGGCCGTAGCCAAAGCACTTACCGAGCAGATGGGCGGCTCCATCGGAGCGGAGAGCCTCCCCGGAAGCTACACCCGCTTCACCTTCCTCCTGCCCCGGGCCTAGGTGTCCGTTTCCTGCCCCGGGGCTCATGTCCGGAGTCCGGACAGGCTTCACACGATCTTTACCTTCCCTTCACTCCCGCTCAACATCATCCGGTCATACTTGGCTCACCTGGAGCAGAGGCGCCATTTGTTCGGGCCGTCTCCAGGGGCTGGATCTGTCGGAAGTGCCGGGACGGTAGATGCCCCGGCGAACATTAGATAGGAGAAATTGGATGTTAAGGATGACAAAGATAACGGTCATCGGTCTGGCCCTGGTTGGCGTGGTCGCTCTCGGTGGAGCGATTTACGCTACTACCGCCCTGGCTGTCGGCGGCGCTTCCGCGTCACCGGCAACAGCGCAGGCCACTCAGACAACGACTGACTCGCAACTACGCGCGACCATTCTCGACATGCTCAGAGATCGCATGGGTCTCACCGGACCCGAAGCCGAGCAGTTCGCCGACCAGATGATCACCCGCATGCAGAACGCCGCCTCGAGCTCAGATCTCCAGGACATGGTTGATCGGTGCACTCGATTCACGAATGCCAACACCGAGGGCTGGGGCATGATGGGGGAAACGACTCGGGCGACTACAACGGCTGGGGCATGATGGATGACGACGACTGGGGCATGATGGGCGGGGCGACCACTCCCGGTACTGGGCCCTCCGATCCCGGCGCTGACGCTCCGAGCCGCCCGGACCCTCAAGATGGTGAGTCCGGCTTCCCTCCCGGCGGGATGATGGGGGGGCGGAATGATGGGCGCTGAGGGCAGGTAAGATTTGCATGCTCGAGACAGACGCGAAAGCAACAGATAACAGGTCAACCTCGGCTCGGCGCGGCGAACGGCGTCCTGGCCGGTACGGGACACTGGGCACGCTCTCGTCCATGCTGGACATATAATGAGCACGTTCGGCTCATGGGTTGCAGCCCAACGCTCGCAGTAGCAAGGCGAGCTGGGAAGACATCCTTTGAGCGACTTGCCACGAAGTGCAGGAAGAAATGAAAGACTTGTCGGCCATGACCATCGGAGAACTAGATAAGTACTTGTCAAAGTTGAAGGCAGACCTTGAAGAAGTTGAAGAGGAAAGAATGTTTGTCCTCAGTCAAACTGGTCTTCATGTGTCTGCCGGTGCAGTCAAGAAGTATGGAGCCGAGATCAACGAGCTACAGGCAAGGATCGGGGAGGTGGAGCAGATCGTCCGCGCTAGACAGTCGGAATAGACACCAAACACCGCACCCCCGGCAGCCAGGATAGAGGAAATGAGCTTCGCCGGTGAACATCTGGAAGAATCCGTTTCCTGACCTGCACGGGGATGGCCTAACGGCTATCGCGCTGAGCAAGCGTGCTTTGCCGCGCTAGCGAAGACGTCGAAACACAGCGTAAACGAACTCTTGGGCGGCACCGCCCGGCGTCACGTGCTGTTTCTGGAGGGTTCGCACAAGCTCGAACTGCGGACCGAGCCAGCCGGAGAGCTTGTCGGCGTCATATCGCTCCACCTGCAGACCGCTGCACCGATCGGGACCCCCGGGACCGAAGGTCGCTACGATGATGTGTCCCCCAACCCGCAGAGCCGCTCGAACCGAGTCCAGGTACGCCTGTCGATCAGTCTCTTCCGTCAGGAAATGAAGCACAGCCCGGTCGTGCCATACGTCGACCTCTCGCGGTAGCCGCAGGTATCGGACATCCACTACAAGCCAAGTCACCTTGGCTTGGCGATCTCCAAGACGTATCTGAGCCGCCTCGAGAGCCGCCTCGGACACGTCTACGACCGTCACATCACTGTAACCCAAGTCCAAGAGGCAATCGATAAGAAGCGATGCACCTCCGCCGACATCGACGATCTTGCTGTCCTTCGCCGGCGCAACTGCGCCTATCAGGTCTAGTCAGGTGGCGGGTTCAGTCTCGAACCAGCTGACTTGTTCAGCGGCCTTTGACGTCCATACTTGCTGCCAGTGCGTTTTTAGATCCATCGATGCTCCTTTGCTCATGCCGTTGTACCGGGGGTTCGAATCCCCCCTACTCCGCCTCATGATCCCTGACTGGACGAAGATGTGCGTCTACCGACGTGCCTCGACTCGCCGCACCCCTTCCGGCCGGCTCGGACAGCTTAGCCTGACGGCTGCGCCGCAGTTCCCGCGCGGTCAAGATGGCCAGCGCCACCACTATGAGTCCCATACCCAGCGCCTCCAGCGATCCCGGTCGCTCCCCGAGTTGGGCCCACGCCGCTACTACGCCGACGACCGGGATGGCCAGGCTGCTGATGCCTGCGGTGCCGGCAGGCAAGTTGTTCAAGACATACAGCCAGAGCAACCAGGCGATCGCACTGGCCGCGATCACGTTGTAGAGGAGAGCCGCGACGAAGCTCGCGTTCCACGCCGGTCCTTTGGGCGCGGTGAGCAGGGCGACCACGACCAGCGGGATCGAACCGAGCAGGGCTTGCCACGCGGTGAACGGCAGAAGATCTATCTCATGATGCTTTCGGATGATCTTGATGAGTATGGACGCCATCGCCCAGGCGAGGCCTGCCGCCACTGCCAAGACGCTGGCCGACAGACCCTGAAGACCCCAGGGGTCGAGGACAAAGATGAGGCCTGCCAAGGCGAGTACTACGGCGGCCCACTGAACGCCTCGTATCCGCTCACCCAGTACCGGCCAAGCGATCAAAAGCAGCCAGAATGGCATCGTATAGGTGAGGACCGAGGTCTTGCCGGCGCTCCCGATGTACAGCGCCCACACAGCAAGCCCAGAAAGGCTGGTCTGGAAGAGACCGAAGAGTGCCGTCAGCCAAAAGGCCTTGGGCCGCAGCGAGCCGCGCCGCGCGGCGACGACTGCGAACAAGGCAACGGCTCCGAGGAGGTTGCGAAGGGCGGCAAACGTGAAAGGGTCCGAGTACCGCACGCCGACCTTCATGACCACCCAGTTGTATCCCCAGATGAGCGCCAGCAGGGCGAGCGCGCCGAAGGGCAGGTAGACTGACCGTTTGAGGTCCTTGTGCGTCACCATCCAACTCTATCCCAATCCGCCCGCGCGGACGTACCCAAGGTTGATCAGCCCAGGTAAGAAGACAAGCGGGAGGGTCACGAGCATGCGAAACACCACCGGCCGGTGCGAAGAAGATCCCCGATCCTCAGGGCACGCCGCGGCGCTGCCGATACCGTGATAAGTTGCAAGGTGCTCGTCCAGTCCATGATTCTGCAGCAGCCGGCTGCAGGGGTGCCGATGAAGAGCCATTGCGCGAGAACGATACGCCGAAAGGACACTGCTCGAGCATCGATCTTCGGAGTGGCGGTGCTCCTGACGATGGCGGTCACTTCCGTCCTCGCCTCGGGATGTGGTGAGAGCGCTTCACCACCACGGAGCCTCTCCGCGGCTCCTACGGAATCCGTCGCGACTACCTCCGTGGCGACTACTGCGTCCGTCACCCAAACGGGAGGCTCACTCTCCCTGCATGAGAGGGTGATGACCGAGCAAGGCCGTCGGGCAGGCACAGTGGCCGCAGACGTCCTGACTACGGCCACTTCGGCAAGCCCCTCTCAGTCCACGACCACCACGTCCAGCGTTCCCTCGGCCGAACCTGACGGTACCACCGCGGTCGTCCTCTCCGGGGGTCAGACACCGCTTGAAGGGATATGGAGCGGGACAGCGGAGCGGCTGGCCTCGTTCCTTGCCGGTGCATGTCCCTCGCCTCGCTTCACGGTCCCCGCTTCGGTTCTCGCCGAGTATTACGTACGCTACTGTGCCGAAGCGGGACTGCGCGCCGATCTGCTCTGGGCGCAGATGATCAAAGAGACCGGGTATGGCTTGTACGGGGGAGATGTGGTGCCGGAGCAGAACAACTACGCCGGCATCGGAGCCACCGGTGGTCACGAACCAGGTGCGTCTTTCCCGACGGCCGAGGCAGGAGTCATGGCCCACGTGGCCCACATGGTGGCCTATGTCTACGATTGGAGCCCGGTACCGTGGGCCGATGCGACCACCGATCCGCGGTTCGACTTCGTCAGTCCTCGCGGCCTGGCGTCCGTCCTCGCCGACCTCAACGGACGCTGGGCCGTCCCGGGTACCACATACGGCGAGAGCATCGAGGCGATCGTCCGGGCTATCAACGCGGGCTAAGACCGGTGGGGAGCTGGGTGACATTCTGGTAGCAAACCACGAGGAGGGGACCGATGAGATGGGGATTCCCCGGGATGGCATGGATCGTTGTTTGCCTGCTCCTGCTTGGGGCCGGCCTCGGCTTCTGGGGTTGCGGCGACGAGCGTGAGGTCGCAGCGGAAAGCACGAGCACGACGGCAGGGTCTACTTCCATCACGGGCTTCCCAGACACCGGAGCGACCGGCCCACCGTCTACGGGCGAGACGACCTCCCCGGAGACGACCGTATTCACCGGCACCACAGTACCTGGAAGCCAGACACGCACGCTCACGTTTCTCGGACCCGTGAGCCAAGACACCTGGCGGACCTTGCGCGCGATCGTCATGAGCGCCGAAGACGACGGGCAGCGGGTGCTCGACGACGCAGCTGGCCTCGCCGCGGGACCCCCGGTCGACGTCGGCATGGCCGAACTGGACGCGGTGGGCGGTATTGGGTTCACCGCGGGAGCGAGTACCAGCCAGCCAATCGGCGTCGCCGTCGATGATGATGGGGACCAGGTGATGGTCTTCGCTTACACCGTGACGGGCGAGCCAGACGCGACCACCATAGTGGGGTTCGAGAGGCGGACAAACCTCGTAGAGTTGGTCGAGGGACCGCTGCCAATCTCCAATTCCACTGGCAACATCACCACCGTACCTTCGCCGTGAATGGGACGGCTGCTTCGATAGCCTTGTGCCGCGCGAGCGGTACCGGGGGTTCGAATCTCTCCCCGCCCCCTCTATGTCTCGCGGTCGCCTCCGGCGTTCGGATCGTTGCCATCGGGTGCTCAGCGCCAGATGTACCAGAATAGATAAGCGCCGAGCCCGAGCGAGGCGACCCACGAGACAAGGGCGCTCCTCATGAACCAGGTGTAGCGGCGGGGCGCCTTCACGACACCGGCGAGCGCGAGGTTGATATAGACCCACAGGGCGAGGGCGACGAGGCCGAGCACATGGTGGACGATGAGCTCCACCGCGAATGCTGACAGACCGCTCCAATTCGATACGTACCGCGCCAGTTGCGGAGCCATTATGATGCCGATCAGCAGGATCTGCGCGCCCATCAGCACTCTCATGATAAGACAATGCCGACCGAACCTACGCCTCCGGGCAAGAAAGGCTCCGGCAAAGACACCGGCGATCAGCATAGCCTGCACGACAAGGTTGAATAGGGCCACGTTCCTGGTCACGCCCACATCAAGCTCCTTCCCCACTCAAGAACGCAGGACGGGTGAAGGGCGGCCATAGCGTCCTTGACGATGCTGCACGGCCCGGCGTGATCCGGCTCGATCGCCCCTACTGGACGACCACCGTTCCCTTCATGCTCGGGTGAATGCCGCAATGATAGGTGTAGGTGCCGGCCTTGTCGAACGTAAAGGCGAAGTCGGCCCCGTTGGCAAGGTCTCCGCTCTGGAACTCGCCGTTGTCACCGACCACCGTGTGAGTGGCCGAGTCCTGGTTGGTCCAGGCCACACTCTCGCCCGCCTTTATCGTCACCGACGCTGGATCGAAGGCGAAGTCCTTCATCACCACTTGTGCGCCACCACTACCGCTCGTACCGGGAGCTGTCGTCGTCGTGCCGCCACTGCTTCCGCAAGCCACAACAAGCGCGAGCACAGCAAAGATCACTGCCGCAACAATAATGATCCGGCCGGCACTCAGCGCGGATGATCGCGGGTAGTCGGGGTACTTGGCTCTCATCAGCTTCTCCGTTCATCTGCTGCTGCGCTGGACATCCCCTTCGTTCCCTGGGCAGCCCGATTCTATGCGCGGCGCAGCCCGGGCGACCTCTAAGTTTTTCAGCAAAGGCGCCTGGGAACCAGAAGGTGGAAGAGGGCGGCGTGACAGTGGGCATCGAAGACCCCCGGAGGAGCTGTGCGACGGAAAGGAACGACACATGGCCCAGCCAACATTCAGGACCCGGCTCGTCGGCAAGATCCCACGGGTCGCAGACATCGTGACTTTCCAGTTCGAGCGACCGCGGGATTACCATTTCAAGGCCGGACAATGGTTCGTTGTCACCTTCCCCCGCCCAGCGGAGCCTTGGGTCCACCACTTCTCGCATTCCAACTCCCCCACCGAGCCTTTGCTCGAATTCACGACCCGTCTGAGGGGGTCGGAGTTCAAGAACGCGCTTGACGCTCTCCCCGTTGGGGCCGAGATCGAAGTGGAAGGTCCATACGGTAGCTTCACCCTGGGAGAAGATCCCGGACGTGTAGCGTTCATCACGGGCGGCATAGGGATAACCTGCGTGCGCAGCATCCTCCGGTGGTTGGCCGGCTTTCAGGAAGGGAGGATGAATGGGGCGCGATCCGCCCAGGCCTTGCCTCGGCAGATGCCCCGGCAGATTGCTCTTATCTATGCCAATCAGTCAGAGGAGAGCATCCCTTTTCGGGAAGAGCTTCGGCGGATCGAGACAGCCCTGCCGGCACTCCGGGTGGTCCATGTCCTCAGCTTTCCGGATCTCGACTGGCTCGGCTACCGCGGTCACGTAGCCGAGGGCATCATCACGCAGGAGTTGGCCGAACCACACCTCTGGGACTATTACTTGAGCGGTCCACCGTCGTTGGGCCAGTCGATGCGAGAGCTTCTCCTTAGATTGGGCATCCGCCCTGAGGCCATCAAGGTGGAGCACTTCGACGGATACGAATAGGCCTATTTGCGGACGATCGAAGATCTCAGGGTTTGATCGGGAGGATAGTCCGCTCCTCTGTGTACAGACCGGTGACTGCGGAGCCGGTATGGGAGACGGTTTCCTCGGTCTCCTGAAGCAGCCCCTGTCCGTCGTAGGCGCGGACCGCCAATCGGTGCGCCCCTTCACTGAAAGGCCAATCGTAGCGCCAGATCACCCAGGTCAACTCGGAGAGCGGCCCCCGCAACTCGGCGGCCTCCCAGGGACCATCGTCTATCTGGATCTCGACCTTGGAGATACCCTTCGCTCCGGCGTGGGCGATACCCCCGATGGGCACGTAGGTCTGCCCGCCGCGCGTGACAAGCGACTTGGTCGCCACCGTGTCGATCACCGAGGTGGTCTTGATCTCGGCCTTCTCATCCCAATTGCGCGTGACCCAGTAGCCTGGCATCGAGTCCGCGGTCAACGTGATGCTGGTGATCCACTTAGGCTGCTTCATCCCGTACCGGTCCGGTATGCAGAGGCGCAGCGGGAAGCCGTGTTCACGCGGGAGCGGCTGCCCGTCCCAGGCATAGGTGAGTGTGATCCTGGGATCACTGCTGACCACCTCCAGGTCCACTTCCTCGTCGAAACCGTCGGCCGACCCGATATGTGCCCAGCGCGCGCCGGCCGCAGGACCGGCCTGCGCGAGCACGTCGCGTAGGGGGACACCTGTCCAGAGCGTGGTCCCGATGAGCGGACCCCCGAGCAGGTTGGAGATGCACGACAGGGTCACGAACTGATCCACCGTCTCGTAGCGCGACTTGATCTGGTCGAGCGTCAACGACAGGGGCGTCTTGACCAAACCGTCCACGGTCAGCCGCCAGGCGGCCTCGTAGATGAGCGGGGAAGTCAAGTCGATATCGACTCGGAAATGGTCCGCGACGGACGTATATTCCGGCCGTGTCCCGGGGACCGGCTTGACCGGCGAGTCCGCGTTGGGGAAGGGGATGGACGCCTTGTCCGGCCCGGAGGCCTCGGGCGTGGCCTCGGCGCGCAAGACCGCACCGACGCCGGCCCCGACCACGATGATGGTGGCCGCCAACCCTCCCATCTGGATGATGAAGCGTCTCCGGCTGATCGCGCGGGCCTCCGCCTGCGGGGGCATGTCGGCGGCCGCCGCGGGCGACTCCGGGCCGCTCGAGTCCTCCACCAGGGCCCCGGCGGCGGCGAGTTCCAGCCGGCGCCGATCCCGCGACGGTCTTCACGGGTGCGGTGCCGGTGGCGGGGAACGTCGCCAGATACAGGCGGGCGATGCCCCATCCCCAGAGAAGGAAGAGGGCGAGCACCCAGATAACGAAACCTATCTTGCCGGCAACGCTCCCCGGAACGCCCTGGATCGATGTGATCACCACGGAGAACAGTCCCACGACACCACCCACCGTCAATCCGTATCGCTTGATCCTGAAATCGTCCGCGGTCCGCACCAAGACGAAGAAGAGAAGCCCGATGACCAGGCCGACAAAGAAGAGAGAGGCGATGGCGAGGACCTGCTCGGCCGTCTTCGCCGTGTCCTTGATGTTGAAGCCCAGGCCGTCCAGCGCTCGGACCATGAGATCCAGCCCGATATCACCACGCGGCCCGGGAGTACCCGGATGAGCGAGTCGAAGACCGTGAAGGGCACGAACGGGATCTTGGCCAACGAGCCCAGCGCAAGAATGCCCAGAAGCGGGGCGGTGAGCAGGGCCCCTGCCGCAAGCCCCGTAACAGCTCGTGCGATGCCACGGCGTACCATGGTCTCAGAGTTCCCATGGGCGGATGGTTCCATGCCGAGCGCGAGTACAGAGACGCGGTGAGCTGCCCGCTGACGCTGACTCCCCTGCCAGCGCGGATACCTGGCAAGTCCTAAGCGGGAGTTATTTCCGCGTGCCTGAAGGGTAGATTAGAGGTCACCTATACCTGTCTCAACGAGCCCTTGCGCCGAAGGAGGGTACGACGGCTACCGATGAGCCGAAAGAAATGATCGCACGCCGGTTTGATTCCCCTGACGAACGAAGACCATTTGCCCGGGGGCACACGGAGGTAGGACGAGTTGCGAGATAACCCACCTTGGGCTGTAGAGCACCCCGAAAGGAGCACGGCGATTATGACAAGCTCAATCGACGCGATCGTGGCTTTCCACAATGCCTTTCGAGGAGACATGGCCGCCATCGACGCGGCGGCGCTCGCCTTGGCGCGCGGGAACCGGGAACTGGCGACGGCGCTCGATCGCTTCCGTTTCTTCAACGAAATGCTGGTGTGGCACGCCACCGGGGAGGAGTTGGCCGTCTTCCCTGCCCTGGAACAGGTGGCGCCGTCGGTGGCCGAGGCCTACGTGATAGACCACCGCGGATTGGATAGCGCTCACGATGCCTTGAGCAAAGCGGTCTTCGCGGGTGACGCGCTGGAGACGGCACGGGCCAGCGCCGCCTTCAAGTTCCATCTCGACCTTCACCTTGCCAAAGAAGACTCGCACCTGTACCGCCTCATAAGGGAACGCGTCTCCCTGGCGGACCAAGGCCAGGCTGTCGGGGTCATGGCCGGCGCCGTTCCCCGGGAGCGCTTCCCGGAAGTAGTCGCGTGGGTATTCCCCCTGCTAGGCCACAGTGACCGCGAGAACATGATCCGCGTCTGGCAGATGTTGATGCCGGCGGAGGTCTTCGCCGGAGCCAAGCGACTCATCCAGAAGGCTGTCGGCGGCGACTGGGAGGAGTTGACTCGGCGCATCCCTGAGCTATCTCATTGAGAAGCCGGGGGTTCGAGGCCATCCGTCTCCTCTTGGATGCAGGGGTGTCTTGGTCCGGAGCAACACGCGGACTACGAGATCCAGAGCTGCAACAGGAGCGGTATCAGACTTGCCTCATCCCTCGTCCGCAGCGTATCGTGGCCATAGATGGATCCGTCATCGGCGGAGGAAGCCATGCTGAAGTTCATCGTGACCGTGAAGGCAGCCGACGGCAGTCGCAACGAAGAAGCCATAGAATGTGATGAGTGGGAAGTACAGGGCGGGGCGCTGCTCTTATTTACGCGCCGTGGTCCCAAACGGTTGGTCAAGGCCTACGGACCGACCGCCTGGGTCTCCTTCGTGATAGCAGAGTAGGCAGCACCCGGGCTTCAGGGGATCGGTCCCCATGGCTGGGATGTTGCGGCCATGGCCGAGGATGTCCTTGAGCCTCGCAGAGCTTCCGGCGGCGGCCCGGGGGGCTCTCGACTGTAACGTGGTAGACTCTGGTTCACTATCAAGCGGTCGGCTGGCGCAGCCTCCGCGTTCGTGCCCTCTAGAATTCCGCCTACCTCCACGACTTTCGCCCGGTGAGCCAACCGGTTCATGGAGAGGCATAGGCCTTGGTTCCCCCGCCTATGTGTCCGTGATCCGCGCTTGGGGTCTACCGGCCACCACCCTTGGCGTTACCTCGAAGCCCACGTAGCCGAGGACCATTTGTCTCCGTGCGGAAGACGCACGCTACCATGAAGAGGAAGTCACTCATGCCGGACCAGCATCTCCGTTCACGTCCCGCTCGGATCGCCGTGATCGGCAACTACACCCCGCGTCGCTGCGGGATCGCCACGTTCACCGCGGACCTCACGGAATCCCTGGCAGCCGAGGCGCCGGAAAGTGAAGTCTGGGCGGCAGCCATGAACGACACGCCTGACGGATACGCCTATCCGAGCCGAGTGCACTTCGAAATGAACGAGCAAATTCGTGGGGACTACCGACTGGCGGCCGAGTTTCTCAACATAAACGGGATAGAGGTCGCGAGCCTGCAACACGAGTACGGCATCTATGGCGGACCGGCGGGTGCGTTCATCCTCGACCTGATCGGCCGATTGCGCATGCCGGTCGTTACCACGCTTCACACAGTATTGAGGGAGCCCACCTCCGAGCAGATAGAAGTTACCTCGGAGATCGCTCGATTCTCCGCCAAATTGGTTGTGATGAGTCACCGGGCGGCCGACTTCCTGCGTGATATCTACGGGGTGCCGGAGGAGAAGATCGCGTTCGTCCATCACGGGATCCCTGACCTCTCGTTCGTGGATCCCAACTATTACAAGGACCAATTCGGGGTGGAAGGCCGGATGGTCGCCGCCACATTCGGTCTGCTGTCGCCTAACAAGGGCATAGAGCACATGATCAGGGCCATGCCTAAGATCGTGAAGAATCATCCGGAGTTCATGTATCTGGTCCTGGGTGTGACGCACCCGAACGTCAAGAAGCACGAAGGGGAGCGATATCGCTCCTCGCTTCAGCGTCTGGCAACGAGCTTGGGCGTCGCCGAGAACGTCCAGTTCCTCAACCGCTTCGTCGATATCCAGGAGTTGTGCGAGTTCCTCGGTTGCGCCGACGTGTACGTCACCCCCTACGGGAACGAAGCGCAGATCACATCGGGCACCCTGGCCTACGCGATGGGCAGCGGTAAGCCCGTCGTTTCCACGCCCTACTGGTACGCCACCGAGATGCTGGCTGAGGAGCGCGGCGTGATCACACCCTTCGGGGATGCGGACTCATTGAGCGCCAACGTTCTTGCGCTTCTGGACGATCCGGTCCGTCGACATGCCATTCGCAAACGAGCCTACCTGTTCACACGGGATGCGATCTGGAGCAAGGTCGCTCAGGAGTACTTCAACGTGTTTGCGGAGGCGAAGGAACGCGGTCAGCGACAGCCGACGCGGCGATTCCAGGCCCGGGCGGTTCTCAAGGCGGCTGCAGCCCTGCCCGAGATCAACCTCGAGCACCTGCGGCGGATGACCGACAGCACCGGTCTGCTGCAGCACGCCATGTTCAACGTACCCGACCGCATGCACGGCTATTGCACGGACGACAATGCCAGAGCCCTCGTACTCACCGCCTCCGCTCAGGACCTCCTGCCCGGAGATGACGCGCTCGCTTCCATGAGCGCGCGCTATCTCGGTTTCTTGGCGCACGCCCTGAATCCGGATACGACGCGCTTTCGCAACTTCATGTCCTACGACAGGCGGTGGGAGGAGACTGAAGGCTCGGAGGACAGCCAGGGAAGGGCGTTATGGGCCCTCGGAGTCACAGTGGGTTGTGCTCCGGACACGGGGCAGCTGGCAGCGGCCACTTCGCTGTTCAACAAGGCGCTTCCGCTCGCCGAGACCTTCGTGCACCCGCGGGCGTCGGCTCTGGCCTTGATCGGCATAAATGCCTATCTCGAGAGATTCACCGGAGGGACCGGAGCGAAACGTATCGCCAGAGTCCTTGCGCGGCACATCCTCCGTGCTTTCAAGCGGAATGCCACCGACGACTGGTATTGGTTCGAGGACATCCTGACCTACGACAACGGAAAACTGGCTCAAGCCTTGCTTGTGACAGGCACATTGCTTGAAGACGTGAGGATGGTGGAGGTAGGCATCAAGGCCCTTGAATGGCTCACCGAAGTGCAGTCCTCAACCAGCATGTTCCGCCCTGTCGGCAACGACGGCTGGTACCGAAAGGGTGGACATCGGGCGCGCTTCGACCAGCAGCCGATAGAGGCTCAGTCAATGATCGAAGCGTACGCCGCGGCATACTCGGCCACCGGGGAAAGCCGTTGGGCGGACCTGGCTGAGCTGGTGTTCCAGTGGTACCTCGGCTGGAACGATCTCGGCGCCCCTCTTTGGGATCCAGCGACCGGGGCATGCTATGACGGCCTCGGGCCGGAGGGCCCCAATCTGAACCAAGGGGCCGAATCGACCCTGGCCTGGCTTCTCTCGCTGGCCGACATGTACAAGCTTCGTGCTGCGCGTTCGGTCCAAGCTCCAACGCCACTCCGCGCACTGAGCGGCAAGAGTGATCGGCTCCAAGGGAGGGCAGCAGAGTGAGCGAGGATGTGGAAGAGCTGTTCACCCGTTACCCGGGCAATCCCATCTTGACAGCGAAGGACATCCCCTACCCGGCCAATTCCGTGTTCAACGCCGGGGCGGTCAAAGTCGGTGACGAGAGTCTCCTCCTTTTGAGGGTCGAGGATAGGCGGGGCCTGTCCCATCTGACCGTCGCCCGCAGCAAAGACGGCCTCACGAAGTGGCGAGTCGATCCCCGTCCGACGCTCGCTGCCGAACCGGTGGGCCATCCGGAGGAGGTATGGGGCATCGAGGATCCTCGTGTCTCTCGCATCGACGGTGAGACGCGCTACATCATCGCCTACACGGCTTACTCGAAGGGGGGGCCGCTTGTCTCTCTCGCGACCACCGAGGACTTCGAGCAGTTCGAGCGCCTTGGTCCGGTCATGCCTCCGGACGACAAGGATGCGGCACTCTTCCCAGTGCTCTTTGATGGCCGGTACGCCATGCTCCATCGTCCGGCGGCCACCATATTAGGCCTCGGCGCGCATATTTGGCTTTCCTACTCCCCCGACCTCAAACACTGGGGAGACCATCAGATAGTCGTGCGAGCCCGCCTTGGCGGCTGGTGGGACGCCAACAAGATCGGGCTTTCTCCCCCGCCTCTGCGGACGGATGAAGGATGGCTCGTCATGTATCACGGGGTGCGGATGACCGTCTCCGGCGGCATCTACCGGCTGGGGCTGGCCCTGCTCGACCTGGATGATCCAGCCAAGGTCTTGCTGCGCGGCGACGAGTGGGTGCTTGCACCTGAGGAAACCTACGAGCGCGAGGGCGACGTGCACGACGTAGTCTTCCCCTGCGGCTGGATCGTAGAAGGGGACGACCTACGGCTCTACTACGGAGCGGCGGACACCACCATCGCCGTGGCGACCGCGAAGGTCTCAGAGTTGCTCGATTGGCTCCATCAGCACTCGGAAGCCTGTCAATGAAGGGTCGGGAAAGCTGGTTGAGATGCGAATAGCGATGCTCTCGCCGGTCGCCTGGAGGACCCCTCCTCGCGACTACGGGCCGTGGGAACAGGTGGTCTCATTGCTCACCGAAGGTCTGGTGAGACGAGGAGTCGACGTGACCCTGTTCGCCACGGCAGACTCGCTGACCACCGCGACTCTGCACGCCGTGATCGCTCGTGGCTACGAGGAAGACGGCGGACCGGAACCCAAGGTATTGGAATGCCTCCACATCGCGGAGGTCTTCGAGCACGCCGACGAGTTCGACCTCATCCACAATCACTTCGACTTCCTCCCGCTGGCCTGGTCCAGGCTCACGACGACGCCGGTGGTGACGACGATCCACGGCTTCTCCTCGGACCGCATACTTCCCGTGTATCGCAAGTATGACAAGGACACTTACTACGTCTCCATCAGCAACGCCGATCGCTCGCCCGATCTCACCTACATAGGGAACGCGTACCACGGCATCGACTTGAACGCCTTCACCTACCGGGAGAAGCCGGGCGACTACCTTCTGTTTTTCGGCCGCATCCACGAGGACAAGGGCGCGTCTGAGGCGATCGAGATCGCGCGCCGCGCAGGCCGGCGGCTGGTCATGGCGGGGATAATCCAGGATCGGGAGTACTACCGAGAGAAGGTCGAGCCCTTCCTGGACGGTACGAATGTCACGTATGTGGGCAGCGTCGGGCCTGCGAAGCGCGACGAGCTTCTGGGCGGCGCCTACGCGCTCCTCCATCCCATCAGTTTCGCGGAGCCGTTCGGCCTGTCCGTGGTGGAAGCAATGGCGTGCGGCACCCCTGTGATCGCCTTCGCCAAAGGGAGCATGTCCGAGGTTGTTGCCGACGGCGAGACCGGCTTCCTGGTGAAGACGGTCGATGAGGCCGTTGATTCGGTGGCTCGAGTGCCCGAGCTCGAAAGAGCGGCGTGTCGGAGACGCGTCGAGGAACACTTCTCGGTCGACCGGATGGTGGACAGGTATCTGGACATATATCGGGAGGTACTGGGGCGCTCGCGGAGGGAAAGCCAAAGGCCTTGGGGCTTCTACAAGGTTCTGGAGGACTCCCCCGGGCACAAAGTGAAGCGCATCCACGTGCATCCCGGGAAGCGGCTCAGTCTGCAGAGACACCGGCGGCGCTCGGAGCATTGGACCGTGGTCGAAGGCGAAGGGCTCGTGACACAGGGCGGGGAGCATCGATCGGTGGGACCCGGGAGCTCGCTCGATATCGACCGCGACATGGTCCATAGGATCGAGAACCGGGGGATGGAGCCCCTGGTGTTCATCGAGGTCCAGCGCGGGGACTACCTCGGGGAGGATGATATCGAGCGGCTCGAGGACGACTTCGGTCGCACGGAGAAATCGAGTGTTGGATGATCCAGCGCCACCAAAAGAACCCCATCCTCACCAAGAGCGACATCCCCTATCCGGTAGCAACGGTGCACAACCCCGGGGCGGTCAAGTATCAAGGTCGCTACCTGCTGCTTTTTCGCTCACACCTGCGGAACGGCCGGTCTATCATCGGGCTCGCCGAGAGCGACGACGGTTTCGTCTTCAAAGCGAGGCCGGAGCCGTTCCTTCGGCCCGCGAAGGAAGGGGTATTCGCGGAGTATGAGGAGTGGGGGGTGGAGGACATGCGCGTGTGTCCTCTGGACGGACAATTCCTGCTCACTTACTCTGCCTATTCCCGCCACGGCGTTCGGGTCGCGCTCGCTCGGACCACCGACTTTCGTCGCATCGAGCGGGTCGCTCTCATCACCCAGGCCGACTCTCGCAACGTGGTGCTCTTTCCTCAACTGTTCGACGGTCGATACGCCAGGCTGGACCGTCCGCACTCCGAGATCGATCCGTGGAGCATATGGATAAGCTACTCCCCAGACCTTGTCCACTGGGGCGATTCGCGCGTGGTGATGAAACCGGCCGGCTATCACTGGGACCAGATGAAGATAGGACCGGGGGCCACCCCGATCAGAACCGCCAGAGGTTGGCTCCACATCTACCACGGGGTGTTTCCCACCATGGATGGCTCCGTCTATCGGCTGGGAGTGGCTCTGCACGACCTGGAAGACCCGTCCAAGGTGCTGGGGGTGGCCGACGAATGGATCCTCGAGCCAGAGGACCCCTGGGAACGGGTGGGCTACGTGCACAATGTGGTGTTCTGTTGTGGGGCCATCCCCGAGAACGATGGAACGCTCAAGCTCTACTGGGGCGGGGCCGACACCGTCGTGTGTGCCGGGACCGTCCGTATCGACGAGCTCGTGGATCTCTGTCTTCGTGACTCGCGGCCGCCTGTGTGACGTCGGTCGCATGGTCGCCTCTGAAGCGCTCGATCGAGGACGACGAGTACCCTGTATAATCCCCCGTCGCTGCCGGCACCGCCGGCTACCGACAGAAAGGTCCCCAAGCGCGAACATGTCGCTTTCGGCTGCACATATACGAAACGTGGCGATAATCGCCCACATCGACCACGGCAAGACTACGCTGATCGACTCGATCTTCCGGGCCGCTCACGTCTTCCGCGAGAACGCCCGCGTGGAGGAGCGGGTGATGGACTCGCACGATCTCGAGCGCGAGCGCGGGATCACGATCCGGTCCAAGCACTGCACGGTGGACTGGAAGGGATACCGCATCAACCTGGTCGATACCCCGGGCCATGCCGATTTTTCGGGCGAGGTGGAGCGAGTGCTGTCCATGGTCGACTCGGTGCTCCTGCTGGTCGACGCCAACGAAGGCCCGATGCCGCAGACCCGCTACGTGCTCAGCCGGTCGCTGCGCCTTGGTTACCGTCCCATCGTCGTCGTGAACAAGGTAGACCGCCCGCATGCCGATCCCCAGCGTGCCCTCGAGGAGACGTTCGACCTCTTCCTCGAGCTGGGCGCCACCGACGAGCAGGCGGACTTCCCCGTGCTCTATGGCTCGGGGCTCGACGGCTGGCTGGTCAAGGATCTCGAGAGCACCCGCAGGGAGGGCATGGACGACCTTTTCGAGACCGTCATAGAGAGCGTCCCGGCGCCTCAGGTCGACCGGAGCAAGCCTTTTCGCATGCAGGTGTCGACGCTGGCCTGGAGCGATTATCTGGGGCGTATCGGTTGCGGTCGCGCGCTTTCGGGCACCCACCGGCTCGGGGAGGAGATCGTGGTGACGAGCCCGTCGTTGGACGCCGTCGTGACTCGCAGCTCGCGCCTTTTCGCCACCCGAGGCCTGGAGCGCGCTGAGGTAGACGAGATCGGCGCCGGCGACATCGTCTGGATCGTGGGGCCGGAAGAGCTGCACATCGGCGACACCATCAGCTCTCCGGAATTCGTCGATCCGGCCCTGCCGCCGCTCGAGATCGAGGAGCCGACGGTATCCATGTTCTTCCTGGTCAATACCGGTCCGTTCGCCGGCGAGGAAGGCAAGGCGGTGACACTGCGCCAGATCAAGGACCGCCTGGAGCGCGAGGCCAGGGTGAATGTCGCGCTTCGCGTGGAAGACCTGGGCCGGTCCGACGGGGTGAAGGTGTCGGGACGGGGAGAGCTTCACCTGGCCATCCTCATCGAGGAGATGCGGCGGGAGGGCATCGAGCTATGCGTTTCGAAGCCCGAGGTCATCACGCGCCGGAACGCGGACGGCGACCTTCTCGAGCCCTACGAAGACCTCGTCGTCGAGGTGCCCGAGGAGTACCAGGGTGTGGTCATCGAGAAACTCGCCCGGCGCAAGGGTGAACTGATAGGGATGCATGCAGGAGGCACGGGCGTCGTCCGGCTCGACTTCGCCATCCCGACCCGCGGCTTGATCGGCTACCGCACGGAGTTCCTGACCGACACGAGGGGCAACGGCGTGATGAGCTCGCAGGTCAGCGGCTATCGGCCCTGGGCTGGAGAGGTGGTGGCACGCGACCGCGGCTCGCTCGTCGGCACCGATGCAGGCATCGCTACCGGCTACCAGCTGGAGAGCCTGCAGGCCCGCGGTACGCTCTTCATCTCGCCCGGAGATCGCATCTACAAAGGCATGATCGTGGGCGAGCACGCACGGCCGGAGGATCTGGTCTGCAACCCGACCAAGACCAAGAAGCTGGGCAACTACCGTTCGGAGACGAAGGACATCGACGTAGGCCTCAAGGTCCCCCGCAGGCCGAACCTCGATCAGGCCCTGGAGTGGATAGCCGGGGACGAGCTCGTGGAGGCCACCCCCAGCTCGGTTCGTATCCGCAAGGCCGTTCTCGACGCGGAACAGCGCAAGCGCGAGAATCGCCGAGCGGCAGATGACCGCTGAGGAGAACGTGACTACCATCTTCGTCGACGCCGATGCCTGTCCTGTCACACGCGACGCCATAGCAGCGGCACGATCACGTTCGCTGCCGGTCGTCCTGGTCGCCAACCAATCGCAGAACCTCTCCCACTTTGCGGGACGGACCGGGGTGGAGCTCCTGCAGGTGGGATCGGGACGAGACTCCGCCGACTTCGCCATGGTGCCCCGGCTGAGTCCAGGGGACATCGTGGTGACGGGCGACATCGGGCTCGCAGCCATGGCCCTGGGCCGAGGGTGCCGGGCCTTGAGCCCACGAGGTCGTCAGTACGTGCCGACCACCATCGATGCCGAACTGGCCGTCCGCCATGCCGAGCAGCGGCATCGACGCGCCGGGGGACGCACGACGGGACCCACCCCGTTCCAGGACGAAGATCGGCAACGATTCCGAGAGTCGCTGGCGCGCCTACTGACGGAGGATTTCCGCCCCGACTGATGCTCCCGGGCAGCCGGCGGCGTTGCGGGGGTTCGAACGGCAGCCACGACCGCCCGCTCTCCGGCAGGTTTCTTGGAGATGGGCTTCTGCCGCGCTGCCGATCATCCGCCGCCCGGCGCGACACCTTGTGGCCATTGCCGGCCGTTCAGGCCTCCGGGTGGGAGGTTGCCGCCCATCCCGGGACCACCGCCCGGTCCGCCCGGACCCACCGTGCCACCATTGCCGCTGCCGTCACCCTTGCTGGCCTCGCGCTCCCCACTGAGCTGAGCGGCCATGGAAGCGGTCCGGTTCTCGACGAAATAGGCGAGGCCGATGAACATGCCCCCCATCGCCCAGGTCCGTGTCTCGCCGGATAGATCCTCCGTCAGGCCCTGCTCGAACTGCTCCAGCGAGACGTTCTCATCTTTCTCCACATAGGGCCGGATCAGGTCGGCGATCTGGTTGATGCGGGCGGTCATCCGGTCCGCGGAGAACGGCCCCTCGATGAGCTCCCGAAGATAGCCGCGGTAGGTCTCGAGGTACTCCGGCTCCGCGATCAGCTGTTCGACCAACGGGTACTGGTCCACCGACGCCGCCGTGGGCTCGTCGATGAAGAAGTTGAGAATCTGGTCCTCGCTCAGCCCGGAATTGAACCCCCCGAAAGACATGTTCAGATCCCAAGGGATGATCGAGAACGTGCCCCCAGCTTCGTACAGGTAGTAGTTGTGCCCCATCCCAGTGTAGTTGTCCAGATGCACCAAAGCCGTGGACACGGCCAGATAGCGCAGGACCTCGTCGACGTCGAGCACCCTTTCGAGGTCCTTTTTGGATACCTCGCTCGGTTCCGAGTTCAGTACCTCCAGTAGGTCGTACAGCCTGGAGTAGTCCGCCTTCTCCTCGTTGGTCTTGAGCCCCACCGAGGTCAGGTAGTCGGCGCCGCGGCCCCCGAAACCGCCCATGTCGGGAACGATGCCGGGACCTCTGTCGCCCCCAAGGACGGCGACGGTGCTGGTCGTGGACCCTCCGCTCTCCCGGCTCGTGTCTAGACGGCCAGGGATCCAGCCGACGTCATCACCCAATCGCTCTATGATCTCCTCCAGATCGCCCCCGCCGACATTGAACGACTCGGTGGTCGTAGTGGTGGTCGAGGCCTGCGGGCCGGCCATGGGAGTGCCCTGGACGGCCGGCGCCGGGCTATCCGGGGTGGCCGCCTGGGCGCCGGCGTCGGCCTCGGTCCAGTCCAGCCTGCCCGCCACCGTCTCGGGCTTGTAGAGATTGCCGTTGCCGTCGGCGAAGTTGTCTTGAACGAAGCGCGCATCGACCGCTTCGACCTGAGTGTAGACGCCCAGGTGAGCGTCGTTCACGTACAGGTCGACAAAGCAGGCCCGGGGAGTGGGGATCCCCATCGCCGCCATGACTTCGTAGCCGAGGAACTCCTTCATAAGAGTAGGGTCGCTGAACCCGTTGCTGTAGCAAAGCTTCTTGAGGCCGTGGTAGCTGCGCGCCGAATTGAAGAAGTTGAAGTCGACTTTGAGCCCAGCCCGGAAGCTCCCGGACGACGCCGCCTGCATCAGGGAACTGTTGCCCTTCGTGCGAACGGCCACATCCTGCACCAGTTCATCGTCGATCCAGATGTCGGCTCGGTAGTACTCCTTGGCCCTCACGGCGGCCTGCATGGACTGCCAGTCCGCGTCATCCATGAGGATACGGACGGTCAAGACTTGGTCGTCGGGGAAGACATTGTCGTAGCGGTCGGCCGGTAGTCCGCCGTAGGTATCGGAGACAGTCTCGGCGCCGGTGGTCTCGGCGGCCACGCTCGCACCGCAACCCGCCGCCAGCGAGGTCAAGACAAGGGCACCGATGAGGGCCGCTACCGACCCTGACCTCCGCCTTCTGAGGAGACTCATCCGCCGTCCTCTCCCAGCCCGATGCCACCATGGCGATCCGCGCTCGTCAAAACAGGAGACTCATTGTCCACGATGAGGCATAAGTTGGCCATAAGGGCCTCGGCGATCCGGGTCTGCCTCTCCCCGGTGAGGCTCTAGAAGCCATATCATACTGGCCAGAGGCGAACGCTGCCGCGCCCGCGGGACAAGCGTTGGGGCGACTCGTCTAGCTCTCTGTCACCAAGCGTGATTGTCGCCCCCGGTTCTAGTATCATGATTGATTATTCATCCACCGTCCGTTCTCCTTGTGCGCGCCAACAGCCACTTGGAGGCCAGAAGCGACTTCGAGAGGACGTGGGAGATGCTTGAGTCTCTCCTCTACCCCGACAGCGTTGCCGTGATGGGGGCTACTTGTACGCCCGGGAAGGTGGGCTACGCGCTCATGACCAACCTCATCGAGGGAGGTTTCGAGGGCGAGATCGTCCCCGTGAACCCACATGGGGGCGAGTTGATGGGGCTGAAGATCCACACCAGTCTCGAGGAGTACGGTAAGCCCGTCGAGTTGAGTGTGATAGCTGTGCCGACCGCAGCGGTCAAGGAAGCCGTCCTCCACGCGCTCAGGGCCCACGCGAAGACCATAGTCATCATCACAGCAGGCTTCAAAGAGGTGGACGAAGCGGGGGCTCGCCTGGAGACTGAGATCGCCGACCTTTGCCGTCAGCGCGGCGCCAGGCTGCTGGGCCCGAACTCCTTGGGCCTCATCAACACTCACCACAAGATGAATGCCGCCTTTGCCAGCCACATGCCGAGTGTGGGCGGGATCTCGGTCATCTCCCAGTCGGGCGCGCTCTGCTCGGCCATCCTCGACTGGGCGGCCTCGCGCAAGGTAGGAATCGCCACGCTGCTTAGCATGGGCAACAAGGCCGACCTCTGTGAAACCGACTTTCTGGCCGCTCTTCAGAATGACGAGAAGACCAAAGTCGTCGCCGGCTATTTGGAGAGTATCAGCAACGGAGACGAGTTCATCCGGGTCGCCGAGTCGGTCGCGGCCATCAAGCCGGTGGTGATCCTGAAGGGAGGCACCACGGCCGCAGGATCGAAGGCCGCCTCGTCGCATACGGGCGCATTGGCAGGAGCGGATAGCGCTTATGGAGCGGCGTTCAAGCGAGCGGGGATCATCAGGGCAGAGACATTCGAGTCGCTGTTCGACTTCGCGACCGCGTTTGCCATGCAGCCGCTTCCCGCGGAAAACAGGGTCGCGATCATAACCAACGCCGGAGGACCCGGGACCATGGCGGCCGACGCCGTCGAGCGAGCCGCCATGCGGATGGCTTTGATCGACCCGGAGATCGCCGAGGGACTGCGGGCCAAGCTTCCCGTAGCTGCCCGGGTGGGCAATCCGATCGACGTCCTCGAAGACGCGAACCCGGCGCGCTACGCGCTGGCTGTCGAGGCCATCCAAGCCGACCCCGGTGTGGATGCCGTGATAGTGATCCTTACGCCGCAGGCCGTGACCAAGTCGGCTGAGACCGCGCGTGCGATAGCCGCGAGCGTCCAGGGGGAAAAGCCGGTTCTGTGCGTATTCATGGGCGGTGGAGACATCTATCCCGGCCGCCAGGAGTTGGCGCTCGCAAACATACCCAACTACCCGTCGCCGGAACGCGCCGTGGCCGCCCTCAAAGCAATGCTGGACTACGCGGCGTGGCGGCAGCAACCGATCCGGGTGGTCGCCCGCTTCCCGGTCAACCGACGTCGGGTCAAGCGCATCATCACACGCCAGCTCCGCATGGAGAAGAAATACCTGGGCGAAGTCCGAGCCAAAGACATACTGAGGGCATACGACTTCGTGGTGCCGGAAGGCCGACTGGTGAGTACGGTCGATGAGGCTATCGAAGCCGCCTCCCAACTCGGCTACCCCCTTGCCATGAAGATCGTCTCCCCGGATATCCTCCACAAGTCCGACGTGGGTGGAGTCAAGCTCGACCTCAACACCCGGCAAGAGGTGGCCGATTCCTTCGAACTGATGATGCTCCGCGTCGCGCGCACGGCTCCGGAAGCCTTCTTGGAGGGAGTCTATCTTGAGCGCATGGTGGCAAAAGGCCGAGAGGTCATCCTGGGCATGACTCGTGATCAGCAGTTCGGCCCGATGCTCATGTTCGGGTTGGGCGGCATCTTCGTGGAGGTGATGCAAGACGTTACGTTCCACCTCGCTCCCATCACCTCGGCTGAAGCCATGAGCATGCTGATGGGGACCAGGTCTTACAGACTGCTGGAAGGTTTCCGCGGCGAGGCGGGGGTCGACATCACCGTCATTGCCGAGGCACTGCAACGCATAAGCCAACTGGTCACCGACTTCCCTCAGATCGAGGAGCTCGACATCAACCCCTTCATAGTAGGAGGATTGGGGGAGGAATCGGTGGTGGTGGACGCACGGATCCAATTGTCGCCCGGAGGACATCATGGGTGAGATGAGCGTCCCCCACGTCGATGCCGACTGGCAGGATAGATACAAGAACATGGTCATGACCGCCGAGCAGGCGGTGACGAACATCAGACCCGGTCAGAGGGTCTTCATCGGCACTGGTGGGGCCCAGCCTTTGCGCCTGCTGCGAGCTCTCGTCGCTCGCCACGCCGAGCTGGCCGACTTGCAGGTCCTCCAATCGCTGACATTCGGCGAAGCCCCTCACGCTCTCAAGGAGCTTTCCGAGTACTTCTCGGTGAACACGTTCTTCGTATCTGCGAACGTGAGGCAGATGATCCAGCAGGGATACGGCCACTACATGCCCATCTCTCTATCAGAAATACCGCGGCTTCTGGCCAGCGGAGAAATGCCGCTCGATGTCGCTCTGATCCAGGTGACCCCACCGGACGCGCAGGGCCGCTGCAGTCTGGGCATCTCCATCGACATCGTCAAGGCGGCCGCCGCCAACGCTGGCCTCGTGATCGCTCAGGTGAACCCGCAGATGCCCTGGACCCTGGGCAACAGTTTCCTGAGCGTGCTCGACCTCGACATCCTTGTCCCCGTGGACGAACCATTGATCGAGACGACTGTGCTGAGGCCCGCCGACGACGAGTCGTCGGGCCTCTCGACAGAGTCCTCGAAGGACGTTGCCCAGGCGATCGGTCAGAACCTCGCCTCGCTTGTGGAAGACGGATCGACCCTCGAACTGGGCCTCGGCCAGACCCCTCACGCGGTCGTCCCGTTCTTGAGAGACAAAAAGGATCTGGGCATTCACTCCGAGCTGATCACCGACTCGATGATGGATCTGATCGATGCGGGCGTGGTGACCGGTGCCCAGAAGTCCAGAGACCGGGGAAAGATCGTCACCTCCCTCGCCATCGGCACGAAACGACTCTACGATTTCGTCCACGACAACCCACTCTTCTCTTTCAACCCCACCGAGTACGTCAACGATCCGTTCATCATCGGTCAGCAGCACAAGATGGTGGCCATCAACACCGCGATCGAGGTCGATCTGACGGGGCAGGTATGCGCCGACTCGCTCGGCACCAGCTTCTATTCGGGCGTGGGCGGACAGGCCGATTTCAACCTGGGCGCCGGGGCCTCGCCAGGCGGCCGGGCCATCATCGCCCTGCCTTCCACCGCCAATGGGGGCACGGTCTCGCGCATCGTCGCGACCCTCAAGCCGGGGGCCGGAGTGGTGACGACCCGAGTAGCCGTCCACTACGTTGTGACGGAGTATGGGATCGCGTATCTACGCGGGAAGAACGTCCAAGAGCGGGTCCTGGCTCTGATCACGGTCGCCCACCCCGATTTCCGCGAGGGGCTTCTGACCAAGGCCATAGAGCACAGGTGGGTCCACCCCGAGATGGCCGACGTAGAGGGCCGCCTCTTTGTCGGGCCCGAGGAGGTCCGCACCACTACGGTCCTTGACGACGGGACGCTCATCGGCTTCCGCTCCATGGGCCCGACGGACGAGCCTGCCACTCGAGACCTCTTCTGCTCCCTCTCGCAGGAGACCCTCTACTACCGCTATATGTCGCACCTGGAACGAATACCACGAAGGCAGCTGCGCAACTTCGTCTACATCGATCACCGCAACGAGGTGGCGATCGTCGGCACGCTCCGCGAAGCCCACGGGGAGGAGATCATCGCCATTGGAGGCTATTACCTCGATCAGAAGACGAACCGAGCCGAGGTGGCCTTCATAGTGCGAGACGACTGGCAGAGACGGGGCATCGGAACCTTCATCATGAAGCACCTGATCAGCATCGCCAAGCGTAACGGCATCGCCGGCTTCACCGCCGAGGTCCTCACCGGCAACAAGCCGATGCAGGCGGTGATCGACCACAGCAACCTGAAGGTTAGGCGCACAGTGGGCGAAGGGGTGGTCCACTACGAGCTCGACTTCTGACCGAGCTCGACTTCTGAGCTCGCCGAGGGCGTTTGGCGTCTCTTCTCGCTAGTCTCCGGAGAGATCTCCGCGTCGCTGCCCGTATTCATCCCGTATGACACGGCGCATGACCTTGTTGGACGCGGTCCGGGGAAGCGTGTCTACGAGCACCACATCATGGATCTTGAACAACGGGTTGAGTTCCTGCGCGATGGCCCGCTGCATCTCCTTCTTGAGGGACTCGGTCTCGACTGACGCGTTTGGACGCGTGACCGCGTAGATGACGAGCAGGCTCGGTCCCCCTTCGGGCGGGTTGAACGCGACCGCCGCCGTTTCGCCGACACCGTCTATCGAATTGAGTGAACGTTCGATCTCTGTCGAACTCACCTTGATGCCGCCGATGTTCATGGTATCGTCCGCGCGACCATGCCCCCGGAAGTACCCACCCGGCAACTCCTCGATCTCATCACCGTGTCGTCGAAGGAGCTCCCCTTTGGGTCCGGGGGGAGTCCCTTCGTAGTACATCTCGTGGTGGTCTTTGTTGAGAAGCTTGTTTGAAAGACCGATCGAGGGCGGCACCACGAACAGCTCCCCGCTCGTGGCTGGTCTGCCCAGCTCGTCGAGGATGTAGAAGTCGAGACCGAAAGCCGGGGTGGTGAACGTCGCGGGTGAGGCCGGCTGGACGATCGTGCCGGATATGTAGCCGCCACCGATCTCCGTTCCTCCGCAGTATTCGATGATGGGTCGGTATCCCGCGAGGGACATGAGGTACAGGTAGTCGTCCGCGTTCGAGCACTCTCCGGTGGAGCTGAACAGCTTGATCGACGACCAGTCGAGACCGCGAGTCGCGTCCGTGTGTTGCCAGGCCTTGACGAGGCTCGGGACGACACCGAGCACGGCGACGCGGGCGTCCTGCACGAACCGGCAAAACTCCCGAGTGTTCGGAGCCCCGTAGAACAGCGCCATGGTCGCGCGGTTGAGCAGGCTCGCGTAGACGTGCCAAGGTCCCATCATCCAGCCTATGCTGGTGGGCCATGCCACGACCTCTCCGGGTTTGATGTCGTGATGGAGGTAGCCGTCCATCGCGCACTTGATCGGCGTCGTGTGGGTCCAGGGTATCGCCTTCGGGTCGCCGGTCGTCCCCGACGAGAACATGATGTTCGTCACGTCGTCGGGGTCGCAGGAGACGGGATCGAACGTGTCGTCTTCCCCGAGGAAATCATCCCAGGTAATGTCTTGCTGCCGAAGCGTCACGCTTTCGGTCGCTCCGGAGCGGACGACGATCGCGCGCTCAGCTCCGCCGTCCACTACCTTCTGGTACATGGGCAAAGTCTTACCCGCCCGGAGCATAAGGTCTTGCGTCACAACGGCGCCTGCCGACGATATCCTCAGACGCGTTGCGATCTCATGCGGTGCAAAGCTGTCCGCGATAGAGGAAACGGCGTATCCGGCCTTGATGACCCCGAGATAGGCCGCGACGGCCTCCACCGTCATGGGCATAACGATGGCGACACTGGCGCTCCGGGGTAAGCCGGACGCGACTAGACCTCTGGCAAACCGATTCGAGAGCCTGTCCAGCTCGCGGTAGGTCGTGATCTCGATCGTGCCGCCCTCGGGTTGGAACAGGACGGCGGGGGCGTCCGGAGGCGCCAGAAAGCAGCTCTCAGCGATGTTCAGCCGGGCCCCGGGGAGCCAGCGCGGCGACTCGACACCCATGCGGAGATCGACCACGGCAGACGGGCTCTTCTTGAACTTCAGTCCCAGGGAATCGATGATTTGCTCCCAGAAAGCCTCCCGATTGTCCGCCGACCACCTGTGGAGCTGGTGGACCGAGGGAAGCCCTACCTTGCCGGAGAATGCGGCGATGTTCGACGCCGAGACCTCGCCATCGGTGGGCTTCCATGCGGGGGGCGGACCCTGCGAGGCATCCCAGTCTCTGAAGACCACTCCGTGCACATGCCTATGCACCGAGAAGGGCACATCGGGGGAAAGAATGTCCCGGGACACGCGACCCCACAAGTCCGCCGGGCCGTCTTGAGTGAGCGCGCCGAGCCTCTCGGCCATTTCGCGTGCGGCCTCGGGTTCGAGTCCCAGGGCGCAAAGAGTGTCTAGAGAGATCTCGATCGGCACGATGGTCTCCTCCTCTTTCAAGCATGTTATCGAGCGAGCACCAGCCTAAGGACGCACCTCATTATAGTAGATTGTATCCGGCTATCTAGGCTCTGGGCCGGCCAGCCGCCCTCACCACGTACGCGACCTACCCTGCAGGTGGCGACGGCCGGGGTGCCCCGCGCACCTGTTGGCCGTTCCCAATCTGGCACGTACCTGGTGCTGGAGCATCGGCCCCTCCATGCCGATACAGATGCCGTTGAACAAGCGTCGTCGGCGAGGGGCGTCATGAGACGCATCGAACCGCACGGCCATTGGATTCTTGTTGGTCGATTCATGTAGCTGCCCCTCGGGGCTCGTCTCAGAAGGGCTGTGAGTCATGGACGAAACGCTCGACTTCATCCGCCGGGAACTCCGATACCGCCTGGGGTTGGTGGACGATGAAGTGATACTCGAGAATGCCCGAGTCCTCTCAGATGGGTCTGACACCAGGGGAGTCGTCATCACTCTCGTCAACGTCGGCGTAAGTACCTACCAGGGCAGTGTCCTCAATCGACCCGGATGGCTAGACTTGCTGGAGCTCACCCTGCTTCTCTCCTTTCGCTTCCCAGACTACAAGACCAGCCTCATGCACCTTTCCCGGACCATGCGGTTGTTCCACATGAAGCCCTCCTACTCCGCCGCTGACGCTCATCCCGACAATCCCTTCCCCAGCGGCCTCGAGAGCGTATTGTTCACTCTTTGCCCCCTGGAATTCAGCGCCCTGACGGACTTGTGGGGTATGCTGGGAGGCGCTCACGTCCCTTCGGTCGCCTACAATCTGCGCATGGTCCAAAAGAAGGCATAGCAAGGGTCAGTCCAAGGATGTTCTCATGCTGGACTTCAGTGTGGTCCCCCAGCGGACCGCGCTCATCAACGTAGATCTACAGGAGTGCTTCGTCAGGGAGTCACCCATCTCCGCTCCCGACGGGCCGGTTGTGATGAAGCGGCTGAACCAGCTCGGCGAGGTCTGCCGCCATGCCGGCATCACGGTCATCCATACTCGATTCGCCCTGCGGCCCGATGGCTCCAATCTGGGACTCCTTGGCGAGACCTCTCCTCCCGCTCGAGCCGGCATTTTCAACGAGGATGCCCAGTCGGCGCGACTTGACGATGAGGTCGTTGTCCGAGGGGAAGACATCATCATCGACAAGCCTCGATTCGGCGCCTTCTTCGGCACCGAACTCGAGCAGATCTTGCGCGACCGTGGTATCGACACCCTCATCATCGGCGGCATCGCCACCAACCTCTGCTGCGAGACCACTGCGCGCGAAGCCATGCAGCGAGAATTCCGCGTCTTCTTCCTTAGTGACGGCACGGCGACGGCGGACATGGGCGGGCTGTCGGCAGAGGAGCTGCAGCGGGCATCCCTGGCGACGTTGGGCTTCCTGTTCGCCCAGGTGCTCTCTGTCGATGAGATGATCGAGAAGATCGAGCGCGTGTCCCGATGAGACGCACGCTGCCAAGCGGGGAGGAATTGAGCTAGCGCGCCGGACGCGAGGTGCGAATCCGCCCTCTACGCCGGCAGCCCTCGGGTCGCCCCAAGAACTCGTTTCAGAATGAAGCTCCGCCGCCAGGGACGCGCTGGGCACGCGCCAGAGAAGGACGCAGGGAGCGCGAATAGCAGCGCTATTTGCGGGACCGAGGACGCACTATCGTGCCGCCCAGGGCGCACTAGGCGGCCGCGGCTTCATTCTGAAACGAGTTGTAAGCCGGCGATCGAGGACCGATCACCCTCCTGGTTACCCTCCTGGATCCACCGGGCCATCTTCCCCTCCTCGTTTGATCCTCCGCATCACGAGTCTCCGAATGCGTTCGAAAATATCCAGCAGCCCGCCGGGGAAGAGGAGGACGACGAGGATGAACAGGACCCCGAAGATCACTTGATGAACGTCGGTCAGGTTCGCCGCCAATCGCTCGCGCACCACGACATAGAAGGCGGCACCGACTACAGGGCCTGCAAGGGTGCCCACTCCACCGATGTAGGCGATCATCAAGGCCTCGAACGTCCAAGTGGGGAAGAAAGGGGCCTCGGGATAATAGCTGATCTGCTTGAAGGCGAACACGCCTCCAGCCAGACCCATGAAGAGACTGCTGATCGCGAGAGTCAGCAACTTGTGACGCAGAACGTGAACTCCCGTGGCTTGGGCGGCCTCTTCATCCTCCCGCACACCCAGAATGCCCAGACTCCACCGAGAGCGCAGGAGAAGATAGGCTGCTCCGGTCGTGGCTATCGCCAACGCCAACGCCACGTAGTAGCGTATGGGTAGATTGTATGAGGCGATCATCTCGCCGGGCATCGCTGAAAGGTATGGTTGGTTCTGACCGATGGTGATCCTCATCACCTCTGCCACAGCCAGCGTGCCGATCGCGAAATAGGCCCCGCGCAGACGGAAGGTCGGTACGCCGATCACCATGGCGAAGAAGACCGCCGTCACTCCCCCGACAATGAGTGCCAGGATGAAGGGGATACCGCCGAACCATAGGAGGCGTGTGACCAGTGCCCCTATGCCGAAAAAGGCGGCGTGACCAAGGCTGACCTGCCCGGCGAACCCCCCCAACATGTTCCAGCTTTGGCCCATGGCGATGCCGAGACAAATGAGGAAGAACAGATTCCATATATTGTCCTGGGACATCTGTTGGGGAAAGAAGACCGCGAAAAGAAGGAGGATGACGATCCCCGCCGGCGCGAGCCAGCGTCGCAAGGAGCGCGGAGAAGACGATTGCGTGGGAGTCATCGTCGCCATCACTTCCTCACGAACAGACCCTGCGGACGCACGATCAGCACAACCAGGAAGAGGACCAGGCCGACCACTTCCTTGTAGGTCTGAGCTATGTACGCTCCGCTCAACGCTTCGACGACGCCCAGAAGGATCCCCGCAGGTAGAGCGCCGAAGACACTGCCGGTGCCGGCCAGGACGATCACGATCATCGCTTTGAGAGTCCAGAACATGCCGATGCTGGGGGCAAGAGCGTAGGTGAAGGTGACGAACTGCCCTGCCACACCAGCGAGAGCGGCTCCGAGTGCAAACGTCATCATGTACACACGGCTGATGTTGATCCCAGCCAGTTCTGCCGCTTCATAGTCCTCCGCCGTCGCGCGGATGGCTTTCCCGAAATATGTCTTGCGAAGGAAGAGGGCAAGTGCGACCGTGACGACCAGCACTATCGCCAGGGTCGCCAGACGCGTGTAGGGAAAGCGGACGCCGTAGATGGCAATACCTTCCCCCGCATAGGAAACCTGCACCGAACGCTCATCGCCGGTGAAGGCCCACTGCGCCAGGTTCTGCAGGACAAGCCCCACACCAAAGCTCACGAGCAGGGAGTTCTTGAGCTTCTCCTCTCCCTGGAGGCGGACGACGTGCCGGTAGACTATCCGGTCGAGGATCAAGCCGAGCGCGAACAGAGCGACGATCACTATGGGCAAGGATAAGAGGGGATCGAGCCCAAGCGTGCTGAAGGCCCAGAAACCCACGTAGCCGCCGATCATGACGAGCTCACCGTGGGCGATGTTGAGGATCTTCATCACCCCGAAGACCAGGGCCAGCCCCATCGCGGCGACGCCATAGATCGAGCCCGCAAACACGCCGAAGACGATCGTCTGTATGAAGGATCCAAAGCCCATGGGGTCAGTCCACCGGGGCTGGGCAGATACCCAGATAGGCTTGCTGTACTCGATCGTCGTGCAGGAGTTCCTGCCCAGCACCTGTGCCCACGATCCTTCCCTGCTCGAGGATGTAGGCGCGATGGGCAAGTCCGAGCGCCTGTCGGGCGTTCTGTTCCACCAGGAATATGGTCACACCGTGCTGGTTCATCGTTTGCACGGTTTCGAAGATGTTCTCGACGACGAGGGGCCCCAGCCCGAGCGACGGCTCATCGAGCATAAGGAGCTTCGGCATCCCCATAAGGGCGCGTCCGACGGCGAGCATCTGCTGCTGCCCGCCGCTCATCGTGTTCGCCCGCTGTTCCTTGCGTTCGGCCAACAAAGGAAAGAGCTCGAATACAAGCTTCATTGATTCGGAACGTGCTTGTCTGGCCCGTTTCGAATATGCTCCCAACTCCAGGTTGTCAAGGACGGTCAGCCCGCCGAAGAGCCGGCGCCCCTCGGGAACCAGGATCACACCCTCTTCCACGATCTTGTATGCCCGCAGGGTGCTCAGGGCCGTGTCTCCCAATTGCACCGATCCGGACTTGAGCGGTTGAAGACCGGCGATCGCCCGCATCAGAGTCGTCTTGCCCGCACCGTTCGGGCCGATAAGCGCGACGATCTCACCTTCCTTGACGCTAAGAGACACGTCCCACAGCGCTTGGATGTCTCCGTAGGCAACGTCGATGCCTTGTATCTCCAGGAAATCAGTCATGGAGGGCTTTCCCCAAATAGGCATCGATGACTTCCTCGTTGCACGAGACCTCTGTCGGCGTGCCTTCGGCGATCAGTTCGCCTGCGCTGAGAACCACGATCCGGTCTGCGATCCCAAACACTGCCTTGACCAGATGCTCGACCATGATGATGGTGATGCCCGTGTCACGAATGCTCTGGATGAGCGCCATCGAGGTCAAGACTTCGGACGGGTTCAACCCGGCAAGGAGTTCGTCCAGCAGGAGCAGTTTTGGCTTGGCAGCCAGGGCACGGGCCAGTTCGAGACGCTTGCGGTCTACCAGAGTCAGGCTCTTGGCCTTTTCAGATGCACGTTCGGCCAATCCCACGATCTCAAGGGTCTTGATCGACTCTTTCTCGGCCCGGGACCTGCTCCTTGTCGGGTCGCGTCCGTACACCCTTCCGATAGCCGCGTTGTCCAGCACCGACAGCTCTGGGAGGGGCCGAACCAATTGAAACGTGCGCGCTATCCCCATCCAGCAACGGGCGTGCGGCGGAGTGGAAGTGATGTCCTTGTCCTCGAACCAGACCTTGCCACTGGTGGGCGGGTAGACTCCCGTGATGAGGTTGAACAAGGTGGTCTTGCCCGCGCCGTTCGGCCCGATCAACCCGAGGATCTCGCCCTCTTTGACGTGTGTCGAGACGGAGTTGACGGCCACCAGGCCTTTGAAAGCTTTGGAGACATCTTCCAGATTCAGCAGCAAATCTGTTTCCTTGAATGTGTTTTGCGTGAGTTTGTGGGGCTTGGAGGTCACGCTGGAAGCGTGACCTCCAAGCATATGTCAGACTACCGTTCCGACCAGGGCAACGCCGGATAGATGATGGGAGCAAGCGCGACATCGGCAGGGAAGACAAGCGCCTGCTTGCCGCCTTGCCACTGGTTGACTGGGTCGAGAGCATTAGGCCAGGTGCCGTCTTCACTGAACGTCACATGGCCGACCAGGGTGTCCAGATCGGTCGCGGCGATCGCGTCGCGGATCGCGTCACGATCCACGCTCGCCGCGCGGGTGATCGAGTCGGCGAGGATCTGAACGCACGTGTAGGCCGGGCCGGTCAGCGCCGCAGCGGGTTTGCCGTACACTTCCTTATATTGCGCGGCCATTTCGGCCACGCCCGCGTACGGAAGACCGTTGTTCCAGCCGGGCAGCAGGAAGACCCCGTCGCTATCCGTGCCCAGGTTTTCACCGAACGTGGGCGGATCGGGGGCGCGGATCATGAAGTAGACACTGGCGTTCCAACCCAACTCCTTGATCTGCTTCATCATCGCCAGTCCGTCCGGGGAGTTGGGAAGAGCCAGCAAGACTTCACCGCCGGCGTCTTTGGCGTCTTGGATGAGCGAGGAGTAGTCGGTCGTACCGGGCGCGTATTCAAGGGTCGTGACCTCATAGCCACCACGCGTGGTGGCTTCTTGCGTCCACAACTCGACCATCTCCGCGCCCCAGTCCGTGGTCTCCGCGAAGATGACTACCTTCGCGGGTTTGGGACTGAGGGAATCCAACATTTCGAAGGTAATCCTTGCGTGGTCCTGGGATTTCGGGAAGGGCGAGAAGAGGTACTTGAATCCCTGATCGTGCACCCCCGAGTACAAAGCGAACGCGATTCCGAGATACGCGATCTTGTTCTTCTCGGCGATGCCGGCCGCCGCTGCGTGCAGGTCGCTTCCCGCGCCGCCCAGGTATGCCACGACGTCGTTTGAGGCTTGAGTCTCGAGCTGTTGAACGGTCTTGCTCGGGTCGGACTCATCGTCGAGGACGATCAGCTCGATCGGGATCTTGGTGCCTCCCACGTCTAAGCCACCGGCGTCGTTGATGTTCTTGACCGCGAGTTCGTACCCGTTCTTGACCTGTTCGCCCAGGCCGGAATACTTACCGGTGAGCGGAATAACGGCGCCGACTTTGATCGTGGCGGGAAGTTCCACCGGCGCTGAGGTGGTCTCGGTACTTGGCGCGGCAGTTGTCTCGGTACTAGGGGCCGCGGTGGTCTCGGTGGCCGCGCCCGTAGTCGTGGTCTCCTCTTCGTCGCCACAGGCCGCAGCGAAGATGCCCGCAGCTAACACTAGAGCAAGAGCGAGAAAGAAAAGCAGAACCCGCATCTTGCCTCGATGAGGAGATTCATGGAGTCTTGTATTCATGGCAGCTTCCCCCAAGAGCTAAGAGTTGAAAGTCAGACTGAGGAACAGGCTTGAAAGAATCATTCCATCGCACACTCCTCTCTCCCTCGCCCCAACGCCACCATATCAGAGTATCAGAATAATTGTTCGGTTTCCAAATCGAAGCGAGTATCTCTCGCGGAGACCTCAAGCGGACGTAGCGAGGCCCGTTCGTTCCCGTGGCTCGGACTCCATTCGAGGCCAAGCTATCACAGCCGAATCGCCTCATGAACCACCACGGGACGAGACCGCTTCGATATCCGCAGCCTCCACCCGACCCAAGCGGCGACTCTTCCAGGTACAGAAAACCCGAACCGTGCGAAAATGTACGTGAAGATCTTCTGGAACCAAAGAGGAGAGTATTCTAATGCCTGGTTGGTTAGGCCCCTGGGAAATCCTTATCGTGGTCGTCATCATCTTGCTCATCTTCGGAGGCAAGTTGATACCGCGGCTCGGCTCTTCATTGGGTCGTTCGCTCGTAGGGCTCAAGAAAGGCATCAAGGAGGGCGAAGAGGAGTTCAAGGGAGCGATCAAAGAAGAAGATACCAAGGTCGACTCCACGGCCGAGAACACCACCGATGATGCCGCAACGGGGACAACGGAGACCCAGAAGACAGACCAGAGTTGACGGTCTACGCCTGAACCGTCGCCATAGGACCTAGGGTCCGGGCGGCTGTCGTTCGGCCGCTCAATGCGGTATCGGTGGTCGGATCCCCCCTTACGTGTCTGCTGATGCAAAGAGGACCCTGGTCGACGACCGGGGTCCTCTTTGCGGAACCGTGTGTTGCTCGGTCAGGCGGTCGCCCGTCGGGGCGCATCCGGCTGAGGGGCGACAGCTACGGAGGCCGTATGGGCCTTCCGGCTCATCCATTTCATCCCGAAGAAGAAGCGGAGCACGTTGGCCCGCCGCACCAGCTCGTACCCGAGCAGGGAGACTACAAAGGAGCCGATGAGGACGGCGACGAAACTCCCGGGCACGCCCAGGCCAGCTTTGAGGACCACGAAGCCGACGGCCACGATCATCGTCTGGTGCAGCAGGTACACGGGGTATGAAGCGGGCGCGGCGTACTTAAGGACGCGGCCCCCCGAGCGGAGGAAGCGACGCCCGTACCCAAGCATCGCTACCAGGCAGCACCAGGGAACGATGAACGAGGCGTAGACATCGTAGAGGGTCACTGCCCAGTCAGGCATCGCAGGCTGGCCGTTCAGGTTGAGGTAGGCCACCAGCACGCAGCCGACCGGGCCGAGGATAAGCGCCGCCAACTTGTGCCTATCCACCGCCTGCTCGAAGCGGGCGTCGGCCATCAGCAGGTAGCCAAGCAGGAACGTGATCCCATAGAAGACCGGGTTGCCGCCGGCGATCTCCGGCACGAGCACGGCCGGCGCCAGGAAGAGGCCGAACAGGAGGATGACCCCAGGCTTGGCCGCCAACCAGGCCAGGAACCGGACCACGTACCGCCCAGCGCCCTTGCGCAGGAACAGGACGATGGGCAGCGCGATCAGCGAGTAGAAGAACAGGTGGACGATGAACCAGAGGTGGCCGAAGGTCATGCCGCCGAGGAAGTAGCCGCTCATGTCGGCCTCGTTCAGGTGGAAGAAGCTGGGCAACCAGGAGAAGACCGAGATGGCCTCGCCGCTGTGTCCGATCAGACCCAGGTAGGACTGCGGGGGGATGAGCACCACCAGGCCGAAGACGAAGGGGATAAGGAGCCGCTTGAAGCGCTCTCCAGCGTAGTGCAGGCTGTCCCGGTGGGTCAGGGCGAACCAGGTGGAGGCGCCGGCCAGGAAGAACAGCAACGGCATGTGCCAGGGCTCGAGATACAGGATGAAGTAGGTGAGAGCTTTGCTGAGGGAGCCGCTCTTGGCGTAGAAGTCGTCGCCAAGGTCGAAGATGCGCGCCGTGTGGAACGGGAAGAGCAGAAGCACGGCGATGATGCGAAGCCAGTCGATGTCGTAACGTCGGGTGTTCATGATAGACCTCCTGTCTCTTGCGATTCCTTTGCGCCAAGGGAGCCGATTGCTCCCAGAAGCTCCATCAGCGGTGCGCCTTTGACCACGAACGCATCGAACCCCGCAGCCAAAGCCTTCTGCCGGCTCGCCGGGTCCTGGTGGACCGTGAGCGCCACGACCCGCGAGCCTGCGAGCTGGGACTTGATGCGGGAGGCCGCCTGGTAGCCGTCCAGACCGGGCATGGCGAGGTCCATGATCACGACATCGGGCTGAAGGACTGCCGACTCGTCGACGGCTTCCTGACCGTCCGCCGTCTCGGCGACGACTTCCATGTCACCGGAGATCTCGAGCAGCAGGCGCAGGTCGTGGCGGACGTCGGCGATATCGTCCGCGATGAGGATCCTTAACCTCGTCTGCTGCTCCAACATGCCGCCTCCTAACAACGAAACTCACGCTGCAAGCATGAACCGGAAGAGGCGACGGAGACATCGGCCGGGAGACGGATTCTGTGGAGGGTCCAAAGGACGGATATTGCGCGTCGGTCGGGCGACCTACGGCCCTACGACTTTGGTCTTATGCTCCGCTGGGCTTGTGGCCAGGTGCGCGCCAAGTGGGGAGACAAGCGCAGAGGTCTATGTGCGGGGCACAAGATCAGCGGGGTGAAGCCACGACCGGCGGAGCGAAGCCACCGCGCAAGATGCCGGAGTCTGGAGCTACTGTGCCTTCGGCCGGAGTTCTGAGATGAGCCCCCGCATCCGGACCAAAGCTTCCTGGGTGAGCTCCTGGAGCTGCGCGAGCTGGGCGGGGACCGCCTCGGGTTCTTTCTCGAGCATGATCTGCGCGGACCGGGTAGCGAGCTGGATGCCGAACATCGACTGGGAGACGGAGTCGTGCAATTCGCGCGCCAGCCGGTTACGTTCTTCCACGGCGGCCAGTTCGCTCACCTCCGTCGTGTACTTCTCTAGCCGGAGGTTGGTCGCCTCGAGCTCGGCCACCATCTCCCGGCTCTCGACCCGGGCTTCCTCGATATCCTGGCTCGCCACCGCCAGGGCCGCGAAGGCAAGGGCAACGGCCATGGCAGTCAGGCCGAGACCGAGGCCCTCAGCGGGTCCATGAAAGACCATGAGGGAGATCCCGATCAGAGCAACGAGGACTGCGGCCCATATCCAGCGCACGCGGCCGGCCAAAACGACCGCTGCCTGGTACGAGAGAAGCACCAGGAACGCCGTGACATAGTCGAGCTCGGGGTCAAGCGTGAGCAGCGCGAGGATCGTGCCGCACTGGATCACGAGGATGAGGTGGAGCAGCAGCGGACGCATGCGAGGTTTGACCCACACCAGCGTAAAGAGGACGAAAAACACCGCGAAGAGAGCCAGGTACCAGGGTAGGAGCCCATCGTCCTCTACCCCGAAGAGCGCACGAGCCGCGAGCGCCAACCCCAGGAGGTAGAGAGCAACAAGGACTACCCATAGCCAGCCGTGCAGCAGCCCCGGGCCTGCAGGGCCATCTGACGAGGCTGCCGCCGAGGAACCGGCCGTCTCGCCTGCGAGGGAGCCGACCGGGCTTCCGGCAGGGGCCATCTCCCCCTCGGCCGGACGCTCGGACGAGCGGCGCGATCGACTAGTGCGGGTCGGCCAGATCATTGCGGATGGCGAAGATGGCCAACTGGGTCCGGTCTTTCAGGTCTAGCTTGGCCAGGATGTGGCTGACATGGGTCTTCACGGTCTTCTCGCTGATGAAGAACTGCTGGGCGATCTCTTGATTGCTCTTTCCCTGAGCGACCGCGCGGATGACCTCCAGCTCGCGGTCGGTCAGGTCGCCCACCACCGAGGCCGCGGGCGCCACTCCGGCGGGCGCCGCGCCGGTCGCTGCCCGTGCGCCGGCATCCCCCGTCCCCCGCATCGCCTCCATCAGCCTCCGAGCCACATCAGGATGGAGCCTCGGTTCTCCCCGATGGACCGCGCGGATGGCCTCGATAAGCTCGTCGGGCGAGACGTCCTTCAGCAAGTAGCTGGACGCACCCGCCTGGATGGCCGGGAACACCTGGCTGTCGTCGGCGAAGCTGGTCAAGGCGATCACCCGGGTACCCGTGCCCATTCCGATGACTTCCCGGGTGGCGCTGATCCCGTCCAGCCGGGGCATCATCAGATCCATGAGGACTACATCCACCGCTAGCTCGCGCACCATGTCGACGGCAGACTGGCCATCCGCCGCCTCTCCGACCACCTGGATGTCGTCGTGCAACTCGAGGAAGGTGCGGAGTCCCTGACGAACCACCTGATGGTCGTCCACGATCAGCACCTTGATCTTGCCGTCGCCCCCCTCCTGCGCGGTCATGTATCGCCTCCTTCAGACAGTTGCCGCTCGACCACCACTCGTGTGCCTCCGCCTACCGAACTGGTCACGTCGAGACGCCACCCCATCTCGACCGCTCTCTCGGCCATGCTCGCCAGTCCTATCCCCGCTCCGTCGATCGCTCGCCGAACGTCGAACCCCTTGCCCCGGTCTTCCACTTGCATGCTGATGGGAGGCCTGAGACGAAGGCGGACGGTAGCCTCGGATGCCCCCGAATGCTTCACCACGTTGTTCAGGGCCTCCTGCGCGATGCGGAGGAGGCCCTGCTGCTCGGCAGGAGACAGCGATCCAGCGCCCGCCGTCCCGTCCGGTGGCTCCTCTACCTCCAAAGAGACCGAGACCCCATCCGTGCGCCGCCGTTCGATCTCGCGCCGGAGCGTCGACACGAGATCCCCACGATCAGCCGCATCCGGTGCGAGCTCCGAGACAAGCAGGTGGATCTCGGCAAGGGCGTTTTGGGTCAATTGACTGAGGCGATCGAGTTGGCCATCCACTCGCTTGGGCTCGCGCTCCAGGAGAATGGCCGCCGACTGACTGGCGAGCGTCATGCTGAAGATCGTCTGGGTGACAGAGTCGTGCAGTTCAAGCGCGAGCCGGTTGCGCTCCCGGGCGACTGCGAGCCGTTCGAGCTGCCTCGAGTAATCCAGTAGGGTGGCGTTGGCCGCCTGCAGTTCTCTCCCGAGGGCCTCGTTCTGGGCCCGCGCTTCCGTGGCCCGTCGGGTGACGAGAACATACGCTCCCAGGATGACGTTGACCGCCGTGTAGACGAGTGCCACGGTTGTCGCCTCGGGTGCATCGTAATCGCCCAACACGGACAGGAGGGTGAGGGGTATGAACAGAACCAGCCAGAGGACCGCCAGCCGTAGTCCGAAGCGCTGGAAGACCTGCATCGAGAGGATGCCGAACAGCACCGCGTAGAAGTCGTCAGAGCCAGGCTGAGAGAACAGCACGACCACCAGTACGGTCTGCACGACAAGGTAGATGGTGAACCACGGCCGCCAGAGCCGCGATATGAAGACCTCGCTCGCGAACAAGGCCAGCCAGACGAGCAGAAGCAACACTACGACGAGAAGGACACCGACGTCCTCCACCACCAACAGCGCGCGGAGCAGGGCTCCGGCAAAGAGGAAACCAGCTGTCGTGTAAAAGACCCAGAGATACGATCTGTCGCCAGAGACACTCATCTATCAGACTCCGGAGAGCTAAGCAGCAGCACGCCGACGATCGCCAAGACCAGACCGGCCAGAGCCGGAAAGAGGCGGCCTTGGCTTCCTGCGATCGATTCCTCAAACACGGCGACCCCGAGCAACACGCTCACAACGAGGGTCGACGCGTTGCCGGCGGCCATCGCCGGCGCCAGGGATCCCGTCTTGAGCGCTGACTGCTGAAGGGCGAACCCAGCCAGGGCCGAGACGATGAGTGCATACGTGGTCCAGGTGGACAGGATCGCTTCCAGGCCGGACCCCAGTTCGGTCACGAACACTTTGGTGACTGCAGCCTGGAAGGCGAAGCTAAGGCCGGCCGCTGTCGCGAAGAGTGCTGCTGAAGCGGGGCCCCGTCGCCGACGAGCCAGCCGGGCCAACAGGATCATCAAGGCCATGATGACAAGCCCCGAAGTCCACCAGGCCGCTGCTTCCGGCTCCGCAGTCCCACCCTGCGGTTGGCCGACTGCGACGAACACTATGACGCCGAGAAGGGTGGTGCATGCTCCGATGATCGACCGTCTTCCGACTCGCTGGCCGGTGAGACGCACTCCGAGCGGCAGAGCAAACACCAGACTCAGGGCGCACAACGACTGCACCAGAGCGAGGCTGCCCCGACTTAGAGCGGCAGCCTGCAACACCCACCCGCAGGCCTGCAGAACGGCGCCAAGAAGCCAGATGGGCTTGCGAACGATCTCCGCCAGAAACCGGGGATCGCCCTCCGCGGCCGACGTCTGAAGCGTTCCCCGCTGCTGCAGCACCGTTCCGAGAGCGAACGCTACTGCGGAAAGGAGGGCGAGGACGTAGGCGGCCATCTATGGTCTCGAAAGCAAGGCGGTGATCTGGAAGCCGGTCATTCGGGGCCTGACATCCGGGGTCCGTGGTCCTTGGAAGCCCACTCTACCACCGCAAACGATTCCCGCAATGGAGACCTTTCCTGCCTTCCCCTGATGGTATTTTGTTTGCATGACCCCCACCAGGTCCAGACGCTTCGAACGTTGGGTGCCCGGCATACGCGTGGTTCGCACCTACGAACGTCGGTGGCTGCGCGCCGATCTCACTGCCGGCGTGGTGCTGGCCGCCATCCTGATCCCCCAGGGCATGGCTTACGCCGAGTTGGCCGGCCTGCCCACCGTCACCGGCCTTTACACGACCATCGCCTGCCTCGTCGCCTATTTTGTCTTCGGCCCCTCGCGGGTGCTGGTCCTGGGACCCGACTCGTCGGTCTCCCCGCTGATCTTCGCATCCATCATGCCGCTCCTTGCCGGCGGCGACCCCGCGACGGCCATCGCCCTCGCTGGGATGCTTGCGCTCTTCGTGGGTCTCATCGAGATCGTGATGGGGCTGGGCAAGCTCGGCTTCGTCGCCGACCTGCTTTCCAAGGAGGTGCAGGTCGGGTACATGAACGGCCTGGGCATAACCATCATCGTCAGCCAATTGCCGAAGCTGTTCGGCTTCTCCACCGATGCCGACAGCGTCATCGACGAACTGGTGGCGTTCTTCAAGGCTCTCGATCAGACCTCGGTGATAACCCTAGTCGTGGGCGTCGCCTGCCTCGCCGTCCTGCTGGTGCTGCCCCGCGTCACGCGCCGCGTGCCGGCGGTGCTGGTGGCCGTCGTCGGAGCCACCATCGTTTCGGCGGTGCTCGGACTAGCTGGAGAGGGCGTGAAAACAGTCGGCTCGCTGCCCAAGGGCGTGCCTTCTCCGGCCTTCCCCTGGACAAGCATCGACGACGTGGGACCGCTTCTCATCGCCGCAGTGGGCATCACCCTTGTGTCTTTGACCGACACCATTGCGGTGTCGACCAGCTTTGCTACGCGGCGCGGGGACAAGGTCGAGCCCGACCAGGAAATGATCGGCTTGGGCGCCGCGAACGTCGCAGCCGGGTTCTTCCAGGGTTTCGCCGTGTCGAGCAGCAGCTCGCGGACGGCCGTGGCCGAGCAGTCGGGCGCGAAGAGCCAGGTGACCGGCCTGGTGGGCGCTGTTCTGGTGGCGATCCTTCTGATGTTCTTCAACTCCCTGCTCGCCGCCCTTCCCCAGACCACGTTGGCAGCTGTGGTGATCACCGCCGCCCTCTCGCTGATCGATCTCGGCATCCTGCGCCGCTACTACAGGGTGCGTAAGACCGCGCTCTTGCTGTCTCTGTCCGCCACCCTCGGCGTGGTGCTGTTCGGAGTGCTGTGGGGGATCGCTATCGCGGTCATCGTGGCGATACTGCTGTTCTTCCGGCGCAACTGGTGGCCCCAAGGAGCCGTTCTCGGCCAGACCGATGGGGTCCCTGGATGGCACAGTATCGACACCTACCCCGATGCCCGCCAGCTTCCAGGCATCGTCGTGTACCGCTGGGAGGCCCCGCTCTTCTTCGCTAACTCGAGCTCCTTCCACAGAAAGGTCCGTCGCCTGGTGGACGACCTCCACCCGTCCTGGGTCGTCCTCCAATGCGAGGCGATCACCGACATCGATGTCACCGCCGCCGAGATGCTCGAGGAACTGGACAAGGAGCTCAACGCTATGGGGGTCCACCTCGCATTCGCCGAATTGCGCGATCGTTTGAAGGACCTGGCGCTGCGATACGGGCTGTTCGAAACGCTCGATCGAGACCACTTCTACCCTACGCTCAAAGTGGCGATCAAGGAGATCCGGGCACTCGGACCGCCGTCGACGGAGCAGGCGGAACAGGCGTGAGCGGGAGGCGGTCACCCCGCCGGGTCTGAACTACTATAGGCCTGCCGGCATTGGCGCCGGGGATACTCTCTCGAAGGTCTTCTTTCGCGCCCAGCGAAATCCCGGCCCACTCACACGCGTCCAAGCAGTACAATGGGAGGTGCGGCTTCGGGAGAGAACGCCTCGCCGGAGCGCGGACCAAGGGGGGCGTCATATGGAGAGCCTCGTCGGGCGCACGCTTGGTAAGTACGAACTCACCGCAATGATCGGCGGAGGCGGGATGGCGACGGTCTACGAGGCCCGCCATCCCGGTCTCGATCAGCGGGTCGCGGTGAAGGTACTGCACCCGTTCCTCTCCACCGATCACTTCCTTCGTCGACCGTTTCCGGCGCGAAGCTCACGCGGTCGCCGCCCTGCGCCACCCCAATATCGTGCGCGTGCTGGACTTCGACCATGAGGGACACCTGTACTACATGGTCATGGAGTACATCGGCGGCCCCACGCTGTCCACGGTGCTCTCCGAAGCGAAGGGCCGGCGGAGGGCTGTCGCTACCCGAGGTCTACCGGATCATTCACGCCGCTCTGCAGCGCCGTCGACTACGCAGCCAGCCGAGGCATGGTGCACCGGGACATCAAGCCGGCGAACATCATCATGACCGACGACGGAGAACCGATCCTCACCGACTACGGTATCGCGAAGATGATCGGGTCGACTCGCTCACCTCGCCGGGGACGGTGGTCGGCTCGGCTCACTACATGTCCCCGGAGCAGGCCCAGGGCCAGGATTGCGATGTCCGGTCCGACCTCTACTCGCTCGGCGTCGTGCTGTTCGAATGCCTCTGCGGGAGCCGTACCTTTCGACGGCGACACGACCGTGACCGTGTTGATCAAGCACATCTCCGCGCCGGTCCCCTCGATCCGCGCTCTGCGCCCGAACCTTCCGCTCGCGGTCGAGCCCGTGCTCACCCGCGCGCTCGCCAAATTGCCTCAGGACCGCTACGAGATGGGAGCCATCTTCGCCGAGGAGCTCGCGGTGGCTCTCACTCCGAGCAAGTCCAACCTGGCCGTCACGGAGGTAGCGGCGGCCGCAGCGGTGTCGACGGAACTTCCGCCGACGACGCTTGTACCGCCTGTGCCGCCCGCGGAGCCGGTGCCGACGCCACCGACGCCTGCGCCGCCCGCGACGCTGGAATCGACCTCAGCCGAACAGCCCGCGGTCGTCGCTACGGAGCCTGAGGTTGCGCCGGTGGTCGAAGCCGCCGCGGCTGCGGCAGCCGGAGCGGCGTTCTTGTCAACCGCGGCTCCCGCGACGACACCGCCGGTGGAGACCCCGGCCCCAACGCCTCCAGCGGAACCCCCGGCCCCGGCGCCTCCAGCGAAGCCGCAGGTCGAACCGTCCCTGGTCGAAGAAGCGGCGGTCGGGGCGACGCGGTTGGAGGCTGCACCTCCCCCCCTTACGCCGCAGCCCGTCTCGGCCGAAGAGCCCGCGGTCGGGGCGACGCGGTTGGAGGCTGCGCCTGTGATCGAGTCTGCCGCGCTCGCGGCGGCGGCAGCGACGCAGTGGGAGACGCCCCCAGCACCGGCGGCCCCTCCCCCTTCTCAGTCCCCGCCTCCTCCGCCCTCTTCCGCGCCGACGCGGGCGGAGTCGATCCCACCTCTCCCGGGAGCGGCGACGACCGCTCACCCCGATTACCTGGTGCCCGGGACTCCGGTCATGCCTTACGCGGCGGCCAGCGCGGCCGCTTCGCGCGGAGGAGCGCCGCCCCGCCGCAGCAACCGCAAGCGGCTGATCATCGTCGCCATCTTGGCGGTAATCCTGGTCGCAGCTATTGGGACGGCGGCTGCCCTGGCCTTTAGTGGCGGGGGGGATGAGACTACAACCACCTCCGCCCCGACGACCAGTACGACGTCGCTTTCGACGACGACCTCCACCTCGACCACATCCACCACCGCGAGACCGACCACCACAACTACCGTAAGGCCAACGACGACAACGGCGAAGCCGACGACGACGGTCAGATCGACGACCACGACCGTCAGATCGACGACCACGACCGTCAAGGCAACGACGACTACGAAGAAGGTCACGACAACGACCAAGAGGCAGACGACGACTACCAGGAGGCCGACGACCACCAGTCCGCCGGATACGATCGGCCCTGGGACTACCACGCCACCCGATACGATCGGCCCGGGGTAGTCGCCATGTTTCGGTCGTTGTGCAGCCCAGCAGGGCCCCGGTTTTGGCTATTGAGGCGCCGGCCCTTGACACGTCCCTTCGGGTCGTTCAGTCTGGAAGCTAGAGTGCAGACCAAGCACCATGGAGAAGTGGAGGCACGATGAAACGTCGGTCACGGGTGTTCAATCTAGGGTCACGGTTACTCGTCCTCGGGGTCGCTGCCCTGATCATGATGCTGCTCTGCGCTGGTGTGGCGCTAGCTTTCACAGACGTTAGCCCGGGCGACGACTATTCCGAAGCGATCGCCGACCTCTCGAGCAAGGGGATCATCAACGGTTTTGACGACGGCACCTTCGGCCCCGAGAAGCCGGTGACCCGGCAGCAGTTCGCCAAGATGATCGTGCTCACTCTCGGTCTGCCGGCGAGCGAGAACGACGTCTGCCGCTTCTCCGATGTGCAGATCGGAGGCTACAACGACCCCCTCTTCCCCGACAACTATATGGCCGTCTGCGCCAGTAACGGCATCACCAAGGGTACGAACCAGGCCCAGACGCTTTTCTCTCCCTCTCGAAACATAACCCGCGCCCAGGTCATGAGCATGGTGGTCCGAGCAGCCCCTATGGTCGGGATCACGCTCGAGCAACCCACGAGTGCGTACTACGCCGATACCAGGAAGATCATGGTGAACTTCGATGACCCCGACCATGGCTTGAACGCCCAGATCGCCGAAGTGAACGGGCTGCTCTGGGGCATCCGCCTGGACAGCGCCGGGAAGTGGGACCCTTTGAAGAACTGCAGCCGGGGTGAGGTGGCCCAGATCCTGTGGCGGCTGATGCAGAAGATCCCCACGAGCAACCTCCTCGCGTACGACGATTTCTCTGACCCAAACAGTGGATGGAGCGAAGCAACCTACGACAATGCCACCCTGAGTTACACGGACGGGTTCTATAGGATGTGGCACACGGCCGCGGAGCTTGCAACCATGTCGTGGTGGGGGCAGGAGTTCGAGGACGCCTACTGCGAGGCCTGGGCCTGGCCGACACCTGACTCGGGGGACTGGGAGTACGGCCTCGTGTTCCGGTCACAGGACATCAACAACTTCTATGAGTTGAGCGTAGAGGGCGACAACACCGCGCGACTTTGGAAGCGGGTCGGCGGTCAGTGGATGGCCATGTCATCGTACGTCAATCTGCCGGCAGCTACCAATAACGGTTGGCGCCACCTGGAAGTGGTCATGGTGGGTGACTCGTTCACCGCGTACGTGGACGGTGTTCAGATCGGTGAGTTCACCGACAGCACCTTCGCGACAGGCAAGGTCGGATTCTACGTAGGGACGTTCGAAAACACCAGCGACTTTGCCGTCTACTTCGACGAGTTCGCGGTCTGGGGCATCGTCTACTAGCGTTCACCGGTCTGCTACCCAGGCTTGGGCATCATTCCTCCGCGTACGCGGAGTGGTGGTTTGTTGCCGGGCGGCTGGGGGCACGGGGCGCCATCGCGCGACGAGCGGACTACTAGGGCCTGTGAGATGTTTCGAGCCCGACCGGTATGGGGGAGGTTTGGATAAAAGGCACGCATCCTCGGCGCGTGCGCCGAGGATGCCATGGTACGAGGGGTGAAAGGAGTAGCACTGTGACTCAACAGCAGAAGGAGACTGCTGCGATGGATGTCCTCACGCGGCTTGAACGGGCGATCAATGAACGCGATCTCGAAGCCCTGATAGCCTGCTTTCAAGCGGATGTCGTTATAGAGTACCCGGCACATCCGGCGCGGAACTTCCAGGGCAGGGATCAGATCTGGCGCAACTGGGCGCCTATCATGGCCGGGCTGGCGGATTTCAAAGCTACGCTTGTGCGTTCCTGCACCACGAAGGATTCAGCCTGGGCAGAGTGGCTTTGGCAGGGTACTCAGGTTGACGGCTCGCCCGGTGACTCGGCCGGGGTGATCATTTATGGGTTGGTGGACAACGAAATAGCCTGGGTCCGCTTCTATCTGGAGCCCGTCGAACGGTAGCGAGTGACTGGTGATGCTCTCCCTGAGCGACACGAGGGCCTGCGTCACACAACACGTCTCCCGGAACACCGTGGTGCTTGGTGATGGCCAGGTTGTTGGCCTCGGCCATGAACTAACCTGCGTGCCGGCTGGAATCCCTGAACCCTTGAAGTTCCCGCGCTGGTGGGTGTTTCCTGCGCGACCCCGTCCCTGCCTTCAGCGGTCCCGGAGTCCAGTAGAGCCAGGGGACGATCAGCCGCGTTCGCGGCAGCTGTGATCTACGTCCCTCGACCGAACGACCGGCTAGCTTCGTGCCTATACTGTGAGGGCCACTTGGTCAAACGACGGCAAGAGCGGGGGACTTCATGCAGAAGCGCAGACTCGGCAAGGAACTTACCGCTTCAGCGGTGGGGCTCGGCTGTATGGGGATGTCGGAATGCTACGGCGCCTGCGATGAGGCTGAGGCTGCCGCGACCATCAATCGGGCCCTCGACCTGGGCATCGACCTGCTCGACACCTCCGACATGTACGGCCTGGGTAGGAACGAGGAGCTGGTCGGCCGGGCCATACGCGGACGGCGCGACGAGGTCGTGCTCGCCACCAAGTTCGGCAATGTCCGCGCACCGACCGGCGAGTTCATCGGCGTAAACGGCCGCCCCGAGTACGTCCGGCAGTGCTGCGAGGCCAGCCTGCGGCGCCTGAACATCGACGTGATCGACCTCTACTACCAGCATCGCGTTGACAAGGACACTCCGATCGAAGAGACCGTGGGCGCTATGGCCGAATTGATCGGCGAGGGGAAGGTGCGCTACCTGGGACTGTCGGAGGCCGCCCCAGCGACGATCCGGCGAGCATGCCAGGTGCACCCTATCGCGGCGCTGCAATCCGAGTACTCGCTGTGGTCCCGGGATCCGGAAAAGGAGGTGCTCGCCACCTGCCGGGAACTCGGGGTGGGATTCGTCGGGGTAGCACCCCTGGGCCGCGGGTTCTCAGCGGGCCGGTTAAAAGGCCCCGACGACCTTGACTCGGACGATTGGAGGGCGGGGGCACCCCCGTTTCGAGGGAGAGAACCTGGAGGCCGACGCGCGGCTTGCGGAGGCGGTGAGTGATATGGCGCGGCGCAGGGTCGCACCCCGCTCAGCTCTGCCTGGCCTGGGTGCTGTCCCGAGGAGAGGATATCGTCCCCATCCCCGGGACCAAGCACATCGACTACCTGGAGGATAATGTCCGAGCCCTGGACATCCCCCTGAGCGACGCCGAGTCGGCCGAGTTGGAGGAGATGTTCCCGCCGGACGCCGCCACCGGCCTGCGCTACCCGGCCGGGGCCATGAAGAGCCTCGGCGGATGAGGAGGGAGCGTCTCTCTGGATCGTCGCGTCAAAAGGGGGGCCCTGAGTAGCGCAGACGGAGAGGGACATCCGTGAGCCGCAAGAGATTCACAGCGACGGTGGTGCTCGCCCTACTCGGGCTTGTCGTGCTTGCCGCTACCGGCTGCCTGGCGACTTTCCCGTGCCCACCACCACGCAGGACTGGGTCCCCGACGCCCTGACCATCGAGAAACAGGTCGGGTACTCAGCCATCATCGCGGTCGGGACCATCGTCAAGATCGACGAATCCCGATGGAACAGCCCCGACGGAGAAGAATGGGAGACCCCGGGAAGAGGAGACACTGCCCATCTTCTACACCACTTTCTACGTCGAGCCCACTGAACTCCTCAAGGGCACACCCGAATGGGACACGCCGATCGCCTTCCGGGTGACGGGCGGCACCACGGAGGGGGACCTTCACCTGTCTGAGGGTGACAAGGTGGTGGTCTTCGGCGCATCCGATCAGAGATACGGGACGGTGGCGTCGATGAGCCGGCCGACGCCTACTGGCTCACCATGGAGAACAACTCCGCCTGGGTCGAGGAGGCCGGCGTCTACAAGAATCAAGGACGCACCAAGGACCCAGCCGAAGCGGCATTGAGCCTGCAGGCGCTCAAGGTGCGAGTGGCCGGGTTCACTTCAGGCGAAACCAGCACCAGCACGCCCGTCCAGTGCATGTGGGCCAACGTCGGCGCCAGTGCCGGCGAGCGCCAGCGCCATCGAGCGCCAGTGCCCGATGCGCCTAAGCGGCTCCCGGCCGATCCACCAGCTCCGGTTCGACGATGGGCTTCAGGTTCTG
>CAWDXC010000007.1:0-22667 GCA_963806155.1 uncultured Actinomycetes bacterium
CAGTTGCTGATGGTCCCGGGGGGCTGTCTGCGCTTCGTGCGGTTTCGTCGGGAAAGATTCCCTCATTCACGCAACGAGGTCAAAATGGTCATAGCTGAAGGCGACCTTGTTGCTCTTCACGTTCACTCGGTGCTTGTACCTGGAACGCCGGGGCGGAATATTGTCGATATCTTCAGGGTCGACGGCGATAAGGTCGTGAACATTGGGATACCATCCAGGACATCCCGGAGGCGCTCTTCCCCGCTGAACGACAACGGACTCTTCTGACTTTCAGTGGACGGTGATTGACCGGCCCGGGCTTGCCGAACGCGCCGAAATCGGAGGGCGTCAAGTCAGAGGGACGAGGGCGAGGCAGCGAGTCGGGGCGTGTTTGACAGATCCTGATTCGGGGCATGTGGACTGGACAAATTGGCACTCAGGGTAAGGAGTGCCAATCCCACCCGAAGGAGTTCCACCACCCGTTCGAGGCCCGAGAGATCCAGCCGCCGAACGCTAGTACAGGAGGTTTGCGCATGAAACTAGTGCCGCTCGAGGACAGGGTCGTGGTGAAGTTGGTGGAGCCGGAAGACAAGACTTCCAGCGGCATCGTGCTTCCCGACAGCGCCCAGGAAAAGCCCCAGAAGGCCACGGTCATAGCGGCGGGCCCGGGAAGGTACGACAACAAGGGCAACCTCATCCCCATGCCGGTGAAGAAGGGCGACCTGGTCGTGTTCGCCAAGTACTCGGGTACCGAGGTCAAGGTCGAGGGCGAGGAGTACCTCGTGCTGCGGGCCTCGGACCTCCTGGGAGTACTGCGCAAGGGGTAGTTCGAGCGAGGACGCGGATGCTGATTCCTGCTCTAACGAAGGAGACAATGCTCATGGCCAAACAGCTGTTGTACGGTGAAGACGCCCGCAGGGCGCTCGAGCGCGGTGTGAACGCCCTCGCCGACGCGGTCAAGGTCACCCTCGGCCCCAAAGGCCGCTACGTGGTCCTTGACAAGAGATACGGCAGCCCCACCATCACCAACGACGGGGTGACCATCGCCCGCGAGATCGAGCTGGATGACGTCTTCGAGAACCAAGGCGCCCAGCTCGTGCGCGAGGTGGCCACCAAGACCAACGACATCGCCGGCGACGGCACCACCACGGCCACCTTGCTCGCGCAAGCCATCGTCCGTGAAGGCCTGAAGAACGTGGCCGCGGGCGCCAATCCCCTGGCCATCAAACGGGGCATCGAGCGGGCAGTGGATGCGGCGGTGGCCGAGATCAAGAACCTGTCGAAGGAGATCTCCGGCAAGGAAGACATCGCCCGCGTGGCCACCATCTCCGCCGATGACCGGGAGATCGGTGACGTCATCTCCGACGCCATCGAGAAGGTGGGCAAGGACGGCGTGGTGAATGTCGAGGAATCCCAGACCTTCGGCATGGAGCTCGAGTTCACCGAGGGCATGCAGTTCGACAAGGGCTACATCTCCCCCTACTTCGTGACCGACGCCGAACGGATGGAAGCGGTGCTCGAGGACCCCTACATCCTCATCGCCAGCCGGAAGGTCAGGCTCCGTCCAGGATCTGCTGCCCGTACTGGAGAAAGTCATCCAGGCGGGCAAGTCTCTGTTGGTCATCGCTGAGGACGTCGAAGGCGAGGCTCTCGCCACGCTGGTGGTCAACAAGTTGCGCGGCACCTTCACCGGCATCGCCGTCAAGGCCCCGGGCTTCGGCGACCGGCGCAAGCGCATGCTGGAAGACATCGCCATCCTCATCGGGGCCGAGGTCATCAGCGAAGAGCTGGGTCTCAAGCTCGAGAATACCGAAGTGTCGCAACTGGGTCATGCCCGTAAAGTGGTGGTCACCAAGGACGACACCACCATTGTGGACGGCGGCGGCGAGCTCGACCAGATCAAAGCGCGCATCAATCAGATCAAGGTCGAGATCGAGAACACCGACTCCGACTTCGACCGCGAGAAACTGCAGGAGCGTCTGGCCAAGCTGGCCGGCGGGGTGGCCGTCATCAAGGTCGGTGCTGCCACCGAGACCGAGATCAAAGAGAGGAAGCACCGCGTGGAAGACGCTCTCTCCGCCACCCGGGCGGCCCTGGAAGAAGGCATCGTCTCGGGCGGGGGCGTGGCCCAGGTGTTAGCCATCCCCGCAGTGCTGGCCGTCGAAGCTGAGGGCGACGAGCTCACCGGGGTGCGGATCATCGCCCGGGCGCTCGAGGAGCCGCTGCGCCAGCTGGCGAACAATGCCGGTTTGGAAGGTTCCGTGGTCGTCAATGAGGTCAAGACCCGCGCGAAAGGCGTGGGGATGAACGTGGACACCGGCGAGTATGAAGACATGATCAAGGCGGGCATCATCGACCCGGCCATGGTCACCCGGTCTGCCCTGCAGAACGCAGCCTCCATCGCCAAGAACATCCTGACCACCGAAGTCATTGTGGCCGACAAGCCTGAAGAACAAGGTGCAGGCGGTGGCATGGGTGGCGGCATGGGTGGTATGGGCGGCATGATGTAGAGAACGTCCACTCCTTCGCGGGCCCAAGAGACCCGCCCAGGAGTAGAGGGGGCCATCGCGGGCCAGCGGGCCACCATGTGGAGCCCGCCGTAGCCCGCGATGGCCCCTATCTTGTTGTACTGAGCGGTGACGAACTCGTCACCAGCATACGCGTGCACACCGATCGTAAGTACAGGCAGGAAAACCGCTCGCCCGTGGAGTACCTACAGGTGGGAAGTGTGTAGCTCGGGGACAGCCAGAAGGGCGGAGACAGTGGGTGCCATCGACATAGCAGCCCTTACCCTTCTGAGCGCATTCTGCCTTGGGGTTATCACCATCCTTTGGGTTGATTGGAGAGAGATGGCACGCGAGGAACGGGAGAAACGTGCCGAACCTCCACCTGAAGGCCTATAGACGCGGAGAGGCCCCCCCTGAGCCCCCGATCGGCAGCGTCACCGCTTTGCCGCCGGGGGCTTCTGCTTTGTTCTCGCCACATGCCCTATAGTGGAGAAGTTGCAGGTACGCGGGTGGCTTGGATCCCATTTGCGGGACCAGCGTCGAAACCATCGTAATCGGGGGGACATGAAGGACAAGAGATGGCTGAAGGTGGTCGCAACGATCGTGGGGGCAATCCTCCTCCTCGCGGGCGCGGGTGTTGCCCTCGCCCACTATCTTCTTGAGAGCAGCTTCACCACGAAGTACATCACCCTCGCCATCGCCGCTGCGCTATTCGTCGCGGGATTTGCCCTCCTTGATTGGGGCGCGGAAGTCTCCCGCCGCTGGGGGTTAGATGAGTGGAAAGGAAACGGACCAAAGTACCCGCCAACGGGCGGGGGGACGTGAGACGGCAGGGTCGGAGTCTTTCTTGGCAACGGTTTGGCAACGAACAAGCTCGGCGGCGGGGGCTCACCCGCTCAATAGACTGCGCCAACTACTGAATCTGACCCCTGATCTCCCCCTGGGGATTGTTGGTGGTGCCCACGTTGACGTAGGCTAGGCCGCCCTGAAGTAGGACCGCGAAATCAGCCAGGGTCTTGCCGGTGAGCGATCCGATGAGGACCGAGGCGTTGAAGTTGCCCTGGGCGAGCACTCCGGTGAAGGTGCCGCTCTGGGTCGGACCGGGATAGAGAATGAGCACGCCTTGACCGTTGGTGCCCGGCTTGCCTTCGTGGACGCGGGACGCGATCACATCAGTGATGTTGCTCACCGTGAGCTTGAAGTAGGCTCTAGTGCCGGTGGCGTCGATGGTAAAGGTGGCCGATCCGGTCGCAAGTGTGTCGACCGCGGGAACGACCTCTGCACCCGAAAGCTCCGCCGTGAAGGTCGTAGCCATGGCCGAGGTGGTAGGTGCCGTCGTGGAGATGGAGCTTGCCGTGGTAGTGGTGGGAGCATCGGTGGTGGGGCTGGTCGTAAGGGTGGTTGCGGTGGTCACTTCGGTCGCGCAGCCAAAGACAAGCAGCATGACGGCAACAACCGGCGCAAGGGAAAGGATATTCTTCACGGCCTCGACCTCCGGCAAGAGCAGATTGTCAGGTATTCATCTTCACCCTTGAGTTCTCCTGCCTGTGGCCGCACGACCACCGCCAAGTCCGTGCTGATCACCGTGCGCGCCAGACTGCGCGTCTCTGGTCCTTCGCGCCGTCGTGTTTCGCCGGGCCCCTTCAACTGGTACCGTCTAGAAGCGTACCGCGGCTGAACAAAAGGGGGATGCCATAGTCTTTGGAAGTCTAGGATTCGCGGCGCACGAGCGAGACCGGTTGCGCGGCGACCGGGACGCCGAGTTGCTGCGCTCCGAACTCCTCAGTGCCGACCAGTTGAAGCATCACGCCGTGGCCCTGGCAGGCAGTCACGGCGTGGATCGGCGTCCGGGGCGGGACAAGCTGCTTCACCGGCTCACGGAGAACGAAGGCGCGCTCCTAGCCGCTCACGACGTGGTGACCACCGCCGTGACACAGGGACAGCGGATCCTGCCGGCCGAGGCCTGGTTGCTCGACAACTTCTATCTCATCGAGCAGCAGATCGCACTGGCCCGCCGGGATCTGCCCCGGCCGTACAGCCGGCAACTGCCGCGACTGGCCGGTGGGTCCATCGGCCGGTTTCCCGCGGATCTATGACGTCGCCCTGGAGCTGATCTCCCATCAGGATGGTCGCGTCGATCGCGACAACGCCACGGCCTTCCTCGCTGCCTACCAAACCGCCGAGCCGCTGAATCTGGGTGAGCTGTGGGCTTTCCCGATCATGCTGCGGCTGGCTCTACTCGAAAACGTTCGTCGTGTGGGGGTGCGCATCGCTCGCCGTCGTGAGGAACGCGACGTGGCCATCGCTTGGGCCGATCGTATGCTCGCGGCGGCCGAAGGAGAGCCGAAACAGCTCATCCATGTCCTCGCGGAGTTCGCGGATGCTGATGTGCCGTTGACCGCGCCGTTTGTGGAGGACTTCTACGCACGACTGCAGGTCCAGGGGCCGGCCTTGGCTTTCGTCCAGACTTGGCTGGAGCATCGACTTTCCGAGCAGGGTGTGAGCGCGGTGCAGCTCCTGGAGGCGGCCAGCCGCACGGCGGCGGCCGATCAGATCTCCATCGCGAACAGCGTGGGGAGCCTGCGCTTCATATCGGCAATGGACTGGGGAAAGTTCGTCGAGGAACTTAGCCTGGTCGAGCATCTACTGCGCCTCGATCCGGCAGGAGTCTACGCGTCGCAGGATTTCCCCACGCGCGACCGCTACCGGCATGCGGTCGAGGCCGTAACGAGCGGCAGCGTGCATAGCGAACTGGAGGTGACGCGGGCGGCTCTGGCGCCTTGCCCAGGCCGCTGAGCGTCGATCGGGGCGAGAGGATCGCAGCGCCCACGTCGGTCTATTACCTCATCGGCAAGGGCCGGCCCGCGCTGGAGCGGGCGATGGACAGCAAGGTGCCGTTCATGGTGCGGGTCACCCGGGTCGCCCGGTCTTTTCGCCTGTTCTTGTACCTCGCACCCATTCTGCTACTCACCGGGCTGGCCGTGGCCTTCCTGTTCGTCTACGTAGGTGCATTCGAGCAGGGTTACGGCTGGTCGGTGTTCTTCGCCATCGTCGGCCTTCTTGCCGCCTCGGCGCTGGTCGTTCCCATCGTCAACATGTTGATCACGGTCACCGTGCCGCCACGGGCGCTGCCTCGGCTGGACTTCTCCGACGGCATCCCGGCTGATCATCGGACGATGGTGGTCGTCCCCACCTTGGTCAGCTCGCGAAGAAGACGTCGCGGATCTTCTGGAAGCTCTGGAGATACGCTATCTCGGCAATCGTGACCCCAACCTGTTCTTTGCTCTGCTCACGGACTTCCGCGACGCTCCCGAGCGCACCCAGCCGGGCGATGAGATGTTGGTCGGCCTGGCCCGCGCCGGCATCGAGGCGCTCAACGATACGTACCGCGAGGACCGCCCCGGCATCTTCTATCTGTTTCACCGCCCAAGGGTGTGGAATCCGTACGATCGGGTCTGGATGGGCTACGAACGCAAGCGGGGCAAGCTCGAGCAGTTCAACGCGCTTCTGCTGGAGGCCCGGTCGGGAGAGGCCCCGTCGACCCGGATCGCCGGAGGGGCCGCATCGGCGTTTTCCGACATAGTCGGTGATCGGTCCGTCCTCGGGTCGATCAGGTACGTCATCACCCTCGACACCGACACGCAACTGCCCCGCGACGCAGCGTACACGCTCGTCGGCAACATGGCTCATCCGCTCAATCGGCCGTTGTACGACGCGAAGAAGGGCCGCGTGGTCGAGGGTTACGCGATCCTGCAGCCGCGCGCCTCGATCAGTCTCACGAGCACCAGCGGTTCTTGGTTCACGCGTCTGTTCGCCGGCGAAGCGGGCATCGATCCGTACACGCGCGAGGTCTCCGACGTCTATCAGGATCTCTTCGGCGAAGGTTCGTTCATCGGCAAGGGCATCTACGACGTCGAGGCGTTCTCGCGGGCCGTGCACGGTCGTTTTCCGGAGAACCTGATCCTCAGTCACGACCTCCTGGAGGGCGGCTACGCGCGCTCGGCCCTGGTGACGGACGTCGACCTCATCGAAGAGCATCCGATCAGCTACGCCATGGAGGCCAGCCGGAGGCACCGCTGGACAAGGGGCGACTGGCAGCTTGCCGGCTGGCTGCTTCCCCGTGTGCCCGGGCCGGATGGGAAACGGCGGCCGAATCCACTCTCGCCGCTGTCGGTCTGGAAGCTTTTCGACAACCTGCGCCGCAGCCTCGTGCCGGCGGCGCTCGTCGCGCTGCTGCTGGGGGGATGGCTGTGGGGCCCAGGACCCTCGTGGTTGTGGGGACTGCTGGTCGCCGGGGCGTTGTTCCTGCCTCCCCTGCTGACCGCGGCCATCGAGCTCGTCCGAAAGCCTGAAGAATGGGGATGGCCGGTACACTTGCTGCTCACCGGCAAGTCCGCGGCCCGTCCGCTCGTGCGCGCGTTGTTGACACTGGTCCTCCTGCCGTACGACGCGCTTGTCTACCTGGACGCCATTCTCCGCTCGGGCGTGAAGATGCTCTTCACCCGGCGCGGCCTGCTGCTGTGGCACATGCCCTCTTATGGCCGCCGCAACGCGCGCCGCACGCCGCAGGGCTTCCTTCTTGAGATGTGGATCGGCCCTGTCTTGGCCGTCGCCCTGGCGGTGGTACTGGTCTTCGTGCCGAACACCCGTTTGGCCGATTGGCCGTTTGTCGCTCCCGGTGCTGGTGCTCTGGCTGGTGTCGCCCATCGTCGGCTGGTGGATCAGCAGCGCCCTTGCGGCCGCTCGCGTCGGCCCTGACCAGCCAGCAACAGATGTTCCTGCGGGGCTTGTCCCGGCGGACGTGGCGCTACTTCGCCGATTTCGTCGGTCCCGAGCACAACTGGCTGCCGCCCGACAACTACCAGGAGTATCCGTCTCCAACGGTCGCCCCGCGCACGTCTCCGACGAACATGGGAATGGCGCTTCTGGCGAATCTGGCCGCGCACGATTTCGGATACATCTCCACCGGCGAGTTTCTGCGCAGGACCGATCGGGCCCTGAGAACGATGGAGAAACTCGAGCGCTTCCGCGGCCATTTCTACAACTGGTACGACACGCGCACGCTGCAACCGCTCCACCCGCAGTACATCTCCTCTGTCGATAGCGGCAATCTGGCCGGGAGCCTGCTGGCCTTGCGAGCGGGCCTCGGCGAGCTGAAGAACCAGCCGGTGCTGAGCCATCGCACGTTCGACGGCCTCGAGGACACCCTGCTGGCGCTGGCCGCGCACACGCCGTCGCCGCCGGCTCCCGAGGTAGAGAAGCAGATCAAGTCCTTGCAGAGCACGCTTCAGTCGGTGAATGGTGGTGGGGAGAGACGCAGGCGCGCGCAAGCGTTGCTGGAGGAGCTCTACCGCGCCACCAAGGGATTGGTCGCCGCACCGTCCGCGGAGAACGCGGGCGAGTTCCGATACTGGGCACGCGCGCTCAATCGCCAATGCCGCAGATTTCGCGACGACCTGAGGTCGTTGGTGCCCGAACCCCGCCACTCCGACACGCTCCCCACCTTGGAGGAGGTGGCCGCAGCGATCTGCGCTTCCCGATGACCCCGGGCAACGGTCACCCGGTGGCGGATCCGCGGCGGAGAAGCGGCTGGGGGTCATCGACAGTCTGATCGCCCGGTGTCATGAGCTGTCGGCGATGGATTTCGATTTCCTCTACGATCCGGCGCGAGACCTGCTGAGCATCGGCTACGACGTGGGCGAGCGGCGGCGAGATCCGGGCTGGTACGACCTGCTGGCATCTGAAGCCCGCCTGACGAGTTTCTTGCTCATCGCGGAGGGCCAGGTGCCCCAAAAACACTGGTTCGCTCTGGGCCGCCTGCTTACGAGTCATGGTGGCGACATCAGCTTGATCTCGTGGAGCGGCTCGATGTTCGAGTACCTCATGCCGCGGCTGTTCCTGCCCAGCTACGAGAACACGCTGCTGGAGCAGGCCTGCCAGGGCGCCGTCTCGCGCCAGATCGAGTACGGACGGCAACGTCACGTTCCTTGGGGCATCTCGGAGTCGTGCTACAACGCCGTCGACATGAATCAGGTCTATCAGTACCGAGCGTTCGGCGTCCCCGGGCTGGGCTTCAAGCGCGGACTGGCGGAGGATCTGGTCATCGCTCCCTACGCGACCGCACTCGCGCTGACGGTCGTCCCCCGCGACGCGTGTCGCAATCTGCAGACCCTCAGCGCTGATGGTTTTCTTGGCGACTACGGACTGTACGAAGCCATCGACTACACCCCGTCGCGCGTGCTCCCGGGGACGAACCACGCCGTCGTGCGCTGCTTCATGGCCCACCACCAGGGGATGAGCTGTTGGCGCTCGCGCATGCGTTGCTCGATGGACCGATGCAGCGCCGGTTTCTTTCTGACCCGCTCGTCCGCACCACCGAATTGCTGCTGCAAGAACGGGTGCCCAAGCATACGGTCACCGTGCACCCGCGCGCCGGCGAGGTGGCCGAAGCAGGACGCGCCGCCGCCACGGAGGCGGGCGCCATCCATCGCGTGCTCACCGACCCGAACACGCCGCTACCCGAGGTTCACCTGCTGTCGAACGGCCGCTACCACGTCATGGCCACCCACGCGGGTGGTGGCTACAGCCGCTGGCGCGATCTGGCCGTGACGCGTTGGCGCGAGGACGCGACGTGCGACGGCTACGGCACGTTCATCTACCTGCGTGATCGCAAGACGGGCAGCTACTGGTCGACCGCCTATCAGCCGACGCGAAGCAAGGCCGAGCGTTACGAGGCGGTCTTCGTGCAGGCGCGCGCCGAGTACCGCAGAGTCGATCATGCCATCGAAGCGCACACCGAGATCAGCGTGTCGCCCGAAGACGACGTCGAGATCCGCCGCGTCACCCTCACCAATCTGTCCGACGACACCCGCGAGATCGAGGTGACGAGCTACGCGGAAGTGGTCATGGCGCCCTTGAACGCCGACCTGGCCCATCGCGCCTTCAGCAACTTGTTCGTGCAGACCGAGATCCTTCCCAGACACAGAGCCATCCTCTGCAAGCGGCGACCCCGAACTCCGGAGGAGCAGACGCCGTGGATGTTCCATCTGTTGGCGGTGCCTGGCGCTGTCGCCGGCGAGACCTCGTACGAGACCGACCGCGCCCGGTTCATAGGCCGGGGAAGAACGGCGGCGAACCCGGTGGCGTTCGACGACATCGACGGACGAGCGACATTGTCGAACAGCGAGGGGCCGGTCCTCGATCCCATCGTGGCCATCCGCAGCTCGGTGACGCTGTCTCCCGACGAGTCGGCCACCGTGCAGATGATCTCCGGCGTCGCGGAGACCCGCGAAGCGGCCGTGGCTCTGATCGAGAAGTATGGCGACCGGCACTTCGTCGAGCGTGCGTTCGAGATGGCCTGGTTCCAAAGCCAGGAGGTGCTGCGCCTGCTCAATGTCACCGAGGCGGACGCCCAGATCTATGGCCGGCTGGCCACGTCGGTCATCCACGGGAATGCTCTTCAGGCGAGCCGCTCCCAGCATCATCGAGCGCAACCAGCTTGGCCAGTCCGGGCTCTGGCGCTTCGGCATCTCGGGGGACCTGCCCATCGTCCTGGTACGCATCGGTGACGTGAGTCGCATCGACCTCGTGAAGCAGGCCCTGCAGGCCCACGCCTACTGGAGGATCAAGGGCTTGGCGGCAGACCTGGTGATCCTGAACGAGGACTTCTCGGGCTACCGGGCGGTCCTTCATGACGAGATCATGGGCCTGATCAACGCGGGGCCCGAAGCAGCGGTCATCGACAAGCCCGGCGGCGTCTTCGTCCGGCGCGCGGAAGAGCTGTCCGAAGAGGACCGGGTGCTGTTCCAGACGGTCGCCCGCGTGGTGCTCGCCGACACGGTCGAGACACTCGCCGAGCAGGTGCAACGCCGCGCGCCGACCGAGCGCCTACCGGGAGCCCTCGAGCCCTCGCGACAACCGGCGGTCGAAGCGATCGAGCCGCTGCCGAGGCGAGACAGCGTCTTTCACAACGGCCTCGGCGGCTTCACGCTCGACGGCCGCGAATACGTCATCAGCCTGGAACCCGGGCGGAGCACGCCTGCACCGTGGGCGAACGTGATCGCGAGTCCTTATGTCGGGACGGTCGTCAGCGAGAGCGGGAGCGCCTACACGTGGGTGGAGAACGCTCACGAGTTCCGCTTGACCACCTTTCACAACGACCCGGTCAGCGACAGCAGCGGCGAGGCGTTCTACATCCGGGACGAGGAGACGGGCGCCTTCTGGTCGCCCACACCGCTGCCGGCTCCCGGCCGGTCCGGGTACGTGTGCCGGCACGGCTTCGGCTACAGCGTGTTCGAGCACTACGAATCCGGCATCTTCTCGGAGATGTCCACCTATGTCGCCATGGACGCGCCGGTGAAGTTCGTGTCCGTGAAGCTTCGCAACCACTCCGGGCGTCCCCGGCGACTGTCGCTCACCGGGTACTGGGAGCTGGTGCTGGGCGAGTGGCGGCACGCCAATCTCATGCACGTCGTGACCGAGAAGGATGCCCACAGTGGGGCGCTGTTCGCCCGCAACCCGTATTCCCGCCACCGGCCCGGCCGAGTGGTCTTCGCTACAGGCGAGCGAAGCACGGCGGACCGTCACCGGAAACCGCACCGAGTTCATCGGTCGCAACGGCTCGCTCTCAGGACCCGGCGGCCATGCGGCGCGTGCGGTTGTCGGGCAGGACGGGCGCCGGGCTCGATCCGTGCGCGGCGATGCAGACCCAGATCGAACTGGCCGACGGGCAGGAGCGGGACATCGTGTTCGTGATCGGAGCGGCGGGCAACGAGGACGAGGCCCGGCAGCTGGTGCAGCGATTCGGGGGTCCGGCCGGCGCCCGCCAGGCATTGGAGGCGGTGTGGGCGCACTGGAATCAGCGCTCTGGGCGCGGTGTATCTCGAGACTCCGGACCGCGCGCTCGACGTGCTGGCCAACGGATGGCTGGTCTATCAGACTCTCTCCTGCCGGTTCTGGGGACGCAGCGGCTACTACCAATCGGGCGGCGCCTACGGTTTCCGCGACCAATTGCAGGACACGATGGCTCTGATCCACGCGACTCCATGGATCGCGCGCGAGCATCTGCTCCGCTGCGCCGAGCGCCAGTTCCGCGAGGGCGACGTGCAGCACTGGTGGCATCCACCCGATGGGCAGGGCGTGCGGACGCATTCGTCCGACGACTATCTCTGGTTGCCGTACGCGACCTGCCGGTACGTGCTGGCGACCGGCGACACCGGGGTGCTCGACGAGCCGGTGGCCTTCCTCGAAGGCCGGGAATTGAATCCCGAAGAGGAGGCCTACTACGACCAGCCTCAGCGCTCGACCGAAGTGGCGACCCTCTACGAGCATTGCGTCGCGTTCGATCAAGCACGGTCTGCGTTTCGGTCGCCACGGATTGCCGCTCATGGGCACCGGCGACTGGAACGACGGCATGAACCTCGTCGGTCGCGAGGGCAAGGGGGAGAGCGTGTGGCTCGCCTGGTTCCTCTACGAGAACCTGCGCCTGTTCGGGGACCTGGCCCGGAGTCGTGGAGACGATGAGCTGGCCCGGTTGTGCACGGGACAGGCGGAGGAACTCCGGGCCAACATAGAGGCGCACGCCTGGGACGGCGGCTGGTACCGGCGGGCCTACTTCGACGACGGCACGCCTTTGGGTTCTTCGACCAACGACGAATGCCGCATCGACTCGATCAGCCAGAGCTGGGCGGTGATATCCGGGGCCGGAGACCCTCTGCGCGCCCGCCAGGCCATGGCGGCGGTAGACAGGCTCCTGGTCAAGCGCGACGCGGGTCTCATCAAGCTGCTCGATCCGCCCTTCGACACGTCCTCCCTGGAGCCCGGCTACATCAAGGGATACGTGCCCGGCGTCCGCGAGAACGGGGGCCAGTACACTCATGCCGGCAGTGTGGGCCGCGATGGCCTTCGCCATGATGGGCGACGTGGAGCGCGCCTGGGAGCTGTTCTCGATGCTCAACCCCATCCATCACGGCAGCCAGCCGACGGACATCGAGCTCTACAAGGTCGAGCCGTACGTCGTATGCGCCGACGTCTACGCCGCCCCGCCGCATTACGGCCGGGGCGGCTGGAGCTGGTACACGGGCGCCGCCGGCTGGATGTACCGGCTGGCCGTGGAAACGCTGATCGGCCTCCATCTGGAGGTGGACAAGCTGCGCCTGGCACCGCTGATCCCTGCCGGATGGGAATCGTACAAGATCCACTATCGGTACCGCGAGACCTTCTACCACATCACCGTCAAGCAGGTCGCGAAAGGGCCTGAGCCGATGGTCCGAGCCACATTGGATGGTGTCGAGCTGGACCGAGAAGGACACCGGCAAGCCACGATCCCACTCGTGGATGACCGCCGGGACCACTACGTTGAAGTGGAATTGGGTTAGACGGCGGAACGCCGACAGAGAGCGCAGTCGATTCGTCAGCCGCCGCATTCGAGAGTCCTAAAGCTGTCCTTCAGAACGCCGATAAGCCAAGCAACGATCGAAGACGTCGATCACGCATGAGGGTCCTCAGGAAGTGGAGGGCCAGATGAGGCACGAGCAATGCTCAGTCTGATCCGCAATAGGACAGGGGGCCAAACAGGCTTCAGCCTGATCGAACTCCTGGTGGTGATTCTCACCATCGCCATCCTGGCGGCGATCGCAATCCCCATCTATCTCGGTCAGCGCGAGAAGGCTCAGGATGCAGCCGCCAAGTCCGCGGTCCGCAACGCCATGATCGCGGTCGAATCTGCGTTTGTCGATAGCCATGACTTCAGCGCCATCGCGGACGCGGATCTGACGGCGATCGAGGTGTCCATCACTTTTGTTGACGCTACAAACGCCGCGACGGCCCCCACCGCTGACGCCGAGGCCGACGAGGTGAACTGGCGCGGCACCGGCGCGGCCACCTACGAGGTCGGAAGTCTGTCCAGGTCCGGCAAGACCTTCGGCGTGGCTGTGGACAAGGGCGCTGCTGGCGGCAACACGTTCTATGTTGACGGAGCAGTCCAAGGCTGGTAGATGAATCGGAGATACGACTCCGGTATACACCCGGGCCAGTGGCCCAACAGTTGATCCAAAAGAGCCAAGACGATTCTGGCGGCTGGCTACCTGCGCACGCGGTACCGGGGGTTCGAATCCCCCCTCCGGGTTGTTTGCATGTCGCCGCCGGTCGGGGAATAGTGTTGTCAGGCGTGGCTGGGTGTCGCCACTATATGGTAGTCCTTCATTAAGGGCAGCGTCGTATACTCGCATGCACACAAAGGGGAGAGGGAGGAAACAAGATGAAGATCGCAGTAACAGGGGCGACCGGGCATCTTGGCCGATTGGTCATTCAGGGTCTACTCGAGACCCAGCCGGCGAATGACATCATCGCGATCGTGCGGGATGAGGCGAAGGCTACTGATCTGGCCCGAGCAGGCGTAGAGGTGCGCGTGGCAGACTACGACGATGTGGCTGCTATGGACGCGGCTCTTGTGGGCGTGGAGAAGCTGCTCCTTATCTCCTCCAATGAGGTCGGCCGCCGCTCACCGCAGCATAGGAACGTGATTGACGCCGCCAAGTCGGCCGGGGTGAAGCACATCATCTACACAAGCGCACCGAAAGCCACGACCTCAGCGTTGATTCTCGCGCCCGAGCACAAGGCGACCGAGGAGTACCTCGCCGACTCTGGGCTTGTCTACACCGTCCTGCGTCATGGTTGGTATACGGAAAACTACGCGCAGACGGTCGAGACGGCCAAGCAAAGCGGCACCATATTCGCGGCCGCCGGTGAAGGTCGCGTTGCGAGCGCAACTCGTGCCGACTACGCGGCCGGAGCGGTGGCTGTCCTTCTGGGTGAAGGCCACGAAGGGAAGGTCTACGAATGCTCCGGCGACTACGCTTGGGACTATACGGAGCTCGCCAGCACCATCGCCGACATCCTCGGAAAGCCGGTAGTCTACCAGGCCGTCGATGTCCCCACGATGATCCAGATTCTAAAGGGCGCGGGTCTTGACGAGGACACCGCCGGATTCATCGCGGCCTTGGATGACAACACCGCGGCGGGTCTGCTCTCCGAGTGCAGCGGCGAACTCTCGGCACTGATCGGTCGACCGACCACTCCTCTTAAGGCCGGGCTCGAAGCGGCGATCGAGTAAGGAGAAGACCACGAGCGGACGAAAGAGGGGCCATCCTTGCTTACAGAGGGGAGGCTCTCCTAGTCAGGCAAACCCCCTTAGACGGTGCCAAGCCTGATTGTCGGGGCTCTCGCATCCCACCCCACCATACCACTAGGGGAATGGTAAGCTGGAGAAAGTCAGGGCTAGGCTGTCAGAGGGTAAAGGGGCTCAACCGATGGCGTACGTTCTCATACAGCATAAGATCGGCAAGTGGTCGGAGTTCGAAGCGGTCTTTAGAGATGATGGTGAGCGGCGTCGGATGTTGGGCTCAAAGGGGGGAAAAGTCTTTCGCAACATCAAGGATCCCGCGAACATCTTCGTTGTGTTTGAATGGGATAGCACCGAAGGGGCCGAGAATTTCGCGGATGGGCTGGAGACGCACGAAGCCATGGAGTGGGCGACCTCAGGGACGTGGTCTCGAGTGTATGTGACCGAGGAGCTTTTCGACGTAGACGCCTGAGCAGGGATCGCAGTCGACCAGGCGGTTCTAGCGCTAGTGCGCGGCGCAGAGCTCTCTCCGACTGAGGCTGGCCCTTACTAGCATGCACCACCTGATTTCTCTCAGAGAGGTACCGCCTTGAAGATAGAGCAGAATGGGTCCGAGTCCGGTGAGATCTCGGCCAGCGGCAGTTTCGTCATAATCCACGTTCCCGTCCAGTTGGTCGGAGAGGTCCCTAGGGGCGGGGCCACCCTGCGCTACAGCATCGGCTCCTTCGTCGGTTTGGAGACAAAGCTGCTCACGCGAACGGGAACCCAGGCGAATCTCACCTTCCGCATCCCCAAAGAGCTGTTTCGTGCCCGCCAACGCCTCCATATGGAGGTCTTGGTTAGAGACGACGAAGGGTCGCAGCGGGTCCTCTGGACCAAGCGCTACGAAGCCAATTGGGCGGGGGGCGCTCCCCACGTGGAACCGGTCGTTGAACTCCTGGGAGAGGGACCTGACGCCAAGAATTGAGGCCCGCGCCTTGCCTCCCCAGCGCGCTCCTCGTACGTAACCGTCCCGGCTCGCTCGACCTTGTTCAGCAGGTTTCACAAGATCTGGGCGACGTCGACCCGGGTGGCATGACCGCCGGTGAGCCAGCCGGCCACCGGTATCGGCGGGAACTGACCAGGGCAAAAGGACCTGTTCACTGCGGCTGGCCCGGTAGGGGAAATGGACCGTCACTTGGCCGCTGCATGAGAGCTTTCTCATGTGCCCCTCATCGACGTCTTATGCGCAGCTCATATTCTTCTGATGTGAGCGTGACTAATCCCAGCACCACGAAGCTGCACGATGATGATCTGCCTGCGGTGCAAGTGCTGCTCGATGATGGTGTCCCCTTGCCGCTGACCACGGTCTTCGCCGAAGCGGGAACGATCATTGAGCAGGCCATTGCCTCGCAGGTCACGTGGTGGCCGGGAAAGAGCATCGTCGTCAGGTACCGAGCCCGATGTACCGGTAGGCTCCACGGCGAACACCAGATCGTTGCCTGCGCGGGTGACATACCCGACGGCGCTGCTATCGTCGAAGGGGATGGGACCCAGATCGGCGTGTGGAAGGTCCCCCACGACCCCGCACTGCCCGGCTTGGCTGCAGCGCTGGACCCCCGCACCGCGGGCCAATTGGTGCAGTGATCTGGGGATGCCAGATGGTCGAGTGCGCACACGACTCAGGGCCTATCGGCCGGGCCGCAGGGCTGTGGTCGAGGTGAGAGGTGATCGCACGCTGGTGTACCTCAAACTGGTCCGACCAGCGGAAGTCGAGAGACTTCATCGGTCGGCATACCGATCTTTCAGCCAGATTCCCGGCGCCCGCCGAGTCTGGGCTTCGACCTGGACCTCGGCGTGCTCGCGCTCCAGGCCCTACCAGGTGTCACGCTTCGACAGGCGCTCGAAGATCCTGAAGCGGCGCCGCCGGCACCGGGAGATCTCGAAGCCCTCCTCCAGCAGTTCCCCGTCCCGCATGACACCGCACAGTCCCCATCTCCCAATCGAGCAACTGCCGGCCCTCTCGGGATTGCTCTCACTGATTCTCCCCGGCGAAAAGGGACGTATCGACGAGTTGGTGGAGCGCATCGGAGATGAGACCCAGCCTGCGGCCGTCGCCGTCCATGGAGATTTCCATGAAGCACAGCTCCTGGTCGAACGGGGCAGGGTCGTGGGCGTCCTCGACATCGACACCTTTGGGCAGGGCAGATCTGGTGACGATCCCTCCACAATGATCGGCCACCTCGCGGTGCTCCAGACCACGTCTGCCCATCCTGACCGAGTGCGCGATTACGCCGCAGACGCTGCTCCGGAGGTGGGACCGCAGGGTGGAGCCCGTCGATCTCCGCAGGAGAGCGGCAGCGGTGATCATGGCGCTTGCCACCGGACCATTTCGCGTACAACGCGAGACCTGGCCGATCGAGGTCCGTCGCCGCCTGGATCTGGCCGAACGCTGGGTGGAAAGTGCCGACAGGGTCGATGAGAGAAGTCTCATCGCCACTTCACGGACATCTCACCCGACTGACTCATCATTGCAACTGTGCCATCAAGTGTAGGAGGACACCATGCAGATGAAAGATCAGTGGAAGGGACCCAAGAAATGGAAGGTCGTTGCGGGCTTGGGGACCGCGGCAGCCCTCGGGTTCGCCGGAATCGCGCTCGCGGGCCCCGGGGACAGTTCCGGCGTGCCGTCCCCAATCACTCTTCAGCGTCAGGCCACCACGGGTGAGTCATTCTCGCCCAGCACAACGTTGCGGGTCACGTTGACCGCCAGCGAGTCCTCGTGGCTCTCACCCAGCACCACGTCACCGGTCACGGTGACGACCGGTCAGTTACAGGCTGCTTCCCCGAGCACCACGTCGCAGGCCACGGTGACTGACGATCAGGCACACTCTGCTTCCCCGAGCACCACGTCACCGGCCACCGTGGCGACCGGTGACGATGACATCGATTGCTCGCTCGATGACTGTTCTCAGGATAGCCTCGACGTTGCGACGGACGACTCCTCTCAAGACAGCCTCGACGTTGCGACGGACGACGCTTCTGACTCGATCGACTCCGCTGACAGCTCGATCGACTCCTGATCGCAGAGATGGTGATCAGTAGGGGCTGGGCCAAGCCTGGCCCCTACTGACGCGCTAGTCCAGGTCACCCGCGATACTGCGTGCAGCCCACCCACAGAGCTGGAGAAGATGTACTATCGGGAGGCAACCCAGTCGAAGAGAGCGGACTCGGCGCAACCGAGTCTCCACTAGACCCAGGACGGTTCACTCATCATGAGGGATCGACTCACATGGCTCGCGCTGTTGGTGGTGGCGGTATCGGCCGTCATCGGGATCTCGGTTGCCGTCGTCGGGATCTCGGCCGCTTTCTCACCCCCGGTGGCTCCGCTACCGGCGCCACTGACGCTCACGGGGCCTCCTCCGGCTGAGACTTCACCATCGGTCGACTTCGAGGTGGTCCCGTCGCCGTCCATCGACTTGACAGAAGAGGATTCGACCGACTCGCCGGGAAGCGGATCCACCATGGCGCCCGTCTCACCGGCCGTCACGATAACGCCTTCCACACGGTCCACTGCGACCACCGCTCCGGACGACGACGCTCCCGATGAGGATAGACGACGACCCTTCGGACGATGAGGTAGACGACGACGCAGCCGATGATGATGTGGAGGACGACACTCCCGATGATGAGGTAGACAGACGACACTCCCGATGACTAAGACGCCGTCGTCACTCCCCATCCGCAAGGATGCGGATCCTCGGTTGGTACGTCGGTCTCCTCGCCGTCGCGTTCGTCGCCGCTCTTCTCCTCCAGCGAGGCCTTTCTCATCGACCAGGCGTCGAGTGGAAGCCGATCGGGCGCTCAACGAGGAAGCAGCCTCAATCCGACTGCTTGCCGCCGGTATCGATCCGGAGACCGGTGAGCCTTTCGCCGGAGACGTCGCCGCCATCTTCGACATCTTCTTGGCGCGGAATGTCCCGGTCGACGGGGAGGGGATCGTCACCATCGTCGGCAGCCGGCCGTACAAGTCCGACATCGGCGGAGCGAAGCTCGCCAGAAGCCCACTCGTCAGCGAATGGATGGCGGTCAATGAGACAGTGCAGCGTGAGGTCGAAACCGCCGAGTTCGGTCGGGTCCGGTACCTGGCCGTCCCGCTCAAGTCCGACGGCGACACTATCGGGGTGTTCGTTGCCTCCATCTTCATGGAGGGCCGGCTCAGTGCCGTAAACGCGGTCGTGCGTATCGGAGCGTTGGTCTATGGCTCGATCTTCGTTCTGGCCTCGGTCTTGGCCTGGATCGCGGCTGGAAGGATCCTCCGACCGCTAAGGACGCTGACCGAGACGGCTGAGTCCATCGGCGAGACAGACTGGTCGAGGCGGATCCCGGTGGAAGGAAACGACGAGATTGCCGTACTCGGTCGGACGTTCAACTCGATGCTTGATCGGCTGGAGGACACATTTGCCACCCAGCGTCGGTTCCTGGACGATGCCGGTCACGAACTGCGCACCCCGATAACCGTGATCCGAGGCAACCTCGAACTGATGGGAGACGACCCGGAGGAGCGGAGGCAGACAGTCGACATGGTGACAGATGAGCTCGACCGAATGGCGCGGATCGTCGACGACCTCTTGGACCTCGCGAAGGCCGAGCAGCCTGACTTCGTCCAACCACAACCGCTCGATCTCGCCGACCTGACTCGTGAAGTGGCCGCCAAGGGGGACTCCCTCGGCGGCCGGCAGTGGATTGTGGAAGAGGTGGCGGATGTGGAGCTGATCGCCGATCGGCAGCGGATCACTCAAGCCATCATGAACCTGATGCGCAACGCGCTTGAGCACACGCCTGACGGAACGCCGGTGTCGGTGGGGAGCCGGGTGGTCGGTGACACGGCCTCGGTCTGGGTACGAGACGCCGGCCCAGGCATTCCCGTGGAGGATCGAGAGCACCTGTTCGAGCGCTTCTCCAGAGGAGACAGGGGACGCCGCTCCGGCAGTGGAGCGGGCCTCGGACTCGCGATCGTCAAGAGCATCGCCGAGGCGCATGGCGGCAGGGTGGAGTTGGAGACCGCCGTGGGACTGGGCAGCACATTCACACTGGTACTCCCGATCCATCCGCCTGTCAAGGAGACACTATGAGTCGGATACTCATCGCCGAGGACGAACCCGGCATCTCCTCGTTTGTCCGGAAGGGGTTGGAGGCGGCAGGTTTCGCCACGCTCGTGGTTGAGGATGGTCGAGCGGCCGCCGACGCTGCTCGGGACGACGACTTCGACCTGATGATCCTCGATCTCGGCCTGCCGGGGATGGACGGCCATGAGGTGCTGAGAGAGATCCGCCGCCGAGGGGAGAGACTGCCGGTGATCATCCTCACGGCCCGCAAGGGTGTTGGAGACACTGTTGCCGGCCTCGAGGGCGGGGCCGACGACTACGTCACCAAGCCGTTCCGATTCGCGGAGCTGCTCGCTCGGGTCAAAGCCCGCCTCCGGGACCAAGGCAAGGTCGAGCAGACCGTTCTCGAAGCCGGAGGCGTTCGACTGGACCTGCTCTCTCGCAGGGCCGAGATCGGCAAGAAGCATGCCGAACTCTCTGCGCGCGAGTTCATGCTTGCTGAGATCTTCATGCGCCATCCCAACCAGGTCCTCTCCAGAGAACAGCTTCTTGACCACGTGTGGGGTTACGACTTCGACCCGGGGAGCAACGTGGTGGACGTTTCTGTCGGGTATCTCCGACGGAAGCTAGGCAAGGACCTCATCCAAACGGTCCGGGGCATGGGGTACCGACTCGTCGACCGGCGTGACTGACGGGACGGTTGCGGCGCGATCGGAATCGCGGACCCGACGGCCATCGAAGCCTCCATCGCCTTTGTCGAAGCCGCAAACGCCGCAACGGCTCCGACCGCCGACGCGGGGTGAATCAGGTGCGGCAACACCCTCTACATCGACGAAGCGGTCAAGAACTGGTAGACGTGGAGGGCCCCGGCCGACGGCCGGGGCCCTCCAAAGGCTCGCTGGGGTATCCGCTCTACCGATACACTCTGTCGCCAGCGACATACTTGGGCGGGATGTACGGCACCAGCAGGTACGAGTCGTACTTGCCGCCTGAGTGGATGACGTGATTGCCCTTGTTGTTGGTGTCCCAGGCGAAAGGCTCGAACCAGTCCATAGCGCTCGTAATGCCCCATGACCTCCACGCGCAACTGCTCGCCGGGGTGCCAGACCCTGCTTGAAGCGTATATCTCGATCTCGACCGGCACTATCTCGCCAGGCTTGAGCGGCTGTGGATTCTTGAAAGGATGCCACGGCTGGAATTCGGTGTGATGCGGATGCTGCTCGTCGACCTCACGCAGGGAAACGCGAAGCTTGCCCGGGCAGCCGGGGTGGGGTGCGCCCATCACGCTGGTAGGCAGCCACTTACCCTTTGCATCCAGCTTCTGCACCGCGATGAACAGATCCATATCGTCGTTGCCGTCGGCCTCGACCCACAGGTGTAGCTTCATGTAGCCGGTGAGCTCGGTCTCCTCGTCGAACGTGATGTCGAACGTGGCTTTGCCTTTGTTCGCATCGTAGTGACACTTCGACTCCCGCGCGACGGGAGTCTGGGACAAGGACCGGTTCGCAGCATCGAGATAGAGCTTCCTATACTCGGTCCTGGGCAACGGAAAATCGTCCTCAGGCCGGCCGAGTTGGTCGTCAAAATCGTAGGCATCCATGACGTCCAGGCGCACTTTCGGGGTCGCGTCAAATCCATTGCGGATGCCTTTGAGGAACCGGTCGAAGAACAACGTGGCTTCGGCGAGACCCTCGCGTGAATACTGGTCCGGCCACTCAAAATCCCTGTGCCCGCGCAGCCATTTCTGCTTGGAGCTGATGTGCCTGAAACCCATGGTGGCACCGCGAAGATGGAAGTGGTTCCAGCCCGACGGTCACGTACGCGGGAACCTCGATCTTCTCGAATTGAGGGATCTTGTCTTCCCAGTAGGCGTTCATCAGGGGATAGTCTTCGGCCATGGTGGCGAAGTCTTCAACGAGACCGCTCCCGACCAACATCTGTATGAGAAACGGCCAGAACCCGTTCTCGTTGAATCCACCCCAGAGGAAGGCCTCGCGATAGATGTCGGCCGTGCCTTCCCAGGGCGCTATGCAGGCAAGATGCGGCGGCCGCTCGGAGGCGATGCGCCACTGAGCCATGGCAAGCGCGGAGTTACCCAGCATGCCGACCTTGCCGCTGCACCACTCCTGGGCTCGCGAGCCATTCGACCAGGTCGTACCCGTCGCGGCCTTCCCGAGAGCTCCACATATCGATATCGCCCTCAGAATTACCGATGCCGCGGGGATCGTAGTTGGCGATGGCATAGCCCTTGTGGCACCAATACTCCGGGTCGGGGCCTTCGAATTTCGCATTGACGGAATGGGAGCCGTAGGGAACGGCTTTTGTCTGCCACTCGATCTCCGGAGTGTCGGCGTTCGGCCGCTTGCCGTAGAAACTGTACGAAATGATGACGGGGACGTTCGTCTGACCTTTGGGACGGAATATGTCGCAGTAGGTGATGGTGCCGTCACGCATGGGATGGCAACATCCTGCTCGCAGATTATTCCGTCGGTGACGTCGTAGGTGCGCTGGTTGAGGGGGCCATGGTCCCCGAGTCCGTCGACAACGTAGACCGGCAAGTCACCTTTGGCGGCGTACGCAGCGGCAGTCAGGCCCACAGGCTCCGGCCTTTTCGCGTGGCGGTAAGCGACCAGGATCTCCTCGTCGCCGAACTTCAGCTTCTTTCGGATGATCTCTTCGTTCCCTGACGTATCAGATCCTACCTGGCCGTCTTTATCGACACCGATTGCCTCTTCTCGGCGCATGCTCGCGGGCATTTCGGAACCATTACTCCTGGCTTTCCTTACATCCTTTATAACTTTGATTCGTTCAATAACCTCCAAGTCACACTGGGGATTTCGCCAAGACTGTCGAGCCCGGTTTAGGAAGGATGCCGTAGATTCTTGCGAGGACATCCGTGAACCTTCAAGCCCCTTCAAGCGACACAACGTCCACGTGGAGGGAGGGACGGCTTCGTCGGTCTCCAGCGGAGAG
>CAWDXC010000008.1:0-732053 GCA_963806155.1 uncultured Actinomycetes bacterium
TCTTCCCGGCCGCGCCTAAGAGCGCAGTGGTCTTTGAAAACTGAACAGCGTTGTCGGATCGGACCGTTTTGACGATGGTCCGGTCTGTCAGCAACGAATCTGCGAGGACGTCGTCTTCTAGTGGGACGGCGGTTCTCGCCCCCGTCTGCGATCGGACCTACCGATCGCGAGACATACTTTGAGAGCTAATCAGCTCTCCTCAAAGTCAGATCCGGGCTTCGGCCCGTATCGCAATACTTCACGGAGAGTTTGATCCTGGCTCAGGACAAACGCTGGCGGCGTGCCTAACACATGCAAGTCGAGCGCGAAAGGGACCTTCGGGTCCCCTGAGAGCGGCGAACGGGTGAGTAACACGTGGGCAACCTGCCTCAAGGACTGGGATAACTCCGGGAAACCGGGGCTAATACCGGGCGATGTCGTCTCGTGCAAGCGAGCCGACCAAATGGTAGCTTCGGCCTCCGCCTTGAGATGGGCCCGCGTCCTATCAGCTTGTTGGTGAGGTAACGGCTCACCAAGGCTACGACGGGTAGCTGGTCTGAGAGGATGATCAGCCACACTGGGACTGAGATACGGCCCAGACTCCTACGGGAGGCAGCAGTGGGGAATCTTGCGCAATGGGCGAAAGCCTGACGCAGCAACGCCGCGTGAGCGAAGAAGGCCTTCGGGTTGTAAAGCTCTGTCAGGGGGAAAGAAGGCACCTGGGTTAATAGCCCAAGGGCTGACGGTACCCCCAAAGGAAGCCACGGCTAACTACGTGCCAGCAGCCGCGGTAATACGTAGGTGGCAAGCGTTGTCCGGAATCATTGGGCGTAAAGAGCGCGTAGGTGGCTTGTCAGGTCTGATGTGAAATCTCGGGGCTCAACCCCGAACGTGCATCGGAAACCGGCTTGCTAGAGTCTGGGAGAGGAGAGTGGAATTCCTGGTGTAGCGGTGAAATGCGTAGATATCAGGAGGAACACCGGTAGCGAAGGCGGCTCTCTGGAACAGTACTGACGCTGAGGCGCGAAAGCTAGGGGAGCGAACAGGATTAGATACCCTGGTAGTCCTAGCCGTAAACGATGGACACTAGGTGTCGGGGGTGTCGACTCCCCCGGTGCCGAAGCTAACGCATTAAGTGTCCCGCCTGGGGAGTACGGCCGCAAGGCTAAAACTCAAAGGAATTGACGGGGGCCCGCACAAGCAGTGGAGCATGTGGTTTAATTCGACGCAACGCGAAGAACCTTACCTGGGCTTGACATGTACGTGGTAGGAATCCGAAAGGTGACCGACCCTTCGGGGAGCGTACACAGGTGGTGCATGGCTGTCGTCAGCTCGTGTCGTGAGATGTTGGGTTAAGTCCCGCAACGAGCGCAACCCCTGTCCTGATGTTGCCATCATTAAGTTGGGGACTCATCGGAGACTGCCGGTGACAAACCGGAGGAAGGTGGGGATGACGTCAAGTCCTCATGCCCTTTATGTCCAGGGCTACACACGTGCTACAATGGCCGGTACAACGGGCTGCGATACCGCGAGGTGGAGCGAATCCCTTAAAGCCGGTCTCAGTTCGGATTGGAGTCTGCAACTCGACTCCATGAAGGCGGAATTGCTAGTAATCGCGAATCAGCAACGTCGCGGTGAATACGTTCCCGGGCCTTGTACACACCGCCCGTCACACCACGAAAGCTTGGAACACCCGAAGCCGGTGGCCCAACCCGCAAGGGAGGGAGCCGTCGAAGGTGGGCTGGGTGATTGGGGTGAAGTCGTAACAAGGTAGCCGTACCGGAAGGTGCGGCTGGATCACCTCCTTTCTAGGGATTTGCGGTGACCAACACCGCAGGTCCACATCATTCCAAGCCGCGAGGGTCCGATCGCCATGTGCGTCGGCGCCGCGGTGGATGTGGAAACCTGGAATGTATGTCGACCTGGCTTGGAAGCGTCTGATCGTGCGCTTCGAGGCAACGCTGTTCAGTTTTGAAAGACCGCGCTCGTGATTGGGACGCGGCTTTTCCAGTCCGTGGAGCACCGCTCCGCGCGCACCTTGAAATCTGCATAGTGACGAATATGTAATGTGTTCTTCCGTCAAGATACTAAGAGCACACGGTGGATGCCTTGGCACCAGAAGCCGATGAAGGACGTGGACGGCTGCGATAAGCCGCGGTGAGGCGCTGAACAGCCTTCGACCCGCGGATCTCCGAATGGGGCAACCCGGCCAGAGTAATGTCTGGTCATCCCTGGCTGAACACATAGGCCAGGAGAAGGTAAGCGGGCGAACTGATACATCTAAGTAGCCCGAGGAAAGGAAAGAAAGTTCGACTCCCTGAGTAGCGGCGAGCGAAACGGGACGAGCCCAAACCATACCTGCGTGATTGCGTGCAGGCGTATCAGGTATGGGGTTGTAGGGCTGGTTTTGGACCGGCTGCATCCGGTCCGGGAAGTTACAAAAGATCGATATAGCCGAACCGGTTGGGACGCCGGGCCACAGAGGGTTAGGGCCCCGTAGGCGACATGTCGATCTCTTCCTTAACCAGTTCCTGAGTACTACCGGACACGTGAAATCCGGTAGGAACCTGCGGGGACCACCTCCGCAAGGCTAAGTACTAACTGGTGACCGATAGTGGACTAGTACCGTGAGGGAAAGGTGAAAAGCACCCCGGGAGGGGAGTGAAATAGAACCTGAAACCGTGTGCTTACAAGCGGTCGGAGCAGCCCTCGTGGCTGTGACGGCGTGCTTTTTGCATAACGAGCCAGCGAGTTATGGTATGCGGCAAGGTTAAGCGAGAGCGGAGCCGTAGCGAAAGCGAGTCTGAATAGGGCGTTTTAGTCGCATGCTGTAGACCCGAAGCCGGGTGAGCTATCCATGGGCAGGGTGAAGCGAGGGTAAGACCTCGTGGAGGCCCGAACCCACTTCGGTTGAAAACGGAGGGGATGACCTGTGGATCGGAGTGAAAGGCTAATCAAACCCGGAGATATCTGGTTCTCGCCGAAATATATTTAGGTATAGCCTCGCGTGTTTACTTTCGGTTGTAGAGCACTGTTTGGGCTAGGGGCCCCCTAAAGGTTACCGAACTCAGACAAACTCCGAAGGCCGTCAGTCAAGAGCGCGGGAGTCAGGCTGCGGGGGCTAAGCTCCGTAGCCGAGAGGGAAACAACCCAGACCGTCAGCTAAGGTCCCTAAATTCTGGCTAAGTGGGAAAGGATGTGCGAGTGCACAGACAACCAGGAGGTTGGCTTAGAAGCAGCCATCCTTGAAAGAGTGCGTAATAGCTCACTGGTCAAGTGTTCACGCGCCGACAATCCAACGGGGCTTAAGTCAGATACCGAAGCTACGGGATCCTCGCGACGTTCGCGTCGCTGGATCGGTAGGCGAGCGTTCCCATGCCGGTGAAGCGGCGGCGTAAGCCAGCCGTGGAGGCATGGGAAGTGAGAATGCTGGCATGAGTAACGAAAGGCGAGTGCGAAACTCGCCCGCCGAATGCCCAAGGTTTCCTGAGCAATGCTAATCAGCTCAGGGTTAGCCGGGACCTAAGCCGAGGCCGACAGGCGTAGGCGATGGACAACTGGTCAACATTCCAGTGCCACCACCAAGCGTTTGAGCAATGGGGTGACGCGGAAAGGTAAGCGGACCGTGGCGATGGTCGACCACGGACAAGCGCGTAGGGCGGTCTCTAGGAAAATCCGGAGGCCATACAAGCCTGAGACGTGATGTCAGCTGGCTTCTGCCGGCGAGCCGCCGATCCTCTGCCGCCAAGAAAAACCTCTAGCGAGCTCTGGTGTGTGCCCGTACCAAAACCGACACAGGTGGGCAGGTAGAGAATACCAAGGCGATCGGGAGAACTCTGGCTAAGGAACTCGGCAAAATAGCCCCGTAACTTCGGGAGAAGGGGCGCCTCGTTAGGGTGACAGAATTGACTTCTCGAGCCCGAGGAGGCCGCAGAGTCTAGGCCCAAGCGACTGTTTACCAAAAACACAGGTCTCTGCTAAGTCGAAAGACGATGTATAGGGGCTGACGCCTGCCCGGTGCCGGAAGGTTAAGTGGAGGTGTTAGCTTTCGGGCGAAGCACTGAAATCAAGCCCCGGTAAACGGCGGCCGTAACTATAACGGTCCTAAGGTAGCGAAATTCCTTGTCGGGTAAGTTCCGACCTGCACGAATGGCGTAACGATTTGGGCACTGTCTCAGCCAGAGACCCGGTGAAATTGTAGTATCGGTGAAGATGCCGATTACCCGCGACAAGACGGAAAGACCCCGTGAACCTTTACTGCAGCTTGATATTGGAGCTTGGTGCACTTTGTCCAGGATAGGTGGGAGGCTGGGAAGCGCGGACGCTAGTTCGCGTGGAGCCATCCTTGGGATACCACCCTTAGTGTATTGGGCTTCTAACGGTAGGCCGTGATCCGGCTACCGGACAGTGTCTGGCAGGCAGTTTGACTGGGGCGGTCGCCTCCTAAAATGTAACGGAGGCGCGCAAAGGTTCCCTCAGCACGGTCGGCAATCGTGCGTAGAGTGTAAAGGCACAAGGGAGCTTGACTGCGAGACCAACAAGTCGAGCAGGTGCGAAAGCAGGCCTTAGTGATCCGGCGGTAGCAAGTGGAAGCGCCGTCGCTCAACGGATAAAAGGTACTCCGGGGATAACAGGCTTATCCTCCCCAAGAGTCCACATCGACGGGAGGGTTTGGCACCTCGATGTCGGCTCATCGCATCCTGGGGCTGGAGTAGGTCCCAAGGGTTGGGCTGTTCGCCCATTAAAGCGGTACGCGAGCTGGGTTCAGAACGTCGTGAGACAGTTCGGTCCCTATCTGTCGTGGGCGTAGGAGATTTGAGGGGACTCGTCCCTAGTACGAGAGGACCGGGATGAACAGACCTCTGGTGTATCAGTTGTCGTGCCAACGGCACCGCTGGATAGCTACGTCTGGATCTGATAACTGCTGAAAGCATCTAAGCGGGAAGCAGACCCCGAGATGAGATCTCCCACTAGGTAACTAGGTAAGACCCCTGGTAGACCACCAGGTTGATAGGCTGGATGTGTAAGGGCAGTAATGTCTTCAGCAGACCAGTACTAATCGGTCGAGGTCTTGACTTAATACATTACTCCGTCATTATGCAGATTTGAGGGTACGCGCGCCCGGAATGCGCTTTCAAGTTTCCGGTGACCATAGCGAGGGGGATCCACCTCTTCCCATTCCGAACAGAGAAGTTAAGCCTCTCAACGCCGATGGTACTGCAGGGGAGACCCTGTGGGAGAGTAGGAAGTCGCCGGGATTATCTTGAGCCCGCCAGTGATGGTGGGCTCTTCTTTTTGTCCGGCGCGTTTCTCAGGGCAGCCCGCACCCCCTATAATGCACTCCTAGGAGCGCACGAGCGCAGAGAGGGCGACGAGTCTGGGAGGCAGTCGTGGCAGCTAAGGTTGAATGGGGTCTGCGAGGAGTCATCTTGCCGTTGATCACTCCCTTCAAGGAAGACCTCAGTGTGGACTACGACGGTCTTGCCCGGCTGGTGGATTACTACGTCGATGAGGTCAAGGTCGACGGGCTCGTCCCTTGCGGCACCACGGGAGAGTCCGCCACTCTTTCGCACAAGGAGCATGCTGATGTGATCCGAGCCGTGGTCGACCATACGAAGCGGCGCGTGCCTGTGATCGCTTCTACGGGGTCCAACTCGACCCGGGAGGCGATAGAACTGACCCAAATGGCACGAGAGTTGGGCGCCGACGCCACCCTGCAGGTGGGACCATACTACAACAAGCCCACCCAGCAAGGGCTCTTCGATCATTTCCACACCATCGCTCGGGCATCCGGTTTGCCCATGGTCATCTACAACATCCCGGGCCGCACGAGCCGCAACATAGACCCGCAGACCATCATCCGCCTCTGGCGTGAGGTGCCTCAGGTGGTGGGGCTCAAAGACTCCTCCGGCGACCTGCACCAGGCTATGGAGATCTACCGGGGCACCGACCCGGTCACTTTCAAGATCTATTCGGGCGAAGACATCATGACCTTCAGCCTGCTCTGTCACGGAGCTGCCGGAGCTATCGCCGCCGTCGCTCATGTGGTAGGTAAGGAGGTGAAGGCGATGTGCGAGGCGGTGTGGCAAGGACGCATCGCCGACGCTCGCGATATCCACTACAGCATCATGGACGTGGTCGACGCCCTGTTCGTGGAGCCCAATCCGACGCCGGTCAAACAGGCTGTCGAGTGGCTGGGTCTGCCGGCGGGGCCGCTTCGGCCGCCCCTCGCCCGTCTTACCCCAACCGGTCAAGACACCCTCGGTGAGGCGATGAAGGCAGGCGGCTGGCTGATCTGAGTCACCGCCTGCTCGCCTGACCCACCGCCCCGGCTAGGTTCGTTCTTCCGTACCCTCAAGCGGCCTCTCACGCGCGGCCGCGCACGGTCAAATAGGACCAAAGTCTAGTGTCTCCCCGTTACTGAATACGGTAATCTCGGACGCGTGACTCCTTCGTTATTCAAGCCTTTGCGAAAAGGGCCGATATACGGAGGTAGCGAAAGCGTTCCAGGGAGGGTGTGGCGTAGTGCAGTACTATCTCTTTGCAGTCGCACTGCTGCTGGGATTGGCCGTCGGCAGCTTCCTGAACGTCGTCATCTATCGCCTACCTCGCCACGAATCTCTGGTGCGACCGGGTTCCCACTGCCCTTCCTGTGGGGCTCCCATCCGTTTCTATGACAATGTCCCGATCATAAGCTGGTTGATGCTTCGGGGCAGGTGTCGAGACTGCAGGTCGTCCATATCCGCGCGGTACCCTCTGGTGGAGGCGATCACGGGTGTCTCCTTTGTGCTGGCTTTCTGGCGTTTCGGCCCAGACTGGCGGCTGCTCGTAGCCTGGGCTTTCATAGCCGCCATGGTCGCGGTGGCGTTCATCGACTACGACCACATGATAATCCCCAACAAGATCGTGTTGCCGGGCGCGGTGATGGGCCTAGTGGCTTCGATGGCCCTGGATCCCCAGAGGTGGTGGGTCTACATCGCCGGTAGTCTGGGCGCCGGGGCTTTCATGTTCGCGCTGGCTCTGATCTGGCCCGGAGGTATGGGGCCAGGAGACATAAAGATGGCTCTCTTCATGGGCGCTGTATTGGGAGCCTACGTTATGGTCGCCCTGTTCGCCGCCTTTCTTCTTGGCAGTCTGGTGGGTGTTTTTATGCTCGTAGTGCAGAAGCGTTCGCGAAAAGAAAAGATACCCTTCGGTCCATATCTGGCTATGGGTGCGATACTCGCTGCGCTGGTGGGCGAGACCTTACTAAACTCGTACTTGAGAGTCTACAATTGACCCCAAGAAGACTATGCAAAAGGTGATTGCTCGTGTTGATAGGCGTGATAGAGTCTGAAGTGTACAAGCGAACGAGGCTGAATCTAGCCGTGGAGTCAAGGTGAGCCGATGGCCTTAGGCCTTCGTCAATCGGGGCAGTGGGCGCTGGATGTCGGAGGGTCGAACATCATTGCGCTCCATGTTGCCGGAGATCCGGGTAACCTCAAGCTTCGCCAGGTTTATGACTGGCCGCTGCCCGACGGACTGGTGGTGGACGGTGAGATCATCGACGGCGATCTATTCGCCCGCGAGCTCAAGGCGCTTGTCAACCAGTACAAGCTGCGCGGCCGCTCCGTTCAAGTCGGCGTCAGCAACCAGAAGGTCATTGTCCGGAACATCGACATGCCGGAGATGACCGAAGAGGAGCTACGGGGCGCGATCGAGTTCCAAGCCCAGGACTACATCCCGATTCCCGTGGACGAAGTGGTACTGGACTTCCAGGTGGTGGGGAAACGAGTGAATCCGGACGGGGCTACCCGCCAAGAGGTGCTGCTCGTTGCCGCTCAGAGGACGATGATAGGTACGTTCCTCGGTGCGCTCAAACAAGCGGGCCTCAAGGTGGCTGGCGTCGACGTTTCCAGCCTTGCCCTCATCCGCGCCCTCCTTCCACCTGCCTCGTTTCTGGGCGATACAGTGGATGGTGGGACCTGCAGGGGCATCGCGGACATCTCATCGTCCGTGGCCACTCTGGTGGTAGCCGTGGAGGGTGTGCTGAAATTCACGCGCATCATCAACTTTTCAAGCGATCGTTTCCCACGCGCGCTCAGCGAGCAAAGGGCTATTCCGTACGCAGACGCGCAGACGATGGTCCAGCGCTTGGGTCTGCCGGGGCCATTGCCGGCCGACGCCGAGTACTACCCCGAAGACGTCGTCACCGATACTCACAGGCGGCTCGGACAAGAAGCGGCCGAATTGAGTGACGAGATCCGTCGATCGTTCGACTACTACCAGGGCCAGGAACACGCCCCGAGGGTCGCGGAGCTTATCTTGAGCGGACGAGGAGCGCTCGTCAGGAACCTCGACGCGCACCTGAGCGAGGCTCTGGCCATCCCGGTCAGTCTGGGCAATCCTCTCGTGCATGTCTCCCAGAATGCCTCTGATATCCCGGACGCCAACCTGGCGTTCATGGCGCCCTCGCTGGCAGTACCCATCGGCTTGGCACTCCCCGGGGACGAATGAGATGGCCCGCCGAGTAAACCTCGTCCCCCCGTCTGAGAGGAGCAGGACGACCACCGATTTCGGCCTGCTCGCGCTCCTTGGCGCCGCGATCGTGATCATCTTCGCCATCGGTTTCGGCTACTACCTGTTGAACAACACCCTGACAGACCGCGAGCAGGAACTGGCGGACCTGCAGCAACAGAACGCCGTCCTCCAGGAGCAGCTGGCTGCCCTCGAGCAATACGGGGACATTCAGCGCGAGAGGGTGGACGCCGAAGTGATCGTGCAGGGTATCTACGCCAGTCGCACTTTGGTCTCGGATATCTTGGACGCCATCAGTCTGGTCGTGCCTGAGAACGCCTGGTTCCAGAGTCTTGCCCTCACCACCCTCGATCCCACCTCGCCCGGATCAGAGGCGGAAGCGAGCGCCGCCAGCGCCAGCGACAGCGGGTTGACTCTCGAAGGCAATACCTATAGCTTCGAGGATGTCGCGCAGGTGCTCGTACGGCTCCAGTTGGTTCCCTCACTGTCTGGGGTCAGCCTGGTTTCGGCCGGTCTTCCCAGGGGCGCAGCAGACCCGGAGATCGAGGTCAAAGGCTTCTCCGTGGACGCCGTGGTCGACGCCCCGGAGGCCACGGACACCCCGCTTCCGATCAGCCAGGTGGAGGTGGAGTGACGATGAGCCGCGCACTCCGTTTCGTTCTCGTCGGCGTAGCCCTGGTCGTTATCGTGGTCTTGGCCTGGTTCTTCTTGATCAGTCCGCTGCGATCCGACATTGACGCAGCCGAGGCGTCCATAGAGGCCGAACGTACCGCTCTGACCGCAGGTCAGGCACAGTTGGCTCAAGCGGAAGCCATTCGCCAAGAGGGGGAGAAGAATCGAGGCATGTTGCTTGAATTGGCCAAGATGGTGCCCGAAGGCGAACAGATCCCCAGCCTGCTCCTGCAGATCCAGGATCTGGCCGACCAGTCGGGTATCGACTTCATCGCCGTCACCCCCGGTGCTCCGATACAATCGGGCGATTTCGACACTATACCCCTGGAGCTGGAGTTCACGGGGACCTACTTCGATCTGAGTGACTTCGTCTACCGGGCGGAACAGATGGTCGCGGGACCAGGACGATTGCTCGCGGTCAAGAATCTGGAATTGCAGCTGTCGCAGGAATCGGAAGCGACCGGGTCCAGCGCCGACGTCAGCCCTGAACTCACTGTGAGCATGACTCTCTATGCGTTCGAGATGGCCGCCTCGACCGATGCCGGCACGACCTCCACCACTTCCGGCGATTCGTCGACGACGACTACAGAGTCTGGTTCCGGTGAGACAACGACCTCGACCACCAACGGTTCGTAGGGAGGATGTGTTGAAGCCCAAGCTTCATCAGTCTGTGGCCGTTGCGGTCCTCCTCGTCCTCGCTCTCAGCGCTGGGGTCTTCGCGTGTTTTGGCGGAGACGACGGCACCACCGGTGACGACAGCGTGACCACCTCGCGGGCGGGCGGGCAGGCGGCTACCACCACGGTGCCGGCGACAGTCGTCTATGCGCTCGACGCCGAGGCTTTCTCCACCTTCCAGAGCAAGGACCCGTTCATCCAGCAGGCCGTGCCGCCGAGCACGGAATCTACGACCACCACTACGGTCGGCCCCAACACGACCACTACTACCCGCTACACGACCACGACCCGCTATACGACCACTACCCGATATCCGACCACGAGCACGACGAAGAAGCCCACCGTCTCCACCTCTACCACAACCACCCTGGTACACGCCCACTTCCTGAAGATCCTTTCCATAGGTGTTGTCGGCAACGCCGACGCAGTAACCTTCCAGGTGGACAACAGCATTTACAAGGACAAGCGTGAGGGAGATGTGGTCTCCACCAGCTGGGGGCAGATCCAGGTGCTCGACATCAACAGCACGAGCAAGGTCGTCACCCTCCTGCACGGCAGCGAGACGCGTGTGCTGACCGTCGGATCGGTGGTCTACGAGTAGCGTCATCGAACGGTCGAGCAACCCTGGTCTGTATCTTGAACCGGCGCCGCGGGGCGCCGTCGTCATAAGGAAGGGGACGTGAGCACCCTCCGTTTGACCACAGCGGGAGAATCACACGGGCCGGCCGAGGTCTGCGTGCTCGAAGGCGTGCCGGCCGGGCTGGCTCTGACTAGAACGGATATCGATGTCGACCTCGGCCGAAGGCAACAAGGATACGGGCGGGGGCAGCGCATGTCGATCGAGACCGACACGTGCCGCTTCCTGGCCGGCGTCCGTCGCGGCCTCACGCTCGGCACTCCGATCTGTGTAGTGGTCGAGAACAAAGACCACGCGAACTGGCGGGCACTGATGTCTCCGGAGCCGCCGCAGGAGCAGAACTGCGCCGCGATGCCACGCGTGACCGTCCCCCGGCCTGGCCATGCGGACCTGCCCGGCCTGGCCAAGTACGGTCACCAAGACGTCAGGGATGTCCTCGAGCGTGCTAGTGCCCGAGAGACCGTAGGGCGGGTCGCCGCCGGAGCTGTATGCAAGCGTCTGCTGGGCGAGTTGGGCGTCACCGTGCGCGGCCGGGTCATCCGGATCGGTCCGGTCGGGCTGGCCGAGAGCGCCGACTTCGCTCGGCCGGACAGCATCGACTGGAACGCAGTTGACGAGTCGCCGGTGGGGTGCGACGACACGGCGGCATCGGCAGCCATGTGCGAGGCTATTGACCAGGCGCGCGAGACCGGGGACTCCCTGGGCGGAGTGTTTGAGGTCTGGGCCTGGGGATCATGCCCCGGTCTGGGAGGCTACGCCCGGCCCGATGACCGTCTGGACGGCAGGCTCATGGGCGCCCTCGGCGGCATTCCCGCCATCAAAGCCGCGGAGATGGGGGAAGGCTACTCGAATGCAGCTCAGCCAGGTTCTCTGATCCACGACGCCATCATCGTCCGGGACGAAGGCGGCAACCGCTGGGTGGCCAGAAAGACCAACCGCGCCGGCGGGATCGAGGGAGGTATGACCACCGGCATGCCCGTGGTCGTTCGCGCCGCGATGAAACCGATAGCGACGCTTACCGCGCCACTTCCCTCCGTGAACGTGGAGACTTTGCAGCCGGCTGACGCCCACGTGGAACGGAGTGACGTCGTGGCCGTTCCCGCAGCCCGGGTGGTGGGGGAGGCTGTGGTGGCGTTCGTGCTGGCCCAAACCTATCTCGAGAAGTTCGGGGGCGACAGCCTCGAGCAAGTGCGGGCGGCCCTCCACGCCTACGAAGCAGCCCTGGAGGAGCGAGGATTGTGGCGCCGTTCCTAGCGCTGACAGGGTTCATGGGCAGCGGCAAGACGACTGTGGGAGACAAAGCCGCCGAACTCCTCGGCTGGCGATTCATCGACCTGGATGCCGAGATCGTCGCGACGGAGGGGGTCAGCATCGAGGCCTTCTTCGCTGACAAGGGCGAGGCGGCCTTCAGGGCTCGCGAGAGCCAGCTTCTCGCCACCCTTCTGTCCAACAGAACGGATGACGGCGGGCTCCTCGTGGCTCTCGGAGGAGGGACCTTGGAGTCCGATGAGGCGGCGACTCTCCTCCGCGGTCGAGGAGGGGTGGCGTACCTCGAGATCGCGCCAGCCATAGCCTGGTCGCGGGCGAGAGGAACCGGCCGTCCTTTGGCTCGCGAGCAGCGCGAGTTCGAGGACCTGCTTGCCGGGCGACAGACTCGATACGAAGAGGTGGCCGATTGGGTCGTCCCAGTAGGCGGAAGGACCGTGGCAGAACTGGCTAAGGACATCGTAGAGATCGTCCGCGTCGCAGGTCGGCAACGAGCCGGGATGTGGGGCCGGCGGACAATATCCACCGGCAGATCGTCCCTGATCATGGGAGGCAGCGGTTCGCTTTCGTGCCTGGAGCGCCTCGCGACCACGGCGGGCGAAGAAGGCCGGCGCCTATTCGTCTTCACGGACGAGAATGTCATACGGCTCTGGGGAGACGGGGTCCTTTCCCACCTTGGCGAGGTGTCGCTCAGACCGGACCCCCTCGTCCTGCCCCCCGGCGAACGCAGCAAGAGCGTGAGTTCCCTCAAGCGCTGTTGGGATTGGCTCGCCGAGCAGGGCGCCCGTCGGGACGACATCGCGGTGGCTCTTGGAGGGGGGGTGATCGGCGACCTGGCCGGTTTCACCGCTTCTACCTATCACAGAGGGATCTCCTTGTGGCAGATACCCACCAGTCTGCTTGCGCAGGTCGATTCGAGCATCGGCGGAAAGACGGCAGTCAATCTCGAAGCCGGCAAGAATCTTGCCGGTTCGTTCTATCAACCGGATGTCGTCGTGATCGATCCGATGACACTCCAGACTCTCCCGGATCGCGAGTACGCCAGCGGCTTGGGGGAAGTGATCAAGTACGGACTGCTTCACTCCCAAGGCCTGCTCAACAGGCTCGAGGACGAGGCGGACGCCGTCGTCGCCCGTGAGCGGGGAGTGATGAGCGATCTGGTCAAGACCTGCGTCGGGTACAAAGCCCGCGTTGTGGAAGGGGATGAGCTCGACCGGGGAGGCCGGGCCGTGCTCAACCTCGGCCATACCGTCGCCCACGCCCTCGAGGTCACCGGAGGTTACGGGGCGATACGTCATGGGCGAGCGGTGGCTTTGGGCACTTTGGTGTCTTTGGCTGTGAGCGAGCGGCTGACTGGGCTGGATCGCACGGTGCGCGAGCGCACGAGGGCCCTGATGGCCAGATTCGGGCTCCCCACAACCCTGCCTCTGGAGGATCTCCCCCAGATCATGAGCGCAGTGTCTCGGGACAAGAAAGTAGTCGCAGGCTCCAGCGGCTTCGTAGGGCTGCGGGCCATCGGAGAGCCGGTGTGGGGCATGGACGTACCCGCTTCTCTCCTCGAGGAATGCATGGAGGTCATCAGAGCATGAGCGACTCCCCCAAGCACCTCGTCGTCCTGAACGGAGTCAACCTCGACCTGCTGGGTGAGCGCCCGGCTGCTCATTATGGCACGATCACCCTGCAAGCGCTGGAGCGGTCGGTCTCGGAGGAGGTGGAGCGTCTGGGCTGGGCCTGCATCTGCCGGCAGACTAACCACGAGGGCCAGTATGTCGAGTTTATCCATGAATTCCGGCACGCGGGAGCTCTTCTCGTCAATCCCGGAGCGTGGACGCACTACAGCTACGCCATACGAGATGCCCTGGAGATCGTCAGCTGTCCCGTCGCCGAAGTCCACCTGTCCGACCTCAGCAGCCGGGAGGACTGGCGACGCGTCTCGGTGATCTCTCCGGTGGTGACCTTCACCATCGCCGGCAAAGGGCCGGATGGGTACATCGAGGCCGCGCGCCGCCTGATCTCCCCGGCAAGCGGCTGAGCGATCCTTGGTCGGTCCGGCTGTCCTGATCCGTTCAACAGCCCGCGAAGTCGCCGGTGGTGTACAATGCACCGGCGCGGAAGCCACGTTCACTAGGTAGTAATCGGCGGTAACTGGTAGAAATACAAGCAGCAGTCGCTGGAGGCCGGGCTCGTGATCTCAACCAATCAGTTCAAGGTAGGCATGACCATCAGGTTCGAGGGCGAAACGTACCGCATAGCCGAGTACCAACACGTGAAGCCGGGCAAGGGCGGAGCCTTCGTGCGCACGAAACTGCGCAATGTCGTCACCGGGGCTCTGATCGACCGGACGTTCCGGCCAGAGCAGAAATTCGAGCAGTTGCGCACCGAAACTCGGCCGATGACTTACATCTACGACGAGTCTGACCAGGTGGTCTTCATGGACTCGGCCACGTTCGAGCAGCTTGCGATACCGAAGAACACGCTAGAGGATCGCTTCGACCTCATGACGGTGAACATGCAGGTGGATGTCGTCTACATCGACGGCGACCCGTTCGATGTGGAACTGCCCACCTTCGTCGACCTGAAGGTCACCGAGACTGCCGCGGGCGTCAGGGGAGACACGGTCTCGGGAGGTTCCAAGGATGCCGTTCTCGAGACGGGAGCGGTCATTCAAGTGCCTCTCTTTATCGAGCCCAGCGACGTTGTGCGAGTGGACACCCGCACACGCGAGTACGTCACGAGGGCCTAATCCCAGGGGAAACATGAGGCATCGTCATGACTGAGTTTCTGATAGCAACGTCCGTGCTCGAAGCTATCGTCCGTGGATCGCTCGAGGACGACGAGCGTCTGCGGGTACATGCGCCCCTGCCCCTTGTGCGGACTCATCCGGTCATGGTCGAGATGGCCGGTCAGCAGTGCCGGGTCACGGTTCATCTGGACGCCCGCCTGGGCGAGAATCTGCCGTCTTTGGCCGACGGCGCGCGCCAGAAGATCGCCGCGGCTCTGAATCACATGACCGGTCTGGCCGTCACCGGGGTGGATGTCGTGTTCAGCGGCGTGTTCCCGGCAGGCGCCTGAGCGCGATCCGCCGTGTCCGCGGGGCGCAGAAGTGCACGACGTCAGGCCGTCTTCATCCTCTACCAGCAGGATCTCCTGGAGCGCGACTGGCAGACCGCTCTGGAGCGAGGAGACGGCACCGATATCGACCCATATGCGCGTAGCCTGGTCCTGGGCGTGGCGGGGGAGCATACTGCCATCGACAGCTTTCTCCAGCCTCATGTGGTCGGCTGGAGTCTGGAGCGCCTCGGCACCCTGGAGCGCGCGATCTTGAGACTGGCCGCCTATGAGCTGCTCTGGGAATCTGGGGTGCCGTACGCCGTCGCCATAGACGAGGCGGTGGAACTGGCTAAGCGGTTTTGCTCGGACGAGGCTGCCGCCCTGGTGAACGGTGTGCTCGGTTCCTTGGCTGCCTCGCAGAAAGACCGCATCGGCGAGATCCGCTCATCCGAGGAACCCGACGTGAGACGAACGACATGACCACAGGAAACGCGCGGCTCATCGACCGGCTCGACCTGCCGGGGGATCTCAGGACCCTGGACCCGGCAGCCTTGCGCGTCGTCGCCTCCGAGTTGCGCGAGGAGATCATCGCCACGATCTCGCAGAACGGGGGCCATTTGGGCGCCAGCTTAGGGGTCGTCGAGCTTGCCATCGCCCTCCATGCCGAACTCCAGACCCCAGAGGACGCGATCATCTGGGACGTGGGGCATCAGTCGTACGCTCACAAACTGCTGACCGGCAGGCTCTGCGACTTCGGTTCTATCCGCACGTACGGGGGGCTCTCCGGGTTCCCCTGCCGGACCGAAAGCCCTTACGACGCGTACGGCACGGGGCATAGCAGCAGCTCCATCAGCGCCGCGGTCGGCATGGCGGAGGCTCGACTTCGAGGGAGTTCCTCGCTGGAGACCCGGCCCGACGAGGGAGCCGACAAGACCGACCCGGCCCGGGGACGGGTGGTCGCGGTCATCGGTGACGGAGCCCTTACGGGAGGCATGGCCTTCGAGGCCCTCAACCACGCGGGGCATCTCGGCACGCCCGTCCTGGTGATCCTGAACGACAACGCCATGTCTATCGAGCGCAACGTGGGTGCCATGAGCTCCTACCTTACCCGTCTGCGTACGGACCCTAGGCTCTCTCGGCTCCGCCACGATCTGGAGAAAAGACTGCAAAGGTTGCCCGCGGTAGGGGACCGGGTGGCGGCCCTGGGCGGGCAGTTGAAAGACGGCATCAAAGCTGCGCTGGTGCCGGGGATGTTGTTCGAGGAACTGGGCTTCACCTACGTGGGCGTCGTCGATGGACACGATATCGAGGCTCTGCGCGCGACCATCAGGCGATCACTGGCGGTGAACGGGCCGGTCCTGCTGCACTGCCGGACCATCAAAGGCAAAGGCTATCCTCCGGCCGAGAAACAACCGGGCCGGTATCACGGCACGCCGCGATTCTCGGTCCCCACGGGGGAGAAACTCGACCCGGAGGGCCCGACGACCTTCACCCGCGCCTTCGGGGAGGCCATGGTGGAACTGGCCAAGGCGGACGAGCGCGTGATCGGCATAACGGCGGCCATGGCGACCGGGACCGGGCTCGACCTGCTGAAGGAGGCCCTGCCGGAGCGCTTCTTCGACGTGGGCATTGCCGAGGCCCACGCTGTAGGCTTCGCGGCCGGCATGGCTGCAGCCGGGAAGCGTCCCGTTGTGGCCATTTATTCTACCTTCCTCCAACGGGCGTACGATCAGATCATCCAAGACGTGTGCCTGCAGGGCCTCCCCGTGGTGTTCGCCGTCGATCGGGCCGGCCTGGTGGGGGAGGACGGGCCCACGCACCACGGCGCCTTCGATCTCTCTTTCTCTCGGATCGTCCCGAATCTCACCGTCTTCGTCCCCAAGGACGAGGCCGAACTCCAACGACTCCTGGCCACCGCCCTTTCCCTCGAGGGACCGGCAATGATCCGTTATCCGCGTTCGGCCGGCCTGGGAATACCCCTCGCCCGGCCCATCCTCCCCCTGGAGGGGCCGTGGGTCGAAGTCCTTAGAGAAGGTCCCGACCTGCTGATCCTGGGGCTGGGGCCTCTGGTCCAGACCGCCCTTGAGGCCGCCGACCAACTTTCCAAGAAGGGGATCCGCGCGTCCGTCGCCAACGTGCGTAGGGTCCACCCTCTCGATGTCGACACTCTGGGCGACCTGCTGGAGGCGCATCCCGCCGTTCTGACGCTGGAAGACAACGCCCTGGCGGGCGGGTTCGGCTCCGCCGTCCTCGAACTCATCGCCGAGCGCGCCATCTGCCGGCCGATCCGCCGTCTGGGCCTTCCCGACGCCTTTGTCGGCCAGGGCCCGCTCGCACTCCTCCGCCGCGACGTCGGCCTGGACGTCGAGTCGGTAGCGGCTGCAGCCGCGCGACTCGTCGGGTCTTCACCCGGCCACGAGGACTGAGCGGGCATGCGCCGGGCGGCGCGCATGCGCCTCGATGAGCTCGTGTTTGCCAGGGGATTGGTGCCGAGCCGGAGCGCGGCGCGCGGACTGATAATGGCCGGCAGCGTCATGGTCGAAGGGGAGGTCAGCGACAAGGCCGGTACCCTGGTGCCCGTCGATGCTGATGTTCGGCTCAAGACGAGACCTCGTTTCGTCTCCCGAGGGGGGAGAAACTGGCCCACGCCCTTGAAGTGCTGGGCCTGGACGTCACCGGCGCGTCCGCGCTTGACGTGGGGGCATCGACGGGCGGATTCGTCGACTGCCTGCTGCGCCACGGCGCCGACCGGGTCATCGCCCTGGATGTGGGCAGAGGCCAGTTGCACGGGCTGCTCAGCAACGATCCACGCGTTCATCGTTTGGACAGAGTCAACGCCCGCAGCCTTACTCCCGATCAGCTGCCCTACGTGCCGGATATGCTGGCGATGGACGTGTCCTTCATCTCGGTGACCAAGGTCCTTCCGGCTGTGATCTCCTGTATGGCCTCGGTCTTCAGCGGCCTCGTGCTGATCAAGCCCCAGTTCGAGGCCGGACCGGACCGAGTAGGTAGGGGCGGGATCGTCCGCGACCCGGCCGTGCACCGCGAGGTCCTTCTCGAGTCGGCCCGGTTCGTCGTCGCCCGTCTCGACACCCAGCTACTGGGCATCTCTCGCTCCGCGCTCACCGGCGCCGATGGGAACATCGAGTTCTTCTTCTATCTGGCACGAGGTGGAGAAAAGGGCGCGGGACTTGATACGCTGGAAGAGCTGGTGGACGAGCTTCTTGCCGCTGATAGCGGGGGCGAGGTGGAGACAGGCACGTGAAACCATCTGTCAAGCGCGTGGTCGTATGTACGCACGGGGATCCCTCAGTGGCGGAGCAGGCCCTGAGAGATTCTCTCTCCCTGCTCGCCGAGCGCGCCGTCGAGGTCTTGGCTCCCGGCCACGAGTGGGACAAGCACCGCGAGATCCTCACCCGGGCCGGCGTCCAGGTACTCCCGCCGGATGGGAAGGGCATGGAGCGGGTGGGTCTCTGTCTGGTGCTGGGGGGAGACGGCACCATGCTGCGCGGTTTTCATCTGACTCGCGACCACCACGTTCCGGTGGCCGGTATCAATCTGGGAAGGGTGGGGTTCCTCACCACCGTCTTGAAGGACGACCTTGAGCGAGGTCTTGCGCGCCTCCTCGACGGCGACTTCGTGGAATATCCGATCCTCGGGTTGGAGGCGGAGCTCGGTCCCCAGATCTTCAAAGCCACCAATGACGTGGCGATCGGCAAGGGTGACCACTCGCGTCCCTGCTCGCTTGCGCTCAGGATCAACGGCGTCACTCTCTTCGAGGTCCTCTGCGACGGGGTGGTGGTAGGTACCCCGGCCGGGTCTTCCGCCTATAGTTTGGCCGCCGGTGGACCGCTTCTCGGGATCTCCGTGGCGGCGTACGTGATCAGCCTGGTGGCGGCGCACGCGGTCGGCGTGCGCCCGGTGGTAGCCGCGCCCCAGGATGTGCTCGAGGTCATCAACACTCATGAGGATGCCGACTGTCAGATCGATGTCGATGGTCAACGAGTGGCCGTCCTGACGCCCGGGAGCACCCTGCGCGTGAAAACCAGCCCGGCTGTGGCGTCGCTCGCCTTGCTGGAGGGAGACAGTCTCTACCACCACTTCCGCGACCGCCTGCTCTAGGCGGTCGGACGGGGTCGTATGCTGTCCTCGCTCACCATCCGCAACTTCGTGCTTATCGAGGATGCCGTGCTGGACTTCGATCCAGGTTTGACCGTCCTGACCGGGGAGACCGGGGCGGGAAAGACCCTGCTCACCCGGGCACTGGGGCTGCTGGTGGGAGAGAGGGCCGAGGAGGGCCTTGTCGGCCAGGCCGGCGAGGAAGCCGCCATCCAGGCCGTCTTCGACCTCGACGGATCAGAGGTCGCTGAGTTCTCGGAGGACCTCGCCGCCCTGGTGGGCGCAGAGGGAGAGCAGATCATCATCACCAGGCGTCTCAGCAGGCAAGGTCGTAACCGCTGCTTCATCAACGACACGGCCGTCACCCTGCTCACCCTAGGTGAGGTGGTGGCCGGTCTCCTCTCTTTCGCCGGGCAGCACGAATACCGCAGGCTGCTCGATCCCAGATATCAGCTGGCGGTCCTCGACCGCTGGGCGGGTGAGGACGTGGTGCAGTTGGCGGCTGGCTATCGCGCCGTCCACAAGGAGGCCGCAGATACCATCGGCCGTCTCGAGATCGCCCGCGATACCCGGGAGGCGCGACGACGAGAGATGGAACTGCTTCGCTTCCAGGTGGCGGAATTGACCGCCGCCAGACTTTCTGTCGAGGAGGAACGCCAGCTGCAGACAGAGCAGCGAGTGCTGGCCCGCGCCGAGGACATCCTCCGGAATGCCGGCGCGGCGGCCGACCTACTCGCCGGTGAGGACGACCGCCCAGATGCGGGCGATCTGATAGCTCAGGCGGCCGCTCATCTCTCCGGACTTCAAGGTGTCGACGACAGCGTCGACGCTGTCTCTTCAGCTCTGGTCGAGGTGCGTTATCAGATCGTTGAGCTGTCGCGGGCGCTGCGCGGCCATCTGGAGCGGGTCTCGGTAGACCCGCGCCGGCTCCAAGAGGTCGACGAGCGGCTCAGGCTCTACACCGATCTGGCCCGGAAGTACGGCGGAACCACGGAGGCCGCGGTGGCTCACGGCCTTGCCTCGGCGGAGCGTCTCGACACCCTCGAAAGCTCGGAGGAAGACCTCTCTCGCCTGGAGGAGGCGCGCGCCGCGCAAGCTGCGCGCGCCCTCGAACTGGCCGAAGCCCTCAGCTACGAGCGACGCAAGGCGGCACCCCTTGTGGAGCAAGCCATCGGGGCCCAACTGGCCGATCTCAGCATGGTAGACGCCGTCGTCACGGTCGACGTGCGCACGCGCTCGGGGTGGGAGGGACTTCGCGATTCCGGCGCCGATTCGGTGGAGTTCTTGCTGTCCGCCAATCCCGGACAGGAGGCGCGAAGCCTCGCCCGCACTGCGTCCGGTGGCGAGCTTTCGCGCGTGCTACTCGCCATCAAGTGCGCCCTTGCGGATGCGGGCGGTCGCGAGACCCTGGTCTTCGATGAGATCGACGCCGGTATCGGAGGCCGGACCGCCGTGGCTGTGGGGCGAAAGCTGCGCGAGCTTGCCACCCACTCCCAGCTCATCCTGGTCACGCACTTGGCCCCAGTGGCCGCCTTGGCCGACCGGCACTACCTTATCGACAAAGTGAGCTCTCCTGGAGCAACCGTGGCCCGTTTGTTGCGTCTCGACGGTGAGAACGTCGTGGAGGAACTGTGCCGCATGATGGGTGGTAGCCCGAACGACGCTGAGGCCATGGCTCACGCCCGCGAGCTGCGAGACAGAGCGACAGGTGGAGACAGCGCCGGAGGTGGAGACAGCGCGGCAGGTGGCCTGATAGACTAGATAGGGCGCGGGGCTTTTCGGTCATGCGCCCTATCTGAGTCCACCACAGCGGGCAGGGGTAAGCATGGCAAAGCACGTCTTCATCACGGGTGGGGTCGTTTCGTCGCTCGGCAAGGGGATCACCGGGGCCTCCCTGGGCCGCCTCCTCAAGAGCCGTGGGCTCAAAGTCAGTATCCAGAAGTTCGATCCCTATTTGAACGTCGATCCAGGCACCATGAGTCCCTACCAGCACGGCGAGGTGTTCGTCACCGACGACGGGGCGGAGACCGATCTCGATCTGGGCCACTACGAGCGCTTCATCGACGAGAACCTCACCCGTGACTCCAATGTGACCTCCGGATCTGTCTACTACAACGTCATCCGCCGAGAGCGGAGGGGAGACTACCTGGGAGGGACGGTACAGGTCATCCCGCACATCACCAACGAGATCAAGGAGCGGATCTCGCGAGTAGCGAGGAATCTAGACGTGGACGTGGTCATCACCGAGATCGGTGGTACGGTCGGTGACATCGAAAGCCTTCCGTTCCTGGAAGCGATCCGCCAGTTCCGCAAAGATGTCGGCCGTAAGAACGTCTTGTACATACATGTCACGCTCATCCCCTTCATCAACGCCAGCGGCGAGCTGAAGACCAAGCCCACCCAGCACAGTGTCAACGAGCTCAGGAGCATCGGTATCCAGCCGGACATCATAGTGTGCCGCTCCGACCGGGTCATCAGCCAGGAGTTGAAGGACAAGATCGCGCTGTTCACCGACGTCGAGCCCAGAGCGGTCATAAGCTGCGTGGACGCCCCGCACATCTACTTCGTCCCCCTCAATCTGCGCGACGAGGGCCTCGACCAGCTGGTGGTAGACAAGCTCGGCCTAGAGGCGGGCCCGTTGGACCTGACCGAGTGGCTCGAGCTGACCGAGCGGGTGAGGAAGGCTTCCGGCACGGTGCGGGTCGCTCTTGTCGGTAAGTACGTGCAACTCCAAGACGCCTATTTGAGCGTGGTAGAGGCGCTGCGTCATGCCGCCATCCACCACGGGCGCGAACTGGAGGTCATCTGGGTCGACGCAGAGAGCCTGCGTAAGGAAGAGATCACGTCGAGGCTGGAAACGGCAGATGGGATCCTCGTTCCCGGAGGGTTCGGCATCCGAGGCGTCGAGGGCAAGATCATGGCCATACGCTACGCCCGCGAGAACAAAGTCCCGTATCTCGGGCTCTGTCTGGGGCTCCAGGTGGCCGTGGCCGAGTTCGCCCGACACGTGGCCGGTATGGTCGGCGCCAACTCGGCCGAGTTCGACCCGTCCACGAAGTATCCGGTCATCGACCTGCTGCCGGAGCAGAAGGACGTGGCGGACATGGGGGGGACGATGCGCCTCGGCGCGTCACCCACCAAGCTCATGACTGGGACCAAAGCCCACGCCGCCTACGGGGAGGAAGTCATATACGAGCGGCACCGGCATCGGTACGAGGTCAACAACGTCTATCGCAGCAAGTTGGTGGACGCGGGATTGGTCATAGGGGGGGTGACCCCCGATGAGCGCCTGGTGGAGCTGATAGAGCTTGCCGACCATCCCTGGTTCGTGGCCTGCCAGTACCACCCCGAATTCAAAAGCCGACCGACCAAACCGCACCCGCTTTTCCGGGACTTCGTGGGCGCGGCCGTCACGTGCGGCTGTGGGGCGAGAGCTTCTGCCGGGGCGGGAGTCCCTGAAGAAAGCCTGGGCGTGGGTGCATGACCGGTCTTCCGGCCCCTTCGCGAGAGCGCCTCACCGAACTCTTCATCGAGTTGGCAGGGCTCGCCAGCCCGTCACGGCGTGAACGCCCCGTTGCTGACGCCGTGACCGCTCATCTGCGGGCCGCCGGGGTCGCTACGCACGAGGACAGTACCGGCTCACAGATCGGCGGAGATGCCGGCAATATCTGGTGCAGGGTGCAGGGAGACGGGGCCAGACCTCACCTGGCGCTGGGCGCCCATATGGATACCGTCGAGCCCACCGACGGGCTCGAACCGGTGCTGGACGAGTCCGGAGTGTTCCGGAACGCGCGTCCGGCGATCCTCGGAGCCGATGACAAGGCCGCCATAGCGGCGCTAATCCACGCTACGGAGCTACTCCTGGAGACGGGTGAGCCTTTTCCTACCTACGAGCTGTTCTTCACCGTGTCTGAGGAGACCGGCCTGGTGGGCGTGAAGCACCTGGGGGAACACGTCCTGACGAGTCCGTTGGCCGCTGTGTTCGACTCCTCAGGCCCGGTGGGAGGGGTCACGGTCAAAGCCCCCAGCCAGCAGGGTCTGCGGGCAGTGTTCCGCGGGCGCGCAGCCCACGCCGGCGTGGAACCCGAACGTGGGCGGAGCGCCATACAAGCTGCGGCTCGGGCCATCGAAGCCATGTCGTTAGGCCGCATAGACGAAGAGACAAGCGCCAATATCGGGGTCATCCAGGGGGGAGTGGCGTCCAATATCGTCCCCGATCTCTGTGAAATACGCGGGGAATGCCGGAGCCACGACGACGAGAAGCTCGCCCATGTGGCGGCGTCGATGGTCGATGCCCTGCAGGAGGGCGCAGCCCGGACGGGGGTGGACGTGGAGATCAATCTCGTGCACGAGTACCGGGCCTTCGCTCTCACTTCTCGTTCCCCGGTCGTGCGGTTGAGCAAAGCCGCGGTCTCCGCTCTCGGGCTGGAACCGCGCCTCCTCACGGGCGGAGGTGGATCCGACGCCAATGTCCTCAACGCCCGCGGCCTGCCGACCGTCAATCTCGACGCCGGGATGATGCAGGTCCACAGTCCCGACGAGTATCTGGCCCTGGAAGAACTGGAGCGGTTGTGCGCCCTCGTGCTGCAGATGGTCTTCCTGGCCCCCGAATTCGAGCCCCGGTCCAAGTCCTCGATCTCCCAAGCCCATGACTGAGCCGACGAACATGCGCCGGCCGGCTCGCACGGGCCGGCCGACGGACACTGGGGCGCCGACCCACGCCAACCCAAAGGGGACGGCCGACTCCGCGCCTCATGTGGTCGCTTCTGAACGCATCTACGACGGTAGGATCATCAAAGTGCGGGTCGACGAGATCACGCTGCCTGGAGGTGGTACTGCCCTCCGTGAGGTGGTCGACCATCCTGGAGCGATCGTCGTCGCCGCCGTGGACGATGAGGACTACGTCTTCCTGGTCGAGCAATACCGGCACCCGATCGGCCGGGATCTCCTGGAGCTCCCCGCCGGCACTCTCGAACCGGGCGAGGAGCCTCTGGCGGCCGCCAAACGAGAATTGCGGGAGGAAGTGGGGCTGGAGGCGCGTCGCTGGACTCCTCTCCCGCCGTTCTTCTCTTCCCCGGGGTTCATCAACGAGAGCCTGTATCCCTTTTTGGCCCAGGACCTTTCCCAGGTGCCCGCCGATCCCGATGACGACGAGGTGATCTCCGTGGTACGTTACCCGCTGAGGGGACTGTTGGAGCGCCCTGACGAGATCGCGGACGCGAAGACCTTGGCGACCCTTCTCCTCGTGGAAAAGGTTCTTCTGAGGTGAGGCCCGGTATGCGGATCGAGAGGTCACCGAGATGAACGTCGGAGTACCCACCGAGATCAAGGAAGCGGAGTACCGCGTAGCCCTAACGCCCGCAGGCACGAAGGAGTTGGCCAGCAGAGGCCACAAGGTGATCGTGCAGCACGGAGCGGGGGAGGGATCCTTCTTTTCCGACGACAGCTATGTGGCCGCCGGGGCGCGGATCGCGCCCGACGCCGCGACCGTCTTTGCCCAGGCCGACCTCATCGTCAAGGTCAAAGAGCCTCTGCGCGAGGAATACGAACGCCTCGAGCCTCGCCACATTCTCTTCACCTTCTTGCACCTGGCGCCCGACCCCGCCCTCACCAAGGGCCTCGTAGACAGCGGCGCCACCTGTCTCGCGTACGAGACCGTGGAGACTGCCGACGGCCGGCGGCCGCTGCTCGCTCCCATGAGCGAGATAGCCGGCCGGCTGGCACCACAGGTGGGGGCCTATTTCCTTGAGCGCATGAGCGGGGGCAAGGGCAAACTCTTAGGTGGGGCGACCGGCGTCAAACCCGCCAATGTTGTGATCCTGGGGGCAGGCATCGCCGGAACCAATGCGGCCTATATAGCGGCGGGGATGGGCGCCCACACCAAGGTCCTGGACATCGACCTCGATGCCCTGGCAGCCTTGAAGCGGCAACTGTCCGGCGTGGATACGTTGCACAGCGATCAACTCACCATCGCCGAAGAGGTGACGAGGGCCGACGTCGTCATCGGCGCGGTCCTCATCCCGGGAGCGCGGACCCCGGTCCTGGTTTCCGAGTCGCTGGTCGCGGCGATGCAGCCAAGGTCGGTCATAGTCGACCTCAGTATCGACCAGGGCGGGTGCGTAGCCACGTCCCGGGTGACGACTCACCGCGACCCGATCTTCGTCAAGCACGGCTGCATCCACTATGGCGTGGACAACATGGCCGGGGTCGTGCCCATAACTTCGACCCTGGCCCTTACCAATGCGACACTCCCTTACATCCTGGCCGTCGCCGACAGGGGAGCGGTAGCCACGGCCCGCCTTGACGCCTGTCTGGCCCGGGGCATCAACGTGATGGAGGGAAAGGTCACCATCCGTGAGGTAGCCGAGGCGACAGGAAACCCGTATTTCCCGCTCGAGTATCTGTTGCCCATCGAGTACATGTAGTCCCGACCGCGTGTAGTCCCGACCACGCCCGATACTATGGCGCCCACGCCCGAAACAGACTCGGCTCTGTCTCTCCACCTGCGCGCCCTCCGGCTGGAAAAAGGTCTGTCTGAGCGCACGGTCGATTCGTACCGGCGCGATCTGGAGCAGTTCGCACTGTTCCTCAAAGAGCGAGGGGCCTGTCTTGAAGAGGCCTCCGCCGCCGACGTCCGCGACTTCCTCGTGGAGGGACAATGGCGCTCCTCGACCCGGGCGCGAAAGACTGCCGCCATACGCTCGTTCTATCGCGAGCGTCTTCTGGCCGGCCTCGCTCCCTCCGATCCCTCGCGGACCCTGTCCAGCCCCCGATTGGAGTCCGATCTGCCGCGTACGCTCTCGGTCGACCAGGTGGCTCGCCTGCTCGCCGCTCCGAAGGCGACACCTGGCGGTCTCCGCGATCGTGCTCTGCTCGAGACGCTTTACGGCGCCGGTCTGAGGGCCTCCGAGGCGCTCGCCCTCCGTCTGCAGGACATCGATCTCGACGTGGGGTTCGTCCGCACACTGGGGAAAGGCGACAAAGAACGCGTGGTGCCCCTTGGTCGTATGGCTGTGGAAGCTCTGCGCACCTACCAGCAGCGGGGGAGACCCTTCCTTGGCAAGCCCGGGATGCTGAAGGCCCCCGAACTCTTCCTCAACACTCGCGGGCGGCGACTTTCCCGGCAGGGGCTACACCTGATCATCAAGCGCTACGCCCGGGAGGCCGGGTTACCGGACGACATATCGGCCCACACTCTGCGCCACTCCTTCGCCACCCATCTGCTCGAAGGGGGGGCCGACCTACGCGCGGTCCAAGAGATGCTGGGGCATGCCGATCTCTCCACCACCCAGATCTATACGCACGTCACTACCGCCCATCTGCAGAAGGTCTACCGGGACGCTCACCCCCGAGCGAGGAAGGACTGAAGCCCCGTGCCCCGAGTCGTCTTCATCATGCTCGACGGTGCAGGCGTGGGTGCCCTGCCCGATGCGGCCGAGTATGGCGACGCAGGGTCCGATACGCTCGGCAACCTGAGCCGCGTGGTCGATCTCCACCTGCCCTTCCTGGAGAAGCTGGGCCTGGGCACTATCCTACCGATGAAGGGTGTGCCGCCCGTCGGTCGCCCGCTAAGCCTCCCCGGCCGGCTCATGCCCCTGTCGGAGGGCAAGGACACCACCGTGGGGCACTGGGAGCACATGGGCATCGTGACCCCGCGGCCGTTCCCCACGTACCCGGATGGCTTCCCTGACGAGATCCTGGCTCCTTTTAGGGAACGGATCGGCCGAGACGTGCTCGGCAACAAGCCGGCCTCCGGCACGGCCATCATCGCCGAGCTTGGAGACCGTCACGTGGCCGGCGGCGAGCCCATCGTCTATACCTCGGCCGATAGCGTGTTCCAGATCGCCACTCACGTGGATGTGGTCCCACTTGAACTGCTCTATGAATGGTGCCGGATCGCCCGAGATCTGCTACGGGGGAGGCACGCTGTCGCCCGCGTGATCGCCCGGCCTTTCAAGGGAGCGAGCGGTGAGTTTGCTCGCACCCCGGACCGCCGGGACTTTTCCCTGCCGCCTCCCGGGCCGACCTATCTCGAGTTCCTCTCCGACGCGTCCGTTCCCGTGCTCGCCGTGGGCAAGGTCAGCGAGGTCTTCGTGGGTAGAGGGATCACCGCGAAGGTCAAGGTGGCTTCCAATGCCGGCAACCTTGCGTTGCTGCTGGACCTGCTGCTGGGGCGCTCGGATGACATCGACTTCACCGAGGGGCTGCTGCTCACCAACCTTGTCGATTTCGACATGGTCTGGGGCCATCGTAATGACGTGGACGGTTTTGCCCGGGGACTGGAGGCGGTGGACAGGGCACTGCCGGCGATAGTGGACGCTCTCGCGCCGGAGGACCGGCTGCTCATAAGCGCAGATCATGGGGTCGACCCGACTACCCCAAGCACCGACCATAGCCGGGAGTATGCTCCCCTGCTTCTCTATCCGCGTCCGGATGAGGCGCCGGACGCGGTCTATGAGGGTGCGTTCGCCGACACCGGCGCGACGGTCTACGAATATCTGGCCGGGCGCCGCGCCGCGCGCCCGCTCGCAGGAACGTCCATCTACCGCCTAAGTCCTCAGCGCGGTTGGCGCCGATACACCCCCGCACAGCCCTCTCCGACGGGAGCGGGCCCTGCAGTACCGGGGAGGGTGGGACCCGAGGAGACTCGGGAGGCCGCCCGGTGGCTACGCGGGCGCCTGGGCGACGCACCGGCGGTGGCTGTGATCCTTGGCTCGGGGCAGGATCTACCCGGGCTGAACACCATCGGTCCGCCGATCCCTTACGGGGACATACCTCACTGGCGGGTAGGGTCCGTCCTCGGCCACGCCCACAGCCTGGTCGTGGGCGACTTGACCGGCTGTCGCCTGGTCGTCCTCAGGGGGAGGATCCACGGTTATGAGGGCTTCGACCTGAGCGAAGTGGAACTGCCGGTGAGAACGTTGTCGGCCTGGGGAGTGCGACACGTGGCCATGGCTTCGGCTGCCGGCGCCGTGGCCTCGGAGCTTCAGGTGGGAAACACAGTGGCAGCCCGGGAGATCCTTGACTTTCAGAACCTGTCTTCCGGCGGGGCTCCCTTGAAGTCCCGGGCCGCCGGAGAAGATCTCGTTTCGGCACTCTCGAGCCGGGCGGTCCACATTCCCGGCGTGGCCCTCGGTATCCACGCGGCCGTGCCCGGACCACAGTACGAAACACCGGCAGAGCTCGCGGTGCTGAGAGCCCTGGGGGCCGCCACCGTCAGCATGTCGGGCGCCGCAGAGATCAGGGCGGCTCGCGAGGAACATCTCGAGACGGCGATGCTAGCCGTAGTCACGAACGTGGGAGGGACCTCGCACCGTGAAGTGATGCTTAACAGTGCCGCGGCGGGCCAGGCGCTCGCCGCGGTGGTCGCCATCGTCCTTGAGTCGTGGGGACTGGTCAACGCCCTAGACGACGAGAGAAGTGCCCGGCTGAGCGCGACGACAGACCAAGGGAGCGCAGGAGCGGGCCCGTAGTCCGGCCGGCCCCTGGGCTCCTCCGCATCAAGAATCGGCGGCGGTTCTATCCCCTGGAGACGACTCCGATCACGTCGATCTCCACCAGAAAGCCGGGTTTGGCCAGGTCGACCTTCATGAAGGTGCTCGCCGGGGGATCGTCCACCAACATGGGAGCATACTTCTGGTAGTATTCCAACTCGGTCTTCCGCATCCTCGGGTAGTCCTCCAGGTTCTTCAAGAGCATGACCGTCTTGATCACGTTGTTCATGGAGGAACCGGCTTCTTCCATCGCATGCCGGACTTTGTCCAGGGCGACGATCATCTGCTCTTCGAAGACGTCTGTCTCCAACTGCACGGTCTCGTCGTTCTGCCCCTGGCAACCGGAAATGAAGATCAGATTGCCGGCCACCACCGAACGGGCGAACTTGGGTGACTCGGCGGGGACGTTTGGGTAGGCGAGCTTCTTGCCTCCCCAGTACTCGGGATAGAAGATGACTTTCTCGCTCACGTGGCGCCCTCCTTAGCGGGTGATCTTCCCTACACCCATCATAGCCAGTCGGCTCGGCTCCCGAAAGCTCTCCGGGCAAGCGCATCCCCACTCAGCGGGCGACGTGAGGCTCCGGAACCGGCCGGCGGTATACTACACGGCATGACAGCCCCGCCTTCCCTCATCGAGGTCCCCACGGTCATCACGACCCATCAGAACGCCGATTTCGACGCTTTGGCGGCCGCTGTGGGGGCAGCCCTCCTCTATCCGGAAGGCCGCATAGTCTTCGCGGGGTCTCTCAACCCGAACGTTCGCGAGTTCGTCTCCCTGCACGGCGAGAGCCTCCCCATACTCAATCTGCGGCTTATCGACCAGGAGAAGATCCGCCAGTTGATAATCGTCGACACCGCCGACCCCGAGCGCATCGGGGACTTGAGCCGGCTCTGTGGGCGGCCGGACGTGGAGGTCGTGGTCTTCGATCACCACGAGGCGGAGAATCCCCAGCGGCCTTCTTTCGTCAAGGGGGAGAACTGGGTCCTTTCCACCGACGGCTCACAGGCGACCTCGATGCTCCATATCCTTCGCGAGAGGGATGTAGAGATATCCCGCCTGCAGGCCACCATCTTCGCCCTGGGCATCCACGAAGATACGGGCTCCCTGACCTATCCCCGGACCACCATCCGTGACGCCGAGATGCTGGCAGCCTGCATGCGCTTGGGGGCCTCGCAGGCTTTGGTCGAGCGCTACCTGCACAGCGCTCTCACCAGAGAGCAGCGAGAGGTGCTGATGCGGATGGTCGACGCCGTGAGGGTCGAACGGGTGCGCGGGATCGACGTGCACGTGGTGGATATCGAGATCCCCGCTTACGTGGACGGGTTGAGCGTCATCGCCCACAAGCTCATGGAGCTTGTCAACGCCGAGGTCCTTATTCAGGCAGTGGGCATGATGGACCGCGTGTTCGTCACCGCGCGTTCCCGAGCCGGTTCGGTGGACGTGGGCGCCCTCCTTGAGACCATCGCCGGGGGAGGTCACGCCCAGGCTGCCTCCGCCGTCACCCGGGACAGGACCTCGCAGGAAGTGACCGCCGCTCTCCTCGAGACTCTAGACCAGACCAATCTGGGGATGCCCACGGCCGGAGAGATCATGAGCCGGCCGGTGCGTTTCATCGACGCCGATACCCCCGTCACCGACGCCCTGGTCACTGCTCAGCGATACGGCCACTCAGGCATCTGCGTCCAAGAGGGCGGCCGGGTGGTGGGCATAGTCGCCCGCCGTGACCTCGACAAGGCCATGCGCCACGGTCTGGGGCATGCTCCCGTCAAGGGCGTCATGACCAGGAACATCACTTTCGCCCGCTCCAGCACCACCGTGGACGAGCTGCGGCGCATCATGGTGGCGGGGAACATCGGTCGCGTGCCGGTGGTCACCGACGAAGGCTACGAGATCGCTCTGGCCGAGCGAACCGCCCGAGTCCAGGATGTCATCGGCATCGCTACCCGCACCGACGTACTCGCTGCCTACCAGGGGCGATGGGAGCAGGAACGAGCCCAGGTGGCAGAGCCCCACGTGTACACCATGCAGGCTCTCGCCGAGCACCCGTTCTTCGGACCGCTGTTCCGGGCCTGCTCGGCCCTGTCGGAGGACTTCGCGGGAGTGTACCTGGTGGGCGGGTTCGTCCGCGATCTTCTGCTCGAACAGCCCAACGTCGATGTCGATATCGCGGTGGAAGGAGACGGCATCCAGTTCGCCACTCGCCTGGCGGCGCAACTGGGGGGAGGGTGCGGGCTCACCGCAAGTTCAAGACGGCGGTAGTGCTGCTGCCGCCTGCAGTCTTGGGCGAAGCCCCGGCCTGGCTCCGCCCGGCCGGTGAGCCCTTCCACGTCGACGTGGCCACCACCCGGACCGAGTTCTACGACTATCCCGGCGGCGCTGCCCCGGGTGGAGCACGCCTCCATCCGTCAGGACCTCTTTCGCCGTGATTTCAGCATCAACGCCATGGCCGTCTCCCTGCGGGGAAGGGACTTCGGCACCGTGATCGACTTCTTCGGCGGGTACAGGGACCTACGGGAAGGGGTCATCCGCGTGCTCCACAACCTCAGCTTCATCGAGGACCCGACGCGGATCTTCCGGGCCGTGCGTTACGAGAACCGGTATGGCTTCCGCATGGACGAGCAGACCAAGGCCTTCGCCAAGAGCTGTGTCGAGATGCACCTGGTGGGCGACCTGTCCAGCGTCCGCCTGCGCGAGGAACTCATCCCCCTGCTCAGCGAGTCCGATGTGGAGTGGACGCTCGGCCGGCTGTTCGAGCTGGGTGTCGCCCGCGAGGTCCACCCGAAATTGGCCACGGGGACCAAGACGGTCGCGCTCGTGAAGAGGCTCGACGCAGCTCGTAGCGGAACTGGACCTTACCGGAGAGGTGATAAGCTGGCGGCTGCGGTTGGCCGCTGTCACTCGCAACATGAGCCACGACGAGCTTGTACCTGTGGCTCGACAGGCTGAAGCTCAAGCGGTCGGACAGCGCCGTGGTGCGCGCCGCGGTGGTGGTGGGGCCCTTGCTCGCCGAACGCTTGGCCAAGGACGAGATGAGCGACTGGGATATCTACCGGGCCCTGCGGGCCACGCCCGTGGAGGCACTCGTGTTCGCTCTGTCGGGCATGGAGCCGGGGCCCGGGTGCAGCCCGAGTGCGGCGGTATCTCGTGGATATCCGCCACCGGACGCTCAGTGTCAGCGGGGACGACCTGCTGGCTCTCGGGATGAAGAAAGGTCCGGCCGTAGGGCGCGTGCTGGAGAGACTCAAGGAACTGCGGGTGGAGGGGATCGTCCGCGGTAGGGAGGGAGAATTGGAGGCGGCACGGCAGATGGTGGGAAGAAGCGAATGAACATAGACTGGCTCCTGCTCGCCACCTTGATACCGGTGCTGGTCTTCTCCATGACTCTCCACGAACTGGCCCACGGCTTGGCTGCCTACAAGCTGGGTGATCCCACGGCCAAGATGCGGGGCCGTCTCACCCTGAATCCACTGAAGCACCTGGATCCCTTGGGAACGGCCATGTTCTTCATCACGGCCATGATCCCCGGAGGGTTCATCTTCGGATGGGCCAAGCCGATCCCCGTTGTCTCCCTACTACTTCAAGAGTCGGCAACGGGGCATGATGTTGGTCGGTCTCGTGGGACCGCTGACCAACTTCGCACTCGCGATCGTGTTCGCGGTGGTGCTCAATCTGCTCGAGCCGGTCCTCAACCAGCCCGGGGCGATGCGGGAGTGGCTCTTCACGCTTCTCTTCCTTGCGCTACAGGTGAACGTGGTGCTGGGGATCTTCAATCTGATTCCGATACCGCCCCTTGACGGGTCGAGGATCGTGGGCGGCTTCTTGTCCAGGCGCGCCTATGACGTCTGGGTGAGCATCGACCGTTACGGGATCTTCATAATCGTCATCCTCTTGGTCCTGATCAACAGTTCTTCGCTAGGCGACCAGATGACCAGCGGCTACATTGCCCTGTTCCGTGCCCTTTTGCCTGCCTATCAGTAAGACGGAGGGGCCCCTCTGAGAGCGCTGGAACTCGATCTGGACGTCTATCAGGGGCCTTTCGACCTGCTCTTGTCCCTAGTCCTCAGGGAAGAGATCGATCTCCTCGAGGTCCCTCTCCTTGACGTCATCCTGGCCTACCTGGAGGCCACCGAAGAGAGCGCCACGCCCCAGTACTGGGACGAGATGACCGAGTTCCTGATCCTCATGAGCCTCCTGGTGGAGGTCAAGTCCCGACTGTTGCTACCTGGCGCCTACCCGGAGCTCGAGACCGAGATGACGCCCGAGGAGGCTCGGGAACAGCTGCTGTCCCGGCTCTTCGAATACAGCAAGTTCAGATCCGTCGCCGCCCGACTCCGCGAGTCGGCTGAGACAGCCGCTGCCGCCCTGCTGCGCTCACCGGCCGCGCATGCGGCACGCAGGCTTCCCCCCCTGGATGACATCGCCGGCACCGGGGATGTCATGGAGTTGCACGACTGCCTCATCCGCCTCATGGCGAACAAGCGCGAGCCGGACACGGGCCACATCTCTCAGATCAAGGTGGAGTTGCGGCACCAGATCAGTATCATCCGCAGGGTGCTCGCCAAGAAGGGTCGGCTCTCCTTCAACAGCATCTTCGGCGGAGAGGAGCCCCTCGTTCAAGCGCTGTCGCTGTTCGCGCTCCTCGAGCTCATATCCCGGGGCGAGGTGCGGATCTCCCAGCCGCGCCCGTTCGGCGATATCGTGGTGAGCGCGCAGGCTACCCGCAAGACTGCGTAAGGAACGGCCATGAACGACGCCGTCCTCGATGACGCCAGACTGAAAGCCACCAGGCGCGACGTCGAAGCCATCCTGTTCGCGTCCGGAGCACCGCTCTCCCTCGAGGACATCCTGCGGGCGCTGTCGCTGCAGGAGCCGGGCGACCGCGATGCCGTGAAAGAGATCCTCCGTTCGCTTTCGGTCGAGTTCGCCCCCCAAGGGGAGCGAGGTTTCGAGCTGGCACGCCTGGCCGGGGGATGGGCCTTCCGCACCAACCCCCTCTGCCAGAGCGCCGTCTCGGCGCTGTTCGAGTTGCCCGAGGACGCCAGCCGGCTCTCGCCCGCGGCCATGGAGACGCTGGCCATCGTCGCCTACCTGCAGCCTGTGTCTCGCCCACAGATCGCCGAGATCCGAGGGGTCAACTCCGACTCTCCCGTCCACAAGCTGCTCGAAAGGGAGTTCATCACCGAGGTGGGACGCTCGCAGGCGGCGGGAGGAGCGGTCTTGTACGGGACCACCCCTCGGTTCGAGGCCATGTTCGGGCTTTCCGGCCTCGACGAGCTTCCCGACCTGGAGGGCTTCGCCCTCACCGAGCCCCAGAAGGACGATCTCCGCCGTCGGCTGGGCATGCTCTCCGTGCCGGAATGACCGAGCGCCTGCAGAAGTTCCTGGCCGAGGCGGGTCTGGGTTCACGCCGGTACTGCGAGGAGCTCATCCGCGCCGGCCGGGTCACAGTGGACGGAACTACGGCGGAGCTGGGTGCTTCCGTCGATCCCGAATCGGTGGAAGTGCTGGTGGACGGTCGCACCGTGACCCGGGAGACTAAGGAATACTGGCTGCTCAACAAGCCGGCAGGGATCCTGAGCGCAGCTTTGGACACCCGGGGGCGTCCCACCGTGGTGGAGTGCGTCCCGGCTGGGGCCCGCATATTCCCTGTGGGCAGGCTCGACCTCAACAGCACGGGGCTGCTGGTACTCACCAACGACGGCGAACTGGCGGCGCAGCCTGCTCCACCCCCGCTACCACGTGGAGAAGGAGTATCTGGTCACCGTGCGCGGGACCGTGGACAGATCGAGCCTGCAACGATTGCGCCACGGTGTCGTTCTCGAGGATGGCAAGACGTCGCCCGCGACGGTGGAGCTCATATCGAGTGACCGCTCTAGAAGCGGGAAGACCACCACCACGCTACGCCTAGTCATGCACGAGGGGCGGAAACGCCAGGTCCGGCGGATGCTCGAGACCGTAGGGCACCGCGTCGTAGACGTTGCACCGCAGCCGGTTCGACGGACTCACCGACGCCGGCCTCGCGGTGGGACAGGTGCGCCCGCTCTCCTCGGCGGAGGTGGAGCGGCTGCGCCGGTCGTCCGAGGCCGGCTAAGCCGCGATACTCAGGCGCCTGCACCGGTCGCTCTCACTCTCGCTGCTCTATACTGAATGGTTCTGCGGCAGCCTCAGATCATGACGCTCCCGATGAGACAGAGGCCGTAGCCGGGAGCGCAGAGCGCGACGCGAAGCACGCGGATAGGATGACGGCGGAGACAACATGAGACTGAATCCCGTCCTAGAGAGACTCACGCCCTACCGGGCCGGACCTCCGGTAGCCGACATCCAGGCGCGATACCACTTGGAGAGGGTGGCCAGGTTGTCGGCCAACGAGAGCCCTTTTGGGCCCTTCCCCGAGGTGATCGAAGCCATGAAGGCGGCGCTGGACGGGCTCAACCGCTATCCGGACGGAGGATGCAGCGATCTGCGCGGACTGCTGTCCCAGCGGCTGAGCGTCCCCGAAAGATCCCTCGTGTTTGGGAATGGGTCGTGCGAGTTGCTCATGCTTCTGGGGGAGGCCTTCCTCAGCCCGGAGAACCATGTCGTCTTTCCCCATCCCTCGTTCGTCATGTACCGGTCGATCGCTCTTACCCATGGCGCACCTTTCACGGCACTGCCTCTGCCGGAGCTCGAATACGATCTCGAGGCCATGCTGGCGGCGGTGAGGGAGAATACAAGCCTGCTGATCATATGCAATCCCAACAACCCCACCGGCAGCTACGTCGGGCCCGGTGCATTGCGGTCCTTATTACGCCGAGTCTCAGAGGACACGGTAGTGGTCCTCGATGAGGCCTATGGGGAATTCGTTACCTCGTCGGCCCGGGAAGATTCCGCCGCCTGGGTGGCCGACCATCCCAATCTCGTGGTCCTGCGGACCTTTTCCAAGATATATGGGCTGGCAGGACTGCGGGTGGGGTACGGCATCGCACATCCGGACGTGGTCCAGGCCCTGGACAAGCTGCGTCAGCCGTTCAACGTGGATTCGCTCGCTCAGATCGCCGCTGCCGAGGCCCTGCGCCACCCTGAGCTGATGGACCAGCGGCGAGAGCTCGTGGCAGGGGAGAGGGACCGGATGGCACGCGGCCTGGTAGAGATGGACGTCGGATTCAGGCCCAGCGAAGCGAACTTCCTCCTGGTGGACGTCACCGCCCTTTCCATACCTGGTCCGGAGGTCGCCCAAGTCCTGCTGGAGAACGGGGTGATGACCCGTTCGGGATATGCCATGGAGTGCCCCGGTTGGATTCGGGTTACCATAGGTGAAGCTGACGAGAACGACCTCTTCCTCTCGGTGATGAGGAAGGTGCGCGAGGCCCCGAGGGTCCAGGTAGGACCGCACGTCGTGAATGGTCTGAGCGCCGAAGCGTTGAGTCCGGAGAGTTGATGTGGAGATCGTAAGCACAGAGATGATGATCGTAATGCAGGAGACCGCCACCCCACAGGATGTGGAGCGCATCCTCGAGCGGCTGGAGAGTGCGGGGGCGAGCGGTCATGTGTCCACTGGCGATGTGGTCACGGTCATAGGGGTCATGGGGGAACGGGACGTTATCGCTGGCCTACCTCTCGAGGCCTACCCCGGCGTGGACAAAGTCGTGCCCATCCTCCGTCCTTACAAACTGGTGAGCCGGGAGTTCCGCCGTTCCGACACGGTGATAACGGTCGGTGGCACGAGCCTGGGAGGAGGGCATGTGGCCCTGATCGCCGGCCCGTGCTCCGTGGAGACCCGGGACCAGCTGCTCGAGGCGGCGAGGCTGGTCCAGCAGGCCGGGGCGACCATGCTTCGCGGAGGCGCGTTCAAGCCTCGGACGTCTCCGTACGCGTTCCAGGGCCTCGGCGTCGAAGGGCTGGAGATCCTAGCCGAAGCCCGCCGTTCTACTGGGCTGCCGATCGTTACCGAATTGATGGATCCCCGCCACCTGGAAGATGTGGCCGCGTACTCCGACATCATCCAGATCGGGGCCCGGAACATGCAGAATTTCCAGCTTCTCTCCTCGGTGGGCGAGGTCGACAGGCCGGTGCTGCTTAAGAGGGGGCTTGCAGCCACGATCGACGAGCTGCTGATGGCCGCCGAGTACATCGTCAAGGAGGGCAACGACAGGGTGATCCTGTGCGAGAGAGGCATACGCACGTTTGAGACCGCCACCCGGAACACGCTCGACATCTCGGCCATACCCATTATCAAGCAGCGCAGCCATCTTCCGGTGGTCGTCGATCCCAGTCACGCAGCCGGCAAGGTCGAATTGGTGGAGCCCTTGTCCCTCGCAGCCATCGCCGCGGGGGCGGACGGCATCATGATCGAGATGCACCCGACGCCCGAGACAGCTCTCTCCGATGGCGCGCAGTCCCTCGACCCGGCTCAATTCGCCCGCGTCTCCGCCCGCATCAGGGATATCGTCGCCTGGACCGGCAAGACCCTGGGGTAGACGACGTGGCCGCGGATCACTTTCACAGCGGCGTTCATCGCTTAGCTGTCATCGGCGTGGGAATGATGGGAGGAAGCCTCGCCCTGGCCGCGCGCGAACGAGCCCGGGTGGACGAGGTAGTGGGCTTCGATGCCGACCCCGCGGCCCTTCAAACCGCCTTGCGCCAAGGGGTCATCACCGAGACGGCCACCACCGCGGCCGAGGCGGCGGCTTATGCGGATCTGGCGGTCGTCTCGACCCCTGTCCGCAGCATCCCCGCATTGGTGGAGGAGTGCGCGATCGCTGAGCCCAGACCCCGGCTCATCTCCGATATGGGCAGCACAAAATCGGCCATCATCCACAGTCTGTCCCCTGCGGCCCGCTCGCTCTTCATCGGCGGCCATCCCATCTGCGGAGCTGCTGATTCTGGGGTCAGGTACGCTCGAGCCGACCTCTTCGAGGGAGCCACCTACTTCCTCTGCACCACCGGAGCGGCCTTCCCCAAGCTGTACGAGATGCTGCAGAGCTTCATCCTCGATCTGGGCGGTCGCCCTACACATATCGAGGCCCTTGCCCATGATCGCATCATGGCGGTCGTGAGTCATCTCCCGCACGTGGTCGCCAACATACTCATGGAGCACGCGGGCGAGTTCAGGGTCGGGGGCAAGAGGGCTCTTCACTGTGTCGGCTCCAGCTTCAAAGACCTCACCCGCGTGGCAGGCGCCAACCCGCCCATGTGGCGCGACATCTTCTTGGAGAACAGGGAGGCTCTCGCGGATGCCCTCAGCCTTCTCAAGAGAGAACTGGATGACTTCTCCACCCATCTGGAGGCGGGTGACGAATCGAGCATCGCCCAGGCCATCCAGAAGGCGGCCTCCTTCCGGGAGGAGCTCCTCGAGTACGAAGACATCACCCCGCAGACCCTCTACAGGGTCACGGTGCGCATCCCCGACCAACCCGGTGTGCTCTCCCAGGTGATGACGGCTCTTGGCGACGCCCGGATCAACGTAGAAGACCTCACGCTGCATCACGTGAGCCGCAGCGTCGGGGGTGACCTGGTGCTGTTCATAGCGGGCGAGGAGGTTGCGGAGACGGCCGGCGCCCTACTCGACGGCTTGGGCTTCCCCACGGTCGTCAGCTTCACTGGTGACGGCAGTGACTGAGCATCCGAACGGGGGGTTCTTCGAGCCGGCCGCGGAGGGCCTGCGGGGGACGATCCGCGTGCCCGGGGACAAATCGGTGTCGCATCGGGCGGTGCTTCTGGGAGCCGTGAACGACGGCGACGTGAGGATAGCCGGGTTTCTTCGCTCCGCCGACACCATGGCCACCGTTGCAGCGGTGGAGGCTCTAGGCGTGGAGACTGACGACCGGGAGAATCACGGTCTGCTAGTCAAGGGGCGGGGCTGGACCGGCCTGTCCGAGCCCGACCATGTCATCGACGTGCTCAACTCGGGTACCCTCATCCGGCTGCTGCCGGGGCTGCTGGCCTCGTTGCCGTTCCTCTGTGTGCTCACCGGTGATGCAAGCATCCGCAGACGCCCGATGGGTCGCGTGCTCGAGCCCCTGCGGGCCATGGGAGCCACGGTCATGGGGCGGGAGGCGGATACGCTGCCGCCGTTCGCCATCAGAGGCGGGCCGCTGCGGGGGCTGACCCACCACATGACCATCGCCTCGGCTCAAGTCAAGTCGTGCCTGCTTCTAGCCGGGCTACGCGCGGACGGGGAGACGACCATCGTGGAACCGGCGGCCTCTCGGGACCACACCGAGCGCATGATCCGCTTCGCCGGGGGGCGGGCCCAGCGCGAAGAGGTGTCCGGCGGAGTCGGGGCGGTGCGGGTCTGGCCGGTCGATCGCCTGTGTATGGACACCGTCGCGGTCCCGGGCGATTTCAGCTCTGCCGCTTTCTTCCTGGTCTCAGCGTTGCTTACGCGCGATTCCCAGGTGACCATCGAGAATTCCGGTCTCAATCCATCGCGCACCGGGCTGCTGACCGTGCTCGAGCGCATGGGCGCCGATATCGAGCTGGAGCGAAGCGAGATGCTGGGACCCGAACCGGAAGGGCGCATCATCGCCCGTACCTCCGCCCTGGTCGCCACGGAGGTCGGCCCGGCTGAGGTGCCCAGCCTCATAGACGAGCTCCCGCTCTTTCTGCTGGCCGCGGCCAAGGCCGACGGGGTGTCCCGTCTGCGCGGCGCGGCCGAACTGCGGGCCAAAGAGAGCGACCGGCTAGAGGTCATGGCCTCCATCCTGCGTGCGCTCGGTGTGGGCGTGATCGAACACCCGGACGGGATGGATGTGGTGGGTGACCCTCATGGCTGGGACGGAGGCAGCGTCTCTCCCCGCGCCGACCATCGCATGGCCATGGTGGGAGCTATCGCGGGCGCCGCTTCTCGAAAGGGCGTGCTCGTCGACGACGTCGATTGCATATCCGTCTCCTACCCGGGCTTCACCGAGGCATTCTCTTCCCTGGGGGGCGCATGGAAGCCAAGACGCTGATATACGGTCGACCGACATGCCGACGACCTGCGTTGGAAGAAGCCGGCCTGGGACGACCGGCCCGCGGGTGACGGGGGAGGCTCGTCCCATGATCATCGCCATCGACGGTCCTGCAGGCTCGGGCAAAAGCACTATCGCCCGGGAGGTGGCCAACCGTCTAAGTATGCGCTACCTGGACACCGGGGCCATGTACCGCACCGCCACCCTCCTGGCCCTCGAGGCCGGTCTCGTGCCCGACCGCATCGGCGAGGCCGCGGCCCTTGCGGCGGCGGCGCCCATCCGCTTTGTGGAACGTCCCGACGATCTCACCCGCGTCTTCGTGGGGGAACGCGAAGTCACCGACGAGATCCGCGGCCGACTGGTCTCGCAAAACGTGTCGGCCGTGTCGGCCGACCCGGCCGTGCGGGCCGTCTTCACCGAGCGGCAGCGGGCCGAGGCTGCTCACGGCGATGTCGTGCTGGAAGGCAGGGACACGGGCACGGTGGTGTTCCCCGGAGCCGACCTCAAGATCTACCTGGTGGCTTCTATCGAAGAGCGGGCCCGCCGTCGGCAGTTGCAGCTCGAAGCCCAGGAGGTCTCGCAACCCCTCGATCAGTTGATCTCCGATATAGACGCGAGGGACGCCTACGACTCCGGCCGGGAACTCGCTCCACTGCGCAAAGCAGACGACGCCGTGGAGATCGACACCACCAACATGTCCATTGCCGAGGTCATCGAAGCGGTGTGCGCGCGGGCTGTCGCCGCGCGCCCCACAGCTCCCGCCTCGCCCGCGACTCTGGTGACGGAGCCACCGACCGGCCCCGAGGCTCCCTCAGCGTCCGAGGCGCCCTCAGGCTCCGAGGCTCTATCAGGCCCCGAGCCGCCTCCTGCTTCTGGGAGCGGCCGTAAGTGGACCTTGAGCCGCATGGTACGCAGCCCGCTCGACACGCTGCTGTATCGCTTCGCCTTCTCGTTCATACCCCCGCTGTGGCGCCTGCTCTTCCGCATGGAGATCAGTGGGCGGCAGCATTTCCCTCTTTCCGGCCCGGTAGCACTGGCTTCGAATCACCGTTCCAACCTCGACCCGTTCTTTCTCGGGGTGTCGGCTCCCAGGCAGATCCACTTCATGGCCAAAGCGGAGCTGTGGAAGATCGGCCTTCTCGGGTGGTTCGTCGCTAGGCTGGGAGCCTTCCCCATCGACCGGGGGCAGGCCGACCGTCAAGCGGTCAAACGCGCTCTCGAGGTCCTGGCGGCGGGTGCGGTTCTAGGGATCTTCCCGGAAGGGCACCGCCAGCGGCACGGCGGGTTCGGTGAGATCCACCCGGGTGTGACCCTGTTCTCGCTGCGAGAAAGGGTGGTCACCATCCCGGTGGTCATGGAGGGCACGGAACGGATCATGCAGGGCCGGATGATCCACTTCCCCAAAGTACGCGTGGCCTTCGGTCCTCCTCTCCGGCTGCCCGAACAAGACATGTCTCGGTCGGAGAGGGCTCTCCTGACCAGTAGCCGTCTCACCGACGCCTTCAGAGAGCTGGCCGGGACCGCGGGAGTGAAGGAATGAGCCCCCTCACCATCAGGCTGTCGGAGTCCGCCGGCTTCTGCTGGGGAGTGGAGCGGGCCCTCGAAGTGGCGCACACTGCAGCCGCCGAAGCCCCGGGACCCGTCAATACGCTGGGACCTCTCATACACAACCCTGGCGTCATCGCCGACCTGATGGAGCGGGGAGTGGGGGTGATATCCCGGACCGACGAGGCCACATGCGGCACCGTGATACTGCGATCCCACGGGGTCCCCAAGGAGACGAAAGAGGAGTTGGCCGCCGCCGGTCTGAACGTGCTCGATGCCACCTGCCGTTTCGTCACCTCGGCTCAAGAGAAGGCCGCTCGTCTGAGAGCCCAGGGCTATCTGGTGGTCATAGTGGGCGAGCAGGATCACCCCGAGGTGCTGGCACTGCGCTCCTATGCCGGCGAAGAGTCGCTGGTGGCGGAGACTCCTCGCGACCTCCCGGACGAACTACCCAATCCTCGCGTGGGCATAGTGGTGCAAACAACGCAGTCCAAGGAACGGCTGGCAGAACTGGTGGCGTACTTGGCCCCTCGCGCTCGGGAGCTACTGGTGCACAACACCATCTGCAGCGCCACCGAACAGCGCCAGACCGCCGCCATCGCGATGGCCCGAGACGTGGATGTGGTGATCGTCGTCGGAGGCAAGAACTCCGGCAACACGAGGAGATTGGCGGAGCTCTGCGCCGTCGATCAGCCCCGTACCCACCATGTAGAGACCGCTGCCGAGATCGACCCTCTATGGTTGAGGGGCGCCAAACTCGTCGGCGTCACAGCCGGAGCCTCGACCCCTCCTGAACAGATCGAGGCCGTGATCAAGCGCCTGCGGGAGATCGAACCATGATGGCTGCCATCCCGAAGGTCGTGATCGTCGGCTATCCGAACGTCGGGAAGTCGACGCTCTTCAATCGCATCACCGGGACTCGCGACGCGGTGGTGGCTCCCGAATCGGGTGTGACCCGTGACCGCAAGGAGGGACAGGCCGAATGGAGAGGGCGCATCTTCCTGGTGGTCGACACCGGCGGGATCGACCTGAAGAGCGAACTGCCCTTCGGCGCCGAGGTGCGGAGTCAAGCCCAGACCGCCGTTCGGCGAGGCGGCCGCGGCCGTGTTCCTCCTTGACGGCAAAGCGGGCGTGACTCCCCAGGATCACGAGATCGCCGCTCTCCTGCGGCGAAGTGGCGTCCCCGTCATGCTTGCGGTCAACAAACAGGACGCCCAGGTTGCTCGTGAGAACCTTCACGAATACTGGGAGCTGGGGTTGGGCGAACCTATGGGCATCTCGGCCGAGCACGGGCTGGGAGTGGGGGACCTCCTTGATGAGATCGTCGATATGCTTCCGCGCTACGAGGCGGAACCCGACACCGAGGCCCCGCTGCGGGTGGCCATCGTCGGGCGGCCGAACGTGGGGAAGAGCTCGCTCCTGAACGTGCTTCTCGGCGATAGCAGGACCATCGTCTCGCCTGTACCCGGGACGACCCGCGATGCCATCGACACCGACCTCGTGTTCGACTCTACTCCGATGACGCTCATCGACACCGCCGGGCTCCGCCGTCCCGGCAAACGCACCACCACCGATGTAGAGTACTACAGCTCGCTGCGCGCTCTTCGCGCGTTGGAACGCAGCGACGTGGCCCTGATCGTGGTGGACGCCAGCGAGGGTCTCGTGGACCTCGATCTGCAGATCGCCTACGAAGCGCAGCGAGCCAAGTGCGCCACCGCGGTTCTATTCAACAAGTGGGACATCACCCGCCTCGATCTGGACAAAGCCACAGAGCGCATCAAGGCCAAGGTGCAGATGAGACCGCGCTGGCTTACCGTGTCGGCGTCGACGGGCCGCGGCGTCGACCGGATCTTGCCCCTGGCCCGGCAGCTTTACGTCCAGTACAGCACCCGCATACCTACAGCCGAGCTCAACCGCTGGCTAGAGGGAGTGCGCGCCCGGCGTCCGGGCAGACCAGGGGGGGTCAAGGAGATCAAGACGTTCTACGTGGTGCAGTATGAGACGCGCCCGCCACGCTTCAAGGTCATGGTGAATTCCCGGGCGTTGGTGACCCGGTCCTTCGCCTACTACGTGGAGAACCGACTGCGTGAGGACTTCGGGTTCTGGGGAGTACCGCTGGTGATCGACTTCGAGGGCAAAGAGGAAAGGTACTCGTGAGCGCGTCGCTTCCGCTGGAAGCGATCGGGCTGGTGGCTCTCGGCTACGTTGTCGGCTCGCTTTCGCCGAGCGTCCTCCTGGGGAGACGCTTCAAGGGCGTCGACGTGCGCGAGCGCGGAAGCGGCAACGCCGGCACCACCAACGCTTTCCGGGTGCTGGGCACCCGCCTGGGTCTGGCCGTCCTTCTTGCCGACCTGCTGAAGGGGATCGTGCCGGTCCTCCTCGCCAAGTATCTGAGCACTCCTCTCGTCACGGTGCTGGTGGCTTTCGCTTGCGTCATCGGTCACAACTACTCGATCTTCCTGCGGGGCCGCGGCGGCAAAGGGGTGGCGACGGGAGCCGGCGCCGCCATAGCGATGATGCCTGTGCCGATGGCCATCCTTGTCGGGCTGTATCTCTTGCTCCTCTTCACGACGCGGATAGTCTCCATCGCCTCCATCGCCTGCACCATCATGTTGCCGGTCATGGCGGTGCTCTTCGATCAGCCGCTCCCGTACATCGTGGGCTCCTGTGTCATGTCGGCAGTGGTCCTCTGGGCCCACCGCAGCAACTTCCGCAGGCTGTGGCGACGGCAGGAGCCTCGGGTCGTCTTCCCCTGGAACAGGCCGGCGTCCAGACCGCCCGTTCCGGAGGAGGGGCGGACTCCCCCCGGCCCGACAGGAGGGGAGACCTCTTGAGCGAGGCCATCCCGGTTTTGCCCGGCCCGGTGTAGCCCATCCCTCGGAGGCGCGCTATACTCTGGACGCGTCGGGACGTGGCGTAGTTTGGTAGCGCATCCGGCTGGGGGCCGGAAGGTCGCCGGTTCAAATCCGGCCGTCCCGACCTAAACGGGGCCTGGAAATCAGGCCCTTCTTCTTTGGCGTGAAGCTGTTGGGAACAGCCTTTGGACACGGATTGGACACGAAATGTCCACGAGAACTATTCGGCCTTGCGTTTCTGGACCCCGGGGTCAGTTAGTAGTACAGGTGAGCCCCGGAGGATAGCGTGACCTCTGGGACTCTTCTGCCGCATAGAATCCGCCGTCGATGCGTGTGGCTATGCAGAAACTTAGATCCCACCTCGTCGCTCTAATCGCGCCTACGAGGCTCTGGTGAAGGCTAAGAGGTCGGAAACCCCGTCCAGTCGATAGCATCCGCCGCCGGACCCCACTCCCATGCCTCACGATCTTCTTGACGGCGCTCCGGGTAGGCGAAGAAGACGCCCGTCATGCCACCCGTGGCGCGGTACTCCGCGAGGGCCTTAACCCTGGTGGGATCGTTCCCTCCGGGGATAGCGTGGCCGTCTGCATCCAGTAGCGCGATGGTCTGCCAGTTGTGCGTTATCGCGGTTATGGTTGCTCCTTTGGTTGCGGTAGCGTCTCCAGAGTAGCGCGTCTAGGGTGCCGAGTAAGACCAAAGTCATATTGCCCTACCACCAGGCCTCGCCTACCGTAAACGCCCGCCAGGGGAGACCGGGTCCGTCCAATACGCATAGACTCCCCGCATGAAACGGACGCAAAGGTGGTAATACAGGGGCAGGATACCCACAAACGGAGGCCGTGCCCGCCATGTTCGATACCCCGTACACCGTAGACAAGGTAGCCAGCATGCTCGACCAGGAGCCGTCTACCATCAAGACATGGATACGCGAGGGCAAGATCCGAGGTACGGCCATCGGCCGGAGTTGGGTCGTCTTGGAGTCTGACCTCCAAGAGTTTCTCCAGCAGCGGCGACGGGACACCCCCAGGGAGCGGGACAAGCGCACCCAGAAGGCCGTCGACGCCCGTAAGACCATCGCCCCCAACAAAGAGGCCACCTCAGACGGTGGTAAATGATGGCCAGAGGCCGCAGAGCCCCGGACAATGCCGGCCTAGCATGGGGGAGAGCTCCCTTCGGTAGCGTCAACGCTTGGCCGCTGGGGGCCTTCTTATCCATGCGGCCAAGAAGGGCCTGGAAAACGGCGGGTGCTAGACCACTACCTTGAGGCTCTCGATGCGTCTACGGGGCTCACAGCGCGTCTGGTGCGCCGACGGAGTGAAGCTGACGGTGCTAACCCGCTGTTTATCGCGGTCGAGCCAGCCTTCCACGTCATCGAGGCTCATGCCCCAATGCTCCCCGACGATCAGGGTATTGGCCTGGTCGTCGATCAACCAGTAGCCCCCGTAGCCGAGGGCGTGGGGATCGCGCCGGCGTGACTTGCATAGGGTGAAGCCCTGCCGGGTGGCCCTCCGTCGCACTCTGTCCTCGCGCACCTTCTCGGAAGTGTCCATCTCAGACCCTTTGCGGTCGTGTTGGAAGCCATGCAGACCGTATATCGGCACGTGCGCTGAGAAGTGCAACCAGAGCCCTGTTACCCTCGGCGTACGACTGCGTCTACCATAACCGCAAGCCCCCGCTGGTAGCTCCCAAGCTCGGCCAACGGGGGCTTTCTTTGCCGAGAATGGGACTATGCTCTACGTAGCCGCCTGTCTTTGGGAGGAAGAGATGGACAACGACGAGCAACGCTGGATCGAGGATGCGAAGAAGCGCGGGGTCGAGGTGGACTGGGCCGAGTATTACCGGCACCAAGACCGCATGCGGCAGTTCAAAGAGCCGACCTTAAGGGAAATCATCAGAGAGTCTCGTCCGCCGGCCGGAACGTCGTGGTTGTCGTGGATCGGCTTCGGCACCCTCGGGCTGCTCTGCACCATCCTCGCCGTGACTGGCGCGTTCACCTTCTTTCTCTTCCTGGACACCTACGGTAAACGGCGTCGGTAGCAGCTAGGCTGGCCCGCAAGGCAGCGGCATTCAGGCTGGTTCGGATTGGCCGCTACGAACCAAGCTCGGCCGGCGGGGGCTCTTGTTTTGGTCACAAAATGGTCACGAAAACTCTCAGGAATCTGTTTGCGACCGTTTGCGATCATTGCGGCGAAGGACTGAAAAGCCCTGCTAGCAGCCCATATTTGGTAACAGACGGGAGTGGGGGATAACGTCTGAAACCGTCCTGTAAGCGGCTGGGGGCCGGAAGGTCGCCGGTTCAAATCCGGCCGTCCCGACTCTTTCTTGTTCTCCGGTCCCTCGCTTTGGGTACTACACGGTCTAGAGCGCATCTCACGGCCGGTAGGAGGCCCCGATGAAGGCAGTCGTCATGGCAGGGGGTCAAGGGACCCGTTTGCGGCCGTTGACCTCCAACCAGCCCAAACCCATGGTCCCCGTGGTGAACAAGCCCACCATCCAGCACATCCTGGAGCTGGTCCAGAGACACGGGATCAACGAGGTGGTGATCACCCTGGCCTTCCTGCCCCGACTCATCCGCAATCATCTGGGTGACGGCAGCCAGTTGGGCATGCACATCGACTACACGGTGGAAGAGACGCCGGCCGGCACGGCCGGGTCAATCCGCCTGGCCAAGGACCTGCTCGACGACACGTTCATGGTCATCAGCGGAGACGCGCTCACCGACTTCGATCTGACCAGTGTGATCGCCTTCCACAGGCAACGGCAGGCGATGGTCACCATAGCTCTCAAGAGCGTGGGAAACCCCTTGGAGTTCGGCGTGGTGATCGTGGACGAAGAGGGGCGGATCCAGCGCTTCCTGGAGAAGCCGGGGTGGGGGCAGGTCTTTTCCGATACCGTCAACACCGGGATCTACATCATCGAGCCGGAAGTGTTCGACCACATCCCCGAAGGCCAGCCCTACGATTTCAGCCACGACCTCTTTCCCAAGCTCTTCGAGATGCGCAAACCCCTCTACGGGATGGTCTGTGAGGGCTATTGGCAGGATATCGGCAGCCTCGAGCAGTTCCTGCAGGCCAACCGTGACGCGCTCGACGGCAAGGTGCGGCTCACTCCCCCCGGGGTCCGGCTCCGGGGCAATATCTGGGTAGACCGGGGAGCGGCCCTGGACAGCCTGGAGGACGTGGAGGGACCGGCTGTCATCGGCAAGAACGTTCGGCTCGACCCCGGGGCCCGCGTACTGGCACATGCGGTGTTGGGCGACAACGTGGTGCTGCGCAGCGGCGCCCAGGTAGGCGGTTCCGTACTGGGAGAGAACGTCTACGTGGCCGCCGGCGCCGTGGTGCAGGGAGCGGTGCTCGGCGACGCTGTGGAGGTGCACGAGAACGCCTACATCGCCGAGGGGGTCGTCATCGGGGACCGCACGATCATAGGACATGACGCCGTGGTCGCCAACAATGTCAAGATATACCCCTTCAAGACAATCGAGCCCGGCTCAGCAGTGCGGTCGTCTATCGTTTGGGAGACTAGAGGCCCCAGCACGCTTTTCGGCCGCAACGGCGTCCGTGGTTTGGCCAACTTGGACGTGACTCCGGACATGGCCATGCGTCTGGCCATGTCCTACGGGAGCCTCGTCGGCAAGGATACCTACGTCACCACCAGCCGGGACACCCATCACGCGTGCCGTGTCTTCAAACGGGCCATCATCAGCGGTCTCAACTCGACTGGGGTCAACGTGCGCGACCTCACCATTGCTCCCTTGGCCATCAACCGCTTCGATATCAAAAGCGGGAACGCCATAGGAGGCATACACGTGCAGATGTGCCTGGAAGACCCGGAGCAGATCGAGATCCTGTTCTCTGAGTCTCCCGGCGTCCCGCTCGCCGGCAAGAAGGAGCGGGCCATCGAGAACCTCTTCTTCCGCGAGGACTTCCGACGTGCTCCCATTGAGGAGATGGGGCAGGTCCTCTATCCTCCTAGAGCGATAGAGACCTACTCGAACTCGCTCCTCGACAACTGGAACACGGTGGCCATCCGAGGACGGCAGCCCCGTCTGGTATTGGATTACTCCGCTTCGGCTCCGGCCTTCTTCTTCTCGGCCACCCTTGACAGGCTCGGGGTGGAGACCATCACTCTCAACACCACCTCTCGCGGACCTGCGCGCTTCACACGGGCGGATAGCCTGCCCTACGCGGCGGAGCGGGTCGGTCAACTGGTGCGAGCCGTGGATGCCGATCTGGGGGCAATCTTGGACCCAGGGGCCGAGTATCTTTACGTGGTCGACGAAAAAGGCGAGTTGGTGCCGGACTCAGCCCTCCTGCTTCTTCTCCTGCAGCAGGCCATACGGGAAGCCGGTTCGGGAGCCGTGGCCGTGCCGCTGCACGCGACCCGCTTGGTGGAGCATGTGGTCGCCTCCACGGGGTTCACCGTCCGGCGCACCAAGTACTCCAAGGCTACTCTGATGGCCGAGGCCACCCGGCCCAACACCGTCTTCGCCGCCAGCGTCGACGGAGGCTATATCTACCCGTCGGTGCTGCCCACCATGGACGGCCTTTACGCCCTCGGCAAGGCACTAGAACTGGTCTCCACTGCCGACGCGCCCTTGTCGCAGCAGATAGCAGCGGTGCCGATCTCGCACGTGAGCCACCTCGAATCCCCGTGTCCGTGGGACCTCAAAGGCGCCGTGATGCGCCGCATGACGGAGAAGCTGCGCGAGGGGCGCGTCTCTCTGGTCGATGGGATCAAGGTCTTCCTCGACCGTTCGGAGTGGGCCCTGGTCCTTCCCGACGCGGAGGAGCCCCTATTCCACGTATACGCTGAAGCCGAAGACGACCAGCGGTCTGCGGAAGTCGCCGGCAGCTACAGAAGTATCCTGGAGACGGTGATCGAAGAATCGCAGATCGCTCAAAACTGAGCGCTCTTGGCGATCGTCTGCTTGCAGGCGGTCTTAAGGGTTTCGAACACTCCTGCCCCGGTCAAGGCGCACGCTTCGACCACCGGGCAGTCGGTGTGGTTGAGCAACTCGTTCAGATCTGTGACCGAGAAGATGGAGCTGAGGTCACGCTTGTTCATTTGCAGGACCATGCCCAGTCTGCTCAGATCGTCCCCCTGGGAGAGCAGGTTGTCCCACAGATTGAGATAGCTGTCGACGTTCTCGTCCAGCCGTGATACCTGGCTATCGACTACGAACACGACCCCGTCGACGCCCTGCAGGACGAGCTTGCGCGAAGCGTTGTAGAACGACTGTCCCGGTACCGTGTAGAGGTGGAATCTCGTCCTCAGTCCTTGCACGGTTCCCAAGGACAGCGGCAAGAAGTCGAAGTACAGGGTCCTTTCTTCCTCAGTCGCAATACTCACCAGCCGACCCCGGGCGGCCGGGTTCACCCGCCGGTGGATGTACTGGATATTGGTGGTCTTGCCGCATAGACCACAGCCGTAGTAGACGATCTTGTAGTTGATCTCCCGTGCGGCTAGATTGATCAGTGCCACTCGCTGCCCCTTGCCAAGGTCAGTCCGGATCGGGGAAGAGGCCATCGATGGCTTTCCCCGCCTCCGAGGAATACTCGCTGTCGATCACGACCTTGTTCCCACCGGTATCTTCGGCACCTTCGAATACGGGCTTGAGCACGGCCAAGGCTCTACTGGTATAGAGCCGGACCCGTCCCACTTGGGTCCCTTTGCCAAAAGTCACGAGCAGAAGTACCTGATCGGTCACCTGCACGACATGAAGATTGGATTCCTGGCCCTCGTGGAATAAGAGGGTGAACTCGCGCTCGTTGAGGGCCTGCGCCAGCTGGCGCGTCGCCGCGAACGAGCCGGCGGCAAGCGCCGCGAGGGAAAGGGTATCGGAGTGTGTCTCCGGAGGAGAGGTGGTTATGGGTTGACCGCTGGTCGAAACGAGCGCAACGAACGTGGACCCGGACACTCTCTGCAGCTTGGCGAGGATGCTATCCACCAGGCGCATCTGTTCATCACTGATGACAAGGCCCTTACGACGTGCCACGCACGACCTCCCTCGATCCGAGCGTTCGCTTCTAGATTATACAATCCGGCGGTCACCGGCGAGCGACCCTCGGGGGAATTGGCGATAAAACCGCTGTGTTATCATGACCGCCAGCCGATTGTGGCGAGAAAGGAGCGCATGTGAACCCCAAGAACCTCAAGTACCACAGGGAGCACGACTGGGCCCGGGTAGACGGTGATGTCGCAGTCTTCGGCCTGACCGACTACGCCCAGGAGACCCTCGGTGACATCGTGTTCATCGAGCTCCCCGAGGTAGGCGCGGACGTTACCGCTGGAACGCCCTACGCCGAGGTCGAGTCGGTAAAGGCCGTTTCTGAAGTCTACGCGCCGCTCAGTGGCTCCATCGTGGACGTCAACGAGGAGGTCGTAGATGCACCTGAGTTGATCAATGAGAGCCCGTTCGACAACGGGTGGTTGATCAAGGTACGCCTCAGCGATCCAGGCGAGGTCGACGATCTGATGACAGCCGAGGAATACGAGGATTTGCTCGCCGAAGAGGAGTAGCGGAAGTCCTCAGGCTGAACCTGAGCCCCAGTCGGGAGTACGACCGCCCGGACCACAGTGAGAGGGGTCATACCTCGACTTAAGATTGAAGGTTGCTTATCCAGGCGCTATAGTGAAAGCGTGGAAGCATTGGACGACATCTCCTTTGACTATCTGGTCAACATCCAGGCATACAGCGATGAGGAACTCAAGGAGCTGATTGGCCGCCTTTCCGAAGAGGAGAAGGAACTCTCAAAGCGTAGACGTCTGCTGCATGGTCAGATCGATATCCTGAGAGCCGAGAAGCAGAGACGACTCCGCGACAAGCACCAAGGCGGCTCCGATTTGGCGAGCGACGTCAAAGTCGACGTTCTCACAGACGTACTGAGCGGACGGCCGCCCAAGAACTCCACGAAGGGGGAGAGGTAGTCCGCCATGACAGACGAAGTCGACCCGGCAGTCCAGGGCATCCCGAAACGTTTCCGCGATCTCTCTGTCGATGTGCGGGAGGAGCGGTTGATACGCTATATCGTGAAGCAGTTGGGCCTTGGCCGGCACCTCGACGACATCATGAATGACCAAGAGATAGTCGCACACACCAGCGAGGTCAAGCGGGCTGCTCTCATGCAGAACTCGACTGTTCTCAAGGCCATCGAAGAAGAGATCAAGCGCCAGTTCTCCGATTACAGCTCGGTGACCGGTCCCGAGGTTGACGACTCGGGTTCGGGCTGAAAGGTTAAGCCGGTCTTGTGACTGACTGTCCCGCTTGTGGCTTCCACAATACCGACGATTCGAACTTCTGCCGGCGCTGTGGCAGTCGGCTGACGCCGATCGACCTCTCCGAGACGACCATCTCGTACGGGCCTGTCGACCGGGAGAAGATCGATTCTGAGGCCGCGGCACGCGACAGGCTCCGCGAAGAGACCGTTCTCCTCATCAGGACTGGAGGGGGACGGGAAGGGGAGGCCATCTCGTTCGACAGCGACGTGCTTACTATTGGGCGCAGCCCTCACAGCGATCTCTTTCTTGACGATGTGACGGTCTCTCGCCACCACGCTCGCGTGATACGAGATGAGAGCAGCTACCTGATCGAGGATCTGAACAGCCTCAATGGCACGTACGTCAATCGCAAACGTATAGAGAGGCACCGGTTGTCCGACGGCGACGAGCTCCAGATAGGCAAGTTCAAGCTGGCCTTTCTCGAGCCCAACGGTGCAACGGGGGTGGAGTCATGAACGGTCCTGTCCAGCCCTCCACGGTCGACAAGCCCGCCGGCGCAAAACCACAGTCGGAACGGTTGTTGACGATCGGTCAGGTGGTGGAGCAGTTGCAGAGCGAGTTTGCCGATCTCAGCATAACCAAGGTCCGTTACCTGGAGGATCGCGGGCTGCTGTCGCCGGTCAGGACTCCTGGGGGATACAGGAAGTACAGCGCCGCCGACGTCAGGCGTCTCCGCACGATACTCGCGCTCCAGCGCGACGAGTACCTACCCCTGGAAGTCATCCGAGATCGGCTTGATCGGGGGACGGCGTCCGTTCTTGGCCGACCTTTGGCATCGGCTGTCACCCCTCGAGCGGGTGGCCCTTCACTGAAGCGCGAAGAGCCCGCCTACTCACTGGAAGAGGCCTGCGAAGCCGCGGGAGTCGACGAGCAGTTCCTGCGCATGCTGGCAGAGTACCGGCTCATCCATCGGCCGGCGCAGCAGTCGGGAGCCGTTCTCACGGACAGCGACCTGGAGGTCGCCCGCATCTGCCACATGTTGGCTCGTTATGGGGTCGAGCCGCGCAATCTTCGGCTTCTGCAATCCTCGGTAGAGCGAGAAGCGGCCCTCCTCGAACAGATCGCCACTCCTGGATTGCGCTCCACCCACCCGGACAGGCGCGAGTATGGAGAGAGGATGCTCGAGGATCTGGGCGCCCTGCTCTCCCAATTGCTTCACCTACTGCTGTTCAAGGAGCTCCGGGATCTCCTTTGAGCCAGACGCGGCGCGCGAGCTCGGTGATCCCCGGGGGTAGACGAAGTCCTCGGTAAGCATCTCCTAGCGGCACGTCTTTACGGCATGTCTCAACAGCCCTTCTGAACAGCGCTTCCCGGCAAGGAGACACATGGAACTCGACAGCTTCATCCGTCATATTCCAGGTTTTCCCAAGGAAGGCATCCTCTTCCATGACATCACGCCTATGCTTCAAGACGCGGAAGCATTGCACTATGCCGTAGACCGGTTGGCCGACTACGGGCGGAGCCGGCAGGTCGATCTCGTGTTGGGCGCGGAGGCGAGGGGCTTCATTCTCGGAGCTGCGCTGGCCTATGCCTTGGGCGTAGGTTTTGCCGCAGCGCGCAAACCGGGGAAACTTCCATGGAAAGTGACCCGCTGTGAGTACGATCTGGAGTACGGCACGGACGCGCTCGAGATGCACGCCGATGCCATCAAACCGCGGCAGAGGGTACTGATCCACGACGATCTGTTGGCTACGGGGGGCACGGCTTGGGCCAAGATAAAGCTCGTGGAAGAGGCGGGTGGCGTGGTGGCCGGGCTGGCGTTCATCATAGAACTCACCGAGTTGCACGGCCGGGAGAAACTTGCCGGATACGACGTCATCAGTCTCCTGCAGTACGACGTCTGACACAGGACGATGCGCACCGGGGAACGCGACTGGAGCTAGGTTGAAGCTGCGACCTCCGCCTGAGCTGTATGAAGGCTTGCCCCAGAGAGCACCCCAACCTTGAGTTGAGCTACATGGGGTGGACGGTGGGAAGACCGTAGGGACCATCTGAGAACAGGCATGGCCGGCAGCATGTGGCGCGTCCGAGATGGAACTGTCAGCACTGACTTTACATAATGCACATTATCGTGCATTGTATGCTCGCAAGAACACTGGTCGCTCACAGGAAGAACTCCGCCGGTGGGCCTCAGGCTCACCGGCGGAGTTCCACGCGCGTCGGGCAACTGTACCCTGGTCGACTCACGCATCGTCGACCGCTCTCCGGGTCCTCTACTTGACGAGATTCATCATATTGAACATTGGGAGATACATGGATATGACGATGAGGCCCACAAGACCACCCACGAACACCATCATGATCGGCTCGATGATGGAGGTCAGCGCCTTCACGGCGGCGTCGACCTCGTCTTCATAGAAGTCGGCGATCTTGTTGAGCATGGCATCCAGTGCCCCGGTCTCCTCCCCGATGGAGATCATCTGCGTGACCATCGGAGGGAATACGGACGCCCGCGCCAGCGGCCGGGCGATCGATTCACCACTGCGCACGCTCTCCTTCACGTCGACCATCGAGTCCTCGATCACGCTGTTGCCCGAGGTCTTGCCCGTGATCTCGATGGCCTGAAGGATCGGAACGCCGGACCCAACCAGCGTGGCCAAGGTGCGGCTGAAGCGGGCCACAGCGATCTTCTGTATGACCGGCCCGACTTTCATGGGAAGCTTGAGCTTGATCCTGTCCCAGCTCCGCCGGCCCTGTTCGGTCTTCTTGAGCCGGATAATGGCCCACACCAGCAGGATGAGGGCCGGGAACAAGATGAACCAGTAGCCTTTCAGGACGTTGCTGACGCCCATCATCAAGCGGGTCAACCCGGGCAGCTGACCCCCGAGATCTTTGTACATGTTCGCGAAGATAGGAATGATAAAGAGCAGCATTCCCATCATCACCATGATCGCGAACAGGGCGATGACGATTGGGTAGGTCATGGCGGATTTGACCGCCCGGCGGAGACTGTCATCCTTCTCCAGCTGGGTGGCGAGCCTGACCAGCGTCTGATCGAGAGCGCCTCCGGCCTCCCCAGCCCTGACCATGGACACGTATAGACGGTCGAAAGCCGCGGGATGCTTTGCCATGGCGTCAGAGAGCGGCATACCCGCCTCGACGTCCCCTTGTACTTCCTTGATTATCCTTTTGAACCTGGCATTGCTTGTCTGTTCTTCCAGTACGTAGAGCGCCCGCAGAACCGCTAGCCCCGAGTTGATCATGGTGGCGAACTGACGGGCGAACACGGCTTTGTCCCGTGTCTTGATACGCATCGAGCTTTCGAACAACTCGTTGAGCTTGGGGAGGCTCCGCTTCTCCTCGAGACTAAGGATCGTCAAGCCCTTGCGCCGCAGGTCGGCGACGACCGCGGCCTTGGAGTCGCCCGTCACTTCGCCTGAGAACGACCCCGCTCGATCCTTCCTGGCTGTGTAGATGTAGGTTCCCACGCCGTCCTCGTTCCTCCGTTTGTACCTTTTCGAGCTCTTTTCGGTCCTTGGCTTCTTGGCTTCTGACTCGTTCTATCGACCACCCGCGTCAAACCCTCAAGTCGATCGTGGGCAACCCTTCCCCAGACCGCCCGCCACTCTCACCGCGCCAATTGTGAACTGTTGCACAATCGCTCAAGCGGCGCCAGCCAGCATGAGCCGTTCCAGTTCGTCCGGGACCGATGACCGCCGGAGCGCGAGATCTCGCGTTATCTGACCCCTGCGGACGAGGTCGGCCAGGGACGCGTTCATCGTCTGCATGCCTTGCGGCCCCCCCGTCTGCATGACCGTGTAGAGCTGATGCGTCTTGCCCTCTCTGATCAGGTTCCGGCAGGCTGGTGTTGCTATCAGCACCTCGCAGGCAGCCACCCTGCCCTCACGGGAGGCCTTGGGCAGCAGTTGCTGGGTCACGATCCCTTCCAGTGTCGCCGCTATCTGCACCCGGATCTGCTCCTGCTGGTGCGGAGGAAAGACGTCGACCATACGGTCGATGGTCTGAGGGCAGTCCTGGGTGTGAAGCGTGGCGAACACCAGGTGTCCCGTCTCCGCAGCTGTCAGAGCGATCTGAATGGTCTCGAGGTCCCGCATCTCCCCGATCAGGATGATGTCTGGGTCCTGCCGCAGGGCGGAGCGCAGGGCGACCGGGAACGCCTTTGTATCGTTCCCCACCTCCCTTTGGATGACCACGCAACGCTTGTGGCTATGCAGAAACTCGATGGGATCTTCGATGGTCACTATGTGATCGGCGCGGGACGAATTGATCTCATCGATGACAGCCGCCAGGGTGGTGGACTTACCCGACCCGGTGGGCCCGGTGACCAGGACGAACCCTCGCGGCTTGTGACAGAAGGAGTGAACGACCTTGGGCAACCCCAACTCTTCGACGGTCTTTATCACGGTGGGCACCAGCCTGAAGCACCCGCCAATAGTCCCGCGCTGAAAATGCGCGTTCACGCGGAAACGTGCGTGCCCGTAGAGCGAGTAGGAGAAATCGACTTCCCAATCGGTCTCGAGTCTCTGGCGCTGATCCTGCGACAGGATGCTATAGATCAGTTCCCGAGCCTCGTTGGCCTCGAGAACCGGATAGTCCAGGTTCCGCAGATGTCCGTCGATCCGGACGACCGGTGGCACCCCAACCGCGAGGTGGAGGTCGGACGCCTTCTGGTTGACCACTTCTTTCAGTATCTCAGCCATATCCATGGCCACAGCCCCTTATGCCGAATGCTTGACCCAACCCTGACCCTACACGATCACCCGGGAGATCTCCTCTATGCTCGTCAGACCCTGCAGTACGCGCTCGAGACCGTCTTCCCGCAGGGTGGACATGCCTTCGGCATGCGCCACCCGTCCTATCTCATCGGCACTCTTGCGCTCGACGATAAGTCTTTCCAGAGCCTCCGTCACCGGCATGATCTCGTATATGCCGATGCGACCCTTGTATCCCGTGGTGTTGCAGCGGGTGCAACCGGTCGCCCGATAGAGCGTGATGTCTTTCCAGTTCTCGATCGCTTGCTCGGGGAACTCGAGCCGCTGCAGCATCTCCTGAGTCGGCTTGTACTCCTCGCGGCACTGGTCGCACAGCCGGCGCACCAGCCGCTGCGCGATGACGCAGTCGACCGCCGACGCGGTGAGGAAGGGCTCGACCCCCATTTCTGTGAGCCGCGAGAGCGCACCCGGGGCATTGTTGGTGTGGAGAGTCGAGAGCACGAGGTGCCCGGTCAAAGCCGACTCGATGGCGATCAGCGCGGTCTCCCTGTCGCGGATCTCCCCCACCATGATGATGTCGGGGTCGCAGCGCAAGATCGATCGCAGCCCAGACGCGAACGTAAGGCCGGCCTTGGGATTGATCTGCACCTGGTTGATCCCCGTAAGCCGGTATTCGACGGGGTCCTCGACTGTGATGACGTTCTTCTCGGGCGTGTTCAGGATGTTGAGCGTAGCATAGAGCGTGGTCGACTTGCCCGAACCGGTGGGCCCAGTGACCAGCACGGCGCCATACGGCTTCATGAACGACCGCTTGTACCGGGCCAGGGCGGCGTCGGAGAACCCCAGTTCCTCGAGACGCAACATCACGTTCGACCGGTCCAGCAAGCGGATGACGATCTTCTCCCCGTACACCGTGGGCAGAGAAGCCACCCTCATGTCGATCGGCCTCCCTCCCACAGTGAGCCCGATCCGTCCGTCCTGCGGCACCCGGCGTTCGGCGATATCCAGGTCGGCCATGATCTTCAGACGAGAAATCACACCCGCTTGGAGCCGTTTGGGGATCGTCATTATCTCGTGAAGCACACCGTCGTGCCGGAATCTGATGAGCAGCTCTTTCGCTTGAGGCTCGAAATGGACGTCCGAGGCACCTTCGTCAGCCGCCCGCGCCAGCACCCCGTTGACAAGCTTGACCACCGGGGCCGCGTCGACCTGTTCCCTGATATCGCGCAACTCGTCGAGGGTGGGTTCGTCGTCATCGCCGCCGCGGACTCCCAGATGCTCTGAGATCTGTTCGTCCGTACGCTTCATCTTGCCCAGCATCGCGACGATGTCTTCGCCGCTGCAGATGGCCGGTTCGATGTCAAAACCGGTGAGGATCCTCAGGTCGTCGATGGCGACGATGTTGGAGGGGTCGGCCATCGCCACGAGCACCGTGTGCTCGTCGACGAAACTGACGGGGATGGCGGAGTAGCGACGAGCGTCCTTCTCCGAGATAAGATCGGAGGCGACCGGGTCCATCTTGATGGAACCTAGATCCAGGTACTGGACGCCGAGACGGCGCGAGAGCGCTTCCATGAGATCGTTCTTGGTCACCCAGCCGCGAGCGAGGGCTATGTCACCGATGCGGAGGTGCGAGGTGTTCTGCTCGGCAAGGAGTTGGTCGAGCTGTTCCTGGGTAAGCAGGCCCATTTCGACGAATACGTCACCGACCCTCTTGCCCACCAGCTTGCGCTTTAGATTCTCCTCTCTGGCTGCCTGCATCGGTCGCACTTCACCTTTCTCACCGCTCAAGACTCCCTCGTATCGCCTGCAGGGGCGGCTCGAGGCCGGTCCACAGGCGATACGAATCGGCCGCCTGCCTTATCAGCATCTCTCTGCCATCGAGAGCAATGGCACCTACTGCCGCAGCCGTGGCCACCAAGGCGGTGGGATGGGGACCGTAGACCACATCCATCACCAGGTGGTGACTGTCCAGAATATCGACAGGAATGGCCGACTCCTTGACAGAAGGAGGAAGGCCCACGGAAGTGGCGTTGACGAGCAGGTCGGCACTCCGAGCTAGCGCGCTCAGATCCGTACCACCTACCGCCTCGCACCGGGACCCACCCCAGCGCCGCGCCGCCTCACAGAGAGAGACCGAACGCGAGTGCGTACGGTTGTGGACCCAGATCTCCGCGGCACCATCCTCGATCAAGGCCGCAACGACCGCCCGCGCCGCGCCTCCGGCGCCGGCCACGAGACAGCGAAGGCCGTGAGCGCCCTCTGCGCGGACCACGCGGAGGGCGCCCCTGAACCCGGCTACGTCCGTGTTGTGACCGACGAGGCGTCCCTCGTGATGGACCACGGTGTTGACAGCCCCCAGGCGCGCCGCCAGCGGCTCCACGGCATCCAGCAGGGGGATCACTCGCTCCTTGTGGGGAAGGGTGATGTTCGCTCCCCGCATCCCCATGGCCCTTAGGCCTTCCACGGCCTCTTTGAGTCGATCGGGATGGACATCGAAGGCCAGGTAGACCATGTCGACGCCCTGCGCCCGGAAGGCGGCATTGTGCATGCGAGGAGAAAGGGAGTGGGCCACGGGATGACCCAACACAGCCACGAGGCCGGTGCTGGCTGTAACGTCGAGACGTCCGGCTTCCATAGGATCTCACCTCCGGCGATGGTCGGTGCCTTGGATACACAGACTAGCGCATGCAGAAGGGATGCGGACTATGACCTAGGTCGGAGATTGGCCGGGAGGACGCACAAGTGGCGCAGACAGCTCCACGGCCGGTCCGCCGTTGAGATCCGCACCCCGCCTACTGGGAAGGAGCGTTCTCCTTGGCTTGGAGGAATTCCTCGTAGTCCGCCGTGAAGAAGTGATTCCCCTCGGTGTCCTTGAGAACGTAGTAGAGATAGTCGACGTCGGCCGGCTCCAAAGCCGCGCGCAGGGCGTCCAACCCTGGACTGCATATCGGCGTGGGCGGAAGACCCTTGACAACGCGGGTGTTGTACGGCGAGTCGACCTCGAGGTCCTCGGTGGTCAACGGTCCGGTCCACTTGTCGACCGCGTAACGCACGGTGGCGTCGATGCCCAGCGTCATGTCCTCCTTGAGCCGGTTGCGGATAACGGCCGAGATCAGAGGTCTTTCCTCGGCGATGCTCGCCTCCTTCTCTATCAAGGAAGCCACGATGACGATCTCGTACGGGGTCAGGCCGAGGGCCTCAGCCTTTTCCCAGGGCAGCGAAGCAGTCTTCGCCTCGAAAGCGGCGAGTTGAGCGCCGATCAGCTCCGTGGCCCCGTCCCCGATGAGCAGGAAGTAGGTGCTGGGGAACAGCAGACCCTCGAGGGTCGTCACCCTGGGCACCTCGCCACCGACGGCGGGGACTACGAACTCGCTCGGCCTTTCGGCCAGATCGGCGTACTCGTCGCCGTCAATGGTCCCTTCCTCGTTCAGCAGTTTGGCCGTCTGGCTGATGGCCAAGCCCTCGGGGATGGTCAACTTGAAGCTGCTCGAGCCCTCACCTCGCTCCAGCGCGTCCACGACCTCGATCAGCTCCAGATCGCTCGCGAAACGATAGGTGCCCGGACGCAGTTTCCCTTCGCTCCCTCGCGACTTCACGAGGTCCACGAACGCCGAAGACGACTCTATGACGCCTTCCTCCTCCAGTACTCTCCCGACCTGAGTGGCAGTCATACCCGATGAGATGACCACTCGGATGGTGGGGTTCTCCGCCGCCTGAATGGTGGTAGTCGTGGCGTTCCCCTGTACCCAGCTGACCCCTTTGTCGACCACGTAGGCCACGATGGATATGCCCGCGATGAACGCGACGACTATGAGGATCCGGGTGATCCATCTCTTAAGCTTGCGATTGCCGGGATCCCAGGGATCTCTGCCGCTGCCCCGTGCCGACCACTGCGAGGACGGTGGTTGTGAAGGATAGCTCATTCGTCTCTCCTCTGGCCCGGGCGAGAGTCCAGATAGCTCTGAAGCATATAGCAGGCGGCGACGGCATCCTGGGGGAGGTCTCTCTTTCTTCCCTCCTCCGCCAGCTTCGTCGTGAACCGCTCGTCCCAGGTGGTGACGGGCACGGGCGACCTGGCCTTCAGCACCGCCACAAAGCCAAGAACAGCCTCGAGTTGAGTGTTCGTCCCGCCCGCCAGGGGCCGGGGCAGGCCCACCACTATCCGAACCACCTTCTGTTCATCCGCCACGCGCATGATCTTCTGAAGCAGCTGCTCCTCGTTTCGTTCCTCGAGCACCTCAAGCGGCGAGCACGTCAGCGCGTGGGGATCGGACAGGGCAAGCCCGGTCCGGCGGCGCCCCAGATCCACCCCCAGTATGCGCATTCACCCTTCAAGGGCAGCGAGCACGGCCTCTCGGGCAGCCGCCACCGCTTCTGGGAGCTTGCCCGGATCGCCTCCGCCGCCGCGGCCCAGCTGCCGGGTACCCCCGCCTCCACCCTGGAATTCGCGGGCCGAGACTTTCACGACTTGACCGGCATCCACGCCGTCGACCCCTGAGCTGACGCTGACCACCAGCGAGGCCTTCCCGTGCAGATCGGCCCCAAGGGCCACCACCCCAGGCTGGATGTGGTCGCGGACCCGGTCGACCAAAGAGAGCAGATGGTCCATGTCTCGGGCTTCCACCAATCCCGTCACCAGAGACACTCCGTCTCGCTTCTCGGCGGCGTCGACCAAGGAGCCGACGACATCCCCCGTCGCACGGGACAGAATGTGTTTGACCTCCGCCTCCAGGGCCTCCACCTTCGCCTGCAGCTTGACCACCGAAGCCAGCATCTGGCCCTCGACGGCGCCGAGCACCCCAGCCGTCTCGGCCACCAAAGCATCCCGCCCTCGGTAGTAGGCCACGGCCGAGCGGCCCGACACGGCCTCGATGCGGCGCACGTTGGCCCCCACGCTGCCGTCGGAGACGATCTTGAAGATCCCCAACTCGCTGGTACTGCCCACGTGCGTGCCACCACAGAGCTCGCGACTGAAATCGTCGACCTCCACCACCCGCACGAATTCCCCGTACTTCTCGCCAAAAAGCGCCACTGCCCCCAGATCGCGAGCGTGCTCCATGCTGGTCGTGAAGCTGCGCACGGGATGGTTCTCCACGATACGCCGGTTGACCAGGTCTTCGATCTCGGCAAGGCGCTCCGCTCCGAGCGGCTCGTGGTAGGCGAAATCGAACCGGAGCTTGTCGGCCCGTACGGCGGAACCAGCCTGGGTGACATCCTTGCCCAACCGGGCACGAAGAGCGTAGTGAAGCAGATGAGTAGCCGTGTGATTGGCCGCTACATCGTGACGGTAGCTCGACGAGAGGGAGGCCTTCACCCGTGTGTTCGCCTCGATCCGCCCCTTGAGCAGACGGGCGACGATGACCTGGACCTCGCCGTGCGACTGCACGTCGAGCACTTCTGCCTCCCCGGCCTCCGACTCGATCAGGCCGGTGTCGGCGGTCTGCCCCCCCATCTCCGCGTAGAAGGGGCTCTCGCGGAGCGCCAGCAGCAACCGGCCGTCATCGAGGGCCTCAACATTCTCCACCACCGTGTAGAGGTCCTCGCGCTCATATCCTTTGAACTCGGTCGGGTGGACGGTGTCGCGGGCGAACCGCGCGATGACGTCCTGATAGGCCTCCCCCCCCTTCTGGGCCTGCCGAGCTCGCTTCCGTTGGTCTTCCATGGCGGCCTCGAACTGATCGAGATCGAGACTCAAGCCATGTTCTTCGACCAGTTCCCGGGTCACTTCGACGGGGAATCCATAGGTATCGTGCAGCTGGAACGCTACCGCCGCGGGGAAGATGCGAGTACCTTCGTCTTTGGCCCTGGCGATCGCCTCTTCCACGAGCACCAGCCCCTGGTCGAGGGTGCGGTTGAACCCCTCTTCCTCAGAGTGGACGACCCGCAGGATCGTGTCCCGCCGTTCCCCGAGTTCCGGGTAGATGCCGCCCATGAGCTCGATGGTGCGCGCCGCGAAGCGCCGCAGGAGCGGCGGTTCCATCCCGGCCGAGCGGCTGAAGCGCGCCGCCCGACGGATGACCCGCCGCAACACGTACCCTCGGCCCTCGTTGCTCGGGAGGACCCCGTCGGCCACCAGGAACGTCATGGCCCGGGAATGATCGGCCAGGACCCGCATGGCCACATCGACTTTCTCGTCTTCGCCGAATCGCTTGGCCGCCACTTCTTCGCCCAACTCGATCAGAGGCTTCAAGAGGTCGGTGAGGAATACCGACGAGACCCCTTGCTTGAGGGCGGCCACCCGCTCCAGACCCATGCCTGTGTCGATGTTCTGAGCCGGGAGAGGCGATAGCCGCCGGTCTTCAGCCATGTTGTAGCCGGTGAAGACCAGGTTCCAATACTCCACGTAGCGGTCGCACTCGCATCCGGGTCGGCAATCCGGGTCGGAGCAGCCGTCGTCCGGTCCTCGATCGTAGTACAGCTCGGAGCACGGCCCGCAGGGCCCGGTCGGCCCCACGGGACCCCAGAAGTTCGCGCTCCGGGGAAGACCCACCATCCTGTCGGGAGGCAGTCCCAGGGTCGTCCAGAACTGTACGGCCTCCTGGTCGGCCTCGATCGCATCGTCGCCCTCGAAATACGAGATCCAGATCCGCTCCGGTTCCAGCCCCAGGTAGTCGAGCGAGTACTCCCAGGCAAAACGGATGGCCCCTTCTTTGAAGTAGTCGCCTATCGAGAAGTTGCCCAGCATCTCGAAAAAGGTGCAGTGCCGGGCGGTGAGACCCACACGATCGATGTCCGAGGTCCGAAAGCACTTCTGCACGCTGGCGAGACGAGTGTTGGGCGGCTCCGCCACGCCCATGAAATAGGGCTTGAGCGGCTGCATCCCGGCAGTCGTCAAGAGAACGGAGGTGTCTTTGTAGGGGACCAGTGATGCACTGGGTATCACCAAGTGCTCCCGCTCAGCGAAATAGTCCAGGTACATCTTGCGTAGTTCGGCCGAGTTCACGATTTCAAACCTCGTCTCTGCCCCGGAACCGATCGTGCCATGCTCTCTTCCTCCGCCATGTACGCACGGAGGTTCTCTATGGAATTCCTTATGAGCCGCGACACGTGCATCTGGGATATCCCGATCCGGGCGGCGATCTCGGTCTGGGTCCTACCCTCGAAGAACCGTAGATGGAGGATCAGACGCTCGCGGGGGTCCAGGCGTCCCATAGCCGGAGCCAGTACGCGCCGCTGCTCGAAGATCTCGTACGCTTCCTCCTCGGTGCCCAGGCAGTCGAGCAGCTCGAGAGATTCGTCTTCCTCATTGGTGCCGCCCGCGAAGATGGAGACCGAACTGTACGCCCTACCGCTCTCCAGAGCTTCGACCACCTCCTCCTCACTCACTTCCGCCGCCGCCGCCAATTCGGCTATTGTGGGGGAACGTCGCAGCTCCACCGTGAGTTGTTCCACCACTCGGTTCAGACGAACGTTGAGGTCCTGCAAGGCCCGCGGCACCTTGACCGCCCAGCCCTTGTCCCGGAAGTAGCGCTTGATCTCGCCCAGGATGGTCGGGGTCGCGTACGTGGAGAGCTCCACCCCTCTGTCGAGATCGAAACGGTCGATGGCTTTGATGAGCCCGATCGAGCCGACCTGAACGAGGTCCTCCACCGGTTGCCCCCGTGAGGCGAAGCGCCGGGCAAGACTCTTGACAAGAGGAAGGTAGCGGGTGATCAGCTCTTCACGGGCGAGAGCATCCCCGTCTTTCCGCACGCGGAGCAGGAGCTCCCGTTCCGAGAAATCTCCCAGTCTCTTCCCGTGGCGGCCTGACCCTGTCGCCGAGCGGCTGTGCCCGTACCCTGGCTTCAATGGCTGCACCTAGGAAGCCCGCTTCTCCATCTCGACCGCGAAGGAGTCGGCACTATCGTCCAGGACCCGGTAGTCATCCAACAGCGAATCCAGGAGCAAGCGCACATCCAGAGGACACCCCTGACGGGGGCTGAAGAGATCGGTCGTCAGAAGGGCGGCTTTGAGATTCTGGTTGAGAAGACCGTCGAGACGTAACGTCAGTCCGTCGCTATCGGCGACGATCTCGAGCACCAACTCACCTTCGTCTTCCGGTTCGTCGGCGAGCAGAGTCTCCACCGCGAGCTGGACGTCATCGAGCCGGTCGACGGGCAGATCATGACGCGAGGCGAAGCCGACGATGAAGACCCGCAGGACCGGTAGCGCAAGGGAACCCCTGGCGGTACGTAGGACTGCGATGTCCGAAGAGCCGCTCAAACCTGTCAGGGCCAGCCTCTCTATTCGGCCTGCGCAGTGCCCTGCAAGTGCTCTACGATCTCCACCTGTTTGGACTGATACGCGTCGCGGCCCCGCTCAACCGCTTCTTCCGCCCGTCCCCGCACGTCGGAGAACAGGCGCTGGGCTTCGTCAGGGACGTCGAACAGCGCCTCGGAGAAACTCTTCCCGGTCTCTTGGGACGCTCGGTAGGCCAGCAGCAGCGCTCCCCCTACCGCCGCGCCGACAGCAAGAATGAAAACGGAACGACACACGCCCATCAGGCCTCCTTACCTCTTCCGAACAAGAACGTACCTACACCCTCAGACACCCCCGCGGCCACACCCGCCACCTTCTTGAGCGGCGTAGCCACCCCTTTATAGACCGCCGAGGTGGTGTTCTCAGCGGTCTTGGCGATCACGGCCGCAGAGCCTGTGATCTCGTCGATCTTCTCAAGTTCGGAGTTCACGCCGTCCAGGGTTGTCTCCACCCGAGTCAGCAAGGGGATTATCTGCGTGTTGACGTCGGTCAATATGCTCGTCGTACGTTTGAACGTAGAAGACAGACGAAAGAGGGCGATGGCGATCCCTGCCCCAAAGGCTAAGAAGAAGACGCCAATGGCGATATACATGAACGCTTGGGCATCCCACTCCATCGTCCGCTCCTTTCTTGCTGCTATAAACCCCGAAACTATACCATAGGCCCGGCAACAGCCGGTCTCACGGATCCCGCTCTGCGCTGCCCCACCCCGAGGTCGCCCTGATGGTCCCTGCGAGCCTCACAGTGTCTCCATCGTACATCACCGCGGTCTGTCCCGGGGCCACGCCGAACGCAGGTTCGTCCAGGACGATCGAGACCCCAGTCTCCTCAGTCGCCCCTCCGGCGACCGGCTCTTCCGGCATCACGTGCGCGGGGACCGCGGGCCCGGAAGAACGTAGCTGGACCGTCCCAGACCCTCCCGTCCCGAGACGGTGCCGGACCACATCCTCGACGGTGACGGCTCCCACCGCGCACTTCTCCGCCTGCCCTACCACGACCAGAGCCCTTTCGGCGTCGACAGCCACCACATACAGGGGCGCGGGCGACGCGATGCCCAGACCCTTTCGCTGCCCGATCGTGAAACCATACGTGCCGGCGTGGCGACCGACGGGCCGGCCCTCAACATCCACGATGTCTCCCGGACGCTCCCCCAGGCGCTCGCGCAGGAAACGTTTATGATCGTCGTCCGCCACGAAGCAGATCTCCTGGCTCTCAGGGATCGAATGACCCTCGAGGCCGGCCGCGGAAGCCATAGCCCTCACTTCTTGCTTGGTCATCCCTCCCAGGGGAAAGATCGCCCGGCTCAGCATCTCCGGAGAGACCTCGGCTAGAACATAGGACTGGTCCTTCAGACGGTCCACTCCCCGCGTGAGGGTCGGAGGATCGCCGTTCATCCGGGCGTAGTGGCCGGTCGCTATCCGGGAGAATCCTAGTGTTCGGGCGACCTCCAGCATCAGGCCCACGCGCACCCGGGCGTTGCACTTCGCGCAGGGGTTGGGGGTGCGACCCTGTCCGTACTGGTCTACGAAATAGCGCACGACCTGCTCGTAGAAGGTGTCGGCCGCGTCTACCGTCAGATGCGGGATACCCAGGCTGTGAGCCGTCCTTCGCGCTCGGTGCACGGCTTCGGGCGAGCAGCAGGCGCGCTCGTCGACCGACGATGGATCACTCCAGAGCCTCAGAGTGACCCCCACCACGTGATACCCCTGGCTCCTCAGCAGCATGGCGGCCATGGCGCTGTCCACCCCCCCGCTCATCCCTACCACCACGCCGTTCTCGTCTGGCTCCGCTCTCGGTGGCCGCAGGCGCCCGGATGGGGCCACGGCGTCGCCCAGGGCGGCGTGCAGGGCATCCAGAGCGAGCGCCGCCGACGGCCGCTCAGCGGGATCAAGACAGAGGGCCTCGGTGACCGCTTCTTCCGACAAAGCGGCCGCCTCTAGGAACGACCCGCCCTCGACCCGGGCGACGGTCTCACCCGCGCAGGCGATCGTCGCCGGGCACCCGTAGGCCTGGTAGCGAGCGCGCAGTGCGGTCCCCTCGCCCAGGGTCAGTTCGATCCGCACCAGCGCGCCACAGGAGACGCTGCCCGCTTCGCCGGCAGCGTCGACCCTCTGGAGAGCCGCCACGCCGACCCCGGATCGCAGTCGAGCCGCGATCCGCTCGTTCTTCACAGCTCCGCCCCTACCCGGTCTTCGGTCGATGATGTCGGCCATACACGAGTCCTACACTATGCTAAGGGCCGGAAAGACCCGGCCCTTGCTTCGATCGCGATACTCATGGACAGCGTCAGATCTGCCCTAGATTCACCAGACTCTGATTGATGGTGCCCTCGTCGACAAAGCCGTTCCAGATCTCTCGTGGGATACCCAGTCCGTCTACCAGCACCAGTTCAGGGGGGTAGTTCACATTCAACAGCGTCGAGAGATCGCCGTAGGCGCTCGGACGGCTGTAGTCGTAGAGCAGGAAGACATAATCCTCGAAATCAACCTGCAGGGCATCCAGGCTTTCCAGGACCTGGACGTCGTCCGCACTCCCCGGCACGTAGAACAACAGGACCACCGGTTTTCCCTGTTCGATAGCGTCGACATATTCGGCGGGGGTGGAGTCGGTCGTCTCGAGCGGTTTGCCCAGCACTTCATCCGCGCTGTTTGCCGAGCCACCTGCCCTTTCGGTGGTAGGGACAGCCGGGCCGACAGTGGTGGTGGTCTCCTCATCCCCACCACTGCAACCTACCAGAACAACAGCTGCCAAGGCCACGAGCAGCAAGACGACCATCCGGTATGTGCCTCGTCTGAACATCTCTTCCCTTCCTAAGAAGAATGCTCCACCTTGCCGTGTCTGACAGGCGCTTGAACCTGCCGAAGCAGGTGGGTGACCGCCCCTGAAAGGTAATACGCCGTTCAGGCGAACAAGCCTCCCGAGCAAAGTGTGTTGGCTCAAGTTTGGGCCAGATCACGCACAAGGTCGAGCACCACGAGGTTAGCACATGGCCCTATGCCCGGCAATGAACCAACACCGCCTCGAAGCCAGGCACTCTGCTACAGATACCTCTCAGAACCGTTGTCGGCAATCCAAGCCCCCGCCTTGAGAGCCGCGAGGGAATCGCCACTGGTTCAGATGGTACGGATGTGCAGCTCTCTCAGTTGGTCGAGCGCCACCTTGGAGGGGGCATCGGTCAGCGGGCATGAACCACTCTGCGTCTTAGGGAAGGCTATGACGTCGCGAATGGAGGATTCCCCTGCCATGAGCATGACCGCTCGGTCCAGGCCTAGACCGATCCCACCGTGAGGCGGTATGCCGTAGGTCATAGCTTCCACAAGGAAGCCAAACTTGGCTTTGATCGCGTCTTCGTCGAGTCCCAGGGCTTCGAACACGGCCTCTTGCATGTGCGGGTCGGAGATGCGCAGCGAGCCACTGCCGAGCTCCACGCCGTTCAACACCAGGTCATACGCGTAGGTGCCGAGTTCGAGAGGTCTCTCCTTCAGATCCGCCAGGCTCTGCAGGCGAGGCTTGGTGAAGGGATGATGTTGGGCCTTGAGGCGCCGTTCTTTCTCGTCGTACTCGAACATCGGAAAATCCAGGATCCACGAAAAAGCCCACCCCGTGCGGTCGACCTCGAGCCGGTCGGCCAAAGCGAGCCGCACGGCTCCCAGGCTTGGTTCTACCTCGGATCTGGGGCCGGCAACCAACAGCAGCAGATCGCCGGCGTGGCCGTCCAGAGTCTCGATCAACTCCGTCATCTGCTCGGGGTCCATGAACTTCTGCAAAGGTGAGCGCACACCTCCCTCCTCGACCCATATGGGGAGTACTCCCCGGGAGCCGAGCGCAGCCGCACGGGCCGCCAGCTCGTCGACGTCCTTGCGGGAGAAGTGCCCGCCGCCGGAAGCCTTGATCCCCCTCACCACCCCGCCTGTCGCCACTGCATCGGTGAACACCCGGAATCCCACCCGGGAGGCGAGAGAGGTCACGTCCACTATCTCCATGGCGAACCTCAGGTCCGGCTTGTCGCTGCCGTAGCGGGCCATCGCGTCGGCATAGGTGAGTCGGGGGAAGGGCCTCTGCAGCTCCACGCCGAGCGTCTCCTTGAACGCGGCGGCGAACATACCCTCCACGACTTCCTGGATGTCTTGCTCTCCTATGAAGCTCATCTCCATGTCGATCTGGGTATGCTCCGGCTGTCGGTCGGCGCGCAGATCCTCATCGCGGAACGCCCGGGCTATCTGGTAGTAGCGCTCGAACCCCGCGATCATGAGTAGCTGCTTGAAGAGCTGGGGCGACTGCGGCAAGGCGTAGAACTCACCCGGCTGGAGACGGCAGGGCACCAGGAAGTCCCGGGCCCCTTCGGGAGTGCTCTTAGTGAGGATGGGGGTCTCCACGTCGATGAACCCCTGCTCTCCCAGATAGCGCCGCACAGCCTGTACGACCCGGTGGCGCATGAGGAGGTTGCCATACATCCGGGGTCGGCGCAGATCGATATAGCGGTACTTCAGCCGCAGGGTCTCATCCACCTCCACGTCGTCCTCCGGGAAGAAGGGTGGAGTATCGGCCGCGGCCAAGATCTCCAGATCGTCGACCACGACCTCCACCTCGCCCGTGGCGAGAGTGGGATTGATGCGCTCCGGCGACCGGGCCACCACGGTCCCTGCGGCGGAGATCACGAACTCATTTCGGAGCTCCCGCGCCCGCTCGTGCTCCGCCGGTCCTTGCTCGGCCTCGAACACCAGCTGCAGCACCCCGCTCCGATCCCGCAGATCTACGAAGATCAACCCGCCGTGGTCCCTGTAGCGTTGGACCCAGCCCGCAACCTTCACCTGGCGGCCCACAGCCTCCGCGTTGATGTTCCCGCACCATTCATCTCTGTATCTCACTGCTGATCCTCTGCTTCCGGAGTCTGAGCGTAAGCCTTGGTCGATTCCGTTCTCTTCGCGTCGCCGGTCGCAAGCGCGACCGCATCCGCTCGGGACAGCGACCTCTCCTCACCCGTCGATAGGTCGCGCACGGTCACGGTAGAGCCTGACAGCTCCTGCTCACCCACGATGAACGCGTACGGCGCCCCGCTGCGGCCGGCCTGCTTCATCTGCCCTTTACCGCTCCTGGCCATGTGGTCGAAGTCTGCCGCCCCACCCCGCTTCCGGATCTCGTGCGCCAGGACGAAGATATCGTCGCGGGCGTCGGGGGCCATCGCCACCAGATAGGCCATGGGCGCCGCGTGCGGAGGCGGTTCGACCTCCGATCGGGTGAGAGCCAGGACGATGCGTTCCAGTCCGGTGCCGAATCCCACCCCGGGAACAGGCGGTCCGCCTATGGCTTCCACGAGATGGTCGTAGCGGCCACCTCCGCCCACACCCGACTGCGCTCCCAACACCGGGGACTGGAACTCGAAGGTGGTCCGAGTGTAGTAGTCAAGTCCGCGGACGAGCGTGTGATCCTGGACAAAAGAGATGTCCTGCATTTCGAGGCATTCCTGCACCCGCCGATAGTGCTCCTTGCAGGCGTCGCACAGATTGTCGGGCAGCCGGGGCGCCGACGCCAGCGCCATCCGGCACGAGGGCACCTTGCAGTCGAACGTCCGCATGGGGTTGACCCCGGCGCGATCCCGACACTCGCCGCACAAGTCTGCTGCCTTCTCCTCCAGAAACGCCCGCAGGGTGGCCGCGTAGGGAGGCCGGCAGACAGTGCAGCCCATCGAGTTCAGGCGGAGTTCCAAGCCGTTCAGTCCCACCTCCCGGTAAAGCGCCGCCAGGACCCCGATGACCTCGGCGTCCAACTCCGGCGCCTCGGACCCGAAGGCCTCCACGCCGAGCTGGTAGTGCTCGCGATACCGCCCCGACTGAGGGCTCTCATAACGGAACATGGGACAGTGGTAATAGAGCTTCACCGGTTGGGGAAGAGTATGCATCCCGTGCTCGACGTACGCGCGGGCCACCGGGGCGGTCCCCTCGGGGCGCAGGGTCATGCTTCGGCCACCCAGATCCTCGAACGTGTACATCTCTTTGCGCACGATGTCCGTGGACTCCCCCACGCCCCGTGTGAACAGCCGCGTCTCTTCGAACGTCGGCGTGTCTATCCGCCTGTATGCGTAGCGGTGGAAGACCCTCTCCGCGCAGGCGACGATCCAGCTGCGCAGGGGCTGCTGCTCGGGCAGGATGTCGTAGGTCCCCTTGGGAGCGCTGATGGATTCAGCCATCGATCTTGAGTCCGCCGAGGAACGGGTTGTGGGCGAGTTCAGCCCCCAGAGTGGTCGACTGCATATGACCGGGATGCACCGGCGTGGAGTGCGGGTAGCGGCCCGCCAGTCTGGCGACCGAGGCGAGCAACTCGGCGAAGTCTCCCCCGGGGAAATCGGTGCGACCGACCGAGCGGTAGAATAGAAGGTCTCCACAGAAGAGGTGTCCGCCGATCTCGAAGGTGAGATCGCCCGGCGTGTGGCCCGGGGTGGCGATGACCGTGACAGCGAGCTCCCCCACTGCAAGGTCGCTGTCTTCGGTGACTATCTCGATCGCCTTCGATTCTGTGGCGGGGATGGGGTATCCGGTGGCGCTACACCCCTCAGCCCCGGTGAGCACCAGCGCGACCGAGGCCGAGCAGCACACTCGGGCTCCGGTCGCCGCGGCCAGTCCGTGTACCCCGTCCACATGGTCGAAATGCCCGTGGGTGACAAGGATGTACTTCAGAGTCAGTCCTTCCTGGGCGACGATGACGGCAAGCCGCTCGGGCTCTCCCCCCGGGTCGACGGCACACGCCTGCCGAGCCCCGTCCCACACCAGGTAGCAGTTGGCTTGAAGCGGCCCGACGGGCGCACATACTATGTTCATGGACGGTCTCTTTCCGAATGTCAGGGCGATGGCCTCGGAGGATCACCGCGGCCTCGGCTCAAGGCCGACAATTCTACCAGAGGGCAGAGGGCGGGGACTCGGTGCCCCTCCCGCCCGCGAGCGGTCAGTATCAGTGAGGCGTGACCCGGTAGGCGTCGTAGACCGTGTCGATGCGGCGGACGCGCTGCAGGACCGTCTCCAGGTAGTCGATCTCGGGCACGTCGAACACGAAGCGATCTTTCACCATGTTGTTGCGCGCCGTGAAGACGTGGGCAGCTATGATGCTGACCCCGCTCTCGCTCAGCGTGCGCGATATGTCTTCGAGCAGGTGGTTCCGATCGTAGGCTTCCACCTGGATCTCCACGCGCAGGGGCGTCTTGGTCTGCGTGTCCCAATGCACGGAGGTGAACCGTTCGGGGGTCCTCTCCAGCGCCTTTACGTTGGGGCAGTCCCGCCGATGAATGGTTATCCCCCGGCCGAGAGAGATGTACCCCACCACGTCGTCGCCCGGCACCGGACGGCAGCACTGGGGTATGCGGATGGCCACGTCTTCGATGCCGTCGACACGGATGCCCAGCTGGGTGGACGAGGGGATATCCTTGGCCCCCTTGGAGACGGTCCCCGGGACCGATAGGATCGTGGCGGCCCCCTCTCCCTCTCGGTGCAGGCTCTGTATGACCCGCGTGACCACATGTTGGGGGCTTATCTTCCCCGTACCGACCGCGATAAAGAAATCTTCTTTCTTCGGATGGTTCGTCTCCCGCATCACCTCCGCGAGGAGGTCGGAGCCTATGAGGCGCTGAGCCGGGAGTCCTTGTTTGCGGAAGACCTCGAGGAGTGCCTCTCGTCCCAGATGCTCAGAGTCCTCCCGGCGCTCTCGCTTGAACCACTGGCGTATCTTGTTGCGCGCCCCCGAACTCTCCACGAACTGCAGCCAGTCGCGCGAGGGTCCCTGCGCGGTCTTCGAAGTGAGGATCTCCACGATGTTGCCAGACTGCAGCCTGTAGGTGAGCGGGACGATGCGGCCGTCGACCTTGGCCCCGATGCAGCGATGCCCCACGTCGGTGTGGATGGCATAGGCGAAGTCGACCGGCGTGGAGCCCGCGGGAAGGCTCTTGACCTCTCCCTTGGGGGTGAACACGTAGACTTCGTCGTGGAAGAGGTCGACGCGCAGCGACTCCATGAACTCGCCGGCGTCCTTGGTCTCGGACTGCCAGTCCATGATCTGCCGGAGCCACTGGAGCTTCTCCACCTGGGCGGCTTGCCGCTGTCCCCCCCGCCCCGGCTTCTCCTTGTATAGCCAGTGAGCGGCGATACCGTATTGCGCGGTCTCGTGCATGTCGTAGGTGCGTATCTGGATCTCCAAGGGCTTGCCCTGGGGGCCTATCACCGTGGTGTGCAGCGACTGGTACATATTGAACTTGGGCATAGCCACGTAGTCCTTGAAACGACCGGGTAGCGGCTTCCAGATGGAGTGGATCACTCCCAAGGCCGCGTAGCAGTCTTTGACAGAGTCGACCAAGACCCGGAGAGCGGTGAGGTCGAAGATCTCGTTGAACTCCTTGCCCTTGCGCACCATCTTGTCGTAGATGGAGTAGAAATGCTTGGCCCGGCCCGAGATCTCGGCCTGGATGTTCACTGCGGTCAACTCCCGGTCGAGGATGGCCCGAGCCTCGTCGATGTCGCGCTCCCGATCGGCCCTCCTCTGCGAGACCATGCGCTGCACCTCCGCGTACTTACGGGGGTGCAGCGTGGCGAACGAAAGGTCCTCCAGTTCCCACCGCACCGATTCGATGCCGAGCCGGTGGGCCAGTGGCGCGTAGACCTCGAGGGTCTCTCTGGACTTCTGAATCTGCTTCTCCTTGCCCAGGTACCCCAGGGTACGCATGTTGTGCAGTCTATCGGCCAGCTTGATGAGGATGACCCGGATGTCTTTGGCCATGGCGATGATCATCTTGCGGATGTTCTCCGCCTGCTCTTCTTCCACCGTGCGGAACGATATTTGGGACAGCTTGGTCACGCCGTCGACGAGCAGAGCCACCTCGTCGCCGAACTGATCACGGACTGCTTCGATCGACATGCCGGTATCTTCCACCACGTCGTGCAGGAGGGCGGCCGCCAGCGTTGCCGAGTCCAGTTTGAGGTCGGCACAGATGTCCGCGGTCCCGGCCGGGTGATTGAGGTAAGCTTCGCCGCTGGCCCTCACCTGAGTGTGGTGCTGAGAGGCCGCCACGGTGAAGGCTCTCGTCAGAAGCTCCCGGTCGAAAGATGGGTTGTACTGTTCGACCTTGCGCAGAAGACCGTCAAGCAGAGCCTGATGCTGGACCCCTGTGTCCTCGACCTGGGCAACAGGGGCTTCCTTCACGTGCGCTTTGGATCGAGTGGTCTTCAGAGGGTCTGACAAAGTCTTGAACACTCCTCGTACTCCGCTTCCGCCTCGACGTAAGCGGGGACGCTTTGTGCCTCCAGTTTAGCCTCTGCGGCGCCGTGACGCTCGACGCCCAGCTCTCTCAGCATCGCATAGGCCCGGCGTAGCTCCTCGTACCCGAGTGAGATGCCGGCCTCCCGCCGACCGAGTTCGGCAGCTCTCTCAAAGAGCGTATCGGCATCGGCCGCCTCTCCCATGGCCCGGTATACACACACCATGGCAAAACGCGGGTGGACCAGATAGCGGAGGAGCGACGCCGTCATGCATCGCTCCTCTTCTCCGTAGCAGAGGTGCACAAGGATCCCCTCGTCGCTCAGGTGGCGCAGCAGGTTCACGTGGTCCCCGCGGTACGGAGGATCGGCCGCGATCACGTGCACCGTTCTGCTAAGAAGCCGGGGGAAGCGCACCGCCGCGTCCCATTCCACGATAAGGAGTGTCGCCGCCGTGATCCGGTCCTGGTCTCGGGGACCGCACGCTCTTCCCACACACTCGACGGAGCCTCGGCAGAACTCGTCCAGAGGGATCCGTCCCAGCGCCCCCCGCGAGGCGCCCGGGACCGAACAGGTGAGAATGGCCGTCCGCTCGCCTCCGGCGACGACTTGAGCGATCGCACCGGCAAGGCCCCGTCTGCCCCTCAGATCCCTCGTCTGAGAGACGAAGGGCATTTTCGGCGGATCCTCCGACCTCGGGAGCAGGTCCGCCGGGCGCTCCTCCACTTCCGAGACCATCCACTCGGGGCAGTCGGGTCCGCACTGGCAGAGCGTTTTGCCGTTTCCGGCAGCCCCTCCTACTCGCTCCAGCAGCAATTCGGGGCGCAGTGCCCCCTGCCATTCGTCGACCACCAATTGGGCCCCTACTACCCGCCCGTCACCATCGTCGCGCAGCGAGGCGACCATCTCGCCTATCCCAAAACCGATAGCCCGCGTGAGGACTCCATCGACCTCCACCTGGCATCGGAGGTGCGCCCCGGTGCGTGTGACCTCCGGCTGCCTGATGCCGGCCTCGACCAGAAGAAGGCGGGGGCGGGGGTTACCGCTGCCGAAAGGGCCCAGAGAAGCCAGGGCCGTGGCGGTGTCGGCATTGATATCCTCACCCCTGAGGACAGCGTCCGCTCGATAGACGGGGCGAAGGTCGTCGGCAGCGAGAGAGGCGGCCGCGTGCGCTTCGATGGCGTGACGGAAACCTGCAACGGCCCCCGCGTCCAGGGTCAGGCCGACGGCCTGTTTGTGCCCCCCAAACACGGTCAGATGCCCGGCACAAGCGTTAAGCGCAGCCATCAGGTCGTATCCGGAGATGCTCCTGCCCGAACCCTTGGCCACCCCATCCCGGATCCCTAGAAGGATCGCCGGCCGATGGTAGCGCTCGACCAGCCGGGTGGCGACGATACCGACCACTCCTTCATGCCACCCCTCTCCCCCGAGAACGAGAACGGCAGGAAGACCGGCCAGAGACTCCACCTGAGCGACCGCCTCGTCCAGGATCTGTCGCTCGACATCCTGCCGGGCACAGTTCAGTTCATGCAGCTGCGCTGCGATCTCCTCCGCTTCAGCCTCTCTGTCTGTCAGCAACAGCCGGAGCGGCACTGAGGGATCGGCCAGCCGGCCGGCGGCATTCAACCTAGGGGCCAACCGGAAGGCAACGGCGCCCGAATCGATCGCTCCCGTGCAACCCGACACTTTCGCCAGGGCCCGCAGGCCCGGCCGACAGCCGATGGCTATCAGTTTGAGGCCTTCTCTCACGTAGTAGCGGTTCTCGCCTCGCAGAGAGGCCAGGTCGGCGATGGTCCCGATCGCCACCAGGTCGAGCAGCTCGTGCAGCGCCTCGGGCAGCTTCTGCGCAGACGCCGACCCGCGGCGAATATGGAGGGCGTGCATGACCTTGAACGCAAGACCGACGCCGCACAGGTCGCCGTGAGGATAAGCCCCCACAGCGGAATGGATGAGATGACAGTCCGGGAGGACCGGACCGGCTTGATGATGGTCGATGACTATCACCTCCAGACCCAGTTCCTCGGCCCGTGCAACCTCATCAGGGTAGTTGACGCCGCAGTCGACGGTCATGAGCACCGCCGGTCCGCCGGCTGCGATGGCCTCTACCGCGGTCAGAGAGAGCCCGTACCCTTCTTTGAAGCGGCTGGGAAGGTACCACTCGGCTTCCAGGCCCAGACCCCGCAGACCCAAGACCATGAGCGCTGTGGCGGTCACCCCGTCGGCGTCGTAGTCTCCGTGCACGACGATGCGGCGACGCTGGTCGATGGCCTCAGATATGGTCCGTACCGCTTGGTCCATATGCCCGAACAGGAACGGGTCGGGCAAAGGGAGGGCACAGTCCAGGAAGGCCCGGGCAGCGACCGGGTCGGCCAAGCCGCGACCCGCGAGCACCATGGCCGCCACCAACGGCAGGCCCAGCTCACGACTCAGCCCGGCTGCCGCTTGCCAGGAGTAAGGGCTCACCGCCCAAGCAATGGGATCCAAGGAAGCCAGCGCTCTCCAATCGCTCATCAGACCGGGCGGCCTTAGTCGCAGCCGCAGCCATGGTCCCGCACGGGATCGTTTTCCTTCACACACTATACCGGGAGCGGCGGACGCACGAGAGGACGCGCGCTGGGGATCGCGACGCGGACATCGCAGCGCGCTGAGACGCGCTCCCTGGGGACTCTAGAGCCTTCCGGACCGGATGATGGCGTAGACCAGCCATCCTCCGAAGAAAAGAGAGCCGATGAACCCAGGTAGTCCCCAGACCGACAACCCCCCGATCTGGGGACCCTCCTCGACCATGACGGCCACGGCGGTACTGGCGAGGCCCAGACCGACGCAGACGAGAGCTACGACCAGCCTGTTGGTGATGATGTCCAGGCGATGCATCATGCCCTCCAGGCCGGTATGCCGGAATTTGATCTCGATCTCACCGTCGCGGGCTTCTTCGAGGACGTCGTGCAATTGCAGCGGGTAGTCACGCAGTATTTGCGCGTACTCGCCCGCATACCGCTGAAGTCGGTCCCAGATCAACCGGGGGTCCAGACGCTGCCTCTGCAGCTCGTTGGCGTAGCCGCGAGCGGTGGAGAAGAAATCAAGGTCCGGGTACAACTGACTCACCACGCCCTCCATGGTGAGCAATGCCTTGTCGAGAAGCAGAAAACGGCTCGGGAGGCGCAGCTGGAGGGAGTAGACGATATCGAACACCTGATGGAGCAGGGACGACACGTCGATGGTGGCGAGAGACATGCCGAAGTACCGGCTGAAGCCCTCTTCGATGGACTGAGTGACCGCCTCGTCCGCCGACGGGGCCCAGTGCACGCCGAGACGCTTGAGAGAACGCTTGATGCCGAGCACGTCGGACTGCATCACGTGCAGGAAGAGCCGAACCCCTTCCTCCAGATCCTCGCGCCGGAGGAAACCGGCCGTCCCGAAGTCCAGCAATCCCAGTCTTCCTGCTCCCAGATACACGACATTCGCGGGATGAGGGTCGGCATGAAAGAAACCATCGTGGAGTATCTGCTTGAACCAGCAATCGGTTATGGCCTCCGCCAGGACCTTGCGTTCTTCGAGCGGAAGGGCCTGGACTTCGGGTGCGTTCAGCGTGGGACCGTCGATGCGTTCGAGAGTGAGGACTCTTTTGCTGCAGTACTGCCAATAGACGCGGGGTATCTGCACGGTATCGGAATCCTTGAAGTTGGTCCCGAACCGGTCCGCGTTCCGCGCTTCCAGGATGTAGTCGAGTTCCCTGTTGATGTTCCGAGCGAACTCCTGCACGATACTCGTCAGGGACACGCCGAGCTCGACGCGCCCTTCGAGCGTCTCGGCGACCTGGTAGAGCACCTCGATATCCTTGGGTATCTGCCGAGCCGCGCCGGGTCGCTGCACCTTGACCACCACTCGTTGTCCCCCGGGTAAGGTAGCGGCGTGGACCTGCCCGATGGAGGCGGCCGCGACCGGCTCGACCTCGAAACTCTCGAATGCCCTGGTGAGCGTCAGACCCAGGTCCTCCTCGACCACCTCCTGGATCGTGGCGAACGGAAGTGGTGTGACCCGGTCCTGGAGCTTGACCAGTTCCTGGACGATATCAGCCGGCACTACGTCCGGACGCGTGCTCAGCAACTGCCCGAACTTGACGAAGGTGGGACCCAACTCGTCCAGCATCTCCCGTATGTGCCGGCCGCGCTGGGCGGGCGGAAGTGGCTCCTGGCGGCGCCTGCGGGGAATGGGGCTCAGAGGACGGTGGCGCTCGAAGAAGTATCCGAAGCCGTGACGGACGGCGACCTCGGAAATCTCCCGTATCCGTTCCATGTTGCGGATACGGGTCATGAGATTCGCGTGCCTCACCTGAGACGGCGGCAATCGGACCTCCCCGCGCGGAGCCGCACCTACCTTCCGGCGGCTGCCCTCAGTGGGACGGCCGCCGGTCAGACCCGCCGGCTACTCAGGTGCTGGCTGATCCGTCCGCCGAGCCGCCGGCCCCAGAGCTGGTAGCGGCGTCCCCAGCGGCCTCCAACAGCTGCACTCGATGTTCGAGCTGGCGTAGCCGGAACTCGATGTCTTCGATGTCGCGCTTGGTGACCAGACCGATCTCGCGATACGCTCCTTGCAGCGACGAATCGGCCTTCTTGGCCGCAGCCCGCGCTTCTTCGCGGCTCCGCGCAAGGAGTCTGTCAGCCACCTCTCGTCCTTCGTCGCCGCTCAGTTGGCCACGCCGAACAAGCTCCTCAACCAGCTCTTGTACCCGGTCTTTGGTCAGCGCGGCCGCACCGACGCCCAACAGAAAGACACGCTCGATCAGGTCTCTGACGCTCTGACTGGTGGAACTCGATGACTCCCTCTCGGCTTCGGGTCCAGACTGTTCCTCCACGGTGCCCTCCTCTCAGCGAGATGTCCGTTTGGGATTCTTACCTGGCGGTCGTTTGGAGGTCTTCCCTTTCTTGGACTTCTGCGAAACCTTGGCCTGCGCCGGCTTGGCGGCTGCCGGCGCTGCGACTGAGGCCGTCGCGGCGGCGGCCGGGCTCGCGAGCTCCATGACAGGCACGCCGGTATCGGCGACACCAGCGCCCGCGTCGACCATGGTCGCTCCGTCTGCTCCGGCCATCGCCAGACGCTTCCGGTACCGCGGCTCCCGTTCTTTCCAGATGACCACCAGGGGAGCGGCTACGAAGAACGATGAGTATGTACCCGCCACGACCCCGATGGTCAGAGCCATGGCGAAGTCCTTGAGGGTGGGACCGCCGAAGATCAGGATGGCCACCAAGGGCAGGAGCAGCGCGACGGTCGTGTTGATCGACCGCACCATGGTCTGGCTGATGGAAAGGTCGACCATGTCCCCATAAGTCTCTTTCTTCATGAGCGGGGTGTTCTCGCGCATCCGGTCGAACACGACAATGGTGTCGTGCACCGAATAGCCCAGGATGGTAAGGATGGCGGCGACCGTGGCCGCCGTCACCAGGCGGTTGCTCGCCGCGTAGATGCCCAGGGTGAGGCCGACGTCGTGGATGAGGGCGACGATAGCCGGGATGGCGAACTTGAACTCATAGCGCAAAGTCAGATAGGCGACTATGACGATGACCGCGATCGCAATGGCGATGAAGGTCCTGTTGGTGGTCTCCTGGCCGAAACTGGCGCCCACCGTCTCCACCCCCACGGAGCCTTCCTCCACTCCGTACTGGGCGTCGAGGTCCGCGATGATCTGATCGACCTGCTCCTGGGACATCTCCTCGGCCGTGATCAGGAAGGAGTCGCCGCCCCCTGCTCCGGTCACGGACTGGACCACCGGCTCTTTGACCCCGGCGTCGGTCACCACCTGGCGGACTTCGTCCACCGTCGCGGGCTGCTCCACGGTCACTTCCATCCTCACGCCGCCGCGGAAGTCGATGCCGAGATCGAACCCCACGATGAAGACGAACACGAAGGCGAACACAGTGACGGCGCTCAGCGCACCCAAGAACCACCACTTGTAGCGCATGAAATGAAACATCCTCATGACCGCCCCCCTTCATCCGCCGGGACGATCTTGCCCTTGGGGACGTGGAGTCCGAGAAGCTTCGGGCTGCGGAACGGCTTCCACCCGCTGAGCAGGACCAATATGGACCGGGTCACCAGGACCGCCGTGAACATGGAGAGAGCTACCCCTATCCCCAGGGTGAGGGCGAAGCCCTTGACCGCCCCGGTCGCGGCCCAGAAAAGGATGATGGCCGTGAGGATCGTCGTCATATTGCAGTCGAATACGGCGCGGAACGCCTTCCTGAATCCAGCACTGGTCGCCGCCGGGATCGATTTGCCCGCCCCTACCTCGTCTCGCATGCGGGCGAAGATGAGCACGTTGGCGTCCACCGCCATCCCCAGAGTGAGGATCATCCCCGCGATCCCGGGCAGGGTCATGGTGACCCCGATGCCGTTGAGGATGCCCAGGAACAGCACCCCGTAGATGATGAGCGCTACGCTCGCGACGACCCCCAACAGTCGGTAGTAGGCGATCATGAAGACCATGATAAGCAGTAGACCGACCGCGCCCGCGATAAGAGCCTGCTTGAGAGCCGCCTGACCAAGAGTAGCCCCGATCAGGTTCTGACTGACGGAGGTAAGGTCAACAGGCAGAGCGCCGGTCTGCAGTACCAGGGCAAGATTCTTCGCGTCGTCCATGGTGAACTTGCCCGTGATCTCAGCCTCGCCTCCATCGATCTGCTCCAGCACACGCGGGGCCGATTCGACGGTACCGTCGAGCACGATCGCCAGCAACTGGTCCTCCCCGGTGATCTGTGACGTCTCCGCCAGCTTGCCGGTGAGATCTGAGAAGAGCTGAGCGCCCTTGTCGTCGAACTGCATGTCGACCTTCGGGTTGTTGAACTGGTCGTAGCCCACTTGGGCGCCCGTGAGCATGGCCCCGGTCAACTGAGGTTCTGTGGTGACCAGGAACCACTGATCCGTACCGGTCCCTGACTCCGCTGCGGGCCAGTAGACGATCTGGTTATACCCCGGGAGCGCGTCGAACTCCTCCTGCGAATCCACCCCTGCCGCGGCCAGCGCTTCCGCCTCACTGGCATAGGCTGTGCCGAAGTCGCTCACTTCATGGAATTCCAGCACGGCCGTCTTCCCGATGATGTCGAGCGCCTGCTGAGGGTTGTCGATCCCTGGGAGTTGGACGCTGATCTTGTCCGTGCCCTGCCGCTGGATCTCGGGTTCCGCCACGCCCAGCTTGTTGACCCGGTTCTGGATGATCTTCACCGCCTGGTCCATGTCTTCGTCGCCGGTGCCTTCTGGAGCCTGAAGCAGGACCGAAAGGCCCCCCTGAAGATCGAGCCCGAGATTGGTCTTCGAGAGCGGGAAGGCGAAATACGCGGCGACACCGAGCAGGATGACCACCATGACGAGTATGAGGGCGTCACGTCTTATTTTGGACAAAAGCGCACCTTCCTAAAGGAGCGGTTCGACTACAGAGCTCGCCGTCGGATGCTCGCGACCCGGTGGGGCGCAACGCATGAGCTTAGGTGACGAGAAGGCCACTGTCAACGATTCGCCGACGCTTTGGACCCCGAAGTGAACCCTCGGGTTCCGTCCGGCCCGACGCTAGCTTTTCGCTTTGCCTGCGTCTTCCGCGTCAGCCCCAGCCGACTCTTCAGCTGGTGCTTCCTCAATCGCCGGCGCCGTCTCCGCATCGCCTGATGCGGCTGCTTCGACAGACTCCACCTCGTCGACCGAAGATGCTTCTTCGATCTCAGCCGCGGCGGCCTTACCTCGGCCGGCGGTCCCCTCCGGCGCGGCGGCTCGGATCTCGGCCTGGTCTCTGACGATCTCGGCCACGGCCCGGCGCGCTATCTTGATAGAGACGCCTTTCGCGATCTCTACCACCACCATGTTCTCCTCGACCCGCTTGACCGTCCCGTAGATCCCGGCGGCAGTGACGATGCGGTCACCCTTCTTCAAGGAAGAGAGCAGAGCCGCGTGTGCCCTGCGCTGTCTTTGCTGGGGCCTGATCGCCATGAAGTAGAAGATGGCGATGAAGGCGACCACATAGATGATCAACATCCCGGCTGAACTGGACAAACTCTCCTCCTTCGGAAGAACCGCCCACCTCCCGGCGGGCGGAAACACGGGCTCCACGCACAGAAGCGTATCTTAGCACGCGGCGTTCAGGCTATCCCGAAAAGAGACGAAACGGCCGGCCACGATCGCTTCCCTGGCCGCGGTGACCAGTCGGGTGAGATAGGTGAGGTTGTGCTCGGTGAGAAGCATCAGCCCCAGGATCTCCCTCTGCATCACCAGATGCCGGATGACACCCCTCGAGAAGCCCCGGCAGGCAGTGCAGGGGCAGTCCTCCTCCAGCGGCTCTTGGGACGAGGTGTTCTCGGCGTTCCGGAGGTTCACCCGCCCCGTGCGTGTGAAGGCCGTCCCCATCCGAGCCGTCCGGGTGGGAAGCACACAGTCGAACATGTCGACCCCGCGCGCGATCACCTCTACCAACCCCCCTGGATCCCCGATGCCCATGAAGTAGCGGAGCCTGTCCTGCGGGAGAAGAGAAGCGGTCGACTCGGTGGTGTCGAGCATCGCCGCCCGGTCCTCGCCGACCGTAAGACCGCCGATGGCATACGCGGCGAAACCTATCTCAGTCAGCCTCGCCACGCTCTCCCGGCGTAGTTCCGGCACTATTCCCCCCTGAACGATCCCGAACAGCATCTGTGGGCCGTCCGTTCCGATGCCGTCAACCGCCTGATGGGCCCGCTTGCAGCGCCCCGCCCAGCGCGAGGTCCGCTCCACGGCCTCCTTCAGCTCAGAGAAGCCGGCCGTTCCCGGCGGGCACTGATCGAGACACATGACGATGTCGGCGCCCAAAGCCTGCTGCTCCGTCATGGCCCGTTCGGGCGTGAACACGTGCTTGGAGCCGTCATAGATGGAACGGAAGGTCACGCTCGCGTCGTCGATCCGGGCTGTGTCCCTCAGGCTGAAGACCTGATACCCTCCGCTATCGGTCAGAATAGGGCCGTCCCACTGCATGAACCGGTGCAGCCCCCCGAGACCCCGGACGACCTCGCTTCCGGGGCGGAGCGCTAGGTGATAGGCATTCGCAAGGACGATCTGCGCGCCCAGGGCCCGCAGGCGCTCGGGGGCGATGCCCTTGACGGTGCCCTTGGTCCCTACCGGCATGAAACACGGCGTAAGCACGGTCCCTCGTGGTGTCTCAAGCGCGCCGGCCCTTGCGGCGCCGTCCCGCCCCTCGACCGTGAAGGGGTAATCCGGCAGGCCGTCGAGGACCTTCATGGCCCCTCCTGCCGGGTCGAGCTAGGTGGGGCGAGCGGTTCGATCAGCATGGAGTCCCCAAAACTGAAGAAGCGATAGCCGCGCTCGACGGCCTCGGCATAGGCCGCCCGGAGACGCTCGACACCGGCAAACGCCATCGTAAGCAGCAGGACCGTGCTCCGCGGCAGATGGAGGTTGGTGAGGAGCATGTCCACCGCTTGGAACCGATATCCGGGAGTGATGAAGATGTCGGTGGATTCACACACGGAGACCAGCGGCTCGGCATCGTCCAGGAATCCATCGCGAGCCAGCGTCTCCAGAACCCTGGCCGAAGTGGTCCCGACGGCGACCAGGCGCCTGTTCGAGGCGAGGGCGGGCCGGATGATACCGAGCGCCTCTGGGCTCACGACGTAGGTCTCCCGGTGAATACGGTGCTCCTCGACGACCTGCTCCCGGATAGGCTGGAATGTATCTAGTCCCACATGCAGGGTGACGTAGGCAGATCTGACTCCCCTCTTGTCGAGGCGCTCCAACAGGGCAGGGGTGAAATGCAGGCCGGCGGTGGGCGCCGCCGCCGACCCCGGCACCAAGGCATACACCGTCTGATAGCTGGACGGTTCCTCCGGATAGGTCTTGATGTAGGGCGGCAAAGGAAGTCGGCCTTCGGCCTCCATGATGGCAAGAAGTGGGCGACCGGCCGGACCCTCCACCAACCAGCGCCCTTCTCCGACCAGCTCCCGGAGCGTCATTTCCTCACCGCCGGACAGGTTGAGACGATCTCCCGGGCGCAGGCGATGAGAGGGGCGGGCCAACGCTTCCCACAGCTCCTCCTCACCCGCGTCTTCAGGCTCTGCGGGGCGCAGGAACAACAACTCCACAGCGCCTCCGCTGACTCTGCGCGCCTGCAGACGCGCGGGAAGCACGCGGGAGTCGTTGAAGACGAGCGTGTCGCCCGGGGCGAGAAGATCGGGGAGTTCGGAGAAGATCGCGTGATGCTGTCCTCCGTCGGAGCGCAGGTGCATGAGACGGCACGCATCTCTCGGCTCCACGGGAGACTGGGCGATGAGGCCCTCCGGAATATCGAAATCGAGCTCCTCCAGACGCATGGGACGGAACCTCGCCCTAGCGACGGAAGAAGATGTTGAGGAACAGGGTCGCGAGCAGGCTGACCAAGATCATGAGGCCGATGGGGATGTAGACGGTGAGATTCTTACCCCGATAGACAAAGCTGCCGGGGACATCGGTGAGTCCCAGCTTGGCCAGAAGGTAAAGGATGCCTCCGAGCACCAACAGACCCACACCTACGCCGAGGACGATCTTGGCGATGGCCTCAAGACTCACGGTACCGCTCCCATTCCGACACCAGGCAGCCGCAGTACTTCTGCCGGTACACCCCCCACTCCCGGCTCAAGCGGCGGGATTCACGATACAGCGGACGCAGGTCCTCGTAGGCGAACTCCACCCCATGGATGCGAGCGGCTCGCTCGCCTCCGGACCTGATGGCCTCGTGGTCCTGCCAGGGACTGATCGCGAGCGTGGTGGAGAAAGCCTCACAGCCTTCGGCGACCGCCCGAGCCGCCGTTCGCTCGAGCCGCTCGCCGATGCAACGCGCGCACCGCGAATCGGCTTCGCCGCGGCCGCCTTCGCTCGCGCCGCCGGCGACTTCGGCGAACCACTGCTCGGGATCGTACGCCGGGTCCTCGACGAGCGGCATGGTCATGATCTGGGCGACATCGCGGGCCCCCGTGAGCCTGCGCCGGTACTCGAACAGGGGGTGGATGTTGGGATTGTGGAAGAAGCCGACCACATCGGCGTCTTTGTTCCTCCACCAGGGGATGGTGGCGCTGGCGCAAGGACCGCAACAGATGTGGAGGAGCAGGGTCATGTGGGGGTGCGCGGACCCAGGCGGTCAACCGAACAGGGTGTCCGGCCGGGCAGTCTGCGCCTCCTGCGGCGGCACGGCCCCGCAGTGCTCGTAGCCGAGTCGGGTGAGTACCCGGCCCCGGGGCGTGCGCATCAGGAAGCCGCGCTGGAGAAGGAACGGCTCGTACACGTCTTCGATCGTGTCGGCCTCTTCACCGATGGCCACCGCCAGCGTGGATAGCCCCACGGGACCGCCGTCGAACTTGTGCAGGATAAGGTTGAGGATCTCCCGGTCCACTCGGTCGAGACCTTCGTCGTCCACTTCGAAGAGATGTAGAGCCTCCAGCGCGATCGCGCCGGTGATACTGCCTTCGTGCCGGACCTGAGCATAGTCGCGGACCCGCCTGAGCAGCCGGTTGACGATACGCGGCGTCCCCCGGGAGCGCAGGGCCAGTTCTCGGGAGCCGGTCTCGTCGATCCCCACTCCCAGGATCTCCGCGGAACGGCCCACGATCAGCACGAGGTCGTCCACGGAGTAGTAGTCGAGCCGGTGGGAGAAGCCGAACCGGTCACGGAGCGGGGTCGTGATGAGACCCGAACGAGTGGTCGCGCCGATGAGGGTGAAGCTGGGCAGTTCCAGCCTGATGGTGCGGGCGCTGGGGCCCTGGCCGATGACGATGTCGATCTCGAAGTCCTCCATGGCAGGGTAGAGGATCTCTTCGATGGAGCGGTTGAGGCGGTGGATCTCGTCGATGAAGAGCACGTCCGCCTCCTGCAGGTGGGTGAGGATGGCGGCCATATCCGCCTTCCGCTCCAGAGCCGGCCCCGAGGTGGTGACGATGTTGACCCCCATCTCGATCGCGATGATGTTGGCCAGCGTGGTCTTGCCCAGCCCGGGAGGACCGGCGAGGAGCACGTGGTCGAGCGGCTCTCCGCGCGACTTCGCCGCCTCGATGAAGATCTGCAGCTGCTCCCGCAAGACCGGCTGACCCACGAAGGCCCCGAGCGAGCGCGGGCGCAGGGAACGTTCCAGTTCCTGCTCCTGCGGGATCTCCTCCGGAGCCGCCAATCTCTCGCCGTCCGTCACTCCCTCACCCTTCTCTGGATCACAAGCTGATACTCAGCCTTCCCGCTGCCCCGTCCGCGGCAGTTCCCGCCGCTACAGACGCCGCCCCAGCGCCTGCCGTACCAGGTCCTCCACCGGTTGGTCCGGCTCGAGAGTGGCCAGCAGCTTCTCTGCCTCCTGCACCCCGAAACCCAGCTCCACCAGCGCCGCCCGGGCAAGAGGCAAGGAACCTTCTTCGACGAAGGCCGCCCCCGGCTCGCCGCCGGAGAGCGCGAACCCAGGCTCGGCCACCTTGTCCCGTAACTCCAGAATGAGCCGCTCCGCCGTCTTCTTGCCGATCCCGGGCACCGAGGCGAACAGAGCCAGGTCGCCCATCGCAAGGGCCCGCTTCAGATCGGCCGGGCGCCTGCAAGAGCACGCCGCCAGGGCCAGCTTCGGTCCGATCTTGCTGACCCCCAGAAAGAGTCGGAACAGACCGCGCTCTTCCTCGGTGGAGAACCCGAACAACTGCATAGCGTCTTCCCGCACGTTCAAATGGGTGAACAGCACCGTGGTCTCCCCCGGTCCCGGCACGTCCCGCAGCGTGATCCCGGAGACTTCCATAAGAAAGCCGACCCCGCCGACATCGAGGACCACTCCTTCTTCGGTCTTGGCCGCGATGGTGCCTGTCAGCCGTTCGATCATGGTCGCGACCCACCGGCGAGGTCCCGCGCCTGGCTGCGAGCGATGCTCTCTCGCACCTCGCACGTGTTCGCATGGCAGATGGCCACACCCAGCGCATCGGCTGCATGGTCGGGCCGGGGTGGTTCGGGCAGGGCGAGCAGGACGCGCACCATCTCCATCACCTGCTCCTTGCTGGCCTTTCCGTAGCCCACCACCGCCTGCTTGACCTGCTGGGGCGTGTACTCGAAGACCTCGCATCCGGCCTGCGAGCAGGCCAGCAGGGTCACGCCCCGGGCATGCCCCACGGCCAAAGCCGTTCGCACGTTGGTGTTGAAGAAGAGCGACTCCACGGCGGTGGCCATGGGACGGTGGCGAACGAGAAGCTCGCCGACCTCGCCGTAGATCTGCTGAAGCCGCTGCTCCAACGGCACACCGGCAGCAGTCTCCACCACGCCGAACTCGAGAGCCTTCAAGCGATTGCCCGAGATGGAGATGACACCGTACCCGGTGGCAGCTGTGCCTGGGTCGAGCCCCAGGATCACCCGGCCCTCACGCTCGTTCATGCGGCCGGGGACTCGTTCACCCCGCCAGTGCTTCCATCACGTGGTCGGGGATATCGAAGTTGGCGTAGACCTCTTGGATGTCGTCGTTGTCTTCCAGGGCGTCCAGGAGCCGCAGGGTCTTGCGGGCATCGGATTCGCTCAGTGCGACGGTGTTCTTGGGGATCATGGTGAGCTCGGCCGAAGAGTACTGGATGCCGGCCGCCTCCAGAGCGGCCCGCACGCCCATGAAATCGGTGGGTCCGGTGCGGATCTCAAACGCGTCGCCCTCGGTCAGGACGTCCTCCGCTCCCGCGTCGATGGCGGCCATCATGACTTCCTCCTCATCACGCCCGGCAGCGTCGACGAAGATCACCCCTTTGCGTTCGAACATCCAACTCACGGACCCATCGGTCCCCAGCTTGCCGCCACCTCGATCGAAGATATAGCGGATGTCGGCGGCAGTGCGGTTCCTGTTGTCGGTGAGGACCGTCATGTAGACGGCCACCCCGTTTGGTCCATAGCCCTCGTATGTGAGGTGATGATAGGTCTCGGCGTCGGAGGCAGCGCCCGAACCCTTCTTGACAGCCCGGTCGATGTTGTCGTGAGGCATGTTGGCGTCTTTGGCCTTGACGATAGCCTGGGCCAGGGTGGCGTTGTGGTCGGGGTCGCCCCCACCTTCACGAGCCGCCACGGTGATCGCACGCGCCAGCTTGCCGAACAGCTTGCCCCGCTTGGCGTCGACCGCCGCTTTCTTGTGCTTTATGCCCGCCCACTTCGAGTGCCCCGACATGTCATGATCCTCCGCTCGAGAGACTGTCCTCTCGCACCGTCTTGCGCTGGACTAGAGTTTAGCCGAGCCCCCGGACGCCTTCAACGCGAAAGCGGCCACGGCAGTCTTTGGCGAACCGGCCGACGGAGCCCCCGGGCCGGCGGAGCCGCTGGTCAGCGGAGCCAGCCCGACTCGGCCGCCTTGTCGCGCACGGTCCGCACCCGGGAATCGTAGAGGTCGCGGTCCCGGCTGTACACCGCCGCCGCGAGGGCGCTCACCAGACTGATGGGACCCACGAGCGAGTGGGCGAAAAAGGTCGAGTCGATGTCGGCATAGAGGGTCAGCGCGCCCTTTCCCGCCAATTCTGACAGGGAGTTGTCGGTGATGACGATCACCGTCGCTCCCTGCTCCGCCGCCTTCTCGGCGAAGGAGATCGTTACCGAGTGAGCGCGGCGGAAGCCTATCGCGAGGAGCACATCGCCTTCGGTCAGGCGGGTCAGGCGGGCGACGTTGGATTCGGCACTGTCGGTCACGGCCAAGCAGGGGATGCCCAGCAACTCGAACACATAGGAAGTGTGCTCGGCCACCACGGCGGCTTCGTGAAGACCCACCGCCAGCACTTGCCTGGCCGCCCCCAAAGCCTGCACCGCCCGGTTGAAGCGCTCCAGTGTGTTCTTGCTGATGGTCTCCTCGAGGCTAAGGGAGTCGGTCTTCAGAGAACGGGTCAGGATGTCTTCCTCGATGACGAAGCCGAGCTGGTCATCGTGCACCACGGGCCGGGCGGTAGCCCCCAACCTGTGCTCGTCGCGCGCCGCCTTCTGGAATTCCGGGTAGCCGGCGAAACCCAGCGATTGGGCGAAGCGGACCACCGTGGAGCTGGAAGTGCTGCCCTTCTGGCCCAGCTCCTCAGCGCTCAGATACCCCACCTCTTCGAGGTGGTCGATGACATACCGGGCGATGGCTTTCTGCCCGCGAGAGAAGCCGTCGAAACCCTCTCGCAGAAAATCACTCAGTCGCCGTGGCCTGCCGTCCTCCACATCCCCTCCAAAACTGCGCAGGGTTGCATGTGTTGAATTATACAACATTCATTGCAGCCCTCCTGCGCACAATATTCGGAACGGCAGGTGATTACCTTGAGCCCCGACGTCCAGAAACGGACGGCCCCGGAGGGCTCAGCCGCCAGGTGGGGGTGGCCTCAGGGGCCTGAAGATACGGCGGGCGAGAAACAACCGAGGCCGCCGCCTACCGGCGGCGGCCCCATGCACTCGGGCGCCTAGGACTACGAGCGGGGTGCTCTTCTCAGCGGTCTTCGCGGGGCGGGCTCGTACTGCTGCCGCCGTCGAAGAGCCACTTCTCCGGAGAGCCGGCCGAGGTCCGGTCAGTCCTCCATCTCTTCGAACTCTTCCACTCCCACGCCGCAATCGGGACATACCCACCCGTCGGGCAGGTCTTCGAAGGGCGTGCCCGGCGGGACATCCTGGGAGGGGTCCCCGACTTCCGGGTCGTAGATGTAGTCACACACGACGCAGATCCACTTCTTCATGCTAGGACTCCCCTGCTTTGCGAGCCTTTGCTTCGGACACGATCTTGTCCACCATATGGGAGGGCACTTCCTCGTAGTGATCGAACTCCAGCGTGAAACTACCCCGGCCGGCGGTCATGGAACGCAACTGGGGCGCATAGGTGAGCATCTCCGCAAGCGGCACCTGGGCCCTGATGATGTGCATCTCCCCCATGCTCTCGCTCCCCTGAGGCCGGCCCCTGCGGCTGGAAAGGTCGCCCATGATATCACCCATGCTCTCCTCGGGCGCGACCACTTCTACGTTCATGACCGGTTCGAGAAGGACGGGCATGGCCTCGCTCATGGCCTTGTTCCAGGCCAGGGTACCCGCCAGCTTGAAGGCCAGCTCGGAGGAGTCCACCGTGTGGTACGAGCCATCGTAGAGCTTGACCTTGACGTCCACCACCGGGTAACCCGCCACCACGCCATGCTCCATAGCTTCGATGACGCCCTTCTCCACGGCGGGGATGAAGTTGCGGGGGATGGAGCCACCGAAGATGGCGTCATCGAACTGGTAGCCCTCGCCCCGCGGCAACGGCTCGACCTCGATCCAACAGTCGCCGAACTGTCCCCGGCCTCCGGTCTGCTTCTTGTGCCTGCCCTGCGCGTTGGCTTTCTTACGGATGGTCTCCCGGTAGGGCACTTGGGGCGGGTGCAGATCGACTTCGACACCGAAACGACGCTTGAGCTTGTCGAGAATGACCTCCACGTGCACCTGGCTGGTCCCCGAGATGATCATCTCCTTGGTCTGAGGATCGAAGCGCAGCTCCATCGCCGGGTCTTCTTCACCCAGACGCCTCAGCCCGTTGGACACCTTCTCCTCTTCGCCCCGGGTCTTGGGGGTGATCGCGAACGATATCGCCGGCGGCGGGAACTCATAGCGGGGGAAGCGCACCGGATGGCCGGGGTCGGACAGGGTATCGCCCGTGCCCGTGTCCTTGAGCTTGCCGAGAGCAACGATGTCGCCAGCCCCGGCTTCCTCGATCCCCTTGGTCTCTTTACCCTGCATCAGGAGGATATTGCCGGTGCGTTCCTTATCGTTCGTCCGGTCGTTGACCAACTGGGTGTCGGTGGCGATCTTGCCGGAGAAAAGCCGGACGAGGTTGACTCGCCCGGAGAACTGGTCATAGATGGTCTTGAAGACGAAGAGCGAGGTGGGGGCCGTAGCCTTGAGAGCCACCTCGGTCTCCTCGGCGCCGCTGGCGCCCTTCAAGGCCTTGCGCACTCCTGTCGTATCGGGGGAAGGCACCGTCAGGACGAGGTCGAGTAGCCTGTCGCAGCCGATGTTCTTAGTGGCCGACACCGGTATCGCCGGGCACACGCTACCGGTCGCCACAGCGGCTCTGAGGGCCTCCGCGATCTCCTCGCCCGTCAGTTCCGTGCCCTCTAGGTACTTCTCGAGCAGGGCGTCGTCCGCCTCGGCCACCCGGTCGACCAGGGTCTCGCGGGCTTCATCGGCGGCCTCCTGGAGATCGGCAGGGATGGGACCTTCACTGCCCTTTCCGGCCGTGCCGGAATACGAGTAGGCCTTCATAGAGACGAGGTCGACGATCCCTTTGAATCCGGCTTCCTCGCCGATCGGCAGCGCGACCGCCACTATCGAGTCCCCGAAACGGCTACGCAGCGCTTCCAGCGCCTCCCCGAAATGGGCGCGCTCCCGGTCCATCATGTTGACTGCGACCACCCGGGACACACCCATGTCGCCGGCACGTTTCCAGATCCGCTCGGTCTGCACCTCGACCTTGGTGACCGCGTTCACTACCATGAGAACCCCCTCCACGACGGACAGGGTGCCCAACGTCTCGTTGATGAAGGAGGCCTCACCCGGGGTGTCGACCAGGTTGATCTTGTGGCGCGCCCAATCCACGTGGGCCAGCCCCGTGGAGATGGTCATCTGCCGTTTGATCTCGTCCTCTTCGTGGTCCATGGTGGTCGTGCCCTCCATGACCGCGCCGAGACGGTTCTTCGCCCCCGAAGTGAAAAGCAGCGCCTCGACGAGGGAAGTCTTCCCCGCTCCTCGGTGGCCCACCACCGCGATGTTCCGTATCTTGGCCGGGTCCGCCAGCGCCATGGTTCCTCCTCGCCTTAGGCTTTCACTGCGATATCCTAGGACTCAGGGCTCCGACCCTGAAAACAGCGGACGCCGCCCGCCGGGCAGCGTCCCTGACATGCGCTCGGTTGTGTCTAAGCACAATCGCGGTTTTCACTCGATCATCGCGCACACGCATGGATGAAGGCCCGTCTTCGCCCTAACCGCCGGTCTTAAGCTGGTAGCAGCGATCTTTTCTGATCCAGGTGATCGCGGCTATTGCCATCGGCATGATCTCCAGCGAACCTTCGCGCGCCTCGATGCGTATCACCTCGAAGTCCCGATAGTAGACCTTGACGGGCCCCGCAACACTGCTGACCGTAGTGGTGCGGAGGTTCTCGTCCGGAGCATGGATCGCGGCCAAGAGACTGACTGACGCCTCTCCCTCTTGCACTATGACCTGCATATGCTCTCTATCCCGTGTCGGCCGGCACTCAGCGGCTCCGTGAACCTGGTCCTCACTCCTCTACCTTGACGACCTGGCGGCCGTTGTACATTCCGCAATTGGGGCACACCTTGTGTGGCGCCTTGGGACCGTGGCAATGAGCGCACTCGACGATACTGGGGGCGCTGCCGGCATGGGTCGCGCGCCGCGAGTCTCTGCGAGCCCGCGAAGTCTTTCTCTTGGGAACAGCCATTATCTGCCTCTCTTTTCACCGACGGGGAAACCGTCAGTTTGTACCTCATCCACCGTGATATTTCAAGGCCTAGTGTCCGGAGGGGATCAGTCCTCGAGCCTCAGATCCCTCAGCTTGTTCCAACGCTCGTCGGTCTCTATCGCTCCGCACTCGCAGGCGCTCCGGTTAAGATCCCGGCCGCACTGGGCACAGAGCCCCCTGCACGAATCCGAACACAGCACCTGCCCGGGAAGGGCGAGCACGAGCGCCTCCCGGCCGATACCATCAACATCCACCGCGAGGTCTTCCACGAAGGTACTCAGGTCCGACTCCTCCCACCCATCCTTGACGGTCGGTGCGAACTCTTGCTGCCGTACCTCGACCTCGAGAGTCGCCTCCTCCAGGCAACGGGCGCAGGGCCCGTAGACGCGAGCCCGGAATGTGACATCCGCCAGATACCCGCCGACGATCCGCTCGACCACCACGGTGACATTCCCCGGCACGAGCACTTCGTACGACGCTCCACCCAGGACAAGGGGAGTCATCTGCAGGGGATACGAGCTCTCGAACCGATCGCCCGGGCGCAGGGCGAGGCCATGCAGGTCCAGTATCACTTGACCGGGTGAAGCTCGTAGAGCGGGCGGAGACTACGGCCCGGCTTAAGCTCCCTCTCCGGGGCCACCGGTCTGGAGGCGCTCCCGGCCTCTTTGCACCGCGGCCAGGAACTTGTCCAGGTTCGTCTCCAGAGTCTTGAGGATCTCATCGGCGTAATCCTCGGCGCCTAACCTGATCTCGCGTTCCCGCGCTTCCGCCTCGCGGATGATGTCCTCGGATTGCCGCTGCGCCCGCTTTACCACTTCCTGCTCGCTGGCCAGTCGCTGCGCTTCTTCGCGGGCTTCAGACAGGATGCGCTCCGCTTCTTCTTTGGCCTCCTGAAGCATCTCCTGCCGTTCCTTGACTATCCAGCGGGCCTGCTTGATCTCTTCCGGTATGGTGGCCCTCATCTGATCCAGCAGGTCATAGATCTCATCGCGATCGATCATGACCTTGTCGGTCATCGGGAACGTGCTGGCGCCGTGGACGAGATCGTCCAGTTTGTCGATTAGAACGAGAACGTCCATGCTTTATGCCTCCGCGGATCCATACATTTCCGTGAAACGACGCTCGACCACCTCTGGCACCAGATCACTCACACAGCCGCCATATTTGGCGATCTCTCTGACCCCACTCGAGCTCAGGAACGAATACTCGGGTGAGGCCATAAGGTACATCGTCTCCAACTCGGGGTCCAGTTTCCGGTTCAGCTGCGCCATCTGGAACTCGTATTCGAAGTCGGTGAGAGCCCGGAGCCCCTTCACCAAGACGCTGGCGCCAACTTCACGCGCGAAATCCACCACCAGGGTGCGCATGACCATGACTCTTACATTCGGCAGTGACTTCGTGGACTCCTCCAGGAAATAGGCCCGATCCTCCGTAGAGAACAGGACCGACTTGCGGTAAGGCAGATCCACCACCGCCACCACCACCTCGTCGAACATGGCGGCACACCGAGCGATCGTGTCGATGTGTCCCATGGTTACGGGATCATAGGTGCCCGGGCACAGCGCGGTCTTCACCGGATGCTCCTCTGTTCCTGATCATCGTCACCCTCGTGGCGCCATAGATACGGTCGAAGACTGCGGGCCAGCCGAAAGTCACGTGGGTCGACCTGTCCCCCTCGACGACCATCACCCCGTCATCGGCGAGAAGGGACGGCAATAACGGTCCCAACGCGTTTTCTACTCCCGGCAGCATTCTATAAGGAGGGTCGACAAAGAGCAAATCAAAGGCCGATCGCCGCTCGGTGAGCCGTTCCAGCGCTTGCCCGAAGTGCAGCACCATCACCTCGCAGACCGCCTGATAGCCGAGCATCGAGATGTTCGCTCGTAGCACGGCGGCCACGGTCGGGGCTTGCTCCACGAAGACGCACGATCCTGCCCCGCGCGATAGGGCTTCCAACCCCATTGCGCCCGTGCCGGCGAACAGATCCAGGACCGCCAGGCGGTCCAGGGGACCGAGCACGTCGAACACGGCCTCTCTGACCTTCTCGCCCGTAGGTCTGATCCCGGCAGCCGCCGCCACCTTCAGGTAGTGGCCGCGCTTGGCGCCGGCCACGATCCGCACTCTGCCTGGGGAGCGGCCGGTCACACCCTGTCCACCCACGTGATCTTGGTGCCGAACCGCGCCTCGGCGGCCTCGATCAGGAGCGCCGGGGCTCCGCGCCCGGCGCCTCCTCTGAGCATGGCCCCGGCGACTTCCCGCGCCTCCTCCAGCACACGGCGGTCCCGCAGAAGGGAGGCCACCTCCAGATCACCCAGGCCGGACTGTCGCTCCCCGAACAGCTGTCCTTCTCCGCGCGCCAGCAGGTCGGCTTCGGCCAGCGCGAAGCCGTCGTTGGTCCGGGCGAATAGTGCGAGCCGCTCCAGGACCGTTTCGTCCTCGCCCTCAGCCAACAGGAAGCAGTACGAGTCCTCCGCCCCCCGCCCCACCCGGCCCCGCAGTTGGTGGAGTTGTGAGAGGCCGAAACGGCGGGCGCCCATGATCACCATCACAGTGGCATTGGCCACATCTACCCCCACCTCGATCACCGACGTGCTCACGAGCACGTCCACCGAGCCTTGGGCGTATTCCGCCATGGCGCTCATCTTCTCGCCCGAGGGTAGCTGGCCATGCAGAAGCCGGAGACGGAAACCGGCCAACTCGCCTGCCTGGAGGTCCTCATAGGTCTGGCGCGCAGAGGCCGTCTGCATAACCTCGCTCTCCTCGATGAGGGGACATACGACGTAGGCCTGCCGGCCCTGAACCAGCTGAGCCCGGACGAACTCCCACATCCGGGCCTCGGACTCGGCGAAGACCAGCCGGGTGCGCACCGGCCTCCTTCCCGGCGGCATCTCGTCCAGCACGCTGACGTCCAGGTCTCCGTACAAGGTGAGACTGAGCGTTCTGGGGATCGGCGTGGCCGACATGTGCAGGGTATGGGGCCAGAGCCCCTCGTCGTCAGAAGCGAGGATCGCCTCGCGTTGCCGCACGCCGAAGCGATGCTGCTCGTCCACCACGGCCACCCTCAGGTCGCGGAAACGGACCCCTTCCTGGATCAGGGCGTGGGTACCGATCACCACGTCCGCCTCTCCCGCAGCCAGGGCTTCGAGGGCGGCCCGGCGCTCGGCCCCGCGTTGACTGCCTTTGAGAAGCCTCACGTTCACTCCGTGAGCGCCCAACTGCTCGGAAAGACCCAGATAATGCTGGTCGGCCAGGACCTCGGTGGGGGCCATCAGCGCGGCCTGGCCCCCCTGCTCGACCGCCCGCAGAAGACAGTAGGCGGCGACCATGGTCTTACCGGAGCCCACGTCCCCGTGCAGGAGGCGCCGCATGGGCACCGACCGCACCAGATCGGTCTCGATCTCGGAGATGACGCGGCGTTGGGCCGAGGTCGGCACATAGGGCAACCCTTCCACAAAACGGTCGGCCAGACCGGCGGCTACGGCCAGGGGACGGGCCCTGCGCACCGAGTCCTCGGCCATCCGGCGGCGCAGCACGGCCAACTGCAGGAGAAGCAGCTCCTCGAACGCCAAACGCTCACGTGCCCGCTCGGCCTCCCTCAGACTGGACGGGAAGTGGCACGAGAGCACCGCTTCCGCCTTGCCGGGATAGTGTCTCTGCGCCCTCAGCGCAGCCGGCAGGGGGTCGACGAGATGACGCGCATAGGGCGCCGCCTGGTGTAGGACGGTGCGGATGGTCCGGACGCTCAAGTCGGCGGTGCTCGGGTACACGGGCACCAGCCCAAGGATGTGATGGCTCTCGCCGGCCTCGGCCAGGATCTCGTGCCGCTTCACCAAGAACGTGGACCCGCCCCGCCGCCTCGTCAGTACCCCTTTCACCAGTACCTCCGGCCGTTCCCGGAAGGCCGGTTCCAGGTAGGCCTGGTTGTACCAGGTGGCGAGCACGCTACCGCTGTCGTCGGACACCAACGCGTCGAGCACTTTGACCCGACGCCGGGCCGTCTCGCTGACGGCGCAGGAGACCACCTGCACCCGCAGCGTCACCTCCTCGCCCAGGCACATGTCGCATATCCTGGCTATGCGGGAGGGCGTCTCGTGCCGGAAGGGCAGGTGGAGCAGCAGATCCCGGACCGTCTCGATGCCTAGACCGCGCAGCTTTCGCTCGGTCGCCCTGCCCACGCCGTGCAGCGCGGAGACCGGACGCTCCAGTCGTCCCGGATCCAAGTCCTCTTTGGAGACATGAGCCGGCCGCAGATCACCAGGCGAGAACGGAGAGACGGATCCTAAGGGGTAGTGAAGCCCACCCCCTGCGGCCTCTTTCATTCCTGGATGAATGACAGGGCGACCGCGCCCCAACCCACGTAGGTCCCGATGACGGAACCGACGACACTGGTCAACCGGATCTCGATATCGCGGTCGGTCACGCCTTGGACCAGGGCACGCAGCTCCTCCAGCACCGGCGGGTTCTCGGCGTGAGACAGGCTGGCGAAGATCTTGGTCTCCGGCGTCGTCCGCTCGACCATGCCGTCGCGCATGAGCTCCAGGGCCTGACGCAGCCCCCTCACCTTCTTGTACACGTCGATGACGCCCTCGTCGATGCTGAGCACCGGCCTGATGTTGAGAAAGGTCCCCACCAGATGCGAGGCCCGGCCGATGCGACCGCCCTTGTAGAGCTGGTCGAGCGTGGTGGGCAGGAAGAAGAACGTCTTCTCGGCCAGGAATCGCTCGATGTAGGCGTCGATCTCCTCTTCCGGGGTGCCCTGATCCACGCGGGCGAGCACTCGATCGACCAACAATGCGATCCCCCCGGTGGCCAGCTGGGAATCGACCACCTTGACCCCGTCGATCTGGCCCGCGGCCACTTCGGCGCTGGCGACGGTGCCGCTGAGCTTGCCGCTCAGGTGGATGGAGTAGACCCGCTCGTACTGCTCGCGCAGCTTCTTGTATTGCTCAAGAAAGGCACCGGCGGAGGGCTGCGACGTGCGGGGAAGCTCCGGTGCCGCTTTCAGCTTGGCATAGAACTCGGTCGGCTTGAGCTCGGCCCAGTCGAGATAGGCCTCTTCACCGAAGTACACGGTGAGAGGGACCATGGTGATATTGGGATCGTTCGCCAGGTGGTCGGGCAGGTCGGCGGTGGAATCAACGACTATCGCGGTGGATCTGCGATCGAGGATCATCTTGTCATCCCCTCTCTGTTGGTCGACGCCCCCCGTCTCTCACTATTCCGCCGATAGAAGCACCGGGTAGAACGGCTGCCCACCTTCGTGGACTTCGATCTCCAGTGCGGGATGCAGCGTGCGGAGCCGGTCGATCATAGCCCTCACCTTCGGGGCGTCGGGATCATTGCCCACCAGCACGGTGAGCATCTCCCGGTCTTGGCCGGCGAGCCGGGCAGACACCTCTTCGACGACGGCCTCGAGCTCGCGGCCCGCGACCACCACCCTGTCCTCGACCAGGCCGATGAAATCCCCGGCCTTCACCTGCACACCGTCGACCAGCGAGTCCCTGACCGCCTGGGTGACCTCGGCAGTCACGACGCCCTCCATCGCGGCCCGCATCTCTCTGGCGTTTTCGGCGCCCGGGACCCTTCGATCATAGGAGACGGCCGCGGTAAGACCCGCCGGGATCGATCGGGTAGGTACGACCAGCACTTCCTTCTCCGCCAGTCCGACCGTCTGCTCGGCGGCCATGATCACGTTGCTGTTGTTGGGGAGAATGACCACTGTGGGAGCCAGCGCCTTGTTCACCGCCCGGATCAGGTCCTCCGCCGAGGGGTTCATGGACTGCCCGCCATCGACGATGAGGTCGACGCCCAGATTGCGGAACAGCGTCTTGTTCCCCTCGCCCACGACGACGGCAACGACCTGCGTGAGCCCGGGATCGTCCGGCGCCGCCTGCGCAGCCTCAGCCAGGCGCTCCCGGCGCGCCGCGGTCTGCTCCTTCATGTTGTCGATCTCGATCTCGCTCAGGATACCGAGGGAGGTGGCCAGCCCTAACACTTTCCCAGGGTCGTCGGTATGCACGTGGACCTTCAAGCGAGACCGATCCCCTACGACCAGCAGGCTGTCGCCCAGGCGACTCAACTCGTCCTCAAGAAGAGCTTGGTCCAGTCCCTGACCGGTCAACAGAAAGCTCGTGCAGTAAGTGAAGCGGCTTTCTTCCTCCACTTCCTCTTCTGCGAAGTCGGCCGCCGCGAGAGTAGCTTGCTGGACGTGAGTGGCCATAGGCGGCTCCCAGTCACTGTGACCGTGGGTGGCGCCCTGCACGAGCACTACCAGACCGTATCCGCCCGCGTCCACCACCCCCGCGTCGGCCAGGACTTTGAGCAAAGTAGGCGTCCGCTCCACGCTCTTCCACCCCGCCGCCACGACCTCGTCGATGAAGAGCGCGCGGTCGGCACCGGCCGGTGCCACCGCCGCAGCCTCCGCCATTTCTCGGAGCACGGTGAGCATGGTGCCCTCGACCGGCTTGCGGACCGCTCGGTAGGCGGTCTCGGCCGCGTGCCGGAAGGCACGCGCCAGGACCTCACACGTGACGGGACCGCCCTGGCCGAGCACTTCCATAGCCCCCCGGATGATCTGGGAGAGGATCACGCCGCTGTTCCCCCGCGCCCCCATGAGGGCCGCCTGGGAGATGGCCGAGCAGAGTTCGGGCTCTTTGAGGCCGTCCGGCAGCTTGCCGACCGCGTCGAGGATCCCCCTCATGGTGAGAGCCAGATTGGTCCCCGTGTCCCCGTCGGGGACGGGGTACACGTTGAGATCGTTGATCTCCTGCTTGCGCTCCTCCAGAACTCGGAAGCCGGCTGTCAGGAGAGCGCGAGCCTGTGGGACGGTGAGGGGCACTCCGTCGCTATTCACCAACCCGGACCCCTTGCACGTAGATCTGAAGCGCGGTCACCGGACGACCGGTCATCTTCTCCACGTTGTATGCCACCTGGGACCGGACATTGCCCGCCACTTCGGCCACGTTGAGCCCATACTCGACGATGATGTAAAGCTTCAGCCGGAGTTGCTCGGGGTTCTGCTCGATGACGATGCCCTGGTGCAGGCGGTCGCGCGATAGGAGCGACGCCACACCCTGGCGCAGACTGGGCGAGGCCATGCCCACCACGCCGTAGCATTCCAGGACGGTCCAGCCCACGATGTCGGCGATAGCACGGTCGGTGATGGCCAACTGGCCCGACACCGTCCGGGCACCTTCTCGGATCTCCATGTCGCCTTCCACGTCGGGCGGTCCGATCATTCGGGCTGGGACGGCTGCAGTCCCCCGAGCTTGTTGAGGTCGGCGAGGACGGCGTCCGGATCGAGGCCGTGCATCTTGGCCCCGTCCTCGATAGATTCCATGCTCACGCCCATGCACCCGGTGCATCCCATGCCGTAGGCGGTGAAGACCTCCCGCGAGCGCGGGTCGGCCTGCAGAGCCTCCATGATCGACATGTCCTTGGTGAAGATCGCCATCTCCGTTCTTCCCCGGTCGCGCTCAACAGATGGTCGTATTCTACCGTACCGGGTGGCGCTGGGAGCCGCCGTCTCGGCCACCCTTGTCAGACCGCATAGACCTGCGGCATACTATGGCACTCTCCAACGTGGGCAATTCGACGAAGGACAAGCGGCCACATGTCTAAGATATGCGTGATCTGCGGCAAGAAGCCTAGCTTTGGCAACAACAGGAGCCATTCCATGCGCGCCACTCCGCGGCGTTGGGATCCCAACGTGCAGAAGGTGCGCATCCAGTTGGACGGCAAACCCGTCCGGGCGTACGTGTGCGCCAAGTGCCTCAAAGCCCACAAGGTGGAAAAGGTAGCCTAGAAGCTCCCTCGCGGCTCAGGGTCGCGCCTGAGCCGCTCCGATCGTACCCGGTCCTCAGCTAGCCTTTGGCCTGGTCGAGATCCTTGACCAGGTTGGCCATCTCCAGAGCGGAGACCGCCGCATCCCAGCCCTTGTTCCCTGCCTTGGTGCCCGCCCGTTCCACCGCCTGCTCTATGCTATCCGTCGTCAAGACCCCGAAGATGACGGGGATGCCTGCCTCCAGTTGCACCTTGGCCACGCCCTTGGCCACCTCAGCCGCGACGTAGTCGAAATGGGGGGTCGAGCCCCGGATGACCGCCCCCAGGCAGATGATGGCGTCGTATCTTCCGGTCCGGGCCAGCCGTTGAGCCACGAGCGGGATCTCCATGGCGCCCGGCACCCAGGCCACGTCGACGTCCTTGCCGGCTACTCCATGCCGGGTGAGACAATCCCAGGCCCCTGAGAGCAGCTTGCTGCTGATGAACTCGTTGAACCGGCTCACCACCACGGCCAGCCGGAGCCCTTCTCCCTTGAGAAACCCTTCGAAGACCCGCCCCTTGTCAGTCATTCCCCTTGTCCTTCCCTTCGCGTTCGTATTGCAGACCCTGGTGATGGAGTATGTGTCCCAGCTTCTCTTTCTTCACCCGTAGATAGCTGAGGTTCTCAGCGGTGGGTTTGACCTCCAAAGGCACGCGCTCGGTGACGTTGAGACCGTATCCCTCAAGACCAACAAGCTTGCGCGGGTTGTTTGTCATGATACGTATCGAGGTCAGCCCCAGGTCCACCAGGATCTGGGCTCCGATGCCGTAGTCCCGCAGGTCGGGCGCGAACCCTAGTTCCACGTTCGCCTCGACGGTGTCGCGACCTAGTTCCTGCAGCTCGTAGGCCCGCAACTTGTTGAGTAGGCCGATCCCCCGGCCCTCTTGAGCCATATAGAGCAGCACGCCTCGGCCTTCCCACTCGATCATCTCGAGCGCAGCCTCCAACTGGTCTCCGCAATCGCAGCGCAGAGAATGGAACACGTCTCCGGTAAGGCACTCGGAGTGGACCCGCACCAGAACGTCGGCTTCCCCGGCCACCTCTCCCTTCACTAGAGCCAGATGCTGCTCGCGATCGAGGAGGCTTTCGTAGCCGTAAGCAGTGAACTCGCCCGATCTGGTGGGCAGGCTGACGACCGCCACCTGCCGCACCAGTTTCTCGGTGCGCCTGCGATAGCGGATGAGATCCGCCACCGTGATCATCTTGATGCCGTGACGCTCGCAGTAGGCCACGAGGTCGGGCACGCGGGCCATGCTGCCGTCTTCGTTCATGATCTCGCAGATGACCCCGGCGGGAGTGAGCCCCGCGAGCCTCGCAAGATCCACCGCCGCCTCAGTCTGGCCTGCCCGGGTCAGAACGCCCCCAGGCCGCGCGACGAGAGGGAACACGTGTCCAGGCTGTACCAGGTCGTGCGGCCGGCTGTCCGGGTCGATAGCCACCTGGATGGTGCGGGCCCGGTCGGCCGCCGATATCCCCGTCGTCACCCCCTCTCGAGCCTCGATCGACACGGTGAAGGCCGTCCCGAGGCGAGACTGGTTGATCCGCGCCATGGGCTCCAGGTTGAGAGCCTCCGCTCTCTCGTGGGTGAGCGACAGGCAGATCAGGCCCCGACCGTGGCGGGCCATGAAGTTGACCGCGTCGGCCGTGACGAACTGAGCAGCCATGGTCAGATCGCCTTCGTTCTCCCGGTCTTCATCGTCTACCACGACCACCATACGGCCGCTCGTGATCTCCGCCACGGCCTCTTCGATCGTCGCGAATTCCGCCCCTCTTTCTTTCACCGACATCCTCCCAGGCGCCGCGTGGCCGGGCGGCCGCGCGGCGCGTCTTGTTTCCCGTAGATCATGCGAACCCATGTTCGCGCAGTAGTTCCTCCGTCACGCCGGCGGCGGCTCGCGGGCCAGAGTCAGACGCACCTGTTCGAGCGCCCCGGAGACCCTGGTTCCCGTCAGTTCGATCGTTCGAATGCCTGCAAAGCCCGGTAAACGTAGCGAGCCAGCACGTCGGCCTCCACATTCACGCGTAAACCCGTCTTTACAGTGCGTAAAGTCGTTTCGCGTAGACTGTGCGGGATGATGCCCACCGTGAAACTCTCTGCATCCACCTGGATGACCGTGAGCGAGATCCCGTCGATGGCGATCGAGCCCTTAGGGGCGACGCATCCCCGCACTTCTTCGGGGAGCGAGACCCGCAGCTCCCAGGCTTGGCCCTGCGTCACGGAAAGGACCTCCGCCACAGCGTCCACGTGCCCCAGCACCAGGTGGCCGCCGAGGCGCCCGCCAAGAGACAGGGAGCGCTCGAGGTTCACTTCCGTGCCGCTCCTTGCTCGCGCCCAGGGTCGTGTGAGAGAGAGTCTCAGCCATGCAGTCGACCACGAAACCGTCCGAACGCGTCTCGACCACCGTCAGGCAGGCGCCGCTCACGGCGACGGAATCCCCCAGCCGAGTCCCTTCTGTGACCCGGCGAGCTCGGATGCTCAGCCGGCCCCCATCCCCGCGCCGCTCGAGACCCCTCACGGTCCCTACCTCTTCCACCAGTCCCGTGAACATCAGAACGGCTCCCGTACGAAGCCGGAGATGAGTACGTCGGACCCGATGCGCTCCGACTTCGATCTCCCGAAGCCTCATGCCCTCCGCGATCGACGCTGCCCCCTCTCCGAGAAGGGGCGCGCGCTTCTCGAGCCCCGACACGACCTGGGGACAGACGAACGCCGCGACCTTGTCGATCAGACCCGCGGCCCACCACGATCCGGCCAGTCGCGGTCCGCCTTCCAGCAGCACTGTCTGCACATCGCGGGCCGCCAATAGGCGCCCCACTGCCTCGGGTACCAGCCCCCCGGCGCCGTTCGCCTGGGCGACCGCCGTCTCCACCCCCCAGGTTTCCACCTCGGCCCGCCGAGCCTCGGCTACCTCGGGCCCGCAGACCACCAGCACCGGCCCCTCGGCGGCTGTCTGCACGAGGGCGGCTGGCCTTGGTGATGGCACAGCTCCGGGTCTATCGCCACGCGCAACGGCTGCCGCCCGCAGTCCACGTCGCGCGCGGTCAGACGAGGATCGTCGCCTTCTGAGAGTGCCCGCCCCCACCATCACCGCGTCCGACCAGGCCCTCCAGCGATGCACCAACTCCCGGCTCTCGGACCTGAGATCCAGCGCGAGTCGCCCGTGTCCGTCGCCACCCGACCGTCCAAGGTCATCGCGTACTTGTAGGTGACGAAGGGAAGACCGGTCGCGACCGACTTGCGCAGCCCGTTGTTCTGCCGCTTGATGCGCGCCGAGCCGAGCTCTCCCTCGGCCAGGTCCACCTGGATCCCGGCGGCGCGCAGAAGCTCCAATCCCCGGCCGTTGACATCCGGCGAAGGGTCGATGGCGCCCACCACCACCCGGGCGAAGCCGGCCGCGATCAGCGCTCGACGTGCAGGGAGGTGTGCGGCCGTAGGTGCAGCAGGGCTCGAGGGTCACGTACATGGTGGTTCCCGCGAGCACTTCCCGCCCGGCGCCGAGCCCGTCGGTCGCCGCCGACCGGTCGGCCCGGCGCAGCGCGTCCTTGATGGCGTCCACCTCGGCGTGGTCCCGCCCGGGACCGGCATGGAAGCCCTCACCGATGATCCGGTCCCCCCGCACGATCACCGCGCCCACCAGCGGGTTGGGACTGGTTCGACCCTGGCCCTTCTCCGCCAGGGCCATGCGCCCGTTCGAGGAAGATCGCGTCTTGTTCGCTCAGAGACCAACAAAAAAACCCCTCAGCCCAAGGCCCAGGGGTCGAGAGGGCGCACGCACCGCTCCGGTCTTCTCTCTTCCAGACTTTCACTGTCGGCCCAGGAATCCCACCTGGTCTGCCTCATGCGGCTCGCGGGCTATCACCGCCGGTAGGGAATCTCACCCGACCCCGAAGACCACATATCCGTGCACTTCGAACGTGCACGAGAGAATCTACCACAGCAAGGCTCGCACTGTCATCAGGACCCTGCGAGCACTCCGCGCCTCTGCCGCCGGGTCGGCGGCCCCGAACACGGCCGATCCGGCCACCATCCAGTTGGCACCGGCCTCGCACGATCTGCCTGATGTTGTCGCCGGTTGATCCCCCCGTCCACCTCGATAGCGGCACCCGGCGGGCATCAGTCCGCCTCAGACGCGGCACCTTGTCCATGGCCGAGGCGATGATCTGCTGCCCTCCGAACCCGGGATTGACGGTCATGACCAGCAGCGTAGTCCACTAGGGCAGCATGGCCTCGCACACCGGTCCAGACGTCGGTGCCCGGGTTGATGGCCACGCCCGCCGCCCGCCCCGAGATCGCTTGATGGTCTCGATGGTGTGATAGAGGTGCGGGCACGCCTCCACGTGCACGCTCACCGCGTCGGCGCCCGGCCGCGACGAACGCCTCCAGGTAGTCCTCGGGATGCTCGATCATCAGGTGGACCGAGAGGAGGCCGCCGCGCTCGTGCACCAGCGGCGCCAGGGCCTCGACCACCGCCGGCCCGATGGTGATGTTGGGCACGAAGTGACCGTCCATGACGTCGACGTGGATCATCCGCACGCCCGCGTCCATCACCGAGTCGATCTGCTCCCCCAGGCGGGAGAAGTCGGCGGAGAGGATGGAGGGCAGCAGATGGAGTTCGCGAATAGACGGTGGCCGGTATGGTCATCTGGCTCCTACTCGCTCGGATGCCGGCTCGCGGTCGCGGACGGTTCCAGCCGCTCGCCCAGGCGCTTCCCGTAGCCGCGGAGGAAGTCGGCGGCCGGCATCTTGCTCCTTGCCGGCCGGTTGAACGGAAAGGATCTCCACCAGTCCCGACGCGCAGCCGACGAACAGCCGCTCGCCCCAGATCTCCAGCCGGCCCGGGCTCCCGGACGACGGCCTGCCGGCTCGGGCACAGCATCGAGCCCCGGCTGTCCGTAGGGCCACGTGCGCCAGATCTTGAGGCTCACGCCCCGCAGTCGCCGCCCGCGCCCCGATGCCGGGGCTGAGCGACCGGACCTGGTCGTGGACGGCCCTGGCCGTTCGCGCAGGTGTCGAGGATCTGTCGGCCGGGCCGAGCTTCGCGGCGTAGGTGGGGACGCCCTGCTTGCTCGGTCCACGAGACGGTGCCGTCGGCCACAGCCGGTCAGCACCTGGTCGATGCCGCAGGCTCCCAGCAGCGCCAGAACGCGCTCGACGGAGCCGGCATCGTCGCGCAGCCCCACGGAAACCGAGCTTCTGCAGGGCCCGGACCCTCGTCCAGACCTTCGGTGATGCGCATGATGCTGACCCCCATGCGCGGCTCGCCGGCCGCCATCGCCCGCTCGATGGGCGCCGCGCCCCGGTACGCGGGCAGCAGCGAGGCGTGGATGTTCAGACACAGCAGCGAGTCGAGCAGGTGCTTGCGCAGCATCTGCCCGAAGGCCGGCCACGACCAGGGTCGCGATCCCGGCCGCCTGCAGGCCGGCGATCACCGCCGGCGTCGTTGATGTCCGCTGCCTGCAGGCAGTCGAGACCCAGTCGTTCCGCCTCGACCGCCGCCGGGCGGAGCAGCCGTCCTGCGTCCCCGGCCGCAGGGCCGGTCCGGCTGCGAGATGACCAGAGCTCGGCCGTCGGCCCAGAGCGACCAGATGCGTCAGGACCCAGGCGGCGAACTCGGGCGTGCCGGCGAAGGCGAAGTTCACGAGCCGCCGGCCAGCGTCCGTTCACGCAGCTCCTTCAGCACCCGTCGTCGTTCCTCGGGCGAGGTGCGGTCGAGGATGAGCCGGCCGTCGAGGTGATCGATCTCGTGCTGCACGATCCGCGCCAGCAGCCCCGTGAGATGCACTTGAAGAGTCGCCCCGGTGAGGTCCTGGGCTTCCACGTCGACCTCTTCCGGCCGGGTCACCTCCATGGTCGCGCCGGGGACTGAAAGACACCCTTCCGACTCGGTGCAACACGTCTCCGATTGCTCCACGATGCGAGGGTTGACGTAGACGTAGCGCTCGTCTTCGTTCTCGGGATGCCTCCATACCATCATACGGGTCAGGGTACCCGACCTGAGGAGCCGCCAGACCGACGCCCTCCTCGCGTTCCATCACCTCGAACATGACCTGCGCGAGTCGCTCCAGGCGCGAATCGAAGACGGTCACCGGGCTCGTCTCCTGCTTGAGGACCGGGTCGCCGAAGGTGCGGAGAGTCTCGAGCGGTGCCTGCCGAGCAGAATCGATCCGTGGATACGCTTTTCGCTTGCTCATACAGACCTCGATCGTGCCTTCCCCCGTCTCAACCGAAGGACTGCGGGTCGACATCCACCAACAACGTCACCCCTCGCCGCCGATACGGCTCACCCAGTTGGGCCATCGCCTGACCCACGATCGTCCGCGCTCTCGCGCCCTCGCTCGAGGCGACCACCAGATGCCACCGGTTCCGCCCTCGCACGACAGGCAGCCGCGCCGGCCCGCGCACTTCTCGGGCGGAGAAGTGAGGAGCCAGCCGCTCCGCGAGGTACCGCGCGCCCACCTGAGCCCGCTCAGCATCGGCGGCCACCGTGAGCAGCCGGATGAGTTCCGTGAACGGAGGGTATCCAAGGCGGTCCCTCATGCGGAGCTCTTCCCGGTAGAACGCCTGTTCGTCCCGCTCCAGCGCCATTCTAATACAGGGCACATCGGGATTCCAGGTCTGCACCAGGACCCGCCCCGGCCTGTCCGCGCGGCCGGCGCGGCCGGCTACCTGAGTGAGCAGCTGGAAAGTACGCTCGGCCGCGCGAAAGTCCGGTGTGTAGAGGCCGGTATCGGCGTCAGCAACCAACACAAGCGTCACGTCGGGGAAATCGTGGCCTTTGGCCACCATCTGGGTGCCCACAAGAACGCCGGGCCGCGCAGACGCGAACGCGTCGAGCAGGCCGCTGACCCTCCGGCCGCTGGTGAGGACGTCGGAATCCATCCGGAACACCTGTTCGCGCGGCACCAGGGCCCGGAGTTCCTGGTCCAGCCGCTCGGTCCCCGGTGACGAGCGCGTCAGCGCCGCCCGGCCGCACAGAGGACAGAGGACCGGTTGCGCGTAGGCCCGCCCGCACTGGTGGCAGAGCAGACGCCGCGCCCGCTTGTGATAGGTCAACGAGAGCTCGCATTCCGCGCACATCATCACGTGGCCGCACAGATCGCAGTGAACGTGACCCGCGTAACCCCGGCGGTTGAGGAGCACGATGGCCTGTTCTCCCCGGCGAAGCGTCTGCGCCAGGACCTCCCGCGAGACAGGGGCGAGAAGTTGGCCGGCCCCCCGGCTGCGCATGTCGACCACCTCGCAGACCGGCTGAGTCCCGGCGGCGCGCCGCGGGAGACGCAAGCGCCCGCCCGCTTCCCGCATGCTCTCCACCGACGGGGTCGCGCTGCCTTCCAGGAGCAGTCCCTCGACACGCTCCAGACGCATTCGCGCCACGGTGGAAGCGTGGTAGCGCGGCTCTTCCTCCTGCTTGTACGAGCTATCATGCGCCTCATCGATGATGACCAGCCGCAGGTCGCGCACCGGCGCAAAGACCGCCGACCGCGCTCCCACCACGATCGGGACCCGGCCGGCCGCGATACGCCGATACTCCCGGACCCGCTCGCCTCTGGCGAGGCCGCTATGGAACACTCCCACCCGAGGACCGAACCGTGCCCGCACCCGCTTGATCATCAGAGGGGTGAGCGCGATCTCCGGCACCAAGAGGATGGCACCCGCACCCTGTTCGACGACCCGGTCGAGAAGCCGGAGGTAGACCTCGGTCTTGCCGCTGCCCGTCACCCCCCACAACAGGCGCCGGCTGAAACCCGGGGCTTCGTAAGCCGCCACGAGCTCTCGCACAGCGTCGTCCTGCTCGGGCCTCAGTTGTGGGATCGCGGCTGCGGCCGCAGCCGCCACGGGCTCCTGCCGTTCGAACAGACTCGGCCCCAGCAGGGCGTCCTCAGGCGGCTCGCGCAACTCCGCCAGGCCCTTGACGACCAGTGTGCGAAGCACCCCCCGCCCCACTCCCGCGTGCTCGCACAGGCCGCTCACGGCCGCACCCTCGGCTGGTATGGCATCCAACAGCGCCTGCTGTTTGGAAGTCATCCGTTGCCGATCTGGCCCGGAGCCCGCGTCCTCGGATCGCACCACCCATGACTTTCGCGGCGTCGCACCGGGCTTTTCCCGCCCGGCAAGCCCCGGGGGGACCATCAAGCGCAGGCACGACTCGTATGAGGACAGGTACCTGTCCGCCAGGAGGCGGGCGAGATCGAGCAGTTCCGCGGGCACCGGTTCACCTGCCACGGCCGCGATGTAGCGGAGGCCGACTGCGTCCACCTCCCCGCCGCCGCCCTCCTCCACCACCACGGCGCGGACGGAGCGGCGCCCGAAGGGCGCGGTCACGACGGACCCGACCTGGACGCCTTCGCTAAGGTCGGACGGCACCAGGTAGTCGAAGCGGCGATCGCCCAGATGGCGGAGCTTCAGCAGAGGAACCAAACGGACGACTCGCCCGCCTTCTTCGTTGAAGGGCGGTGCCACCCTGTCCTCCAGTCGTCGGTCGGCCTCGAGAAGAAGCGCGCGCAGGGAGGCCCCGCGGATCCCCTACTGCAGACCGGCGTCTTGCCGGAGCGCGTCCGCCTTGTCGGTGCTCTCCCAGGTGAAGTCGGCGTCCTCGCGGCCGAAGTGGCCGTAGGCGGCGGTCTTCTCGTAGATGGGCCTGAGCAGCTTCAGATCGCGGATGATGGCCGCCGGCCGCAGATCGAAATGACTGTGTACCAGTTCCTGCAGCAGCGCCTGGCTTACCTGCTCGGTCCCGAAGCAGTCGACCATGATGCTCACCGGATGAGCCACCCCGATCGCGTAGGCGATCTGCACCTCACAGCGGTCCGCCAACCCCGCTTTGACGATGTTCTTGGCCACGTACCGAGCCGCGTAAGCGCCGGAGCGGTCGACCTTCGACGGGTCTTTCCCCGAGAAGGCACCTCCGCCGTGCCGGCCGAAACCGCCGTACGTATCGACGATGATCTTGCGGCCGGTAAGGCCGGTGTCGCCCATGGGCCCGCCGATGACGAACTTCCCGGTCGGGTTGACGTACAGGGTGGTCTTCCTGAACTCGGGGTCGTACAGCCCTTCCGGCAGAACCGGCCGGATGACGTGGTCGATGAGGTCCGGCCTGAGCAGGGTGTCGATATCTACCCCGTCCATGTGCTGGGTCGACAAGACCACCGCCGTGATGAACTGAGGCTTTCCGTCGGCGTATCTGACCGTCACCTGGCTCTTACCGTCGGGGCGTAGGTAGGGCAAGACACTGCCTTTGCGCACCTCGCTCATGCGATGGACCAGACGGTGCGCTAACAGGATCGGCATGGGCATAAGCTCGTCGGTGTCGCGACACGCGTAACCGAACATCATCCCCTGGTCTCCGGCCCCCTGGCAATCGAAAGCGTCCCCGTCCTGTGGGTCGACCCGGCATTCCAGGGCCGACTGGACGCCCTGGGCGATATCGGGGGATTGATCGTGGATGGTCGTTATCACTCCACACGTGTTGGCGTCGAAGCCGTACTTGGCCCGGGTATAGCCGATGCGCTCGACGGTGTTGCGCACCACTACCGGCACGTCGACATAGGTCTCAGTGGTGATCTCGCCAGAGACCACCACCAGACCGGTGGTGATCAGGGTCTCGCAGGCCACGTGGCCGTGCGGATCGTCTTTCAGTACCGCGTCCAGGACCGCGTCGGAGATCTGATCGGCGATCTTGTCGGGGTGACCCTCGCTCACCGACTCCGACGTGAACAGGAACTCATGGTTATCCACATTGACCTCCAGAGAAATGACCGTACAACCGGGAAGGACCGGCGGGTGACTATCGTCCCGGCAGTGTATCAGAAGCCTCGCCGCCCCATCTCGACTGCAGGCGCTCGGCGAATCCGGCCCGTCCCACGATGACCCGGTGGTGCGTGCCCTTGCCCACCACCCCGGCGTCGTCTTCCGCCACCACCGAGAAGACCAGGAGTCTGCCCTCCACCTCTATCAAGGTGGCCTGAGCGCGGACCTTCATGCCCACCGGCGAAGGAGCCGCGTGGGTCACGTCGATGACGGTGCCCACCGAGATCATGTCTGCCCCCAGGCGCCCCTCGATGGCCTTCACGGCCGCAGCTTCCATCAGTTGCACCATGGTCGAGGTGGAAAGACCCTCGACATCGCCCGTTCCCTGGCTACGCGCAGTCAGATCCGCGGTCACCACGACACTCGTCCTGGCGCAAAGCCCAGGCTCGACACTCATATAGGTCGCCTCCCTTAGATCTGTGCACTCGAACCGGGACCGCTGTCCCGATCGTCGATCACTCTACTCGCTTTCCCGGTGGAACGCGGGATGGTCTTGGGCTCCACGAGACGCACCCTGGGACGGATGCCGAGCTCCTGGCGCAGACGTTCTTCTACGTGACGTTGAAACGCCTGGAGCTTCTTCACCGCGTCCGGCAAGAACGAGGGTGATACCTCGATCTGGACCTCCATCTGGTCGAGGGCCCCTTCGCGGTAGAGCACGATCCGATAGTGCGGCTCCACCCGCTCGATGTCTAGGAGCACGGCTTCGACCTGGGAAGGATAGACGTTGACCCCGCGGACGACGAGCATGTCGTCGGCGCGCGCATACACCTTGCTGTGCCGGGCGAAGACCCTCCCGCAGGCACAGGGACGGTTGCTGAGACTCGCCAGGTCGCCCGTACGGTACCGGATCACCGGCAACGCCTCCTTCGTGAGCGAAGTGAAGACGAGCTCGCCCTCCTTGCCGTCAGGCACAGGCTCCCCCGTTTTTGGGTCGACCACTTCGACCAAGAAGTGGTCTTCGTTCACATGCAGTCCGTCCTTGTTCCAGCATTCATAGGAGACACCAGGGCCGATCACCTCCGAGAGCCCGTACGTGTCGCAGGCGGACATCCCGGTGCTTCTCTCCAGTTCTTCCCGCAGTTGGTTGGTCCAAGGCTCCGCCCCGAACAGACCCACCCGGAGCTTGAGGTCCTTGAAGTCGTAACCCAGCACGGGAGCCCTATCCACCATGTGCTTGGCATACGACGGGGTGCACACCAGGACCGTCGTCTTGAAATCGCGCATGATGTGCAGCTGGCGCTGAGTGTTGCCCGTGGACGCCGGGATGACCGTCGCACCCACGCGCTCGAGCCCGGCGTGCATGCCGAACCCTCCGGTCGTGAGCCCGTAGTCGTAGGCGATCTGAGCAACGTCGTGAAAACGGGCCCCGCCGGCCACCGCGGCCCTGGCGCAGATCTCCGACCACGTGTTCAGGTCGCCGCGGCTGTAACCCACGACCGTGGGATTGGACATCATGCCCGAAGTAGCATGGATGCGGATGACCTTCTCCAGCGGCAAGGCGAACAGTGCGTAAGGATAGGCGGCTCTGACATCGGCCTTGCGCGTGAAGGGAAGCTTGCGGAGGTCCTCCAGAGACCGCACGTCGGCCGGCTTCAGCTTGATAGCCGCCCACCGGTCGCGATGGAACGGGACGTTCTCGTAGACCCAACGCAGGGTCATCTGCAGGCGTTTAAACTGCAATTCCCGCAGTTCTTCCCTGCTCATGGTCTCGTATTCCGGGTTAAAGATCTCGTTCATGTGCGCTCCAAACCGCGGTTAAGACCGGCCGTCCGCTGCTGCCCGAAGTAGATGGCCCGCACATCGGGGTTCTCGAGCAGGGCCTGGGCGTCATCCTCGAGCACGAACCGGCCCCGCTCCATCACCAGCCCCTTGTGCGCCAGGCTCAGCGCGATACGAGCGTCCTGCTCCACAAGGACCATGGTCAGACCCTCCTCGTTGAGTCTGCGAAGGCTGGTGAAGATGTCTCGGACCATGATCGGCGCCAGGCCCATGGATGGCTCATCCAGCAGCAGCAGCCGCGGTTCCGCCATCAGGGCCCGGGCGATAGCCAGCATCTGCTGCTCGCCCCCGGATAGTGTGCCCGCCTGCTGGTCCAGCCGTTCCTCCAGCCGGGGGAAGAGCGCGAACACGCGCGCCAGCCGCTCCTTCAGCGGTGACCCGCTGCGCCGGCGTGAGTAGGAGCCCAGCTCGAGGTTCTCCTCCACCGTGAGAGGACCGAACAGCTGCCGGCCTTCGGGGATCTGCACCAACCTCCGAGCCACTATCTTCTCCACCCCCAGGTGATCGATGCGCTGGCCCTCGAAACCGATGCTGCCGGCCGAGATCCGAACTACGCCCGATATCGCCTTGAGCAACGTGCTCTTGCCGGAGCCGTTGGCGCCGATTATGGTGATGATCTCGCCCTTGCCGACGGTGAGGTCGAGGCCGTGCAGGATCTCGATCCTGCCGTACCCCGCCCTCACCGCGCGAAGCTCAAGCACGCCGCACCACTCCGTTCTACTCCTCCAGCACCCAGGTGCCGTTCTCGATCTTGACCATGATCATGTCTTCCGCCTTGAGACCATCGTGATCGGTCTCGGAGTAGTTGTAGAAACCGTCGGGGCCGGCGAAGTTCTGGGTCTGGTTGAGTGCCGTCTGGATGGCGGCGGGATCCGTGCTGCCGGCCGTCTCGATCGCGTTCACCAGCAGCAGGACGGCCTCGAAGGCGTACCCGGCAAAGGTGTTCGGAGACCCACCGTACGCGGCCTGGTACTGAGCGATGAAAGCATCGGTGACTGCCTTCTGCGCGGGATCGGTTATGGAACTGGGGACCAGGAGCCTCCCGGCGGGGAACACCACGCCCTCGGCGGCCTCGCCCGCCAACTCGATGAAGGTCTTGTTGGCGATGCCGTGGCTACCCACGTAGGGTATGTCCATGCCCAGCTGCACCATGTTCTTGGCGGCCAGCGCCGGACCCGGGTTCGTGCCCCACACGATCAAGACCTCGGGGTTTGCGCCCCGGATCTTGGTCAGTTGCGCCGTCAGGTCGGTGTCGTCGGTCTTGTAGGACTCTTTGGCGACGATCTCAAGCCCGTAGTCACCCGCTGTCTTTTCGATCTCGGCAGCGCCTGACGAGCCGAAAGCGTTCTCATCGTGCAGCACGGCGATCGTCTTGGCTTTCAAGACCTCCGAGATGTAGGTCAGGGCCCGGGCCACTGCCAGCGCGTCCTTGTGCGGGGTCCGCCAGATCCACTCCATGGGCGCCTTGTCGGTGATGTCGTTCGCCGCGGCCATGGCCATCTGCGGCAGACCGGCTTGAGCGGTGATCTCCTTCACGGCCAGGGTCGAAGGCGAGATGGTGGCCGCTATCAGAGCAACGGCTTTCTCCTGCTGCGATCAGACGGTTGGCGGCCGTGACCGCTTCCTTGGGATCGCTCTTGTCGTCCTCGATGACGATCTTGAGCGGCCTACCCAGGACCCCGCCCTCGGCGTTGATCTGCTCCTCCATCATCTCGAAGCACGTTCCGCTCCTGCTCGCCCAGCGCCGCACCCGGCCCGGTGGCCGACACGATGGCGCCGATGACCACCGGGTCCCCGGTCGGCTGGGCAACGGTGGTGGTCGGCGACCCTCCCGCGGCTGTCGTGGTGGTCGATGCCTCTTCGTCTCCACAACCGGTCGCCAAGACTGCCGCCAACAGGCCCAAAACACACAACAGTCACGATCCAACCCGACTTCTTCCTCAAACCCTCTCATCACCCCAACTCCTCTCCCAGATACGCCTTTATCACTTCCTCGTTGTCCTGGATCATGAGCGGCGGGCCCTCGGCGATCTTCCGCCCGTAGTCCAGGACCACCACCTCGTCCGATATGTCCATGACGAAGGTCATGTCGTGCTCTACCAGAAGCACGGTCACTCCCTCGTCCCTGATTTTCCTCACCGTCTCGGCCAGCCGCGCCGTCTCCTCGTCGTTCAGCCCGGCCGCCGGCTCGTCCAGTAGCAGGAGCCGCGGCTCGGAGGCCAGCGACCGCGCGATCTCCAGCAGATGCCGTTCGCCCATGGGAAGGTTCTCCGCCGGCTCCTCCGCCCTGTGATCCAGACCTACCCGGCGCAGCGCCTCGTGGGCGGCCTTCCTGGTCTCCCGCTTCCTCGCGCCGGTGGACGGGCAAGGGTGAGACGCGGCGGAGAGGACCCCGGCTCCGGTGCGCGACGTAGCGCCCCACCGCCACGTTCTCCACCACACTCATGTCGTCGAACACCAGGCTGTGCTGGAACGTCCTCCCCACCCCCATGCGGCATATGCGGTGCGGAGGTTTGCCTGCCACGTCGACCCCCGCGAAGAGCACCCGGCCCGCGCTGGGCCGGTAGGAGCCCGAGACCAGGTTGAAGAGCGTGGTCTTCCCCGCCCCGTTCGGGCCGATCAAGGCCTTGATCTGCCCCTGATGGACCGCGAACGTGACGTCCTTGAGGGCGTCGAGCCCGCCGAATCTCTTAGACACGTTCTCGATGCTGAGAAGTGCCATCAGGGACCCCTGCTCCTCGTCCCCGGGTGGAGCCGGCCTCGTCTTGCGCCGTCTTTGGTCCTCCATTCACGCAGCGATCTGCAAGACCCCCTGGCTGCGGTCCTGCCAGAAGATCATGATCGCGATCAGCAAGACGCCGAAGACCAGGTTGGTGATGTCTTCGTTCACCCGTTTGAGTAGTTCCGGCAGTATCACGATGACCAGCGTCCCCCACAGAGCCCCCCACATGGTACGCAGCCCCCCGATGATCACCCCGGTGATCAGGATGATGGAGAAGGTGATGGTGTAGCCCATCGGGGCTGATGTAGTGGACGTAGTAGGCGTCGAAACTACCGGCGATGCTGGCGAACACCGCCGCCAGCATGAAGACCTGCACCTTGCGGTAGGAAGTGTCGACGCCCAGGGACTCGGCCGCCGGCTCGGACCTGTGCAACGCCCGGAGCGACCGGCCGACCCGCGAGCTCGAGAGGTTCAGGGCGAAGCCGGAACATCAGGAGAGCCACCCCCCACACGACGAGGTGGTAGGCCTTGGGCGTCCCGAGATCGAGTCCTCCGATCGAGAGCGAGGGTATGCCGGTGATCCCGTCGGTCCCGTTGGTGAGACTCTTCAGCTGCACCAGCAGGATGTAGACGATCTCGTTGACGCCGAGCGTGGCCATGGCCAGGTAGTAGCCCTTGAGCCGGAGGGTCGGCATGCCCACCAGGCCGGCGATCGCGGCCGCGAGGATGGCCGCCAGGGCCATGGCCAACCACGGATCGAAACCCAGTCGGGTGGTCAGGATCGCCGCCCCGTACGCCCCGATCCCGACGAAGGCGGCCTGTCCCAGGGAGATCTGGCCGGCCTGTCCCAAGCAGAAGGCTGAGCCCCAAGGCCATCATGAAGCGGGTGCCCATGAAGGCGAGCACCGACAGGTAGTACGTGTCGCTCAGATACAGCGGGATGGTCATGACCACCACGGCGAAGACCAGGTAGCCCGCGTGCCTGCGGGTAGAAGGCGCCGGTCAGCGCTCACTGCCTGCTCACCACCTTCGCGCCCAGCAGGCCGGCCGGGCGCAGGAACAGCACGAGAAGCAGGATGACGAAGGCTATGGCGTCCTTGTAGCCGGCAGACACCACGCCTACCCCCAGAGCTTCCACTATGCCGAGGATGAAGCCCCCGGCCACCGCGCCCACCGGGTTCCCCAGCCCCCCCAGGGTCGCGGCGGCGAATCCTTTCAGCCCCAGGAGCGACCCGGAGGAGTAGCTCATGAAGCTGATCGGGGTGATCATCACGCCGGCTGCGGCGGAGATGGCCCCGCTCAGGGCGAAGCTGAACATGACCACCCGGCTGTAGGAGATCCCCTGCAGCCGGGCCGCGGTGGGATTGACGGCGCAGGCCCGCACGGCCTTGCCGAACAGGCTCCTACGATAGAAGAACTGCAGTGCGATGACGATCACGACGGTCAAGCCCACCACCCACAGGGTCTGCGGGACTGATCGTCGCCCCGCCCACGGCTATGGGGTCATCCCCAGAAAACGAGGGCAGCGCCACCGCGTCTCTGCCCCAGATGAGCATGGCGGCCGTCTCGAACACGAACGACGCCCCGACCGTGGCGATGATCTGAGCCAGGACGCCTTTCTTCAGCAGCGGCCGGATGGCGATCTGTTCGAAACCCACGGTAACGCCTGTCACGATCGCCACGGCGACGATGAAGCAGGCCCACAGCGGCAGCCCCACTCCGTAGAAGGCCACGGCCATCATCCCGCCGAGCATCACCAGTTGTCCCTGGGCGAAGTTGATGATCTGGGTGGCGTTGAAGATCAGGGTGAAGCCCAGGGCTGTGAGGGCGTAGATACTGCCGCTGGTGATGCCGCTGAAGATGTACTGGAGGAACTGGTCGAGAGTCACGACCGAGCCCGACCCCTATCCGCCTTGATCAGGTCCATGTCCCGCCGACCCCGTTTCGCCCTAGAGTTGATCGCCGGGCCCCAGTACCCGCAGACCCTTGGCCACCAGCAGTTCTTCCAGCCGCTCGAACTCTTCCGCCTTCAGGATCAGGGAATGCCGCGCTCCCAAGTAGATGTACTCGATGTCCAGCCCCGATTCCGCCACAAGACGGGCGATGGCCGCGAGCACACCGGGTTCGTCGGGGATGACCGTGCACACCACCTCGTGTTCCACCACGGCGTAGTCGGCGGCCGTCAGGAGCTCTTTGGCCGATCCCACCTTGTCGACCACCAGACGCAGGATGCCGTAGTCGATCGTGTCGGCGATCGCGAAGGCGAGCACGTTCACTCCACCGTCGGCCAACGTTCCCAGCGCATCAGCCAGGTGGCCGGTCCTGTTCTCCACGAAGACCGAAAGTTGAGTGACGCTCATCGGGACCCCCACGTGAAACGGATTCGGGAACCGCCGCCGTCCGGCCGGGACCGAAACGAACAAGCGCATATTCTACCGTCGTCGGGACGACGCAAACAGACCCGCGCGCTACCGCGATCACGAAGGAGGCGCTTTGAAGACGCCCTCCGAGGGAATAAAGATGCGATGTACGACCGCGAACACTGTCGCCGGGTGGCCCTGGGCCTCGATCCGCCCAGCCTGCTGATAGAGAACGGAAGGGTCTTTTCGCCCTTCACCGGAGAGTTCCTCCGGGCGGATGTGGCCCTGTGCGGGCCGCTCATCGCCGGGGTCGGGGACTACCCGGAAGCGGGCGCCCAGACAGGTAGCACCGGCCCCAGCGGGGCCGACCAGGTGATCGACGCATCCGGTTCCTTCGTCCTGCCCGGCTTCATCGACGCCCACGTGCACCCCGAGACCTCGCTGTTGTCCCCACCCCGCTTCGCAGAAGCGCTGGTCGTGCACGGCATCACCACCGCCATGGCCGAACCCCACGAGATCGTGAACCTGCTCGGCGCGGCGGGCATGGAGTTCTACCTACAGGCCCGGCGGGGCCTGCCCCTCGACCTGCGGCTCATGATCCCCACGACCGTCCCCGCGTCGCCCTTCGAACAGGCTCAGGGGAGCCTGGGGCCGCAGGAGGTCGCCGCCTTCCTCGCCCGAGATGGAGTGAGCGGCCTGGGCGAGGCCATGGACTACAAGGGCCTCATCCACGGCGCCGGACGGCGCCTGCCTCCGACTCTCATCGGCAGCACCGTGCTCGACGGCCACGCCCCGGACGTGTCCGGGCGCGAACTTGCCGCCTACCTGGTGGCGGGTCCCATCACCGACCACGAGACTTCGGACCCGGCGTTGCTGCTTGAACGCCGACGGCTGGGGATGTGGACGCTGATACGCGAGGGCTCCGCCGCCCGCGACCTCGCGCGGTCCCTCCCCTTCCTGGTCGCACACGGCACCGAACGTACCGCCCTATGCACCGACGACCGCAACGCCGCCGCCCTAGCCGAGCATCACCACCTCGACGGCGTGGTGGCGGCTCTGATAAGGGGCGGCGTCACTCCGCTCGACGCACTGCGGGCGGTCACCGTGAATCCGGCCATGCTCTACCGTCTGTACGACCGGGGGAGCGTCACCCCCGGTCTGCGGGCCGACCTGCTGCTGGTGGACGACCCCTCGTTCCCGCATCCCCGCGTGGTGATCCAGGCCGGCAGGGTCGTCGCCCGCGACGGGCGACTGACCGTCCCTCTGCCGGCTACCCCTCCGCTACCGCCGTCCGCGTTCGAGCTGGCCGTAGCGGGGCCCGAAGATCTGGCCCCTCCCGCGTCTGACGGCCCGCATTCGGCACGCGCTATCGACCTGGCCCCCCGCTCTCTCGTCACCGCTGAACGGGTGGTCCGGCTACACGCCCACCATGGCCACCTCGAGGCGGCCCCGGACGACGACGTCGCCCTGGTCGCCATCCTGGAGCGGGACCGGACGACGGGCAGGATGGGCCGCGGCTTGGTCAGCGGTCTGGGACTGCGCCGCGGAGCCATAGCCACGACCATCGCCCACGACGCCCACCATCTGCTTGTCACCGGGATCGATCCCAGGGACATGCTTGTTGCAGCGAGGGCGGTGGCCTCTTCTGGAGGAGGGCTGGCCGTGGCCGACGGGGGAAACGTGGAGACCCTGCCCCTGCCCCTCGCCGGGCTGATGACCGATCTCCCGGTCGCGACGGTGGGCGCGCGCCTCCGCGACCTCGAATCTGCCGCCGCCGCGTTGGGGGTCCAGCTCGAGGAGCCTTTCATGGCGCTGAGTTTCATAACCCTGAGCGTGATCCCACGCCTGCGGATAACGTTGGAAGGGATCCTGGACGTCGAGACCCAGAGCGTGGTCCCCGTAGTGCTGGGGTGAAGTGGCCGCAGAGCAGGGAGGCCGGCCCGATCAGCTCTCCTGGAGACGCAAGGCCCCTTCCATATACTTGAGCGAGGGGTCCCACAGGATCCATTCGTTGAAGCCCTGGTCCTCCGCCGCCTTGATCTGCGCCTTCACTTCAGCCACCCCGTAAGTGACCCCACTGAGGGAGAAATCCTGCAGCCAAGGTCGGCCCTTGGCACCAGTGCCGGCCAGTCGTTTGGTTGTATCCTCCATGGCGGCGGTCACCGTGTCGAAGGGGTTGGCGTTGGGATTGTCGATCCCATAGGAACCGGCCGAGTAGTGGGACGGGTAGACCATGGGACAGACGATATCGACGTTCTGACTGATCTTCTCGATCCGCTGGCCTATACCCATGTCGTCGTTCACATGGACCGTCAGCCCGAACACGTCGGCAGACACCCACACGCCCAGTTTCTCCAGGCGCTGGCGGGCATAGGCCAGGAACCCGGCTATGGCATCCTCTTTGCTGCAGTATTCTCCGGGGTAGACCGCCTCGGATATGGGGCCGTCACTGGGGAAGCGGACGTAGTCGAACTGGATCTCTCGGAAGCCGTGCCTGGCGGCATCCTCTGCCACCTGGACGAGGTACTCCCACACCTCGTGGCTATAGGGATTCGTGTAGTTGAGCCCCTTGTAGTCCTCCCAGCTCCCGCCTTTCTCGCTCTTGACTGCCAGATCGGGTCGCTTGGTGGCCAGCGTGGTGTCCTTGAAGCAGACCACCCGGGCGATCGGCGTGATGTTGTGCTCTCGGAGCGTCGCGATCAAAGCGTCGATGTCCTTGATCCGGGTCTCAATGAGCCCCAGTTCCTTGGCCAGAGCCACGTCGGCGTCGTAGGTGACCAGACCGAGATCCTCCTTCACGTCGATGACAAACGCGTTGATCTCGGTGCGATCCGCCAGTCCGATCAGTTTCTCGAAGACCTCGGAAGAGCCGGCTGCGTAACTGGTCATGTACACGCCCTTCACCGGCACGTAGGAGAGATCGCGGAACACGCGCGGATCGACCAGAGGTTCCACCGTGTAATCGGTCTGCACCGGTACGGCGACGGTGGCGCTCGCGGTGGTCTCGTCCGTCCCCCCGGGGAAACCACCACCCCCGACGACCCAACTGCCCAGGGACCACAAGAGGATGAACCCGCCGGCGAACACAGCCGCACCCATCAGGGCGATGAGCACCAGTCGGAGGCCTGCTCCCTTGCGCCGCCGCCGGGGACGAGAGCGCTGATAGTCTCTGGAAGAGCGCGTCTGGGCCATGGTCCGGGTATTCTAACAGAGGTCTCTGGTAAACTTGGGACGACATGCGCAAGGATAAGGTTCTCCGCTTCCTGATCTCGGTGTTCGTGATCGGGGCTTTCTTAGGCCTCGTCTCCGGTCTCGCCTTCGGTGGTCCATCGGATGCCGCCACTGGCAAAGCGGCCGCCCAGAGCGAGGACGGGTCCTCCGGCGACTCGTCCGACCCTTCGTCCGACTCGTCCCTGGCGTCGGGCTCGTCGGGAGCAATGACCTCCGAACAGGCGAAGGCCATCGGAGCCAACGAGATGGGCCAGGTGCTGGTGCTGATGTATCACCACTTCGACTCCGAAGAGTCAGAGTGGACGCGGACGCCCGAGCACTTCCGGGAAGATATCGCCCTCCTCAAGGCGGAGGGCTACTATCCCATCAACGCGCGCGACCTCGTCTCCGGCAACATCGACATCCCGGCGGGTAAGTCGCCGGTGCTCATCACCTTTGACGATTCCAGTCCCGGCCAGTACCGCATCCTCGATGACGGGAGCGTCGACCCAGACTGCGCGGTGGGGATACTGCAGGCCGCGGTCGAGGAGGGAGATTGGGCTCCGCGGGCTACTTTCTCCTGTCTGCTCGACGTGACTCCCAAGGAACGGGTGCTCTTCGGACAGCCCGAGTTGCAGCAGGAGAAGTTGCGGAATCTGGTCGAATGGGGCTACGAGATAAGCAGCCATACCGTGACCCACCTCAACCTCAAGGAGGCCTCGACCGAAGAGGCGACCAAACAGTTGGCCGAGTCTCAAGCCACCCTGGAAGAACTTATCGGCGGTGGCTACCAGGTCACCACTATCTCCATCCCCTTTGGGGAGTACCCGGAGGACGAGAGCATCATCGCGAGCGGGAAATACGACGACACGTCATACAAGTACACGGCCGGCCTCGCGCTGGGGACGACCCCCTCGGCCTCCCCCTTCTCCGCTGCTTTCAGGCCCCTTCACATCCCCCGGGTGAGGGGGAGCGATCCCTACTTGGCCGAGGCGATCCAATACCTGAAGGACAACCCGGAGCTACGCTATGTCTCGGACGGCGATCCGACCACAGTCTCGGCGCCGGCGGAGCTGCCCTCCAAGCTCGGAAAGCTCAGCAGCGACCTCGGGCGACCCGTGGTGACCTACTGATGGGCGGACCCCGACCGCCGCGTCGACCCTAGACCGGTTTGAGGGTGACCGTGCCTTCCTCGCCCACGAGTAAGGATACCCCGCCGCACAGTCCGCACTCGTAGCGCTCTCCCACCTTCGCGGTGAGCCCTACGTGCACCACCACGTGGCAGTAGGGGCAGCGGGCGTCGACGTCCGGCTCCCCGCCCTGCAGGGCGACGTTCTCATCTACGATCTGCCACAGAGGGTCATACTTCTTCTTGGCCACCGATCCTCCCGGGATCCGATACGTGTGGACTCAGTCCCGCCCGCCGTTCGGTGCTGTATCTTGAACGCGTAGATTCCTCTGGCCGCGTCGAGCGGGCCGATGGAGCGAGTCTCTCACACCCGGGCGGCAGGGCTCAAGGCCTTGCGTCATGAAGTGTCGGCGAACCTGCGGATGGTAGGTACGAGCGATCACGACCCCAAACCGACTACCAAGCGTGCCACCGGTCGGACCGCCGGTCCGCTTCCGGCTTTCGACCTCGGCATCGCCCCATATGAGCCGGTCCAGGAGTTGCAGGCCCGCCTGCGCATGGCGGTGGCCGGGAAGGAGCTGCCAGGCGTCGTCCTGCTGCTCGAGCACGAGCCGGTGATCACCCTGGGTAGCCGGGGTACGCTTGCGGACCTTCGCGATCCCGAACGCGCAGAGAGCCGAGGGATCCCTGTGCTCGCTTCGGAGAGAGGTGGCCAGGCCACTCTGCACGCCCCGGGACAACTCGTGAGCTACCTCATCGTGCCCGTCCCTCGCAGGGACCTACGGGCGTTCGTACACAACCTGGAAGAGGTCCTTGTTGTCCTCCTGGCCGGCCTAGGTGTTTCCGCACACCGTCGCGAAGGACGGCCAGGATTGTACGTTGACGGGGACAAGATCGCTTCGGTCGGACTGCGCTGCCAGAGATGGGTGGCCAGCCACGGAACGTCCCTCAACGTAGACGTCGACCTCGACCTCTTCGATCTCATCGTGTCCTGCGGGGAGCCCGAGTTGCGCCAGACCAGCCTGGAGACCGTCACCGGCCGGACGTATACGCTGGACTTCCTCAAGACGCTCTATCTGGAAGCGGTGACCCGTGTGTTCGGGTGGAGGCTCCCGCCGCTGCGCACGCTGCCTTATTGGGAGGTAGAGGCGGAGCTCGAGCGGACCGGGCGCCCGCGTCCGGCGGACCCAGGGCTCAGCCAGCGCTGACCCGGAGTGCCCACGGCAGGATTCGAACCTGCGGCACCTGGCTCCGGAGGCCAGTGCTCTATCCCCTGAGCTACGTGGGCGCGAGGGAGGCGGTCGCCTGTGGCCGGCAGGCGCCTGCCGGCAACCGGCTCGTTCGGCCGGCCGATGGCGAGGGGCCATTATACCTGTTCGAGCCGGGCGTTGCCCTTCTCGGGGAAGGGCACGACGAGGGTATCGAGATCTCGGGGCAGCAAGGCGCCGGGGAACACCGCGCGAGCTTCGTCGCGGAGCTCGCGCCAGTGATGGCGCGAGCTTGTATGCGTCAAGACCAGCGTCCCCACGTCGGCGGTACGAGCCACCTCCGCCGCTTCCCGCGCGGTCGAATGGCCCGTCTCTAGCGCCCGCTCCTGCTCCGAATCTCCGTACGTCGAATCGTGAACGAGCACAGACGCCTCCCGAGCCAACTCTAGGACCGCGGGAGCCGGCCGGGTATCGCCCGTGACTACGATCTTGCGTCCCCGCCGGGAGGACTCCATAACCTCATCAGGTCTTACTTCCCGAGCTTCGGCCGTGACCACGGTCTCGCCGCGCTGCAGGCGGCCGAAATCGGGTCCCGGGGCGACTCCCAATCCCACCGCCCGCTCGGGGTGGAACAACCCCGGCCGAGGCTTCTCTTCCAGACACCAGGCTAGGCCGGGCAGACCGTGGTCGGTGGGAGCCGTCACCAACCGATAGTCCTCTGCCTCCAGGACCACTCCGGGGCGGACTTCCTCCGGTAAGAAGGGAAACCGAGGCCTGCCCACGATGCGCTCGGTCTCCCTGAGCACCTCGTATAGACCTTCGGGACCGAAGAGCACCAAGGGCTCCTCCCTGCCCAGAAGACTCCAGGTCTTGAGCAGCCCTGGAAGACCCAGATAGTGATCCCCGTGCAGGTGAGTGAGTAGGATCAGGCCGATCTTGGCGAGCCCGGCCGAGCGCATGAGCTGTCGTTGCGTGCCCTCGCCGCAGTCGACGAGGATCCGCTCGCCTCCTCGGATCACGAGCACCGCGGGAGAACCTCTGTCCACCGTCGGGGTGGCTCCAGAGGTCCCCAAGAACAACAAGTGTAGGTCCAAGGGGGGCCCGCGTCAGTCTTGAATGTCGGATCGGCGATCGGACGAGGATTTTGCTACAAGACGGATCGTATCGTCGTAGGGAGCGGCGGGATGCTGAAAGAACGTTGGGTTGCAGCAGTTCCCACCGGCAGACGATGATCCGTATGCCTGCTCGATCGTCACCCGGCAGTAAGGCCGGGGCGCTCGACTGACCCGGATCAGCCCGTAGGGATCGGTTCCTTGACCGGGACGGGCCCCGCCGTCCACGAACGCGGCCAGGTCGAGCTCCGGCGAAAACACCTTGTGCAGGCAGCCGAAGTAGGTGGTCTCGCCATCCTCATAGGAGTAGATGAAAGCGCACTTCGACTTGAGGCATCGCCAGGGCGAGACCACCCGTTCACAGATGACCTCGCACTCCCGGCACTCTAGCCGCAAACGCCGCCGCCGGACCCTCCAGGCCGCAGCTTCGTCTGTCCGCTTGTTCGTATTCTCCATGGTAAGAAGTATACCGCCAGGCGCCTATTCCATACCCTCCTCGCGCGTTCCCGGGACCAGCCGCACCCGGCTCAGGGACCGATCGGTGGCCCAGCGAAGGATGGACCGGAAGAAGAACACACGCCCGGTCTCTCCCATGGCGATGGTCCCGGTCGCGAACACCGCGCCGTGAACGGTGGTCCCGTCCAGAAGAACATCGCCGTCGTCGACCACGATCACTCCGTAGACGTCGCCCCTCGCTCGCGCGTCGAGAGTCACGCCGCCGGTCGCGAGAACCAGACACGGGGAATCTGGTGCGCGGCCGCCTGAGTCGGCGGGCAGGACCAAGGTCTGCCCGGGCGCACCAGCGATCACTCTCAAGCCGGAGCCGGGAGCGACAGAGTCCGCAGCCAATGGCTGCGCGCCAAAAGCGCGCCACCCGGGATCGAGCCGCCAAGGATCCTCCAGCCTGACCAGCGAGCATCCTTCCCCAAGCAGAAGCTGCGCGGGCAGGCTCCGAAGATACCCCGTCGCCACCGCATCCTGCCCCGTTTCGGTTGCGCCGGACCCTGATCCGAGAGCGTCCGACGCCGGGCCCATGTCGATCTCCAGCCAGGGCGACCCCCGACCCGGAGCAGCCACCACCGCGCTGGCAACAAGCGCCGCCAAGGGCAGATCGAGCCCGTCTCGACCTTTCTCGAGCCAGGCCGACGTCACCAGGCGGGACACAGCCGGAGCATGCCGGACCGCTCGCGCTCATGACCCAGTCTCCACCCTCCGGCAGCTCGGCGATGCTACCTTCGACCGTGTTGGGCTCCGTCCTCACGGTCGACCAAGGAATCGCCTCCCATCTCGCGAGCGCCTGTTGACGCAATTCTGCCAGCGCCCTGTCCCTCTCGGCCAGGTGTGCACGTCCCGCAGACTCGTCCACCACGGCCCGCTGGGCGCAGAGAACCACGGTCGACAGGGCCTGGATCGACACGGCGACCGCCAGACACGCGAACAGCACCAGTATCAAGACCGATCCAGCCTGGCACCCGGGCGTCGCCACCTGGAGGTCCTGCGCCGGGCTCCAGCGGTCAGGCCCCGGGGCTAGGCAGTCACGCGTTCCTGGCTGGGCGTCCTGTTCTCGTACATGGCCGCCACGCCGCGTGCCCCTATCATGGCCTTGGAGCGTCATCGACCCACGCGAGCTGTCGATACGACGCGGACGGAGGACCGGGCTCCTTGGCTCTTCGCCCGCAGATCGAGGACCACTCCCTCGATGGAAGCCAGTTCGGCATCGGTCGCCGGCGCGGCCGCCGCGGTGCCGCCGACGATATAGGTGAACGAGCTTCCACTCTGCACGCCTTCGAGCATGGTCTTGTTGTCCCGATAGGCAGTGCCTGCCAACGCAACCGCCCGTGTGGACGGACATGCCCCCCACCGCCGCATAAGCGAGCCGTTGACGATCTCCCATTCCACGATGATCGGCTCGGAGCCGCTCCCGGCCCGGGCCAGGAACACCACTCGGGAGCCCGCGGCCTCCACTATCGGAGCGCTCAGGTCGAACGGGCAGCCAGCTGCACTGGCAAGCCTGAGGTCCCGTTCGAAGCGGCTCACTGCCACCTTTCTCTTGCAGCAAACGCACCGTCTGGTCACCCTCACCTACGCCCGCGGTCTGGAGCGAGGCCCAAAGAGGGGCTACCGCCACGGCAAGAGCCACCGCGAGCGCCAACCCGACTATGAGTTCGATCACAGTGAACCCCGGCTCGCTGCGCGGGGTCGATCGCTCGGAAGTCGGTCTCTCAGAAGTACACGTCGAGACCACGGCCCGCCTCCGTATTCCAGAATTGCCTTCGATCGTCCAGGTCGATCTCACCCGTGCCGGGACCAGGCGAAGGAAGGAGGAAGGGGAAACCCGGGGGACTCGCCTGAGGCGACGTCTCCACCCATGAGGGTCGAAGAGCCGGGTTCGCCAGTGCCGGGACATGCGCGATGGTCTCACCGCTCCCGCCATCGCCCGCCAAGGCCGAAGATGCGGACACGCCGTCGGCAGCCGGAACGACCAGCCGCCAAGGCGGTCCCCAGGTCCCAGTCGCTGTGCGCACTCGCACCACCAGTTCTTCGCCCGCGGAGCCATACCAGGCGGGTGCCCCCACCCGCACGGTGCCGTCGTCGTCCGGCTCCACTTCGCCTTGGAACCAGCCGTTCACCCAGAGTCCGGCGATGTGATCTTGACCGCTTCTCTGCTCCAGCTGTATGTACAGGCTGGGACCCGGCCGCCACCAGGCCGACGAGACGGTCGCGCCCCATTCCCAGGCGTCGCCGCCGTCAGGGTCCTGGGGCGGATCAGAAACGCGGGCAGCCTGGCTCCGAACGGTATTGGCCCTTCCCGTGGCCGACTGGACCCCGGCCGCGAGCGGCACAACCAGTAAGCCCAGCAGCACCACGGCCATCATGACCTCGACCAGCACCCAGCCGTCGCTCCGGCGAAGCCGGTTCAGTCGGAAGAACCTTGTCATGGTCCTGCCTCCACGCGGGCCCTGGTCGTGAGTCCACTCTCAGGACGTATGACTACCCGGTAACTCCCGTGGAGAGCGTCGAAGAACAGCGACCCGCCCCCATCCGGCGACGCGAGAGCACCGGAGAACGAGACGGCTACTCCTTCGCTGTCGCGCCACCTGGCGAGATTGGAGGTAACGGGGACTGCCGGCGCCGATGGGCCGAGATCGCCACCGCGGAGTCCCAGGTCGTGAGAGAGGACAAGAACTCCGGAAGCATACCCGACTTCGGTGGCGCCTCCGTGCCAGAGCACCCCGATCTGGGCCCACGCGGCCGCGGCCTGCCAACTCTGCGCCGCTCCCCTCGCTTCTTGCGTGCGCAACCCGTGAGTGAGCGACAGCGAGCCGGCCACAAGACAAATGCCGAGCACCGCAACGACAAGGAGAAGTTCGATCAGGCTGTATCCGCCCGATGCGAAGATGTGGATGCGCCGTTCCATAGCGGGGAGGCTACAGGAGGTACAGATAGAGAGAAGACAGACCTTAGTGTGAGATTGGCGGGGTCTGTGAGATCCGCGACCCCGTCGGCTCGAACCGGCCAGCTATCAGCCGATGCCCGGCCTCACGGCGCGCTCTCCAGTTGCACACCACGAAGAAGAGCCAGGTCCTTCAGTTCGGCAGCCTCTGCGGTACGACCTTGCGAAACGAGCAGGCTGTCGAGCACCATGTACGAGTAGGCATACTGAGGGTCCACTTCCAAAGCGTGACGCAGCGTCTGCTCAGCTCCACCGGTGTCGCCGGTGACTATCTGGGCCTGCGCAAGAAACGTAAGGTGCTGTGCCGTGGCGTCAAGAGACGCAGCCTCGGCAAACACCCGGACTGCATCTACCGCTCGATCTTGATGGTTCAGGTAATTGTATGCCAGTTCGACGCGAGTCTGCACGTCGTTTGGGTCGAGTGCCACGACCCTCTCTTGGAAAGGAAGAGCCTCATCGTGCTTACCCAGGAGGGTGAGATCCGCGGCAAGGGCGGCGAGGATCTCGACATTGTCGGGATCACCCTTCAGGGCCTGCATGTACACGGCCGCTGCCCCGTTCAGTCGCCTTTCCTCTCGAGGTCCCGCGCTTCAGCGGCCGGGTCACCGCACGCCGCCAGGATCGCCACCAACATCATTAGAGCGACGATCGCGACGTAGCGCACGTGGCGCCTTCTACGGCGCTGACGACTCCTATCCTTATCCATCATCATCTGTCTGCCTCTCTCGCGCGGGCCTCTCTGCATTCTTCCAGGGTCAGAGACAAACCCCTTCAGATGCTCGGGTTGATCGAAGTGCGCCAAAGAAGAAAAGGACCCTGCCGCCAGGCAGGGTCCTCTCAGAATCCTGAATTGATGCCGTCGGTCTACCAGCCAGAAGTTCCGGCCCCGCCGGCGATGTCCGTCCTTCTCCAGAACGTGTTCCCAGCCGCGGCCTTGTTACAGAAGACACCGAAGACGTGGGTGGCCGCTGAGCACGAGGCCACGGAGTAGGTGGTCGCGGTGCCGTCGTAGTTGACCGTGTTGGCCGCAGTCATTCCGGTGAGGACGGCGAAGACACCGCGCTGCGGTAACAGCGCTCGCCACGTTCGTGAACGTGATCGACGGCTCTATGGCATTCAGAAGGGCTCCGGTCATCGTTGCGCGGAAGGAAGGTTTGGTTGTCGACGTAGGAAGCTTCGATCGCGGTCATAGCGTTGCGGACCAGGGACTTGGCAGCTGCATCCTGAGCCTTCTGGCGCTGGCCAAGGAAGGTCGGGATGGCGATCGCCGCCAGGATGGCGATGATGATGATCACCACCAGGAGTTCGATGAGGGTGAAGCCCTTTTCACCCCTCATCCTCTTGCGGGTCAGACTGAGCATTGCGCGTTCCTCCTTCGATTCTTGGACCCTAGGGACCTGCAGGGCGGGTCGAATTCTCGACCTGTGCTGCACATATCGGCATTTTGGCGCAAGACTTTAGGGAGTTGCCTCATCCATTGGGTGGGCCCTGGCGGTATCCGCACCGCTACCAAGCCGCAGCGGACCCTACCACTTCTTGACTGCGCCGTTGACGTAGAACCTGACGCCGAGCGTGCCCGTGGAACCTTTGTTCACGACCATGCCGAACTTCTTGCCTGAGGCCGAGACAGCGCCGATGCTGTACGTGGTAGCCGTGCCTGTGTAGTTGACGGTCCGAGCGGACGCGCTGGCCGTGGGGGTCGTCGCCGCCGTGCCCCGCACGACGAAGGTCATGGAGGGCTCGAGTCTTCTTCAGGTCGGCCGCTCGCATGCCTATGACGGTCGTAACAAAGGTGCGGGCGTCGACATATCCCGTTTCGATAGTGCTCGCTGCGCTACGGACCAGTGACTTGCAGGCAGCGTCTTGGGCCTTCTGCCGTTCCCCCAGAAACACAGGGATGGCGATCGTCGCCAAGACGACGATGATGACTATCACGAGCAGCAGTTCGATGAGGGTGAAGCCCCCCTCGTCTTTCTTCGCTCGCGCAGCGTTCACGGTCAGTGTCTCCACTCTTGTCTCCTGGGAAAGGAACTGCTCACTGGTATCGGCCAAATCGCAGCCGACTTTAGGGGACCGGACGGACACGGCCGGTTCTCTAGGTTACGGGGTGACCACCGCCTGGGAAAGCGGGAGCTCCTGCCAGTCGAGGATCTGATACGACCCTATCGTGGGGAAATACGGCGGGGGGTTATGCAGCAGAAAGCCGTCATACGTGTTCGTCCCTTCCGCAAAGCCGGCGTAGTCCGATCCGCTGACGGGCGAGGTGCGCCGGAACGGCGTTTGGAAAGAGGAGACGGAGCCGAAGATGGTCAGCATCCCGCGGCGCGGTCCCCAGCCACTGGAGGAGCCCGAGCTATCGAAGCTCACGAATTCGGCGCCTTGCTGGGCGATGAGCGCACAGTCGATCTCCATGCTCATCGTCGAGAGACTCCCGCTCTTGCCCATGGGAGCGTACATGGGGATCTTCACGTTATTCTGGGCGATGAACCCAATGGCCACGGTCCCGTCTTTTGCGTGATAGGTGATGTCGCCCACCAGGTTGATAGAGGTCGCAGCCGTCTTACCTGAGGGATTGAGCTGGCCGGAGCTGGCTATCGTCAGCCGTCCGGTCAGGTCGGTCCCCTCTACCCAGACGTTGTCGTTGACGTAGATGACGCCCTTGTTCGGATAGGGACGGGGGCTACTCAGGGTGCCATAGGTCAGGTAGCCTCCACGATTATTGCCATTGACGTAGTTCTTACTCTCGTACTCGTCGGTCACTTGAGCGACCGCATAGCGTTCGCCGTCAAGAATGCGGATGTACCAGCCGTGGGCCTTGCCCGGAGCAGTGGGATCGACATACGGCAGATTGTCCTGGCCGGTGGCCAGTCCATTCAGCCGGACGAAGTCCGACGTGACCGTGTTGAAGTCGACGGGCGGCACGGGGAAACTCCACAGAGCCCTCGAAGGGTCGTTCGTAGGGACGTCTTGTGACCAAATCCCGGGTTTGGTCTGCCCGGAATAGGTATACGTCGCCCGAGCACACGTGACCGTGTCGATGATGTTGCTGGTCTCGATGCGTATGCCCGTGTTCGAGTGGGTCTTGCCGAACCACACCCGGCTTAACGGTCCACCGATGTACACATCATCGTCCACGAGCAAGATGTATTCGCTGAACGCCGGCCTCCCGATGTGGGCGTTGACCGTACGAGGCACGTCTACTGGAGATTCCGCGGCCCCCGTGACCTTGACGGTGATCCTCGAATCGCTGGGGCTGGGCGGCGTGACCTGGATGGAGTAGACACCCTTGACAGTGCTGTCGTAGGGATCGGACAGAGTGATGGTCTGCTTGTGCTTATCGGCCTCGGGGTTGCCGGGTATGTTGAAATCATTTGCCTCGGAAGATTTGCCGCTCGCGATCATCCACAGATACTGATTCAGGCCCGCTTCCGCCACGGCCAACGACTGTGTGTAGGCCCGGTCCCGGGACACGTGCTGCTGATTCACGCTTATCATCCCGAGCAGTGTGGCCGCCATCATCCCCACAGCCATCAGGACAAGCATGACCACCGCGAGCACATAGCCTGACTCTCCCGCTGACCAGGCCCGTCCTGAACGGCGGCGCAGGCCTGCGAGCGAGGCCAGGAAGCGAGTTCGCCCGGCGAATGATCGCTGCAACTTCATTAGAGCCCCCCCTCGTACCTCTGCCGGATCTGCACGTCCGTAGTGAGCACGACGTTGCCCCGGGCCAATTTCGGCGCCTCGTTCACGGTGAGCGAGATCGAGATAGTGACGATCTGCTGCCTCAGGGCGGCCGTATCGGGAGTGAACTCCACCAGCGCGCCCCCCGTGTAGCGGTAGTAGCGAAACACGGGGTTGGCCCCGTTGATGACCGCATTCTGGATGACCACACCATCTATCGTATAGGCCGGGTAGACCCAGTGTGCCGTAGGTGTGAGGACCCACGTGGGCTCCACCGTCTGCAGTTTCAGCGTCGTGCCCTGCAGGTAGTAGCGAGCCTTCTCGACAATACCGTCACCGTCCAGATCGCAATAGAACTCGACTGCCTGCGACGACGCGTCCGCGATGGAGTTGGACTGGCTTGTCTGATTATCGGCGGATGAGGTCACCATGCGCAGATACCGTGTGACCTCATTGAGGGCGCTCCGCGCGTCGTCCTGGTTCTGGATGCGCACTCCTTGGGAGGCGAACACTCCAGTCAAACTGCTGAGCACGCCCAAGATGGCCGCCCCGATCACCGCCATGAGAACGACCACCACGAGCAACTCGACCAGCGTCCAGCCCCCCTCACGTTTGAGCCGCGAACGCACCAAGCGGGCGCATCGCGATCCAGAGGCCGGCCGCGGCGCCAGGCTACGCGTTATTGCTTGTTGGAGATCCACGTGACTACCTGCGAGTCAGGCGTATTTCCGCCGTGGAGGCCCCGCTGACAGCGACGGTGCCACTGTAACCGTAGTAGTTGCTCCTCGTGACGACGATGCCGTACGTCCTATTCTCGAGATTGGTGAAGGTCGCGTATCCATCGGTGGTCGTGTAGAGGTTGCGGCCCTCCAGTTCCACCAACGCGTTTCGTATCGGCGCCCCAGTATCCTCGCGCAGCACCCTGACCGTGAGGCTCGGCGGCCCGGGAAGCGTGGTGCTCGTGGTGCTCGTACTGGTGGTAGTCACGGGGGGAACAGTGGTGGTGGTCGTCGGTCCGCCGACCGGCACCGTGAACACGACCTCCTGCACGGTCCCTGGCTCCAAGACCACATTCGTCGACTGAGAGTCGTAGCCTTGCCCCGGCAGCAGCCTGACCACGTAAGGATCCAAGCTGGTCGAATACCGGATATTCGCATGGGTCACACTGCCGTCTGCTCCCGACGCTGCCGTCTGATCGAAGCCATCGGGACCTATGACCGACAGATTCAGACCCGAAACGGGCGTGCCTTCGGTATCCACCACGCTCACTCTCAAGGTCGCCAGGAGGTCGATCGTCAACTGAACCACCGTGTACGGTAGCCCGTCTCTCACCACGACCGCGGGGTCGGTGGAATCCGTGTTGTAGCCGGCCTTGGAGACGGAGACCACGTAGTTCGGGGTATCGTCCGGGGTGAGGCCGGGGATCATCATGTGTCCCGTGCTGTCGGTCCGCAAGGCCGCCGAGCTGATGTTGACGTGGGGAACGAGATTGTTGTTGGTGATGGTTATCATGGCGTCGGGAACAGGGTCTCCCCGAACATCGGTCACCGTGATGTCCAGGGTCCCCCCAGGAGCGCCCCCGGCAACGTTCGTGGCCATTTCCACCGGCCCCAACCGGCTCTGACCGGCCTGGCTGACAGAGACCATCACACGCCGATAGTTCGCAGGATACGGGCCGGTATAGCTTGGGTCCGTCCAATAGATGACCTCTCGGTGAATGTGCACAGAGACATTCTGGACGGTTCGATCCTCGTCGGCCTGCAAGGCGCCCTGTGGATGCCCCGTGGTAGTCCCCACATCCTCATAGGGAAGCCCCCGGATGGACTCGATATCTTTGGTCGCTACCTGGTGAAGTATGGACCTGATATCAGAGTCGAGGACCCGCCCGGCGGCGGAAGCGAAGAATTGGGACATGAGCACCAGGCCGACGACGAGCACCAGCCCAGCGACAAGAACTTCCACAAGGGTGAAGCCCCTGTCCAAACGGAGGCGGGCGATTCTTGTGACCATCCTGTCCATATGCCGTTCCCTCACGTGTTGCGCCATTCAGCAGGGTCGGCAAAACCCTCATGCCCGTTCCTGCAAGAGCCTTCACGCGTATTGTCGGCTTTTCGCCCGCAAATCTTTAGTGAATACCCCGTACGTCGAGCAGCGGAAAGAGTCACGAGGGTGAGCACGGTAGAGGGGGCGACGGCTCCTTGTGAGAATGCGGGGAAATCGCCGCGCTGGGGCGAGGCTCACCGCCCGCTGCTGCCGAAGCCTCCTTCGCCTCTGATCGTCTCGGGTAGCTCGGCCGCGGCGACGAACGCCGCCTCCTCCACCCTCTGCACGACCAGTTGGGCGATCCGCTCCCCCACACGGACGACGAACGGCTCCCTGCCGGAGTTGTAGAGCGCGACCCGCACCTCGCCCCGATACCCGGCGTCGATCAGGCCGGGGGAATTGACCACCATGATGCCGTGCTTGAAGGCGAGACCCGAACGAGGCTGGACGAACCCGGCACATCCCCAGGGAATGGCCAGCGCGAGGCCGGTGCCCACGTCGCGACGCTCGCCGGGAGGGATGGTGACCTCCTCCACCGAGAACAGATCGGCCCCGGCGTCTCCCGGGTGCGCGCGCTCGGGGAGTCTCGCCGCCGGATGAAGGAACTTGACGGCTAGTTCCACGGGCCCGTCATCCTCGCCTACAGTCGCAGCGAGCGCTCGATGCGCTCCACGGCCTCGGCGATCCGGTCGTCGGGAGTGGTGAGCGACAGCCTCACGAAGCCCTCTCCCGCCGGACCGTAGCCCGAACCGGGAGTGACCACCACACCCGCCTGCTCCAGAACGTGCTCGCTGAAACTGGCCGAGGTGTGACCCGAGGGCACCGGGATCCACATGTAGATGGTCCCTTTGGGCTTCGGCACCTTCATGCCCACCGAGACCAGGGCCTCGGCCAGGAGGTCGCGGCGGCGCCGGTAGACCTCGCACATCTCGTGGACAAAATCCCAGGGACCATTGAGCATAAAGGCGGCGGTGCGCTGAAGGGCGTCGAACATGCCGGAGTCCATGTTGGTCTTGAGACGCCACAGATGCGAGAGGATGTCCCGGTTGCCGACGGCGAACCCGATGCGCCAGCCGGTCATGTTGAAGGGCTTGGAGAAGCTGAACAGTTCCACCCCCACGTCCTTCGCGCCGGGAGCCGCCAGGAAGCTCGGGGCCACGTAGCCGTCGTAGGTCAGCTCCGAGTACGCGTTGTCGTGGATAACCGCAACGTCGTACTTCTTGGCGAAAGCCACCACTCTCTCGAAGAAGTCGTCCTCCACGACAGCCGCCGTGGGGTTGTTGGGATAGCCGATGAAGAGCACTTTGGCCCGGCGGGCCTCCTCGTCATCGATCTCGTCGAGGTCGGGAAGAAAGCCCTGCTCGGGGCGCAGGCGCAGGTAGCGGACCTCGGCGCCGACGAGGATAGAACCTCCCGAGTAGACCGGGTAGCCCGGATCGGGCACGAGAGCCAGGTCTCCGGCGTCCAGCAGAGCCCAGCAGATGTGAGCAAGACCCTCCTTGGCGCCCAGCAATGGGAAGAACTCCTTCGCGGTATCCAGTTCCACGCCGAAGCGGCGCTTGTAGAAGGAAGCCGCTGCCTCGCCGAACTCCGCCAGGCCCCAGTTGCTCGGATAGCGGTGGTTCCGCGGGTCGGCCACCTGGCGCTGCATCTCCTCCACGACGAAGGCCGGGGTGGGCAGATCGGGATCGCCGATCCCCAGACTGATGACGTCCACCCCGCTCTGGCGTTTCTCGGCGATCTTGCGCTCCATCTCCGCAAAGAGATAGGGAGCGAGGTTGTCCATCCGTCGCGAGAATCGCACGATCGCCTCCTCGTCTGTCAGTTACCCGCGGCGCGGTCGCCCGCGGTCGGCGGGGCAGTCGGCGGCGTCATACGGGGCGGAGCCCTCCCGCGTGGCGCGCCTTTCGGCGGTGGCCTCGCCGACAGCCGCCGGCCAACCCAAGCGGCCCGACAACTCGGCCGAAAGAGCACAGGAAAACACTTCCTCCGCGGGCCCGGTCATGAAGACCCGCCACCCATCGCCGGTGGACGCGGCGTCGGCGCCGTTCCGGGCGCCGCCGCCTCCCGGTTGATCCACCTCGATGATGAGGTCCCCGCCCAGAAGATGAACCAGCACCGGGCTCTCCGCCAACCCCAGGCGCACGGAGGCGGACCCCACCGCCGTGGCACCGGTCCCGCACGCTTGAGTCTCTCCCACTCCCCGCTCCCAGACGCGCATCCGCACGGACCCGTCCGGCTCCATGCGGATGAACTCCACGTTCACCCGATTGGGGAAGAGGGGATGCCGCTCGATCGCAGCGCCCACGCCGGCCACGTCGAAGGTGGCCGGATCATCGACAGTGATCACGCAATGCGGGTTGCCGACATCCACGAACGTGAATCGATAGTCATGACCCGCAGCCGTCAGAGCGGCGTCGACGACGTTGCCCTCGGCGGGCACACCCGCCGCTGAAGAAGGTGCGATGTTCGCGCTCCGAAAACGCGCTCGACCCATGTCGACCCGCACCGTGCCGTCTCCCAGCAGCCGGGGCTTTATCGCTCCTGCAAGAGTCTCGACGACGAACTCGGGCTCGGCCACCGCGCCGGAACGGGCCAGGTACCGGGCGAATATGCGGATCCCATTGCCGCACATCTCCGGCTCCCCCCCGTCGGGATTGAACACCCGCATACGGGCGACGGCGCCGGGGACCGCCCCTGTCGGCCGTCCATTGAGCAGGATGCCGTCGGCCCCCACTCCCAAGTGGCGATCGCAGAGCAGGCCGATGACCTCGGTCGTAAGCGGTCCGGGTAGAGCCGACTCGTCGACGATGAGGTAGTCGTTACCCAGCCCCTGCCATTTCGCCAGCTTCATGAGTGGTGAGACCCCCTGGTGCGGTCGCCGGACAGGGCGAGCCCGAGGATCTCTTCAGCCACGTCCCCGGAATCCCGATCCTGGGCGTCAATGATAACAGCGTCCTCGAGCTTCCGCAGCCAGGTCAGCTGGCGACGGGCGTACCGCCGCGTCGCCGCTGCGACCTGGGCGACCGTCTCCTCCAGGGTCTGCTCCCCGTCCAGCAAACGGCAGATCTCCGGGTACCCTATGGCGCTGCGGACGCCCGGGCCCCCGGGTCTAGTGTCGTCGAACCCCCGAACCTCCCGAAAGCGCCTCACCTCCTCCACCGCTCCCTGTCGCAGCATCTCTACGGCTCTGAGATCGATGCGCCGGGAGAGTTCCGTGCGCTCGGTCACCAGTCCTACCAGCAAGGTGGGATGGTAGTAGTCCGGCGTCCACAGGTCGCCGCGTCCAGACCACCGCCGCCCGCTGACGCTGATCGCCTCCAGCGCGCGTATGACCCGGCGACGGTTACGGCGGTCGATCTTGGCGGCCGCCTCCGGATCGAGGGAGGCAAGCTCCGCATGGAGGACGTCGATTCCTTCGCTGGCCGCGCGCGCTGCCAGCCGCGCGCGCAGTTCGGCGTCGCCACCCGGCGCCACAGCCAGCGGCGCGAGCGCCGCCCGCATGTAGAGCCCCGTGCCCCCGGCCAGCAGAGCCCATCCGCGAGCCGAAAGGTCTTCGTCGATCAACGGACGGACGAGCGCCGAGTATTGGGCCACCGAGAACTCCTCCGCCGGCTCGACGAACCCCACCAGAGCGTGGCCTATCGCCTCGTTCTCGTCGACCGCGGGCTGGTTGGTCAACACCGGGAAGTCCCGGTAGACCTGCATCGAGTCACACGAGATGATCCGACCGCGGCGCGCGGCCGCCTCACCGCCGGCGAGCGCGGCTAGTGCGTCACCGGCCGGTGCGGTCTGTCCGTCGCCGGTCAGCGCGATCGGTGCGTCGCCGGTCACTGCAGTATGTATGTCGCCGGCTGCCTCGACCCTATCGCGGTCCGCCGCCGCGGCCTGTCCGGGGCAGGCCACCGAGGTCGCACGCGCCGGCCACGCCTCGCTTAGCCGCCGGGCAACCTCCAAGGCCACGACGGTCTTGCCGACTCCCGTGGGTCCCAGGAGCCCGATGACGAGAGCCGGCCTGTCGGCCGACTTCCCGCCCGGGCGGCCCGCAGTGCCAGTCCAGAGGGCGCGGCCGGCGACGCCGGTCCAGAGGGCGCCGGCCTGGCGCGCGCTGCCGCTGGCGGCGCCGGCCGCTACGTCGGTGTCCGCCCCACCGGAGCCCGTGCCGCCCCGGCCCAGGCCGGCGTCGGCGCTCACCGCGCTTCTCGCCCGCGGAAGCTGGTGGACGTCGCCTCCAGCAGCTCCACCCTCACCAGAGCGCCGGGTTTGGCCAGAGTCGCGAAGTTGACCGGTTTGTGGCCCCGCGTGCGTCCCATCACCTCTCCCTCGTGCTGGCGACTGGCCCGTTCGACCATGACCTCGACCGTCAGGCCTATCTGAGCCTGGTTTCGCTCTCGCCCCAGTCTCTGGACCAGTTCCACCAGCCGCTTCATGCGCCGTTCGGCGACACCGGGTGCCACGCGCCCCGGCAGACCGGCCGCCTCCGTCTGCATGCGAGGCGAGTAGACGAAGGTGAAGGCCCCGTCGAAACCACACTCCTCCACCAGGGAAAGAGTCTCTTCGAAGTCTGCCTCGGTCTCGCCCGGAAACCCGACGATGAGGTCGGTGGTCAGGGCCAGTGAGGGCACCGTGTCTCGAAGCCGCCGCACGAGGTCGAGATACCCCCCGCGGTCGTAGCCCCGGCGCATGGCGGCAAGGATCCGGTCGCTGCCGGACTGCAGCGGCAGGTGCAGGTGCTCGCACACCTGGTTGTCCCGGGCCAGCACGTCGATCAATGCCTGCGACATGTCTTTGGGGTGCGAAGTCATGAAACGGATCCGCTCGATCCCCGGGACCGAGCAGGCATCTTCCAGCAGATCGGCGAACGTCTCCCGGCCGGGGAACCCCGGCTCCTTGCCGTAGGCGTTGACGTTCTGCCCGAGGAAGGTCACCTGACGCACGCCGTCGGCAGCCAGACCTGTCACTTCTGCCAGGATGTCGGCAGCGGGACGTGAAGCCTCCGGGCCCCGCACGTACGGCACGATGCAGTACGAGCAGAAGTTGCTGCAACCTGCGACGATCTGGACCCAGGCGCCCGGTCCCGAGACCCGGGAGCGGGGAAGATCGGCGCTCCACCCAGTCGTCATCTCCTGGAACGCCTCTACCGGCCGATCGTGGGTCAGGCGCCGCTCCAGCAACTCGGTCAGCTCATGCAGGCTCTGCGGCCCGACCAGAACGTCCACGAATGGGAAGTCGGAGAAGAACTCCTCTTTCCGGCTCTGGGCTAGACATCCGGCCACCACCACCAACTTCGTCCGGTCCTGCCGCTTGAGGCGTGCCGCCGTGCCCAGGTGGCCGGCCAGCCGGGTATCGGCTTTCTCGCGGATGGAGCACGTGTTGTAGACGAGGACGTCGGCGTCCTCGGGGGACGGCCGGGACTCCAGCCCCATCTCTTCGAGTAGACCGGCGATCCTTTCGGAGTCGTGGTCGTTCATCTGGCACCCGAACGAGCGCAGATAGTACGTCCTTGGCTCCTCGCGAATCACGGAGTCGCACGGGATCGCCACCTTGCCACCCCGGAGAGTCGCCGCTACTTGGCGAACTCCACGGCACGGCTCTCCCGGATGACCGTCACGCGGATCGTTCCCGGATAGTCAAGCTCCTGCTCGATCTCCTTCGCGATCTCGCGGCAGAGGAGCGCGGCGTCCTGATCGTTGACCTCATCAGGCTTGACCAGCACTCTGATCTCCCGCCCGGCCTGAATGGCGTAGCACTTCTCCACCCCGGCCTTGCTCTCCGCGATACGCTCCAGAGACTCGAGCCGCTTGATGTAGGTCTCCAGGGTCTCCCGGCGAGCACCCGGACGGGCTCCGCTGACCGCGTCACTGGCCGCCACCAGCACCGCCTCCACCGTGGCGGGCTCCGGCTCGTTGTGGTGGGCCTCGATCACGTGGGCCACGTCTTCGGACTCGCCGTAGCGCCGAGCGAGGTTGCCCCCGATCGTGGCGTGAGAGCCTTCGACCTCATGATCCACTGCCTTGCCCAGGTCGTGGAGCAGTCCGGCCCGCTTCGCCAGCTTCGCGTTGACCCCCAACTCGTTGGCCATGAGTCCCGCTAGATGTGCTACCTCCAGGGAGTGCACGAGCACGTTCTGCCCGTAGCTTGTCCGGAACTTCAGGCGGCCGAGGAGCCGGAGCAGCTCGGGAGCCACGCCGTGTACGTTCGCATCCAGCACTGCCTGCTCGCCCGCGTCCTGGATCTCTCTCTCAACCTCTTCTCGAGCTTTAGAGTACATCTCCTCGATCTTTGCTGGATGGATGCGGCCGTCGGCGACCAGCTTGGACAGGGTCAGGCGGGCTATCTCCCTGCGGACGGTGTCGAAACCGGAGAGCACCACCGCTTCGGGAGTGTCGTCGATGATGAAGTCGATGCCTGTCAGGTTCTCCAGGGTGCGGATGTTCCGGCCTTCGCGACCGATTATCCGCCCCTTCATGTCATCGCTGGGCAGCGGAACCACCGAGACAGTAGTGTCCGCCACGTGGCTGGAAGCAGTCCGTTGGATGCATATGGACAAAATGTCCTTGGCTCGCCGGTCCCCTTCGCGCCGGGCCTCTTCCTCGATGGCACGGACCATCTTGGCCATATCGTGCCTGACCTCGTCCTCGGTACGCTTGAGTATCAGTTCCGCAGCCTGGTCCCGGGTCAGGCCCGAAATCTCCTCCAGTTGGCGCTCTTGCTCCGTCCGCGCCGTTTCGGCCTCCTCGATCACCTTTCGATAGTGCGCCTCACGATCTGTGACCGACTGCTCCCGCCGGGTCAAGTCCTTCTGGACTTCGTCCAAAGCCTCCTCTCGGCTGAGCAAGCGGTTCTCCAGCTGCGTCAACTCTTGCCGGCGTTCTTTGGTCTCAGCCTCGACCTGGGTGCGGAGTTGATGAAGCTCGTCCTTCAACTCCACCCTCGCCTCGCGCTGAAGGGTCTCGGCCTTCCGCTCAGCATCGGCCACGATCTGCTCTGCCGCCCTCTCGGCCGAAGCGATCTTGGCCTCCCCCAGGTGCTTTCGGGCGAAGTAACCAGCTCCGGCGCATGCGGCAGCCACCACCAACACGATTACAATCCATATGACGGTCATGTGTTCACCATTCCACTCTCGCGCGTCACCGCGACCTCTTCCGGTCAGGAATGTGATGGTCGATCGACGGCCGAGAAGCACAAAAGGCCGAGCTCATGCTCGGCCGATGATTGCCTTGCTACACCCCGCCCTCAAAAGGAGCATACGTACCGGCGCACACACCGCTGGCTCAGCGGCAGCCACCCGCACGAATCTGTTCCCCCACTATTTAGGTCTTCGGCTCCCGCATCACTGCGTCACATACGCCGACCTACTGCGCCATCTATAGTCAAAAAAAGCAAGGTCGCGCAATACCGTATCGACCGATCATCACACGTTCTTGGAGTTTACCGTTGCCTGCAGGAAGGTGTCAAGGAAAGACGCCTTCCCGGCCGGATTCCGCGCGTAGCTCCCGCGCCACTCTCCCAATGGTCTCCCAGTCGTATCCGCGACGGGCGAGGTAGCCCGCCATCCTGCGCTCGGCGCCCTCGGGATCGACCGCGAACTGCTTCCCGAAGCGTTTGCGGACCAGCACCATAAGAGCCCCACTACCCTCAACAACAACTTGACTGTTGGAGCGCTCCGCGTCGAGCGCCTCCTCCACCAGCGCCCGCTCGACCCCTTTGCGTAGGAGCTCGGAGTAGATCCTCCTCGGGCCCCATCCCGCCCTCAGCTTCTCCGCGGCGTAACGCTCGGCAAATCGGCGGTCGTCCAGGTACCCGAGCGATCCGAGCCAAGCACTCGTGTCGGCGATGATCTCTTGACCGAAGCCGAGCTCTCTCAGACGCGTCTCCACTTCCCGCCGCGTGCGGTCCGTCGAAGCGAGCAGATGTAGTGCGCGCGACCGCGCCCGGTGAGGTTCGTCTTCGCGGAGCAGTCGCTCGCGGATCTCCTCGGTCAGCGGACCTCCCGGACGAAGGCCGGCCCCTTCCACGAGAACGCTCGCCAGCTCGAGCTCCGAGCCGTCTTCTAGGACCACCACGGTCCGGTCGGCCCGACCCCGCCGTGCGGCCAGTGATGCGATCACGCCGTCCCCGTACGGGGCCGCAGGCTTCCGGCCCTGGGTCCGCATTCGATAAGACCTACTTGGGGACGTCGTCCGTGACCGACCGGCCGTCGGCCACCGCCGCGCCCGGGTCCGCGGCTTCGCCGGCACCCGGGCCGCCGACGGCAGACGCACCGATCGCCACCGTCGGGACAACGGTCTCGTCCCCTGGAACGCCCACTATGTTCCACTCGGGATTGACAGCCTGCACGACCTCACGCCGCAGTTGCTGCACCAACTCAGGGTTGTCGCGCAGGAACTGGCGGACGTTCTCCCGGCCTTGGCCCAGACGCTGATCGCCATAGGAGAACCAGGCTCCGCTCTTCTGCACGATCTTGTTGTTGACGGCCAGATCGAGGACGTCGCCCTCTGTGGAAATACCCACACCGTACATGATGTCGAATTCCGCTTCCTTGAACGGCGGGGCGACCTTGTTCTTCACCACCCTGACCCGCACCCGGTTGCCGACCGCCTCGGTGCCTTCCTTGAGAGTCTCGATGCGCCGGATATCCAGGCGGACCGACGCATAGAACTTGAGAGCCCTGCCGCCCGGAGTGACCTCGGGATTGCCGAACATGACCCCGACCTTCTCCCGCAGCTGGTTGATGAAGACCGCTGTAGTCTGGGTCTTGCTGATGGTGCCCGCGAGTTTCCGCAGCGCCTGGCTCATCAGGCGTGCCTGTAGGCCCACGTGCGAATCGCCCATCTCTCCCTCGAGCTCGGCCCGGGGTGTGAGCGCGGCCACCGAGTCGATGACCACGATGTCGAGGGCACCGCTGCGGATGAGAAGCTCGGTGATCTCCAGAGCCTGCTCTCCATTGTCGGGCTGAGAGACCAGAAGTTCGTCGACGTTGACCCCGATGTGCCGGGCATAGGCGGAATCCATGGCGTGTTCTGCGTCGATGAACGCCGCCTTGCCCCCGGCCCGCTGCGCCTCAGCGATCATGTGCAGGGCGAGTGTGGTCTTACCGCTCGATTCGGGCCCGAAGACCTCGACCACTCGGCCGCGAGGTACTCCGCCCACGCCCAGAGCGAGATCGAGCGCCAACGACCCGGTGGAGATCGCGGGGACGCGAAGGGCGGCCGACTCGTCCCCCAAACGCATGATGGAGCCTTTGCCGTACTGACGCTCGATCTGCAGAACGGCCATCTCCAGGGCCTTTTCCTTCTCCACTGTTCCTCCTAACAACTCGTTTCAGAATGAAGCCGCGGCCGCCTAGTGCGCCCTGGGCGGCACGATAGTGCGTCCTCGGTCCCGCAAATAGCGCCGCTATTCGCGCTCCCTGCGTCCTTCTCTGGCGCGTGCCCAGCGCGTCCCTGGCGGCGGAGCTTCATTCTGAAACGAGTTCTAAGCCTTCGCTCCGTCTTTCGCCCCGAACGATGCGCGGGTGATCACGGTGTGGACCGCGCCATCGCGCTTGAGCTCACTCCTATACAGACACACCGACTCTACCGCAAACCGGGCCTCACCGCTCTCAGACCTTGGTTGCACAGCCGCCGGGTCCTTGAGCCGGGCCACGGTCAGATGGGGCCGGAACGGCCGTTTCTCGCGCTTCATCACCCCGGCGGCCTCGAGACCCCCCATCACCTCGGCGAACAAGCGGGCGAACACGCCCTCGCCGTCGTCCACTTCGAGGGAGACGACCCGAGCTTTGCCTGCCGAGGGCAGCATGAGGAATCGCGTGATGCGCCCTTCTCCTCCCATATCCGCGGAGAGAGAGTCGACGACCGCCCGCGCCGCCGCGGCCTTCGCTTCATCCACCTCCCCGATGAAAGCCAGGGTGACGTGCAACTGGTCGGGCCGGAGCAACCGCAACCCGGGCGTGGGCGTCAGCATCGCCTGCGCCGCCCGGACGAACCCCAGAAGGTCCTCAGGCAGGGGCACTCCGATGAACAACCTCTGCAGTGCACCTTGTGCGTCGGCCATCCGGCCTAGTCCTCCCTCGGCGGCACGACGTCCGCGTCGGTCTTCTCGCTCAAGGGACCCCGCAACTGGTGGCGGGCGCGGACGAAGTATTCCGCCCCGCTCACTACCGTCAGCACCAGCATGATCATCACCAGGTACCAGGTGACGCTCTGTCCCCACAGGGTCCACTCCGGCTTCAGCCAGCGTGGCTCTATGATGAGGGCCGCTACGGCCACCATCTGACTGGTAGTCTTGAGCTTGCCCCACCTGCTGGCCGAGATGACTATGCTCTGCACGGCAGCCACCATCCGTAGTCCCGATACTGCCAATTCTCGTGCGATCACCACCATAGCAACCCAAGCGGACAGCTCGTTCAACTCCACCAGCGTGACCAGGGCCGCTATCACCAACAGCTTGTCCGCCAGGGGATCCAGAAAGGCACCCATGACGGTAGTCTGATGGCGGCGGCGAGCGATGTAACCGTCTAGGGAATCGCTGCCTGCGGCAGCCAGGAATACCACTATCGCAACGACGTCGCTGGCCGGGTTGTTGAGGAGCATCGCCACCATGAGGACCGGCACCATCAGCACCCGGAAGAGGCTTATCGAGTTCGGCAGATTAGGACGCATCGATCGTTCCTATCAGGTCGTATCCCACAGCGGCACTCACGGTGACCGTCACCTCGTCTCCCGGTCTAGTCGCCCCGGGCAGGTCGCCTTCGATGTAGGTCACCCCATCGACCTCGGGCGCCTGGCCTTCCGTCCTACCGATCGCCGATACCCCCTTGTCCATATCCTCGAGATCGAGGGAATCGACGATCACACTCACCGTCGTACCGACGAGCCGTTCGTGCTTGGTCTCCGCGCGCTCCTGGAGCAAAGCAGTCAGGCGGTTGAGCCGGGAGCGCGCGACCGCGGGCCTCACCCGGGGTCTCAGGGCAAACGCCGGTGTCCCTTCCTCAGGACTGTATACGAACCCTCCCCCATGGTCAAACCCTGCCTTGCCGACGAAGTCCAGCAATGCCTCAAACTGGTCCTCGGTCTCGCCCGGATAGCCGACGATGAAGGCGGACCTCACCGAAACGTCCGGCATCAGCCGCCGCGCCCGGTCCAACAGGTCCAAGTAGGCCGCGGCGTCCCCGGTCCGGCCCATCCGGCGCAGGACTTCCGGGTGAGCGTGCTGGAAGGGCACATCCAGATAGCGGCAAAGCTTGGGCTGGCCCGCCATGTAGCTAAGTAGTGCGTCGCCGACATGCTCGGGCTGCAGATACATGACCCGCACCCGGCGCACCCGATCGTCGGCGACGAGTAGGCCGATCAACCCAGGCAGGTCGAGACCGTCGCGTTCCCACACCGCCGTGTCCTGACCCACAAGCACCAGTTCGCGCGCTCCCTCCCTCAGACATGCGTCCGCCTCCCTGAGGATGCGGGCGCTGTCGGCCGAACGGTAGCCACCCTTGATGGAAGGGATGGCGCAGAACGCGCAGGGCTGGTCGCAGCCATCCGAGATCTTCAGGTACGCGTACGAAGCCGCCGCCAACTCGGATACGGCTGATCTTCCTTCCTCCAGCCCCAGATGCTCGAGCAGAGCTGCGAACCCCCCGGGCGCGGGCATCCTGTCGGATCCAGATGCACCGTCCGCGCCCGCGGAGTCCATCAGGCCGAACCATCCCGCCACCTCTGGGATACCTTTCTGCAATTCCCCGCGATAGCGCTCCACCAGGCACCCCATCACCAGGACCTGCCGGTCCCCGTAGTCGCCGCAGACTTCCAGGATGGCGGCTATGGACTCCTCTTTTGCGTCTGTGATGAAGCCGCAGGTGTTCAGGAGGACGTGGGTCGCCTCCGCCGGATCGCTCTCCACACGCGCTCCCGCGGCCAGCAGACGGCGGGCCACCGCCCGACTGTCCGCCTCGTTCTTAGGACAGCCGAGAGTATGGATGTAGACCCGTGGAACAGCCGCCGAAAGAGGGCACATGCTACTGGGTGCGCTCTACGCCAGCCTCTGTGACGATGAACGAGCCGGCGGGCTCCTCGAGAGTATGGGGGGCTCCGTTTATCGATAGGGCCAAGACCTCGGGCACGCCCACCGTCATGAGGTAGCGCTTCGAGCCCTCGAAGGTCTGCTGGCTACCGGCGGAAAGCGTCCCAGCGAAGAGTTCAGCCCCAGCTTCGCCGTCCTCGCGCACCACCAGCCAGCAACTGCCCTCGGTCACGCTGACGACCAGGGTCACGTCTTCTCCCGTGGAGACGTTCCCCCCGTTCTCCGCAGAGGTCTGAGTGCTGGTGGTCTCCGCGCCGGTCGTCTCGCTGCCGGCCGTCCCATTGTTCCCCTGCTCCGAAGTCACGGTGGTGCTGCTCACATCGGCGAGGCTCACGGTCGAACTAGGACGGTTGACGTTGCTCGCATCGAGCGAAGCCGCGTCTTGTCCCCGCCCTGACGCGAACCAGGCAAGCAGGACCACGATCACCACCGCCACTGCTCCCACGAGGGCGTAGCCGCGTTGATGGCGACGGGTCCTCTTTCTCTTGCGCTCCGCGCTGGTGGGAGACCGCCGCTCCCGAGTGAGTTCGGACCGCATGGCGATCTGTTCGTCGGAACGGGGCTCGTAGCCGCCTCGATACTCGCTGACCAACGCGTCCGCGTCGAGTTTGAGATAAGTGGCGTAGGTCCGGAGGAATGCCTTCACGTAGGTCGGCCCCGGTAGGACCTCGAAGTCGTCTTCTTCGAGAGCCTCGAGGTACTTGGCTCGGATCTTGGTAGCGCTCTCGACGTCCTTGACGCTGAGGCCCTTGCGGATTCGAGCCTCGCGCAGACTGTTACCGATGTCCGTCACGGGGTTTGGTTGACACCTCTCGGATCAGGCGAGCCATGTTCTGGGCGAACCGGCGCGCGTCCAGGATGGGGTCCGGGCCGGTCTCGAACTCCAGCATGAAACGCCTCCCCTCGACGCACGATCTCTCGTAGAGAGGGTCGTAGTACTCGGCCAAGAGCCCCTGCACGACGTCGGTAAATCTACCATCATCAAAGGCTGTTTCCAAGGAAAGGTGGGTCTGTCGAGGCACTCGGGCGGCTATCAGTTCGAGGCTCCGGCGGAAGTGTTCGACGTCGACGGCGTCCCAACCCTCAGGGGCGTACTCCGCCATGATGCGCTGCGCTCGCGCCTGCATAGAAGCGCCTACGTATACCGGTATCCCGCCGCGTATCGCTTCGGCCACGGTCCCGGGGAGAAGGATCCGGCCGATCTTGCGCCCCTCGCCCTCCAACACCAGGTAGTCGCCACGCTGGCGGCGCAACTCGTCCCAGAGCAGGGCGTCGAAGTCCTTCTGACGCCGCTCCTCTGGCTGGTTAAGACCTCCCAGGAGGGAGCCCCGGTGCAGAGCCAGTCGCTCCAGGTCCAGCGGCCAGGGGCACGGCCCTCGCAGACCGGGGGCGATCTCAGTCAGCCCGCGCACGAGAGCACTCTTGCCTGCGCCCGTGAGGCCGAACAGGGTGACCACGGGCACAGGGGGCTTCCAGTCCTCCAGACCGAGCAGAACCTCTCGCCGATAGGCACGGTAGCCCCCGGTCACCGTCACGGCGTGAACCCCGATGAGGGCCAACAACAGGACCACGTTTCGGCTTCGCTCCCCGCCTCGCCAGCACATGACAGCCAGCCGCCTGCCTCGCGGTTGTGAGCGCGCCAAGTCCGCCAACTCCCCCAGGTACCGAGCGAGACCGGTGCTCACCTGTTCCATGGCGACAAAGCGGGCCTGAGCGGCCCCCTGTTCCTTGTAGGCGATGCCGACCAGCGCGCGTTGCGCGTCGTCGAGCAGAGGATGGCTCACCGCTACCGGGGTGTGCCCGTCGGCGAACTCGCTGGGAGAGCGGACATCCACCACCTGAAAACCGCCCTGCATGACCTCGGCGGCTGTGATGGAGGGGACTCGGAGGTCAGTCACCGGCCGTCCTGTCGATCGCGCGCTCCTCAACCTTGAGGGCGGCGACGACGTGCTCGTACTCGTCCGGCTCGACCAGTATCTGCCGGGGCTTGCTGCCCTCCCACGGTCCCACGATCCCCCGCCGCTCGAGCATGTCGATCAACCGGCCCGCCCGCGTGTAGCCCACCCGCAAGCGGCGCTGAAGCATGGAGACAGAGGCGCTCCCCGTCTCGATGACGAGCTGGGCTGCGTCCGCAAGGAACTCGTCTGAGTCGGGGTCGTAGAGAGCGTCCTCGCCCCGCTTTGTCTCCGCGGGACGGCGGAGAAGCTCCTCACGGAACTCCGGCTCAGCCTGGTGGCGCCAGTGATTGACAAGGATAGCGATCTCTTCCTCGGTGATGTAGGCCCCCTGCACCCGCTGCAAGTGGCTCGACCCCAGAGGCTTGAAGAGCATGTCCCCCATGCCCAGCAGGGTCTCGGCGCCGTTCACGTCCAGGATGACGCGGGAATCTGTCTGACTGGACACGGCGAAGGCGATCCGGGAGGGGATGTTGGCCTTGATCATGCCGGTGATGACATCGGCCGACGGGCGCTGAGTGGCCACGACGAGATGTATGCCGACGGCCCGCGACTTCTGGGCCAGACGGATGACGCAGTCCTCGACCTCCTGCGGGGAGACCATCATGAGGTCGGCCAGTTCGTCGATGACAATAAGGATGTAGGGGAGCGGGCGCTCTCCCCGCCGGGCCCGGCTCTTGTTCATCTCCGCTAGGTTGCGGGCGTGCTCCAGCTCCATGAGCTCGTAGCGGTCCTCCATCTCCTTGGCCACATTGTGCAGCACCCCGGCGGCGTCCTTCATGTTGGTCACGACCGGCACGAGCAGGTGGGGTATGCGGTCGTAATGCGAGAGCTCGACCTTCTTGGGGTCGATCATGATCAGGCGGACTTGCTCCGGGGTGCTCCTCAGCAAGACGGACGAGACCAGGCAGTTCACGCAGCCGCTCTTGCCCGAGCCGGTCGTGCCGGCGATGAGCAGGTGCGGGAGCCGGGTGAGGTCCGTGTAAACGGCCTTGCCGGAGATATCCTTCCCCAGCCAGACCATGAGCGGTCCGGCCGATTTGGGGAACTCCCGGTAGATGTCGCCCAGAGTGACGAAGTCGGGCCTCTGGTTGGGGACCTCGACCCCGACCGCCGACTTACCCGGGATAGGCGCGAGGATACGGATCTCGGTGCTGGCAAGAGCATAGGCCAGGTCGTCTTTGAGACTGGAAACCTTGCCTACTTTGGTGCCCGGCGCCAGTTGCAGCTCGTACCGCGTGACCCGGGGCCCGACGACCATGCCGACGATCCTCGCCTCCACGCCGAACTGCGCCAGGGCTTGTATCAGGACGGCGGAGGTGTCGCGCTCGCTGCCCGCGCGTCCCACCGCCACGGGAGCCGTCTTGCGGAGCAGTTCGGGTTCAGGCAGGACGTACGCGGGCTCCTCCACCGGCAGCGCTATCTGCCGCGGTTCGCGGGCGAGACCGGGAAGCGCCTCCTGATCGGGGACGGTGCCCTCGTGCCCGGCCTCAGCGTGACCGGTCATCGTGGCGGCTGCTCCGGCGGCGCCGGCGCCGCTCCCTGCCGCTCCGGCGTCTCGTACCACGCTTTGCCCGGCGAGACCCGGAGACGCTCCGGGCGCCGCAGCCGCCGCTGCTCCTACGCCGGCCCCGGAGGCCGTCGTCTTGCCGTGGTCGCGCTCGTAGATGTCCCCAAAGGCTTCCGCCCCGTCGACGACACCCGGCCCCCCGGATGATACATACGGCTGCATAGGAGCGACGGGACTACGCGACACCGGGCGACCGTCCGACCATTCGTGGAAACCCTCGTCGAAAGGACCGGCGTGGCCGGCGACCGCTTGCGGTGCTCCTGCGTCGGGCCAGTCACCATCCACCAGGTCTACAGGGCCCAAATGAGGACCGAACCCAGCCTGGTACGGATCATCTGGCGACCGGCCGTTCACGACCGTGGTCATCGCGGAAGGGTCTTGCTCCCGACGTCGCGTGACAAGCGTGCTTCGTTCCGCTGTTTCTTTGACCGCCTGAGCTGCCCGTTTCGTCCCGCGGCTCATCCTACGGACGGTCATACCGGTGGCGAGGCTGAGACCGGCGAGCAGCGCCACCCAGGCGATGATGCCTACCCCGACCATGCCCATCAAGCTGTGCAGCAGGGCGTACAGAGCTTCCCCCAGCGCTCCGCTCCGGGTCTCGAAGACCGCGCGGAGGAAGGTGTCCCCGTCATGGCCCCCGAACGGCGGGACCCCCGCCGCCACGAGCAGGAACAGTCCGAACAGGAAGATCATGACGCCGGCGAACAGGTACGAGCGCCGCAACTTCACCTCGAACACGGTCGTCGCGGCGAGGACGATGAGCGCGGTGGGGATCAGAAAGGCCAGCCGCCCGAACAGGAAGGTCAGCCCGGTCTGCACCGCCTCACCTACGTAGCCGCCCCTCCCGCCTGCGAGGAGTACGAAGGCCAGAAAGACGGCCACCCCGAATAGGATCAGGGCCACGATCTCCTGCTTCCGCCCGGGGACGGACCGATCGGAGCTCGACCCGGCCCGGCCGCCGCCCGCGCGGGCAGAGCGCGACCCCGCCGCCCGGCCGCTGCTCGCCTTCCGACCGGGGGCCGGGGCGGCTGCACTCTGCGTCGTCGCGGTGTTCTTCGCGGGAGCACGCCCGCTCGGTGCCGCGGACGGCCCGCTCGGCTTCACAGCCGTGCGGTCGGTCCGTTCGGCGCTGCTGTTCGCTCTACCTGCCATTGCGCACTATCACTCTCGCCCGTCCCTCACAGCGTCAGACCTCGACGATCACCGGCAGCACCATCGGCCGCCTCCCCACCTCTTTGTGCAGGTACTTCTGCAACACGTCGTGCACCCGGGTCTTCAGCAGGCTCATGTCTGTCATCTGCTGGATCTCGCCCCCGCTCAGCGAAGCGATCACCCTCTTCTTGGCTTCTTCCGTCAGTTCGTCCATGTCTCCCGCGTGGGCGAAACCCCGGAAGACCACCTCCGGCTCTCCCACTATCTTGCCGTCCTGCATGCTTCGGGCCACGACCACCATCACCAGACCATCGGTGGCCAGATGCTGGCGGTCGCGCAGCACCAGATCCCGGAAGTCACCCATGGCGAAGCCGTCGACCAGTATCATGCCCGCCTGCACCTGCCCGGTGACCTCGGCGTGATCGGGCCTCAGTTCGAGCACGTCTCCGTTTTCCATCAGGAAGATATGGTCATCGTCCATGCCGACGGCCCGGGCCAGCTCCGCGTGGAAGTAGAGGTGGCGATGCTCTCCGTGCACGGGCACGAAGTACTTCGGCCGGACCAGGTTCAACATCACCTTGAGCTCTTCGGCGGCGGCGTGGCCGGACACGTGCACCCCGGCGACGGACTCGTAGATCACCCGGGCTCCGGAGGCGAACAAGCGGTCGATGGTGCGATTGACGCTGGTCTCATTGCCGGGCACGGGCCGGGCAGAGATGACCACCGTGTCGCCTTTCTGGATCTCTATCAGCGGGTGATCGTGGGACGCCATGCGCGCCAGCGCCGACAGAGGCTCTCCCTGGCTGCCCGTGCTGAGGACCGTCACTCGATCAGGAGGCAGCAGGGCTATGTCGTGCGGCCGTATGATCAGTCCCTCAGGCACGGAGAGGTATCCGAGATTCTGCGCGATGTTCACGTTCTTGACCATGCTGCGTCCCACCACGGCTACCGAGCGGCCATGCTGGGCGGCAGTGTCCATGACCTGCTGGATGCGATGGATGTGGCTCGCGAACGAAGCCACGATGATGCGTCCCGGTGCCAGGGCGAAGATGCCGTCGAGGCTCTCCCCGACGCTCCGCTCGGGAGCGACAAAGCCGGGAACATCGGCATTGGTGCTGTCGGAAAGCAACAGGAGCACGCCTTTCCGCCCTAGTTCGGCGAAGCGCTGCATGGCGGTCACCCGGCAATCGATGGGGGTCTGGTCCAACTTGAAGTCCCCTGTGTGGACGACCGTGCCCACCGGCGTGTGGATGCCCAATCCCACCCCATCCGGGATGCTGTGACAGACCTCGAGAAACTCGATCTCGAAGGGCCCCAGGGTGAGATCCTTCCCAGGAGACACCTCGTTCAGCGAGACCTTCTGTTGCAGTCCATGCTCGCCCAATTTGGCGTTCACCAGACCGAGCGTCAGCCGGGTCCCGTAGACCGGCGCGTCCACCTCTTTGAGCAGGTAGGGCAGGGCGCCCACGTGGTCCTCGTGACCATGGGTGAGGAGTATGCCCAAGACCCGTTCCCGGTTCTCCACCACGTAGGTGAAGTCGGGCAGCACCAGGTCGATCCCCAGCATCTCGTCATCGGGGAACATGAGGCCGCTGTCGATGACCAGAAGGGCGTCGCCGAACTCCAGCACCATCATGTTCTTGCCGATGGCCCCCAGCCCGCCCAGAGGTATGACTTTCAGCGTTTGGTCCGTCACCAGTGGGGGTTCCAACCTCCGCGTGTCGGGGACATCCACAGAGCCCTCGCGCCCTCTTGCCCAGCGGGATCGGACGCCTGAAGAGTCTCTATAAGATGTTCTCCAGACCGACGATGAGTCCTTGCCGACCGCGGACACGCTTGACGGCCACCAGCACCCCAGGCATGAAGGATTCCCGGGAGAGAGAATCGTGACGGATGGTCAGGGTCTCACCCACGCCACCGAAGAGGACCTCCTGGTGCGCGACCAAGCCTGGGAGACGCACGCTGTGTATGGGGATCTCCTTCTCGATCCCGGCCTCGCGCCAGGTCTCGTCGATCTTCAAACGAGTGAGCTTCGACGTGCCCGAGGGCGCGTCGAGCTTGCGATCGTGGTGCAGCTCGATGATCTCGCAGGCATGGAAGTGCACGGCCGCCTGCCGGGCGAACTGCATCATCAGCACCGCCCCCATGGCAAAGTTCGGGGCCACCAATACAGCCACGCCCTGAGCGGCCGCTTCCTGCTCGATCGCGGCAAGATCGGCCGCGGTCAGCCCGGTCGTACCCACGACCACCGACACTCGGTGTCGCAGGCAGGTCAGGACGTTCTCCCGCACCACACCGGGGATGGTGAAATCGACGACAACGTCGATCCCCCCGGCCTCCAAAGCGCTCTCGAGCGTCTGGAAGCACCCCTGGGCTCCCACCAGGGACGACTCCTCGGATGGCGCCGCGGACGATCCTCCGGCGATCGAGAACCTGGGATCTACGACTGCCGCTAGGACCAACGCGTCGTCTCCTGCCACGGCTTCGCAGGTCGTCCGCCCCATCCGCCCCTGGGCGCCGGCCACGGCCACCCGGATAGTGCCCGCGCCGGCCACCGTGGCGCCGGCAGACGGGGGGCCAGCAGACGCGGGGCCCGTGCCGGTGGCACTCGTCTCGGTGCTGCGGGCCTTCCCGACGTCGTCCATCACTTCTCCCCCGGTAGCAGGCCTGCCAGGCAATCCTCCGGTACGACGCTTGCGAACTGGCTCTCGTCGGCCCCGATGCCCACCACAGAGAGCACCTCCGGCCGGTACACCTCAGCCGCCAATTCCATGACCTGGTCGCTGGTGACCTCTTCGATGCGACAGGCCAGTTCGTCGAGCGAGAGGATCTCGGTGTCGGTGACTACTCCCTTACCCAATCTGGTCATGCGGCTGGACGTACTCTCCAGGCCTAGGATCATGCGACCTTTGAGATGCTCCTTCGCCCGCTGGAGCTCGTCCGCAGGAACAGGCTCGGTGACCAGACGGGTCAACTCGCGGCCCACCGTCTCCATGACGGCCTCCAAACGCTCGGGCCGGCAGCCGAAATACAGCCCGCTGAGCCCCGTCTCTTTGTACATGGTCGAGAAGGAGTACACGCTGTACACCAGGCCTCGCTTCTCCCGCACTTCCTGGAAGAGCCGGGAGCTGAGCGACCCTCCGAACAGGCTGTCGAGCACCGAGAGGACGAACCGGCGCTCGTCGTCCCGCGCGAGGCCTATGCCCCCCAGGCAGACGTGCATCTGCTCGGTCTCCTTGGTCAAGAAATGCCGGCGCGGGACCATCCCGGGGAGCGCGCCCTCGCGCTGGGGATTGTTGCCTTTTGATTCAGCCTGGCGCTCCATCAATAGGGCACTCAGCCGATCGTGCTCGATGTTCCCGGCCGCCGCCACGACCATGTCGCTGAACTGGAAGAGTCCCCTGTGGTAGCCGCGGATATCTTCCTCAGATGCGCCGGCGATGCTCTCCCGAGTGCCGAGGATAGGATGCGCCAGCGGATGGCCGTCGAGCACCACCTCGGCCAGCACGTCGTGGATGAGATCCTGCGGAGAGTCCTCCACCATGGCGATCTCCTCCAGCACCACCTCCCGCTCCCGGTCAAGATCGGTGAAGGTCGGGGTGAGGAGCATGTCGGTCATGACGTCCAGGGCCACAGACAGCTGATCGTCGAGAAAACGCCCGTACACGACCACATATTCCCGAGACGTGCTGGCGTTCAGCTCGCCTCCAAGGGTGTCGAAGATCTGGGCGATCTCTTCCGCCGTGAACTTCGACGACCCCTTGAAGAGGAGATGCTCTATGAAATGAGTGGCGCCTACGAGCGACGCAGGCTCGTCCCGCGACCCGGCCGGGATCCAGAAGCCCACGCACACCGATCTCAGGTGGTCGAGCTTCTCGGTTACCAGCCGCTGGCCGTTGGGGAGCTGCTCCAGGCGATACTCGTCAGTCGACACTGCCTTCCTTCTTGGACAGGTTCTCGAGCAGGCGCAGGCTGATCTTCTCCTTGCCACCCTGCATCTGCACGTCCAGGACTTCCACCCGTACCAGATCGCCGCGATTGACGACTTCCTCCACGGTCCCCACGCGGTGATCGGCGAGGCGGGAGATGTGGACGAGGCCATCGGTGCCCGGTTTGAGGGTCACAAAGGCACCGAACGAAGTAGTGGATGCCACTCGGCCCTCGACGATATCTCCGGTCTGAGTCTCTCGCGTGAGCAGACCGATGCGCTCGATGCAGGCGTCCCCGAGCTTGCCGTCGGTGGCGAAGACCTTGACCAGGCCGTCCTCAGCCACATCGATGGTGCATTCGAACTCCGCTTCCATGCCACGGATGGTCTCGCCGCCCTTGCCGATGACCGCCCCGATCTTCTCGGGATCGATGCGGATGGTGGCGATGCGGGGAGCGAAGTCGGACAATTCGGAACGCGGCGAGCTGATGGTCTCGGCGATCTTGTCGAGGATGAACAAACGGGCTTTGCGGGCGCGTTCAAGCGCGTCCCGCATGATGGCGAACGTGACGCCCGTGATCTTGATGTCCATCTGCAGAGCGGTGATGCCCTTGCGGGTGCCGGCCACCTTGAAGTCCATGTCGCCCAGGTGATCCTCCACCCCGGCGATGTCGGTCAGCACCACGTAGTCTTCCTTCTCCTTGATGAGACCCATGGCGATGCCGGCCACCGGGCCGCCGATGGGCACACCGGCATCCATCAACGCCAAGGTGGACGCGCACACGCTGGCCATGGAGCTGGATCCGTTGGATTCCAGAGTCTCTGAGACCAGCCGGATGGTGTAAGGGAACGTCTCCTCATTGGGGATCAACGGGAAGAGCGCCCGTTCCGCCAGGGCCCCGTGACCGATCTCGCGCCGGCCCGGGCCGCGCATGAAGCCGGTCTCGCCCACGCTGAAGGGCGGGAACTTGTAGTGATGCATGAAGCGTTTGGACTCCTCGATGTCGAGGCCGTCCACCCGCTGCTCGTCCCGCGCCGCCCCCAGGGTCAGCAGAGTCAGCACCTGGGTCTGGCCCCGGGTGAAAAGACCGGAGCCATGGGTACGCGGAGCCACTCGGACGTCGCAGGAGATCTCCCTGATCTCGTCCACGCCGCGACCATCGGGGCGTTTCTTGTCGACGGCGATGACCCTGCGGACGGTCTCTTTCTCCACGGCGTCGAAGGCCTTGGCAAGCTGGGCAGTCTCAGCCGCCGGGTCCTCAGAGCCCTCGCCGGGCGCGAAGGCTTCCAGCACGCCCTTCTTGACCGTCGCCACCGCGTTCGCACGCTCGTGCTTGTCGAGCACGTTGCTGGCTTCTTCGATCTCGACCGCGAAACGGGCCTTGATCCTGTCCATGAGCAGGCGGTCCGGCAATCTCTCCGCGAACTCCATCTTAGGCACGCCCACTTCGGCCGCCCAGGAGCGGATGACCTCCACCTGTTTCTTGATGGCCTCGTGGGCGACCTCGAGCCCGGCGATGATGTCGGTCTCGTCGACTTCTTCGCAGCCCGCTTCGACCATGCTTATGGCCTCACTGGTCCCGGCCACCACCAGGTTGACCGGGCTCTGGTCTATCTCCTCATACGTGGGGTTGACCACCCAGGAACCGTCGAGCTTCGCGACCCGTACCGCTCCCACCGGGCCCAGGAAGGGAGCTTCCGAAAGGCTCAGCGCCGCCGAGGCGCCCGCCAGCGCGAGGACGTCGTAGGGATTGGTCTTGTCGACAGATAGCACGGTAGCCACGATGTGCGTCTCTTTGTTGAAGCCCTTGGGCCACAGGGGCCGGATGGGCCTATCGATGAGTCGTGCGTTCAGGATGGACTGATCGCTGGGGCGGCCTTCCTTCTTGATGAAACCCCCTGGGATCTTGCCCGCCGCATACATCCCGGCTTCCACATCCACCGTCAAGGGAAAGAAATCCACGTTGCGCTCGGTGTTCGCCACGACCGCCGTCACCAACACCATCGTGTCGCCCGAACGGACCACCACGGCCCCGCTCGCCTGCTTCGCCAACCTACCCGTCTCGAAACTGATCTTCTTGTCGCCTAGACCGACTTCCGTGCTACTCACTCCACTTGCCACTTTTTCTCTCCCGTCCGAGGACCTATCCCGGGTCCTCCACTTCCGTCGATACTCTTCTCTGCTTCCGCCGCTGTCCCCAGAATCGTCGCGTACTACCTGCGCAGACCCAGATCCTTGACCACCGTCCGGTAACGCTCCACGTCCTGCTTCTGCAGGTAATCGAGCAGACGGCGCCGATGGCCCACCATCTTGAGGAGGCCACGGCGCGAATGGTGATCCTTGGAATGGGTCTTGAGATGCTCGGTGAGCACGTTGATCCGCTCGGTGAGGATGCCTATCTGCACCTCCGGGGACCCCGTGTCCACGTCGTGCTTCTTGAACCGGTCGATGATCTCGGTCTTGCGGTCTTTACTCAGCATGCATGGCCTCCTTGGGCTCCTTGTTCCCAGCGGGGACACTGCGGTCCGGGCCGAGTAACAGGTTTCAATGCCGGCACGCATCAAGGCGCACCTCGCTCGGACCGATCGGGCCCGAAGCGGTGATGTAGGTTACCACAGGGAGGGGCGCAGGAACCGCTGGGGCGCGGCCCCACCCGGGTCAGTACACGTACACCTTGGTCCCCACGGCGATCAGGGGGAAGAACTCGTCCATATCCCAGAGAGGCACCCTTATGCAACCGTGACTGGCCGGCCAGGCAGGCACCGAAGGATAGCCGTGGATGGCCAGAACGCCGTAGCTCCTGATGTACAAGGGTTTGTAACGGGGACCGTCCCACTGCGGCGACTTTCGGGTGACGCTGAGAGTGCCGCTGGGGGTGGTTATGCCCACGTCGGGATTGCCGGTGGAGACAGGTAGGGTCCTCACGACCACCCCGGTTTCGACATAGAGCAGCACCTGTTTGCTCTTGTTCACCTCTATCCAGGCGCCGGACCCGCTCCTGCTCGGGGTGGGTGTCGTGGCGCCCAGCAGTCGCGGCCACACCTGTGCTCCCACTATCCCGTCTCGGCCCAGACCCTCCCATTTCTGGAAGGCGAGCACCGCTTGATAGGTGCGTTTGTCGAACACTCCGTCGACCGGGCCCGGTCGATAGGTCAGGTTGGTGAGCCTCTGCTCGAGCCACAGGACGTCCGTCCCGGTCGAGCCCTGTTTGAGTGTGGCAAAGGTCAGTCCGTCGGGCTGATCGGTAGCCGCAAGGATAAGCTTGACCTGGCCGGTCACAGCCGGGACCAGGCCGATGAAGTCGACACGACCCACATCCTGCGCCCGGTCCAGTAGCAGAGACGAGATCGGCCCGGGCACGCTCTTCGACTGCGTCAGCAAGACGATCCCCGCGTCCGTGGCCAGAAAGGGCCCCGCGGCTAACGCGTCGGGGAAGTCGTCACCGGTCACCATCGCCACATGCGCGTAGCTCAGGCCCTGCGTGACGGAGTACTCGGCCACCTTGGCGGACGTATCGTAGCGATCGCTGCCGACGATCTGGGTGAGCGCAACCTCAGGGACACCCGGGTCGAAATACGTGCCTACGACGAGCCCTTGACCGACCCCAAGAGAACTCAAGGCCTGCAGGGTCGGTTCAGGAGCCGGGCCGCTCCCGGGGATGAGAAGGATAGGCCATCCCTTGAGCGCCGCCAGAGGAGCCACCGAGAGGGCGTCGGCGAACGAGTCCCCGCGGGCTAAGACCACGCCGGAAACAGTCCCTAGCCTCGCCTGCACCTGTTCGGCTACCAAACGAGCCGTGTCATAGCGGTCGAGTCCCGTCAGGACCACGATGGTCTCGGCAACGGCCGCCAGTTCAGGGAAGGCGGCGGCTACCTGGCCGACCACGCCCGCCTCGAGCCCCACGATGAAGATCTTGCCTGGTTGCAGCCGGGCGATCTCCGCCCGGGTCTCTTCGTCGAGTTCGGTCGAGTGGGTAAGCAGCACCGGACCTCCGTAGGCGGCGGCAAGAGGGGCCGCGCTGAGAGCGTCGGGGTAGTTCTCCCCGGTCGCGAGCACCACCGCCCCCGCTCCCGGACCGAAGCCCGCTTGAGAGACCCTGATGGCCGTCTCATACCGGTCAGCACCGGTCAGGCTCCTGTACTCCGGCGCGGCTTGAGCCGTCGCCGGCATCATAAGCATCCACGCGACCGCCAGCGCGATCAGAACCAAGGCGATCACGCTCAAACGAGCGGTCGAAACGGATCCACAAGCAGTCCGGGGTCTCAGCGGTGTCACCTTCCTCCTCCTTGATCGACGCGTGAGCGCTTATACGATACACGCGATCGGGCGATCACGGTATCCGTTCGAGCCGGTGCGTGGGCTCTAGATGCCCAGATCACGCGGAAACGGAACATCACGACCCGGCCTGTCAGGTCGGAGCCGCCAGACCGATTCAAGGCCTACCGACTCACTTCGGCGGGCCGGTGCGAGGCCGGCGGGGCGGTCCGAGGCCCGCCGATAGCCTCGAAGTATCCGCTGGCGAACTCCGCGTCGCGTCTGATGCGCACAGCCAGGGAAGCCGCGTCGGGAAAGACCCGTTGGCCACGAATCCGTTCCAGCAGGTCCACTTCGAAACGGCGGCCGTAGAGGTCGCCGCCCTGATGGAGAAGCAGCGTCTCCACCCGTACCTTCTTGTCGGTCTCGAAGGTGGGGTTCGTCCCCAGACTGGTGACCGACGGACCGGCCGGGGAGCCGTCGACGAAAGAGCGCGTCACGTAGACCCCCATAGCGGGCAATGCCATCCCGGCCGTCACGCCGAGGTTGGCTGTCGGCGCCTCCAGGGTGCGACCCCGGCCCGCTCCCCGTACCACCGTTCCCTCGAGCCGGTGGGGGCGGCCGAGCAGGCGGGCAGCCTCGACGACGCGCCCGGCGCTGATCAGTCTGCGGACACGGGTGCTGGAGATCGCCTCACCATCGTCGAAGGCGAGGGCCACTGCACGGACTTCGAAATGGTGTGTGGCACCGAAGTCGCGCAGATCGGCGGAGGTGCCGACGCCCCCATGGCCGAAGCGGAAGTTCTCCCCCACAAGGACGACACGCGCCCCCAACCGGTCGGAGAGAACCAAGCGGCAGAAGGCCTCCGGCGAGAGCCGGGCGAACTCCACATCGAACTTCACTACCACCAACTCGTCCAGACCCAGTTCTTCCATGAGAGCGGCTTTGCGCTCCAACGAAGTCAGCATCCGCGGAGCCGACCGGGGATGAAGGACCCCCTCGGGGTGGGGATAGAAGGTGACGGCCGCGGCAAGGGCGCCCTCTTCCCGGGCCCGTTCCACCGTCTGATCCAGGATGAGTCGATGGCCGCGATGCACGCCGTCGAACACACCGATGGCGACGACCCGGCTGCGCCCCGGCGCCTCCTCGACCTCGTGCAGGGAAGAATAGACGCGCATGCTCACACAGGTCCGGGGAAGATCACCAGAGGACGCGCCGCTCCCCCGCGGCCCTCATACACGCCGACCAGACCGGCCGGCCCATAGACCCGGAACCGCCCGATCGGCGCGCCGCTCAGCTCGTTGCCGTTGGCCGCCAGTCTGGCTTCGCGGCCGCTGACCTCGTGCCGAGGAAGGAAGTCCAGCGCCTGGTCGAGGGTGAGGACTCCCGGGCCGCCGGCCGCGTAGCGGTCCGGCGCCAGGTCGTCCGGGCTCAGAGCCTGGTCGACCGCGAAACTGCCGATGCGGGTCCGGCGGAGCGACGCGGCGTAGCCGCCCGCTCCCGTGGCCGACCCCAGATCCTCCACGAGTTGCCGCACGTAGGTACCCTTCCCCGTGAGGGCCACGAGCCGCGCCGTCTGGGCCTGCTCGTCGAACCCCGTCATGACGAGATCGTAGATCATCACCTCCCGTTCAGGAGTGTCGGCCGTCTCTCCCCGATGGGCCCGGCGGTAGAGGGGCTCGCCGTTCACTTTCACGGCTGAGGTCAGCGGCACTCGCTGGCGGATCCGGCCCCGGAAACGACTCAACGTCTCCATGGCCTCACTCGCCTGGACGCGAGTGCCTGTGGGCACGATCACCCCGGTGGGATCGGCCGTGGTCGACACCGCTCCGAACTGAACGGTCGCTTCGTACTCCTTGGGCAACTCCATCAGAAGCGCGGATATGCGAGTAGCGAAGCCGATCATGACCAACAGCAGGCCGCTCGCAAAAGGGTCCAGGGTGCCGGCGTGACCCACGCGCCCCCGCACTCCGCGGCGGGCGGCGCGCACGATGTCGAAACTGGTAGGGCCGACCGGCTTGTCGACGAGCACCACACGGGACAAGTCCGAGGGCGCTTCGGTCACGCACCGCTCCTATCCTGGAGCTGATGCCCGATCTCCGTTTCGATCCATTCGACGACCGTGGCTACATCGTCGGCGCTGGTGAAACCGGCAGCCCGTACGTGTCCGCCTCCGCCCTGTTTCTGTGCGATCGTCGCCACATTCACCGCGCCGTCCGTGGAGCGCAGGCTCACCTTGCTCTCCAAACTGCCCTCAGAGCGCTTCTCCCTCACTAGAACCGCCACCCTCGCGCCCTGGATCTCCCGAAGGCTGTCGATGATCCCCTCGGCGTGTCCTTCGTCGGCCTCGGCCCGGGCAAAATCACCGCTGCCCAGCCAGGAAACGACCAGATCCCCTCCCAGCCTCACCTCGAGATGGTCGAGCGCGCGAGACAGTAACAGCAGTTTGGGGAGGGGCGTGCTTTCGTAGAGGTGCCGGTAAACGCGGTTGACATCGACTCCAGCCACCTGAAGTTCTGCGGCCATGAGATGCGCCGTCGGAGTGGTGTTCGAGTACTGGAACCGCCCTGTGTCCGTCACCAACCCCACGTAGAGGGCCGTCGCCACCTCTGCGTCTACCGGGAACCCGCCCGTCTTGAACACCTCGTGCAGGATGGCCGTGGTCGACGGCGCCGCCGGATCGAGTAGGTTGAACTCTCCATAGCCGGGATTGTCCTGATGGTGGTCGATGTTGACCCGCTTGACATCTACTCCGAAGCCATCCGAGTTGGACCGAAGGAGCGAGGCGCAGTCGAGCAGATAGACGGTGGTCCCGCTCTCCAGAGACGGCGGGGAGCCCCTTTCGACCAGTTCCAGCCGCGGCAGGAACATATACTCGGGCGGGAAAGCCGCCCGTCCGGGTATGTAGGCCCGGCACTGGATACCGAGCCGCTCGGCCATCAGAAGGACGGCGGACACGCACCCCAGCGCGTCGCCGTCGGGAGCCTCGTGCGACATAGCGAGTATCCGGGTCTCCTTGCCCAGCCGGGCGGCCACCTCGGCCACCGTCGCCGCGTGGGGCGTCACGGGGTCGGTCATTCTGCGCTCTCGCTGTCAGCGCCGGGAGGAGCTTCTTCATCCTCCGGAGCCAGCTCACCGGCACCGCTGGACTTGAGGATCGCCTGTATGCGCATGCCGTGGTCTACGGTGGCGTCGTACACAAATTCCAGGGTCGGTGTGCGCCTGAGGTGCAACTCGTCGCTGATCAGCCGCTGCAGGAAGGTACGGGCGGCCCGGAGTCCCTCCATGGTGGAATCCTTTTCCACCTGCTTCCCGTAGACGGAGACAAAGACCTTGGCGTGTGAGAGATCGGGGGCCGTCTCGACCCCGGTCAAGGTCACGAAACCTATGCGCGGATCCTTGAGCTCCTTGGTAAGAGCCGTGCCGATGATCTCCTTGAGTGCTTCGTTGACCCGGCGTATCCGGTATGAAGCCACGTTACGCATCCACATCCACCACCTCGGTGGCGCTCGAGGTGAGAACCCACTCCTGCGAGTCCAGATAGGTCCTTAACCGATCGAGCGTCCCTTCGAGCACCTGCAGGTCCGATGAAGCCACGGCCATGACCACTCGCGACCGCTGCCAGAGATCCTGATGGCCCACCTCCGCGAACGAAGCCCCGTGACGCCGGGTGACCTGATCCCGGATCCGCCGTAGGTACATGCGTTTGCCCTTGAGGGAACCGTTATCGGGGAAGTACAGCTCGGCCGTGATGATACCGACGAAACCCTTGCTGCTCTTATTGAGTACGGGCAACTTCCTTGATCTCGTACGCCTCGATGATGTCACCTTCGTGGACATCGTCAAAACCGTCCAGATGGAGACCGCATTCGTACCCGGCCGCGACCTCCCGGGCATCGTCCGCGAAGCGCTTGAGCGAGCCGATGGTCCCTTCGTGGACGATACTGCCGTCGCGCACCAGGCGCATCTTCGCCGAGCGGACGATCTTGCCGGTCTGCACGTAGCACCCGGCGATCGTACCGATGCGGGAGGCGTGGAAGACCTGCCGTACTTCCGCCGTCCCCAACTCCTCCTCCACCTGCTCCGGTTCCAGCATGCCCACCAACGCAGCCTCTACGTCTTCGATGGCCTTATAGATCACCCGGTAGGTGCGTACATCCACCTGCTCCTGTTCCGCTAAGGCCTTCGCCGCCACCGATGGGCGCACGTTGAAGCCTATGACCACGGCCTTCGAAGCCGATGCCAGCATGATGTCGGACTCGTTGATGCCTCCCACGCCCGCGAACACCACTTCCACCTTCACTTCCGGATGGGTGATGTTGCGCAGCGCCTCTTCGAGCGCCTCCACCGAACCGCCCACATCGCCCTTGATGACCAGAGGGAGCTCCTTGACCCGGCCCTCTTTGAGGCGGCGGTAGAACTCGTCCAGAGAGCTGGCCCCGCCTCGGCTCTTGGCCAGTTGCTCCTGCCGTAGACGAGCAGTGCGTTGTTCCGCTTTCTGCCGGGCTTCGCGCTCGTCCTTGGCGACCATCACGAAATCGCCGGCTGCCGGTAGAGTATTGAAGCCTAGGATCTGGGCGGGGACCGAAGGTCCAGCCTTTGTAAGCGCCTTGCCGGTGAAATCGAACATGGCCTTGACCTTGCCATAGGACTCACCGCTCACGACCGCATCGCCCACCTGCAAGGTCCCGCGTTGCACAAGTACGGTGGCTACCGGCCCTCGGCCCACATCCAGCTGCGCCTCGATCACCACGCCCGAAGCCAAAGCCTTGGCATTGGCCTTCAGTTCCTGCACCTCGGCCACCAACAGGATCATGTCCATCAGATCCTCTAGGTTCATGCGCTGTTTGGCAGACACCTCGACCATGACGGTGTCGCCGCCCCAAGCCTCGGGCACCAGTCCCTCGTCGGCCAACTGCTTCTTCACCAGGTCGGGATTGGCATCGGGAAGATCCATCTTGTTGATCGCCACCACCATGGGAACTTCGGCGGCCTTCGCATGGCTGATGGCCTCCAAGGTCTGAGGCATGACCCCGTCGTCGGCGGCCACCACGATAACCGCTATGTCGGTCGACTTGGCTCCCCTGGCACGCATGGCCGTGAAGGCCTCATGACCCGGAGTATCGAGAAAGGTGACCTTCTTGTCGTTGTGGGTCACCTGGTACGCACCGATGTGCTGAGTGATGCCACCGGCCTCGGACTTTACGACCTCGGTCTCCCGGATCGCGTCCAGCAGCGATGTCTTGCCGTGGTCGACGTGTCCCATTATCGTCACGACCGGAGCCCGGGGCGTGAGATCAGCGGGATCGTCCACGAACGCCTCGGCTCCCTCGACCTCCTCCTCAGCATGCTCGATATCCACCTGACGCTCGAACTCCTCGGCCAAGATCAAGATGGCATCATCGGAGAGAGACTGGGTGATCGTGACCATCTCCCCCAACTTGATGAGGGTCTTGATGAGCTCGCCCGCCCCCAGCTCGAGCGCGTCCCCGAGATCCTTGACACTGGCGCCGCTCCGGACCTTGACCGGGGAATCGATACCGGGCGCGACCTTCTTCTTGACGACGGGTCTCTCCGCTTCGACCACTGGACCACCGCGGTGGTCCCGCAATCCACCTCTGCCCCCTTTGCGCCCTGCCTGCGAGTCGATGATGACGCGCCTCTTGGCCGGCTTATCGTCGCCGCGGCGCACCCGCGAAGGGCCGGCGACTCGACTCGGAGCCGCAGACGGTACCGGTTCGACCACTTCGCCCCACGTATCTGCAACAAAGGCCGGCGCCGCCTTGCCCGGGCGCTCCCTCCGCTCTTCAGCCGGGCGGGGCGGACCAGGTGCGCGGGGAGGACCAGCCGCGCGGGGAGGACCAGCCGCCCTGGGAGGACGACCGCTCGGCGCCGGAGCGGGGTGAGGCGCAGGGTGAGACGCAGGACGAGGCCCGGAGTAAGGTGCAGGCCTCCGCGGACCTGGGGCCGCGGGCTCCGATTGAGGCGCCCTTGCGGCGGCTTCTCGAGCCTTGCGGGCGGCCTCTGCCTGGGCGGCCTTTTCGGCCTGGATGCGAGCCAGTTCCTCTTTGCTTACGACGTTGCCGGAAGGCTTGACGCCCTTCCTCAAAGGCACGCCCGGCCCCACCACCGTCGGCATATCCTCGAGGCGCGGCCCACGGCCCCGCGGCCTTGGTGGGCGGCGCAGCGGGGGCCGAGTCCCCTCGGGGCGGGCCGCCGATGGGCCTGCCGATACCGTCTGGCCCTGCCCGGCCGCCGCCACTTCGCGAGAAGCGGGTTCTGCCGGGGTAGCAGGAGGTCTCTTGCCGGCCGGGGCAGAATCGGCCTCGACAGCCTTCACCGGTTTGGGAGCCTTGGATTCAGCGGGCGGCTCGGCCGCCGGCGTCTCGCGCGCAGCGGCTTGAGCCTTTGCCGGCTCGGTCGATGTTGCGGGCTTCGGCGCGGCCTTGGCCGCCGCGTCCTTGGGTCCAGGCTCGGTCGCCGTTTCTCTGGGCGCGACCTCAGCCGCCGTCTGTTCCGGCGCCGTTTTCAGGGCCGCCTTGGGCGCCGCGGGTTTGGCCGCAGGCTTCGTGGCGGGTTTGGCCGCGGGCTTCACGGCAGGTTTGGCTGTCGTCTTGGCCGCAGGTGCTTTCGTCGCGGCCTTCGTCTCCGCGGGCGGTTCGGTCGCGACCAGCGGTTCGACCTTCCCCACCTCAGTCTCGGGCGGTTTTGCCGCCGAAAGTCGGGGCCTGGCCGGCTTGGCGGCGGCAGGAGGCTTCGTCTCCGCCAAGGGCTTGGCCGCGGCAGCTTGCTTGCGGCGGCGGCGGCCGCAGGCTTCGGGGGGCCGTAGCGGCGCGTTTCGCGGCTGGCGCCGGCTTGGTCGCAGGCTCTTCGGCCGTCGACGGCTTCGCGGCCCGGACCTTCGCCTTCGCAGCGAGCGCGCGGTCGACCTCGGCCTCTTCAACGCTGGAGGAGCTGGTCTTGACGTCCAATCCCGCCGCCTGAAGACGTTCCAGCAGCTCCTGGTTCGTCAGGCCCCTCTCCTTAGCGATATCGTAAACCCGTCTCTTCGCCACTGCCCACCTGCCGTGTTGTTCGCTAGCTACATTACAGCCTCGATCGTCCGCAAAGCTACTCTGATCTCGTCCTCATCCACCCGCACCGCGGTCCGGAACGCTCTCTGAAAGGCCTTCCGTTGCAAGGCCCGATCCAGACACGCCTGGCGCCGGCAAAGATACGCTCCTCTGCCCCTCGGGTCCCCCGGACCCGTCACCACGACCCACGGCGGCGCGGCCTCGTCGTCGAGCGCCAGGCGCAAGAACTCAGCTTGCGGGCCCCGGCGGCCGCATCCGATGCACTGCCGTTCAGGCCCGCTCACCATCCATCCCCTGATGCGAGGGTATGCCGCAGTATAGACTGCCTGGCAGCGCCGCGTTGGGACACCGCTTTCCGCCGACCGTCAGCGCGTGACAGCGACCGTCGACGACTTGGGGCTCGACCTCGGCCGCTGCGTAGACGGTCTCTTCCTCACTCATCTCCGTCTCCGACTTGATGTCGATCTTCCAGCCCGTGAGCCGGTTGGCCAGGCGGGCGTTCTGCCCGTCTTTCCCTATGGCCAGCGAAAGCTGGTCGTCGGGGACCACCACGGTGGCCTCTCGTTGCTGGTCGTCCAAGATCACTTCGCGCACGCGGGCTGGCGACAAAGACTTTGCCACGAACCGAGCCGGTTCTTCATCGAACGGGATGATGTCGATCTTCTCTCCTCGCAGCTCGGAGACCACCATGCGCACACGCGAGCCCCTCGGCCCCACGCAGGCGCCGACCGGGTCCACCCCGTCGCTGTGCGAGACGACCGATATCTTCGAGCGATAACCCGGCTCCCGAGCCACGCCCACTATCTCCACCAGCCCGTCGGAGATCTCCGGCACCTCCAGCTCGAACAGGCGGCGGACCAGATCCTCGCTGCGCCGCGAGAGGATGATGGGAGGCTCTTTGGGGTTCTGGGAGACTTCCTTTATGACCGCCTTCAAGCGCATCCCATGCTCATAGCGCTCCGTGGGCACCTGCTCGCCCTTTGGCAGGCGGGCCTCCACCCGTCCCAGGTCGACCAGGGTGTACCGGCTGTCGGATTGCTGGACGATGCCAGTCACGATCTCACCGACGCGGTTCGAGTACTCCTGGAAGACGATGCCCTGCTCCGCTTCGCGGATGCGCTGATAGATGACCTGTTTCGCCGTCTGGGCCGCGATACGGCCGAAATCCTCGGGCGTGATCTCCGCCCGTTCGGCCATGGAGGTATCGATCTCTGTTTCCTCGTCCTGCACGGCGGGCTCCTCGCCCAGAGGGAAGATGAGTTCGAAAACGTGGATCTCCCCGGTCTCCCGATCGATCTTCACTTCCGAGAAAGGCACCGCATGCGCGGTCTTCTGGTAAGCGGAATGAAGCGCGTCCTCGAGGGCCTCGATCAACACGTCGAAGGGGATGCTCTTTTCCTTTTCGATCTGGTGGAGGGCTTCTATCGTTTCCTTGTTCATCCCTTCCCCCTATCAGAACTCGTATATAAGATGGGCGCTCTCGATCTCGCCCAGCGGGATCCCTGCCTCGCGCCCCGCCTCTTGCACGACTATCTCATCCGTCCCGACTTCCAGCAGGATCCCCTGCCAGACCTTGCTGCCTTCCACTGCGACCCGCGTCTTCACGTAGATCTTCCTGCCCACCTGTGCCTCAAAATGACTCCGCTTCCGGAGGGGCCGCTCGATACCGGGCGAACTGACCTCCAAAGTGTACGCCCCGTCAAAGGCGTCGGCTTCGTCGAGAGCCCGGCCTACCGCGCCCGATACCCGAGCGCAGAGTTCGTGCGTGACCCCCGCCGGGCGGTCGATATACAGGCGGACTATCCTCTGTCGCCTGCTTCCCGCCTCTTCCAGGATCACGAGCTCGACGTCCTCGATCTCCCGGTCGATGACCTGCTGGACCCAGGCTTCCGTCAGTCCCACGATCTCCCTCAAGGAAAACAAAAGTGGGCCCGACTGCACCCACTTTGGCGAAACAGCTTGGCTTTTTAGTACCGGCGGATTATAGCACGACGGCCGTGAGCCCGGCAAGGAAAGCGACTTTACTCAGGGAAACCATGGCTCAATGGAGCGCTTGCCACAGCGCGCTCACCCTGGCGCCGCATTCCGCGATGGGCACGTCTTCGCGTCCGCCTCCGGCTCGTGGTTCCATCTCGACCAGGCCGTCCAGGGCTTTCTTCCCTACCGTGACCCGAATCGGGCAGCCGATGAGTTCCGCATCGGCGAACTTCACCCCGGCGCGCTCGTCACGATCGTCCCAGAGCACCTCCCAACCGTCCCCCGTAAGTCCTTCGTAGAGCATGCGCGCCACTTCGCTCTGAGCGGCATCCTTGGCCTGCACCTGTACCAGCTGCACATCGAAGGGAGCGATGCTCTTGGGCCAGACGATCCCGCGTTCGTCATGACTCTGTTCCACAGCGGCGGCGGCTATACGCGCCGGCCCGATGCCGTAGGAGCCCATGACTATCGGACGTTCGCGCCCCTCTTCGTCGAGGATGGTCGCCCCGAGAGGCACCGAGTATTTGGTGCCCAGCTTGAATATGTTGCCCACCTCGATCACCTGCTCGATCAGCAGGGGACGGCCGCATTCCGGGCAGCCGTCGCCTGGCTCGGCTTCGCGCAGGTCGGCGTATTCCGGGGCGAAATCGCGGCCGACCACCACGCCGAGCAAGTGGGTGTGTTCCTTGTTCGCACCTGTCGCGTACGGTCGCGGAGCGGCCGAAGCGTCGGAACCGGAGTCTTCGTCCGGACGAAGACTCTCGTCGGCCAGGAGGCGCAGAGCTCCGCCCTCAGGCAGACCGACAGGTCCCACAAAACCCACCTCGGCACCGGTGGCCGCCTTGACCTCCTCCGGGTGCGCCGGACGTACCTCGCTCTTGAGGAATCGGGCCAGTTTGCTCTCGTGCAGAGTGTGGTCCCCACGCACGAGCGCCATGACAGGCGAGTCGCCCGCCACGTAGACCAGCGCCTTGATGATAGAGGCGGGGTGGACGCCCAGGAACGCCGACACCTGTTCGATGGTACGCTGCTCGGGCGTCGCCACTTCTTGAGGACCCGCGCCGCCGGAGCCTCCCGTCTTCACCGCCAGACCCACTGCTTCATCTTCCTGCTGCGCCTCCGAAGCGCGGGCCACCGACCGGGCCAGCTCCACGTTAGCCGAGTAGCCGCAGGCCGGGCAGAGCGCCACCCGGTCCTCACCGGCCCGGGACGGCGCCATGTACTCGTGGGCTTGGGCCCCGCCCATGAAACCACTGTCGCTCTCCACTCGGTAGAACTGGAGGCCGCAGCGAGAGAAGATGCGGTCGTAGGCGCCGATATGCCTCGCGTAGCTCTTGTCGAGACCCGGTTCGTCCAGGTCGAACGAGTAGGAATCCTTCATGAGGAACTCCCGGACCCTCAGCACGCCGCCCTTGGCCCGGGGCTCATCCCGGAACTTGAGCTGCAGTTGGTACCAGATCTGGGGCAGGTCGCGATAGGACCGCAGCTCCCGGGAAGCCAGCCAGGCGAAGACCTCCTCGTGGGTCATGGCCAGGACCATGTCTCGGCCCCCGCGGTCGTTGAACCGGAACATCTCCGGGCCGATGGCGTCGTAGCGGCCGCTCGCCCGCCACACGTCCGCCGGATGCATGGTGGGCATCGACAGCTCCACCGCACCGATGGCGTTCATCTCCTCCCGGATGATGCGACAGATGCGCTGCATCACGCGCCACCCGAGGGGCAACATGATGTAGATGCCGGAGGCGAACTGGCGGATGAAACCACCGCGCACCATCAGCTTGTGGCTGATGGCCTCGGCGTCGGCCGGGTCTTCTTTGACCGTCGGCATGAAGAAAGCGGTCGCCCGCATCGATCCCTCCTCGGATTCACGTGAAGCCGGGCGCGGCATGCTGCCCGCGCCCGCGGTGCAGACAGTCTAGCAGGCCGCGCCGTCGCTGGGGCTATCGGCCTGGACGTCGCCAGACCCGTCGCCACGGGCACCGCCCGGGTCACCGGGCGCGGCCTCCAGAGCTCTAGTCACCCCGCTTCCAGCTCCCGGGAACCGCGAGGCGATCTCGGCGAAGAGCGCCTCCACCAGCGCTTCCTGGGCCACCTTCCTGACCGGTCTTCCGGCAGCGAAGACCACTCCCTCGCCTTCTCCGCCGGCGATGCCGAAGTCGGCCTTCCGTGCCTCTCCCGGTCCGTTCACGACGCAGCCCATGACAGCCACTTCGAGCTCGAGCCCCGAGGCCTCCAGGCGCCGCTCAACCTCCAGAGCCAGCGGCTCAAGATCGATACGGGTCCGCCCGCACGTGGGACAGGAGATGACCCGGGGTCCCCGCGGCACGAGATCGAGCGTGCGCAGTATCTCCCGGGCCACGCGAACTTCTTCCACCGGGTCCCCGGTGAGCGATACCCGGACGGTGTCCCCCACCCCTTCGGCGAGCAGTATTCCCAGGACCACGGCACTCCTCAGGGAACCCGCCCAGCGGGTACCTGCCTCGGTCAGGCCGAGATGGAGTGGATACGGCGTCCGCTGCGCCAACAAACGGTTGGCCCGGATGGTGACCAGGGGCGCCGAGGATTTCACCGAGACTTTCAACTCGCGGAAATCCAGCTCCTCCATCAGTTCGCAGTAGCGCACCGCGGACTCGACCAGCGCCCCGGCCGGGTCCGTCTCCTCCAGCGCCCGAAGGTCGCGCTGGAGCGAACCGCTATTGACCCCCACCCGGATGACCGCCCCCGTCTCGCGGGCAGCCTCCACCACCTCTTGGACCTCGTCCCGCCCCCCGATCGTGCCGGGATTGATGCGCACGCCGGCCACCCCCGCCCGCAGGGCGGCCACGGCCAGACGGTGGTCGAAGTGGACGTCGGCGATGAGGGGGACGGGGGCTTCGGCCGTCAACTCCGGCATGGCTTCGGCAGCGGCGGTGTCAGGCACCGCTACTCGCACCAGCTCCGCACCCGCTGTGGCGAGGGCCCGGATCTGGCTCAGGGTCTCCTCGACGTCGTCGGTGCGCGTAGTGGTCATCGACTGGACCACCACCGGAGCACCGCCGCCCACCGGCACTCCGCCGACCATCACCCTGCGTTCGCTGGGCACGATCGCTCCGGGCTAACCGCCGAAGATACGGCCGATGTCGTTGCTAGTCGCCACGATGAAGAGGAGCATGAACAGCACGAACCCCACCATGGAGATCCGTTCGAAAGCCCTGAGGGAGATGCTCCGCCCCCGGATGCGTTCGATGATGCTGAAGAGCGCATGCCCGCCGTCCAGTGGCAGCACAGGCAGCAGGTTGAGGATGGCCAGGTTGATGCTGATCAGGGCGAGCAACATGAGGTAGTAGCCGCCCTCTACGGCTTCACTGGACAGTTGGATGATACCTATCGGACCGGCCAGGCCCTGCGACCCCGTCACCGGGGCCTCGCCTGTGAACATCATGCCGATGCCCTTGAATATCAGCGTCACCAAGTAGCCGGTCGTCCTGGCCGCATAGCGCAGGGCCCCGATCACCCCCAGGTCTTTTTGTTCATAGGTCGGCTGCACCCCGAGGTAGCCGGTGCCATCCTCCGTTTTGTCAAGGACCGCCGTCAGTTCTACGACGGCACCGTCGCGCTGCACCTCCACGATCACCGTCTCGCCGGGATTGAGAAGGATCTGCGTCCGCACTTCTTCCCAGGTGTCGGTCGCCGTGCCGTCGACACTCATTATCTTGTCCCCGGGCTGGACGCCGGCCGCGGCGGCCGGCGTCCCGGTCCCTACCTCGGTGATCACCGTACTGGTGACGCTCTCTCCCTGGGTGAGCCCGACGATGAAGATCAGCAGGAACGCCACTATCACGTTCATGGCCACGCCGGCCACGATGAAGACCAGCTTGTGTAGGAACGGATGGGAATAGTAGCGACGCTCGAGAGGCGTAGCGGCGATCTCGGCGGCGCTCAGCGCGCGCTTGCCCGCCAGACGATCCTCAGGATCCTGGGGACGGCGCTTGTTCTCCCATTCTCCTTCGTCCCCCTCCATGGACTGGGAGAGCCGGCGTTCCTCTTCCCGGGCTTCCTCCACCCGGGCTTCGAACTCCTCTCGGTGCATCCCCGTGACCCGCACATATCCGCCGAGCGGCAGCGCGGATATCCCATAGATGGTCTCCCCGATGCGGCGGCTGATCAAGTAGCGGCCGAAACCCAGGCTGAATTCCTCCACCCTCATGCCCGTGGCCTTGGCCACGATGAAGTGGCCGAACTCATGAGCCAGGATGAGGAACCCCAGACCCACGATGGCGACTATGATTCCTATGACAGTCATCAAGAGATCCTATCTCCCGATCGAGAGCGCGGCACAGACGCCCACAGCTCTATCTCTTGCCCATTCATCGACGGCTGCGACCTCGGCGTAAGTTCCCATTCCGCCACCGTCGCACTGCGCCACAACCGTCTCCACCACCCGGTATATACCCAAAAAAGGCAGGACTCCCTTCAGGAAGGCGTCAACGGCCACCTCGTTCGCCGCGTTGAGAGCGCAGGTCGCCGCGTCGCCCCGGCCGCCGGCCTCCCGGGCCATGCGCACCGCTGGGAACGTCTCCTCATCCGGCGCCGCGAAATCGAGAGACAGCCCCTTCGACAGATCGAGCGGCCTGACGTCGACCGGGGCTCGCTCGGGGTGGTGTAGGGCATAGGAGATGGGGATACGCATATCGGGCGGACCGAGATGAGCCAGCACGGCGCCGTCGTTCAACCTTACGAGAGCGTGCACCAGCGACTGGGGATGTACGACCACATCGATCCGGTCGTAGGCCAGACCGAAGAGATGATGGGCTTCGATGACCTCCAGCCCTTTGTTCATGAGGGTGGCCGAGTCGATAGTGATCTTCTCTCCCATGGACCAGGTGGGGTGAGTCAGCGCCTCATCCCTGGTGACCCCTGCCAGTTCCGCGGGCTTCTTCCCTCGGAAGGGTCCCCCAGACGAGGTTATGACCGCCGAACCTACAGCCTTTCTATCGGCCATGGCGAGCAGCTGGTAGAGGGCCGAGTGCTCGGAGTCTACCGGCAGGACATCGATCCCGCGCCGGGCCGCTAGACCCATCACCAGCGAGCCGGCGCAGACCAGGCTCTCCTTGTTGGCCAGGGCCAGAGCCCGGCCGCCCTCCACTGCCGCTATGGTGGACTCCAGCCCGGCGAAGCCCACGATGGCGTTCAACACCAGGTCGGCTTCCACCTCCCGCACCAGGCGCGCCGCCGCTCCCGGGCCAGTCCTTAGGTCCAGTTCTGGGTAGAGGGATGGAGAGACGGTCGCCGCAGCAGCGGCGTCGGCGACCGCCACATCGCGCACCCCCACCGATACGGCCTGCTCGAGAAGCAGGGCCACATTCCGGTCGCATGACAGACCGACCACCGTGAGGTCGCTACTGGCCGCGACGACCTGGAGAGCCTGCACGCCGATCGACCCCGTGGCGCCGAGGACGATGACCCGCTTCACTCGTGGACCCGCTTCACTCGAGAACCCGCTTCACTCGTGGACCCGCTTCACTCGAGAACCCGCTTCATCCGAGGCTCCACCTCACCTGTGAAGACCCGCATCACTTCACCAGATCTCCAAGCAGCACCAGGGACGCCCAGTATGCGACGAACCCGGCGAAGAGGATGGAATCGAAGCGATCGAGGATCCCTCCGTGACCCGGCAGGATCCTGCCCGAATCCTTCACCCGGAAGTCCCGTTTGAAGGCCGACTCGAAAAGGTCGCCCCATTGCCCCACCGCCCCTATGATCAGGCCCAGGATCACCGCCTCCATGGCCGGCAGCCACGGTGAATAGATCTTCACCACCAAAGCGGCGACGACAGCCCCCACCAGGCCGCCGATGGCGCCCTCCACCGATTTGTTCGGGGAGATGCGCGGCGCCATGCGATGGCGCCCGATGGCCCGTCCCACGAAGTAGGCGAACGTGTCGCTGAGCATCGTGCAGCCCATCACCAGAATGGTCAGAGCCACCCCGTGCTCGAGCTCTCGCACCAGCAGCAGATACGCGAAACCCACCGCCACCCACAGGATGCCGAAACCCGTCACGGCCATACGCCCGACCAGATGCGCCCCCAGTTCTCCGAAAAGCGACCAGAAGAAGGTCAGGATGACGAGGGCGGCCAGACCGGCCAGGATACCCGTCAAACCCAGGAAGAAAGCGCCGGCCAGGACCGCGAGTCCGGCCAGGAAACCCACCAGAAGGTTGGGCCGGTAGGGCCTGACGATCGTGTAGTACTCGTGCAGACCCAGCACGGTGAGCACGGCAGCCAGTCCGAACAGGTAGTAGCCGCCCAGGATGACCGCTGCAAGCCCGATGGGGATGCCGATGACGGCGACAAGCACGCGGTACCTAAGCATCGGCGTCCCCGGCGCGAGCGCCGTACCGGCGCTCGCGCGCCGCGTAGTCATCGAGGGCCCGCTGGAGCTCTTTTTCGTCGAAATCCGGCCACAGGCCGTCCCAAAAATACAGCTCTGAGTAGGCCGACTGCCACAGCAGGAAGTTCGACAGCCGTTTCTCGCCGGAGGTGCGGATCACAAGGTCCGGGTCGCGCATCAGGGGAGAGTAGAGATGGCCGGCTATGTCGGCTTCGTCGATCTGGGCCAGGTCGACGCCGGCGGCCGCGGCCCGCCGCACTGCGTCGACGACCTCCCCCCGGCCTCCGTAGTTGAAGGCAATAAAGAGGATCATCCGCCCATTACCGGCAGTCAGTTCTTCCGCCCATTCCATCTTGGCGAGGAGGTCGGCGCTGAAACCCTCGCGCCGCCCGATGAAGACCACCCTGCAGTCGTTCTCGTGGAGAGTGGGGACCTCGCTCTCGATCATCTCCGCGTGCAACCGCATGAGGCCCTCGACTTCTTCTGTGGGTCGACTCCAGTTCTCGGTGGAAAAGGAGTAGAGGGTGAGTTGCCCGAGCCCGGCGTCGCGCGCCGCTTCGATGACTCGCCGCACCGCCTTGGTGCCCGCCCGGTGGCCGGCGGCCACGGGAAGACGGCGACGACGAGCCCAGCGGCCGTTGCCGTCCATGATGATGGCGACATGGAATGGTACCGCACCCCCCGGCCCGGCTTTGGTCCCGTCAGGGGCTTCTCTTCCACCCCGGCGCGTAAGAGCTCCAAGCCAGTCCCGTAGGCTCACGTCAGATCTCGAGGATCTCGTCTTCCTTGTGATGCACCAGGTCGTTGACCTTCTCGATGAAGCCGTCGGTCAGCTTCTGTACGTCTTCTTCAGCCCGGTGCTCGTCATCTTCCGAGATCTCGCCTTCTTTCTTGAGCTCCTTGAGATCGTGGATGACGTCCCGGCGGACGTTCCGTATGGCGATGCGGCTGTCCTCGGCCATGTTCTTGACCAGCTTGACAAGATCCTTGCGCCGCTCGGCGGTGAGAGTGGGGATATTGAGCCGGATCACCGTGCCGTCTGTGTTCGGCGTCAGCGCCAGATCGGACTCCTGAATGGCACGGACGACCGCGCTGACCGCGCTCTTGTCGTAGACCGTGATGGATATGGTCCGCGGGTCTGGAGTGGCCAGATTGGCCAACTGTTTCAGCGGGGTCTTCGTGCCGTAGTAGTCCACGTGCAGCCGGTCGAGGAGTCCGGTGGAAGCCCGCCCCGTGCGCACGGTGTTGAACTCGCTCCGCAGCGCATCGAGCGCACTCTCCATGCGACGCTTGCCGTCGGCGATCAATTCGGTGATCATGCCTCCCCCCTTTGATCAGCGTCATCCGAGACTATCGTGCCCACCCGCTCCCCGTACACGACTCGGCGGATGTTACCGGGTATGCTCATATTGAACACCATTATGGGCAGATGGTTGTCCATGCACAGTGAGAGCGCTGTCGAGTCCATGACCCTGAGCCCGCGCTCCAGCGCCTCGCGATGGCTGATGCTCTCGATGAGCTTGGCATCGGGTTCGATCTCGGGATCGGCGTCATAGACCCCGTCGAACTTCTTCTTGGCCATGAGCAGACAGCCCGCCCCGATCTCGAGAGCCCGGAGAGCGGCAGCTGTGTCGGTGCTGAAGAACGGGTTGCCGGTCCCCGCAGCGAAGATGACGACCCTCCCCTTCTCCAGATGCCGTATGGCTCGTCCACGGATATAGGGCTCGCAGATCTCCTGCATGTGAATAGCCGACAGCACCCGCGAATCCGTCCCCAGCTTCCGGAGCGCATCTTGCAGAGCGACGGAGTTCATGACAGTCGCCAGCATCCCCATGTAGTCCGCCGTGGCCCGCTCGATACCCTGGGCCGCGCCGGAGACGCCTCGGAAGATGTTGCCGCCTCCGACGACGATGGCGACCTCGGTGCCGTCGGCAGACACCTCGGAGACCTCCCCGGCCACCCCCCGCAGTCGTTCCGGGTCGATCCCGTAACTCAGATCCCCCATGAGGGCTTCCCCGCTAAGCTTGAGCAGGACCCTCTTGCACACCGGTTGCTGGGCCATATCTCCTCGCTCTGGGCCTCCCTCGCGGCGTGACCTCGCCCCGAGGCCTGGTTGACGGGACGCTATGTCCCTACGCTACCTCATCGCCGAGGCGAAAGCGCGCGAAGCGTCGTATCTCGATGTTCTCGCCGATCTTGCCGATGACCTCGCGGCGAAGGTCGTCTATGGTCTTGTCGGGATCCTTGACGAACGGCTGCTCGAGAAGCACCACGTCCGAGAACCACTTGTTGAGCTTGCCTTCGGCTATCTTCTGGATGACCGCCTCAGGCTTGCCTGAGGCTTTGGCCTGAGCCGAGTAGATCTCGATCTCCGCGGCCTTGGCCTCCTCGGGAATATCCTCACGACCGACCCACACAGGGCTCGAAGCAGCGATATGCATGGCAACGTCGTGCACGAAGCCCTTGAAGTCCTCGTTGCGGGCCACGAAGTCGGTCTCGCAGTTCACCTCCACGAGCACGCCCACTTTGGCTCCGGGGTGGATGTACGAATCGATCACCCCCTCGTTGGTGGCCCTGGAGGACTTCTTGTCGGCCGTCGCCATGCCTTTCTTGCGCAGGATCTTGAGCGCTTCATCCATGTCACCTTGGGCCTCGGTGAGGGCGATCTTGCAGTCCATGATGCCTGCGCCACAGGCATCGCGCAGTTTCTTGACCAGGTTCGCATCAACACTCATCATTCAGCCTCCGTCGTAACGACGATCAACGTCTTCAGTTCTTCCTTGATCCGCACCCCAGGGCCACGCCGTACGGCCTCCAGAAAGTCGCGCTACCTGCCCCAGTACCCGTCCCAGCCGACGCCCAGGATCAAGCCTCGGGTGCAACCTCGGGCTCGGCGGCGCCAGGCTCAGCGGCGGACTTGGAACCGACGCCTTCATCCGGAACCGCGGTCTCCGTCACCGCTTCCGCTGAGTCGGCAGCAGCCAGCTCGGCCGCAGCAGCAGCCGCGGTTTCGACCGCCGGGGCGGTCGCCTCGGTGGAAGTTTCCGGGACGGGGACTTCCACCGACGCCGCCTCTTGAACGACAGCTTCGTCGACGGGCGCCTCGGCGGCCGTCTCCTTGCCGCTCTGGTCCGGCTTGGGTGGAGCCGGCCTGGGCGACGCCGGCCTGCGGGCGGGAGCGTTCTGCTCCGGTCCGCCTTCGCGGGATCCCGGTCTCCCCGGTCCACCGGGACGGCCACCGGAACCCGTGCGGCCCGGCCCACCCGTGCGTCCCGGCCCACCCGTGCGGCCCGGCCCACCCGCTCGGCCCGGTCCTCCGGAACGGCCGTCACCCGTCGTCGGGCGGGGAGCTCTCGAGACCCGGGACGGAGGAGCCTCGCCGGGAACCGGCCTCGGCGCCTCGTCCAGGCCGACTGGAGCCCTCTCACTCCGGATCTCTGCAGCCACCCTGGCCGCCTCGGCGGCCAGGAATTCCGACACCTGGATCTTCTGGCGACCTTCCTCGACCGCGCGGGCAAGGGTCTTGACTATTAGGCTGCAGGAACGAATGGCGTCGTCGTTGCCCGGGATAAGGTAGTCGACCTCATCGGGGTCGCAGTTGGTGTCGACCAGGCCGATGAGAGGCAACCCCAGCTTGTTGACTTCCTTGGTAGCGATGGCTTCCCTCTTAGGGTCTGCCACGAACACGGCATCCGGCAGGCGGGTCATGTTGCTCACGCCGCCCAGGTTGATCTCCAGCTTTTCCAGCTCCCGTTCCATGGCCATGCGCTCTTTGGTCGGGAGAAGGGCCAGCTGCCCCTCTTCGGTGAGCTTGCGCAACTCGTGCATGCGCTTGATGCGGTTCTCGATAGTGGAGAAGTTGGTGAGAAGACCACCCAGCCAGCGATGGGAAACGTAGGGCATCCCTACACGGCCGGCTTCGTCGCGGATGATGTCCTGGCATTGCTTCTTGGTACCCACAAAGAGCACCGTCCCGCCCCTGCTCGAGATATTGCGCACGAAATCGTAGGCGCGGTCGAGGAGGACCGTCGTCTGCTGCAGGTCGATGATGTGGATCCCACTCCGCTCGGTGAAGATATAGGGCTTCATCTTGGGGTTCCACCGGCGGGTCTGGTGGCCGAAGTGCACTCCCGACTCCAGGAGCTGCTTCATAGAAGCTGCGGGCATGATTACCTCACTCTGGTTTTGTTCTTGGGACTTCCCGAGGCCCGCTCCGGAACCGGTCGCCCGGCACCACCGCAGCGGTCACCCTCAGGTCCGATGGTATAGCCGAAGCAGTTTACCATAAGAAAGCAATCCCACCGCCACCTGCAAGCAGCGGTGCTGCTCAGACAGGACCAAGGCCCAGTCGCAGCCAGACAAGCCGTCGTCGGACCAGTCGCGGCCGGACCAGTCGCGGCCGAGACTAGGACACCAGCGCGTCCAGATCGAGCTCTTCCCTAAGCCGCCCCTTGAGCCGAAGGATGGCCTTTGTGTGCAGCTGCGAGACCCGGGATTCGGTGACCCCCAAGACCTCGCCGATCTCCTTGAGGGTCAGACCCTCGTAGTAGTAGAGGCCGATGACGATCTTCTCCCGCTCCGGCAGCCGCTGGATCGCGGCTGTAAGCGTCTCTTTGATGGCCTGGATCCGATAGGCGCGCGAGGGATCGGGGGCCTCGGCGTCCTCTATGGTGTCGATTAGATTGACCCGGTCCTGGCCTGAAGAGCTCGAATCCCAGAACTCGTCCAGCGCGACGATCGAAGAGCAGCTGATCTGATTGAGTATGTCTTGGTACTCATCCACGCTGATCCCGAGCGCGGTCGCCGTCTCCTCGTCCGTCGGGGCCCGCATCAGCTCGTTCTCGAGTCTGGTCACGGTCGCCTCTACCTTGCGCGCCCAACTGCGGACGGAGCGAGGTACCCAGTCCAGAGCCCTCAGTTCGTCGATGATCGAGCCCTTGATCCTTGAGATCGCGTAGGTCTCGAACTTGATGTTGCGCGAGGGATCGAACCGTTCCAACGCCCCTATCAGTCCAAGGAGGCCGTAGGAAACAAGGTCGCCCTCCTCGATGTGGGCCGGCAAGCCCGAGCTCATACGGCCCGCGACGTACTTCACCAGCGGCGAGTAGGCGAGGATCAACTGATCCCGCGCCTTGGGATCGCCCTGCCCCTTGTACAGGCGCCAGGCTTCTGCGATATCGTGCTGCGTTGCGGGGTCGATGGCCATCTGTCTTTCAGTCCCTAGGCCCGGGGGTGGGCTTTCCGGTAGGCCCTGCGCAGATGCGCGGCTGAGGTATGAGTGTACACCTGAGTGGTGCGGAGAGACGAGTGTCCCAGCAGTTCCTGGATGACGCGCAGGTCCGCCCCTCCTTCCAGCAGGTGAGTGGCGAACGAATGGCGCAACGTGTGGGGCGACGTACCGGCCGGGGCGCCCGCCTGAGCCAGGTGGCGTACCAGGCGCCGCCATACATCTGAGGACGACAGCGGCCTCCCGTTGCGGCTCAGGAAGACGTGCTCGCTCTCGCCAAGGCCGATCAATCGGGTTCGTCCTTCGCGCAGATACCGGTCGAGGGTCTCAAGCGCCGCCTCGCCCACCGGCACCACCCGCACCTTGCGCCCTTTGCCCTTGACCCGCACTTCCGCGCTCTCGATGTGGACGTCCCTCATCTTCAGATCCAATACTTCCTGACAGCGCAGTCCTGATGAATATAGTAACTCGAAAAGGGCACGGTCCCGCAGTTCGAGCGGCTTCGGTCCACCGATCGACTCGAGCAGCGCGACAGTCTGGTCGGGCGTCAGGACTTGGGGCAGGTGGCGGGGCATCTTCGGCGACCTCACGCCGGCAGCGGGATTGGCGTCGATCAAGCCGCTTTCTTCACAGAAGCGAAAGAAGCTGCGCACCACCGACAGCTTTCGCGCGACCGTACTGCGCGCGCAGGCTCGGGTTCGGGTCCGCTCAGCCGTCGCTCCGTTGGCAGGCGTGCCGAGAAGAGCCTCTTCAGGGGCCGGCCGCCGGCCTTCGCGCTCGCCTGGCTCGCTCAGGGCCGCGGCAAAGCCGGCCACCTCTGCTCGGGTGACATCTGCTACTCGGTCGATACCTCGCCGGTCCAGAAAAGCAGCGAACTGCCGGAGGTCGCTCAGGGTAGCTTTGATCGTTCGCGGGCTGTAGTCGGCCGCGATAAGACTGCGAATGAAAGTGGACATGGCCTGGTCGAGGCTCCCGGGCGGTAGAGGAGACGCCGGGCGCTCCGCTTCGGACTGCATTCCCCTTTCCTCCCTCTCGTGGTCTGGTCAAGGCGCCCTTATGAACTGCCCGGGCCCGGCGCGGAACACTAGGCCCACGATCTCCAACCCAGCAAGCGCGATATTGAGTTGCCGCGCGCTCAGACCTGTGCTGCCACTAAGACCGTCCACCGAGCAGGGGCCGTCACCCAGTGCGGTCAGAATACTATCCGCACGCTGCCGTTCAGAAGCGCTCCGGTCGAGGAGGTCCATCTGGTCGCTGGCCACCGGCGCCGCGCGTTGGCCAGCGCCCGCTCGCCCATACTCAGTAGTGTGGATTCTTGTTTGCAGAAAGAAATCCTCCACTGTCACGCAAGGATCGACCGCCGGTCCCGCGCCTTCGTACAGCAACTGGTTACAGCCCTTGTGGCTCTCAACTGAAATGGGACCGGGCACGACGAAGACAGGACGACCGAGGTCGAGCGACCAGGCCGCGGTCTGCAATGCGCCGCTCACCGTCGAGCCCTCGACTACCAGCAGCGCGTCGCCCAGCGCCGCCAGCAGTCGGTTGCGACGCGGGAACGTCCACCGGGTGGGAGGAGTACCAGGAGGCAGCTCACTTAGTATCACTCCCTCTGCCTGGATCCTTTCGTAGAGAAGCCGATGGTAGCGCGGATAGACGACATCGACCCCGCACCCCAGGACGCCGACGGTGAGACCCCCAGCGTCCAGACTCGCTCGATGCGCCCGTCCATCGATCCCCAGAGCCATGCCGCTGACCACCGCCACTCCCTTGGAGGCGAAGGTCGCGGCAAACGCTTCCGCCGCCCTCAGACCGTAGCCCGTGGCTTTACGGGTCCCCACAATGGTGACTCGCGACAAGCTCAGCAGCCGGGACAGCGCCCGGTCTGAGCCGCGGGCGAATAGACCGGCGGGAGGGTGCTCCAGTTGCATCAGTTCGCGTGGGTAGCGGGGCGACCCGTACGGCAAGAAAGCGATGTTCCTCTCAAGCAGTAGTGCCTCCGCCTCTTCGACCGCGAACTCCCGGCGTTTCGCCTCGAGTCGGATGGCAGTCGGAAGGTTGATCCCACAATCCAGAAGACGGTGCCGGGGCGCCCTCCAGATCGTCTCCGGTCCCCATCTTTGCAGCAGCCGGAGCAGTGAGTGAGTACCCCCCGCGCACAGCCAAGACAGACCGAGAGCCGCCTCGCGCACGCCCGGAGGATCCGAGAGAGGGTCCTTCACGCGAACTGGACCCGCCGATGATCGAGGCGGAGGGAAAGAGCCTCAGCAACGTGCTCGACCCCGACCGGGAGGACGTTGTCAAGGTCGGCGATGGTCCTCGCGAGGCCGATGACCCTCACGTACGCCCGCCCGCTCAGACTGTCGTGAAGCAGTGCTTGACGGAGCAGGGCTCGAGCTTCGTCGGTCAAATGGTTGCGCGCCTCGATCGATCCCTGGACGGCGCTCCCCTGCGCTGCTGAGCGCCGTCCCCGAAAAGCCACGGCCGCCTCTACTCGGGCCTGGACCACCGCTGAACTCTCCCCACCAACCTCGTCCTCAAGCGCGGCTATCGTCAAGGGAGGGACCTCGATGAGAGCATCGATCCGATCGAGGAAGGGCCCGCTGAGGCGGACACGGTAACGCTCGACCGCCGAGGCCGCGCACCGGCAGGTCTTCTCCGGGTGTCCAAGATAGCCGCACGGACAGGGGTTCATCGCCCCCACCAAAGTGCAGGCTGCCGGGAATACGGAGGTACCGATCCTCCTGCTGATGGCGATGTTGCCCTCCTCGAGCGGCTGCCTCAGGGCTTCGATGGCATCCCGGGAGAATTCCGGCAATTCGTCCAGAAACAGGACCCCTCGGTGCGCCAGGCTGATCTCGCCCGGTCTGAGCACGGCGCCCCCTCCTACCAGGGCGGCCCTGGACGCCGTATGGTGCGGCGCCCGGAAGGGCCGGTCCCGGATCAGACCCGAGTGCGCTCCGGGGAATCCGGCCGCGCTGTAGACACGGGTCACCTCGACCGCTTCCTCGCGGGAAAGGGGAGGCAGTATCCCTGGGAGCCTGCGCGCCAGCATGGTCTTCCCCGCGCCGGGCGAGCCGACCATCAGCAGATGGTGTCCCCCGGCGGCGACGATCTCTAGAGCTCGCTTCGCCTGATGGTGACCGGCCACCTCGGACAGATCGTGCGTCTGCCCTTCTGCGGCGGGCGGAGGTTGGCGACGCATCCGCAGCCATCTAGCACCTCGCTCCACGATCCTAGACCGATAGCTCGCGCTGCGCACCACCATGACGGCCTCCGCCAGGGACCTGACCCCGGCTACCGGGACCAGACTGACCTCACATGCCGCGGCAAGACCTTCCATCGGAGCGATCAACAGGCCTACCCCGATGCGTCCCGCTGTCTCCGCCACCGAGAGCATCCCCCGGCTCGGCCTCACTACCCCGTCCAACGACACCTCACCAACGGCCCCCACATCCCGTACCGATTCCACCGGCACATGGCCGCAGGCCGCCAGCGTAGCCAAGGCCACCGGTAGATCGAAACCTGGTCCTTCCTTGGGCACATCCCCAGGGCTCAGATTGATGGTTATGCGCCTCGTGGGGAGAGCAAGGCCGCTGCTGGCCGCGCCCGAACGTATGCGCTCCCGGGCTTCGCGTACCGCCGCGCCAGGGAGCCCCACGATGGTGACACCCGGCAGGCCGCTGCGGGCGTGGGCTTCCACCCTTACCGGCACCGCCTCGATACCTACCAGAGCGAAGCCCCATATGGAGGCTAGTCCCACGGCTACGACACCCCTTCGATCGCGTCCTTGAGATGCTCGAGACTACAGGGCAGACCGTGTCTGTCCAACGCAACGGCCACCACATCGAACCGCACCCGGCACGGAAGCAGGCCATGGTCGGCCAACCACCAGAGGGCCGCTGCTCTCAGCCTCCCGGCCTTGCGTGGCCCTATCGCCTCCAAAGCGGTGCCGTATGCTTGGCTGGAGCGCGCCTTGACCTCTACGATCACTACCTGGAAGCTGTCCTCCGAGCGATGCCGGCAGATGATGTCTATCTCGCCGACGGGGGTGCGTTGATTGATCGCGACGATGCGATACCCTCTTCCTTCGAGGAATGTGGCGGCAGCTTGTTCCCCGCTGCGCCCCCGGGCGGTACGATCGATATGCCTGTGCGGCTGAGGATCCGTCTGGGTCTCCCTCCACGAAGCGGATCGACGGTGCGCGAAAGCGGCGGCGCCCGGCCGGCGCAGTGACGGGGCGGCGCAGCAGACGCCCGGCGTCGCAGCATACCGGCGCCACGCCGGGCCGACGGCGGTCTTCGGTCAGACTAGCGAGGAAAGGGGAACGACCATCTCGGACTTTGGCCCGACTTTGGCACAGTGCGACACGGCCGTTCCGGCCAGCGCGTTGGAGGGCTTCCGCACGATCGTGCTCGACCAATATCGGGAGCGGGGCCGTGACCTGCCCTGGCGAAGGACGCGCGATCCCTACAGGATCCTCGTGTCTGAGATGATGCTCCAGCAGACACAGGTCGCGCGAGTGCTTGCCAAGTACGAGCTGTTCCTCGCGAGATTCCCCGAACTGCCGGCACTGGCGATGGCTCCTCTGAGTGTGGTCCTCGAGGTCTGGCAGGGACTGGGCTACAACCGGCGCGCCCTCTCCCTCCAAAGGGCAGCCCAGACCGTGATCGCCGAGCACGAGGGCCGGTTCCCGCGCTCGGTTTCCGAGCTTCGCCGGCTGCCCGGTGTCGGGCCGGCCACCGCCGCGGCCGTCTGTGTCTTCGCCTATGGGTATCCTTCGGTGTTCATCGAGACAAACATCCGATCTGCCTTCCTCCACCACTTCTTCCCAGGATGCGTCGACGTCCCTGATGCCCACATCCTCCCCCTGATAGAAGCCACCCTCGACCGGGAGGACCCTCGTCGCTGGTACTACGCCCTGATGGACTACGGGGTCTGGCTCAAGAAGACTAATCCCAACCCAAGCCGCAGGAGCAGGCACCACATGACTCAGACACCCTTCCAGGGTTCTCGCCGCCAGTTGCGCGCCCAGATCCTGAGAGTGATGCTTGCAACCGCGCCCGAGGCTAGGCCGAGTGCCGAGGCAGGGATCGACGTCGCAGCCGGACTGGACCCTGCTTGGGTGACGGCGCAACTACCTGGATTGGATCCGCGGGAAGTGCACCGCGTGCTGGACGAACTGGCCGCGGAGGGCTTCCTCACCGTCCGCGCCGGGCGCTACCGGGTCCCCTGATCGGGCTTGTGGCCCGGACGCCTGAGCGGCGAGCCGGAGCCGGACTCCCAAGCGGGGCCCGAGCGCCTCAGCGGGGGGCGAATAAGTAGTGACTTACAAAGTGCTCTGTTCCTGAGGCAAGGGCGAAGGTCTCCTCGCAGGCCATGAAGAACAGTCGCCAGTGCGCGAACCGCAGCCAGGCCTGGTCGACACCATACGTGCGCTCCAGGACCGCCAGTACCAGCTCCCTCCGCCGGTCCAGGTTCTCAAGCCAGGCCCGCAGGGTGCGAGCGTAGTGCTCCCCACCCACCTGCCATCGTTCGACAAGGGCAAGATCGTCTTGATACGAGGTCAGGTAGTCCCAGGAGGGCATCATCCCTCCGGCGAAAAAGTGCCGCGCCATCCACCCGCCGGTCCCTTTGGGATCGAACTCGTAGACCTGCCGGCGATGGCAGAACACGTGCACGAAGAGCCTGCCGTCTGGTTGCAGCCACTCGGCGATCCGCCGCAGCAGCTCGCCGTGGTTCCGGAGATGCTCGAACATCTCCACAGAGACGACACGGTCGAAGCGCCGGTCGGGGGCGAGCCGACCGACCTCGGCTGTGATCACCTCCACATTCCCGATGCCTCGCTCCCGGCACCTCTGCCGGATGAACGAGCCTTGCTCGCGTGAATTGCTGAGGGCGACGACCCTGCTGCGAGGGTAGTGCTCCCCCGCCCACAAAGCCAACGACCCCCAGCCACATCCAAGATCGAGGATGCACTGGCCATTGTCGAGGCCGGCACGCTCGGCCGTGAGCGAGAGCATGGCTTCTTCGGCTCCGGCCAGACCATCGACCGAGGAAGGCCACAGACAGCAGCTGTATTTCAGTCGCGGACCCAGAACCAGGCGGAAGAACTCGGAGGGAACTTCATAATGCTGCCGGTTCGCTTCGTCGGCCTCGACCGCGATCGGCCCGGAATCCAACCGTGCCAAGGCGGCTCGCTCGAGTTCGGCGCGCCCGTCGGGGCCCAATCGCTCGAAGCCCTCCACCAGCCCTTTCACCCGCGCGCGAACGAGGCGCCGCAGGACCGTATCGGGTATCAGCCCTTTGGCGAGAAGCATGTCCTGCAGATAATCCTCCACGACCGGCTCTCAGCCCGTCCCGCGCATTGACGGGCCTCTCACGGGGTCCGCTCGTCCCAGAGCCCGAGTTGCGGCGTGTTGACACCCTGGAAGCTCAGCCGGTGAAGCCCACAGGGTCCGTGCCGGCGCAGGGCGTCGCGATGACGTGCGGTGGCGTAGCCTACGTGCTCCTCAAAACCGTATTCCGGGTGCAGCGGGGCCAGCGTCCGCATCAGACGATCCCGCACCACTTTGGCCACGACCGACGCCGCCGCCACCACGGCGCTCTTGTAGTCGGCCCCCACGACCGGCCGGGCGAGCAGATCGGGACGTCCCAGATCGAACCCGTCCACCACCGCAAGGGCATAGTGCCGCTCCAAGGACTCGAGCGCCGCTGATAGGGCCGACAGATTGCAGCGATGCAGACCCACACGGTCGATGGTCCCCGGAGAACAGGCCACCCAAGACACATGGGTCGCCGAAAGCAACACCTTCTGATACATATCCTCCCGGGCCTCGGCCGAAAGGAGCTTAGAGTCGGTCAGCCCCCTGAGAGCGGAGAAGGGGGCAGCGCAATAGTCCAGCACCACAGCGGCGGCCACCAGCGGGCCGGCCAGGGAACCGCGCCCGGCTTCGTCGGCTCCCGCTATGCGAAGGTCAAGTCCTTCCGCCGAAGATCCGTACTCGGCAAGGAGACCGCGGTCGAACCTGAAGGGATCGCACAGTCGCCGCTTGCCGCGACCCGGGTGCCGGCGAGGGGCCGGACCTCGCGGACCCTTCGTGGACGGCTCCGGCGGGACCATTCTGGGCATGGGTCCCGTCGGGCTAGAGACCGCTGAGATGGCCGAGCGGCCAATACACGGCGAAGGCTTCGCCCATGATGGCCTCTTCGCTCACCGGCCCGAAGACCCGGCTGTCGCCGCTGTTGTTGCGATTGTCACCCATGACCCACACGTAACCAGGAGCGATGGTGGTCTCGGGGAAATCTTCGAGGATGGGGTACTCCTTGATGTACGGCTCGTCCTGAGCCACACCGTTCACCCAAAGCACTCCCTCGTGGACGGCTATGGTATCGCCACTCACGGCCACCACCCGCTTGATGAAGGGGTCGGACCCAGGCCGGCCCGGAGGGTGGAACACGACGATGTCGCCTTTTTCAGGGGACCGGAAGTGGTAGACCAGCCGGTTGACCAGGACACGGTCGCCCTCGACGAGAGTAGGCTCCATGGAGGGAGAAGGGATGGCGAAGGGTTTGACGATGAACTGTTGCACGAGCAGGGCCAGCACGAAAGCGGCCGCCACGATGACGACCACCTCGATGACCCAGCGAAGGGTCCGATTCCCTCGCTCGGTCGTCTCTGCGAGTGGAGCCTCCTCGACGCCACCCAGCGGCTCCGGCTCGACCAGAGAGCCAGAATCCGGTTCGCTCACCGGACCCCCGCTCCTCAGATACGCTTCTCTTTGACGCGGGCTTTCTTGCCCACCTTCTCCCGCAGGTAGTAGAGCTTGGCCCTCGCCACATCACCGACGGCGGTGACCTCTATCTTCTCGATCTTGGGCGAATGAAGGGGGAAGGTGCGCTCTACCCCTACCCCGAACGACTGCTTGCGCACCGTGAATGTCTCCCGCGCCCCGTGGCCCTGCTTGCGGATACAGAAGCCCTGGAACACCTGGATCCTTTCCCGGCTCCCTTCGACCACTTTGAAGTGCACACGCAAGGTGTCTCCGGATTTGAAATCCGGGAGCCCCTGACGGAGTTGCCCCCGCTCGAATTCCTCTATCGCGCCCATGTGTATACCTAGCCCTAGCGTCATCCTGCATTCATGAGAGAGGCAATGCCCAGAAAAGCCAGCAGACTTTAGAGCATACCGCGGCCGATTGCAACCCGATATCACCGGCGGTTCTGAAAGGCCGCCCCGCGCCCTGCCCGGCCGGTGTGGCCTACAAGCCTCCCCAGTGCCGGATGGGCCAGTAGATGACGAAGGCGTTCCCGATGATGGAGTCCACGCGGATCGGCCCGAAGATCCGACTGTCTCCGCTGTTGTTGCGGTTGTCGCCGAGCACATAGACGTGACCGGCGGGGACGACCACTCCAGGTTCGTACCCCTGGAAATCCTGTTCGAGGAGATACGGTTCCTCTTGGGCGATCCCGTTCACGTACAGAGACCCATCCCGGATGGCCACTTCGTCGCCCTCCACGGCCACCACCCGCTTGACCAGGTCCTCGTTCTCGTTGATGGGAGAATCCAAAACCACCACATCACCGCTTTCAGGATCCCTGAAGTGGTAGGTCAACCGGTTGATCAGGACGCGATCCCCCTCGACGAGAGTGGGCTCCATGGAGATCTGATGAATAGTGAACGGCTTGACCAGTAGCCACTGGACGAGAAGAGCGATCACGAACGCCGCTGCCACGATGATGACGACCTCGATCACCATACCCAGAGCACCGCGCTTCTTCTTACCGCCACCGCGTGCTTGAGAGCCCGCCGTCGCCGCCCGCATGTCGTCACTCCGCGCCCCGCCGCCCCGCCATGGCTCCGTCGCCCTCGAGTCGGGGCTCTTCTTTCCGGATGGGTCCTGCTCGCCGCTCACGTTTCGCCCCCTCCTCGGCACCCCCACGGCGACGGACAAGCGTTCTCCCGCCGCCAACGCGCGATGGCGCCATGGTCTCCGCTCAGAAGGATCGCCGGGACCTCAGCTCCCTCATAGACACGAGGCCGGGTGTAGTGCGGGTACTCCACCATGCCTCCCAGTCCTTCGCTGAATGATTCCTCCAGTACGCTCTCGGCATTGCCCAGAGACCCGGGAAGATGCCGTATCACCGCCTCGACCACAGCCAAAGCGGCCACTTCCCCCCCGGCCAACACGTAAGGCCCGATGGAGAGCGCTCCCGTGGCGAAAAGCGCCTCCACCCGGGCATCGAAGCCCTCGAACCGGCCGCACAGGAGGACAAGGTCGCGTGCGCTCTCAGACAGCTCCAGGCCCAGGGAGTGGTCGAAGGGCCGCCCTCCCGCCGACAGCACATAGACGTCGCGGGTGTCGCGCACGTGCCCGGCCGGCTCCCCGAACACCTGTTCCAGAGCGTGGCCCACCACGTCGACCCGCGTGACCATGCCCGGGCCGCCGCCGAAAGGAGCGTCGTCGACCTCATGATGTGGTGGGGCGCCGAAGTCGCGCAGATTGCGGACGTCTAGGACCGCCGCGCCGCCCGCGATCGCGTTGGCGACCGGATGTTGAGCCTGGAACCAGGTGAAGGCCTCAGGCACGAGGGTGAAGACGACGATGCGCTTCATCCCGGACCAGTGCCGCCCTTGTCGTCGCTATCGGGAGCGTCGGCACGAACGTCGTCGGTATCGGGAGCGTCGGCGCCAACGTCGTTGGCGCTAGGATCGTCGACGCCACTGTCATCGGCGCCGGGAGACTCGTGGCCGCCGAAGAAACCCGGGGCGACTACCAGGTAACCCTCGGCCAAGGCCACTACCGGCACGGCAGCGGTCACGAAGGGGATCAGATCCTCGGACGATGTGCCGGCGATTGCCGGACCTCCCGAAATCTGCAGCAGCGGGTGGGCAGGTGAGTCCATCACCTCGGTCACCCGGCCTATCGCGGCTCCGTTCTGGTCCCGGACTTCCAGGCCGACAAGGTCGAAGGGATAGAACTCGTCTTCCTCCAGTTCTGGAAGTTGGCTCGAACGGACCTCCAGCAGGTATCCACGCAGGGCCTCCGCCGCCTCGCGGCTCGCGACCTCGCAGAATCCCAGGATGGGAAAGCCCGCGTCACCTCGGATCGTCGAGATGGTCAACCGTACCTGCTCGCGGACGCGCGGCCCAGCCACGCCCAGGCGCCCGGGTCGCGCGTACAAAACAGAGGAGGGGATGAAGCGCTCCGGATTGTCCGAACTGGGCACGATCCGCACTTCCCCGTGCACGCCGTGGGGTCGGGAGACCCGGCCCACCTCGATCCACTCCGGGCGGGACATGCCGATCAGTCGAGTATCTCGACGGTGGCTTGCTTGCCGTCTTTGACGGCGCTCGCTTTCACCACGGTCCGCAGTGCCCGGGCGATGCGCCCCTGCTTGCCGATGACCTTCCCGACGTCCTCTTTGGCCACGCTGAGCCTCAGCACTACTCCGTTTTCGGACTCGATCTCTTCCACATGCACCTGCTCCGGGTTGTCGACGAGCGACCGGGCGAGGAACTCAAGCAGCTCTTTCACCTAGACGATGCCTTTCAGACTAAGGAGTTTGCGCACCGTATCGGAGGGCTGAGCGCCAGTTTCCAGCCATTTCTTGGCCTTGGTCTCGTCCACTTCGATGATCGACGGGTCGCTCTGCGGGTTGTAGTAGCCGATGGTCTCGATAAACCGCCCATCGCGGGCCCGGCGAGAGTCCGCCACCACGATGCGGTACGTGGGATGCTTCTTGCTGCCCCGACGCGCCAATCTGATAGCTGTTGCCATAGGTCACCTCCCTCCCTTAACTCGGGTTCCCGAACATTTGGAACGGGTTCTTGGGCATACGGCCTGAACCCAACTGCTTCATCATCTTCTGCACCTGCTTGAACTGGTTGAGCAGTTGGTTGACCGAGTGGATATCGGAGCCCGCGCCGGCGGCGATGCGCCGGCGGCGGCTGCCGTTGATGAGTTCTGGGTGCCGGCGCTCCTCGGGCGTCATGGAGAAGATGACCGCCTGGATCTTGTCGAAGGCCCTGTCGTCCACCTGCAGACCCTTGAGCTTGGACGACGGGATCCCGGGAATCATCCCGAGCAAGCTGGAGATCGAGCCCATCTTGCGCACTTGTTGGATCTGCTCGAGGAAATCGTCGAAGGTGAAGGTGCTCTTGCGCAGCTTCTGCTCCAGTTCCCGCGCCTTCTTCTCGTCGATGGTGCGCTCGGCCTTCTCGATGAGCGAGAGCACGTCGCCCATCCCCAGGATGCGCGAAGCCACCCTGTCAGGGTGGAAATACTCGAAGTTGTCGAGCTTCTCGCCGCTGCTGGCGAATTTGATCGGCTTGCCGGTCACGGCGCGCACGGACAGCGCGGCGCCGCCTCGGGCATCGCCGTCCATCTTGGTCAGGATGACTCCGTCGAACTGCACCCGCTCCTGGAACTGCAGAGCCACGTTGACGGCGTCCTGGCCGGTCATGGCATCCAGGACGAGGAGGATGTTGTGAGGTTTCACCGTGTTGCGGATGCGCACCAGCTCTTCCATCAGCTTCTCGTCGATGTGCAGCCGCCCGGCGGTGTCGACGATCAGGACGTCGCGCCCCTTCTCCCGGGCCCATTCCACTCCGTGCTTCGCTATGTCCACCGGGTCGGCCTTCGTCCCCTCGTCATATACGGGGACCCCGAGCTGCTGACCCAGCGTCGTCAGTTGTTCGACAGCCGCCGGCCGGTAGACGTCTCCCGCCACCAGACCTGGGCTCTTGCCCTGCGCGAGCAGGAAGTTGGCCAGCTTGCCGCAGGCGGTGGTCTTACCCGAACCCTGCAGGCCTACCATCATGATCACGGTCGGCAGCCGGGGCGAGAAGGTCAGCTTCGTGGTGGAGGAACCCATGAGGGAGACCAACTCTTCGTTGACGATCTTGATGAACTGCTGTGCAGGAGTGAGACTCTCGAGGACCTCGGCGCCCAGGGCCCGCTCCTTGACCTTGTCCACGAACTGCTTGACCACCTTGTAGTTCACGTCGGCCTCGAGTAGGGCCAAGCGGATCTCGCGAGCGGCCCGCTCTACGTCTTTGTCCGTGAGCTTGCCCTGTCTCTTGAGGCCGTCGAACGCTGTCTGCAGCTTCTCGGAGAGGGAGTCGAACATCTGTCACCTATCTCAAGTCCGGCGGCGCTCCACGGGCACCGCTTCGCGGCGGCCTTTCCAGGCCGCGAGGGTGGGAGTTTACTAGGCGCCGGAACTCCCGTCAAACCTCGGCCCGCCCGGTCGGAGCGCCAACCGCGCACGCCGGCCTCGATGAGGCCCGGCTCATCGCCGGGCCAGGGAGTCGTCGAACAGCAGACTTGTGAAATCGACTGCGTCGAAAGGCTGGAGACTCTCCAGCTTCTCTCCTGTACCGATGAGCTTGATCGGCAGCTCCAGCTCATGCGATACGGCCAGGGCGATGCCGCCCTTCGCGGTGCCATCCATCTTGGTCAACACGACCCCGGTAAGGTCGACCGACTCCTTGAACATGCGGGCCTGGACCAGCCCGTTCTGCCCCGTGGTCGCGTCGATGGTGAGCAGGCATTCGTGCGGGGCGTCGGGGATACGCTTCTTGATCACACGGACGATCTTCTCCAGCTCTTTCATAAGGTTGACCTGGGTGTGCAACCGGCCGGCGGTGTCGATGATCACCACGTCGGCCCCCCGCGCCTCGGCGGCGGTAATGCCGTCGAACACTACGGCTCCAGGGTCTCCGCCCCGCTCATGTCTCACCACTTCGCAACCGACCCGCCGGCCCCATTCCGTGAGCTGCTCCACCGCCGCCGCCCGGAATGTGTCACCCGCGACGAGAAGCGGCTCCTTGCCCAGCTCTTTCAGATGCCAGGCGATCTTGCCGATGGTGGTTGTCTTGCCGGTGCCGTTCACCCCGACCATCAGGATCACTGCGGGTGAATGGGCCACGTCTATGCGGGTGTCCGCCTGGCAGAAGTGCGCTGCGGTCACGTCGCGGAGCTTGGCCATGAGCCCAGCCGAGTCCTTGATGGTACCGGCGTCGGCCTCCGCCTCCAGGATCTCGACGATCGAGACGGTGGTGTCGACACCCACGTCGGCAAAGATCAGAGCCTCTTCGATCTGCTCCCAAAGATCGTCGTCGAAGCGGTCGAAGAGCACCGAAGCGAACTGCTGTTGCAGCATCTTGCGGCTCTTGGAGAGGCCGTCCCGGAGTTGCGACAACCAGCTGCTCCGGGTCTCTTGCTCTTCCTCCGAAGTATGGACGGACGCCCTTTCGGCTACCCCGACGAACACCTCCGGCCAATCGTGGCTCAATTCGTCACGCCCCTTTCGGAATCTGACCGACCGTCTCCCGCCGCCCCGCGTGGTCTCGCGCTTCTTTCTGTCCTCCGAATCTCCGCGAGAGCACCCGTGAAGTCCCATCGCTCTCGAGGGCGACGCCATAGAGGGTGTCGGCGATCTCCATCGTTTGCCGCTGATGGGTGATGACTATGAACTGGGTCCTCTCCCGATATTTCCGTATCAAGGCCAGAAAACGGCGGATGTTGACATCGTCCAGAGAGGCCTCGACTTCGTCCAGGATATAGAAGGGGCAGGGCCGAGCGAGGAACAGGGAGAAAAGGAAGGCGATGGCAGTCATGGCTTTCTCTCCCCCGGAGAGCAGACTCATGCTGCGCGGGGCCTTGTTCGGCAACCTTACCTCCAGAGCTATGCCGCCCATGCTCTCGCCGCCCATGGTCTCGCCGCCCATCGCCTCCCCCGAGGTCTCGTCATCCTCCGGACCCGCGCCTAGTACATGCTTTCCGGTCTCCGCCCGCTCGGCGACGGTCTTCCCTTCCGTGAGCCTGAGGGTCCCCTTCGCTCCCGGGAACACCGTGGCGATCACAGAGGAGAAATGCTCTTTGGTCGCCCGGAAGATCTCCGAAAAAGACCCCTCGATATGCTCGTCGAGCTCGGAGATGAGCTCTTGCAGCTGGGAGACCGAAGCCTCCAGGTCACGCCGCTGCTCCTTGAGAAAGCGGGCCCGCTCCTCGAGTTCCGCGCACTCCTGCTCCGCAAGCGGGTTGACCGGCCCGATCCTCTCCCGCCGGCGTTCCGCCCGCTCCACTGCTCCAAGCAGGGCATCGGCGTCCTCCCCCACCACGTCCGCGGGGGTCAGTCCCCGGGGAGACAGGTGTCGCCGCCTCAGCTCGGCCAACTCCTCCTCCAGCACCGACCGGCGATCGTCCAGCCGAGCCTCGTCCACCAGCAGGAGGGCGATCCGATCCGCCAAACCGGCTTGCTCGTGCTGCAGCTCGGCTTCCGCCCCTCCCCAGTCGCGGATGGTCTTCGCCGCGTCTTGCGAGCGCACGCGGGTCTCTTCCGCACGCGCCTCCAACTCCGATGAGACGGTCCGGAAGCGCTCAGAAAGCTGCTCGACGACGACGAGCAACCCTGTCAGCACCGGCAGATAGCGCTCCAAGAAGGTCGCCCGGCGCCCGTAGCGCGCCCCTTCCGCGGTGGCCACCTCCCATTGGGCCTGAGCGCGCTCGCGTTCATTCTGGTTGGCCCGGCACCGTTCCCGAAGCCTGACGGCCAGCAATTCGGCCTGGCTCTTCTTGGCCCGCAGCCTGCCCACCGTGTTCCGCAGGGCTTCCAGACGGGTCTGCGCCCCGCGGAGAGACGCGCGGGCCGCCTCCAACTCCGCCTCCCTGGCCACCATCGCCTCTTCCTGCGCGCGCAGATCGGCCTGCAACTGAGCTACGGAAGCGCGCTCGTGTTCGTGGCGCGACTGTAACTCGGCACGTCCGACCCCGGATTCCTCCACGCGACGGGCGTGCAGGTCACATTCGTTGGAGTATGCCGCCAACGCGCTCTCGGCCTGGCGCACGGCTTCCTCCGCCCGCCGGCATGCGTCTTCGGAACGCACGACCCCATTTCGAGCCTCCCCGGCAGCCCTGTGCGCCTCCCCCGACCGCTCCGTCAGCCCCGCCCGTTCGTCGGCCGCCACGCGCAGTTCGTTCTGCGCCTTCAGGATCGCCTCGGCTCCCACCTCCTGGCGCCTCGCGACGTGTAGCCCCGCCCGCACCACTTCGCCCGAACGAGTAGCCACGCGCCAGGACCCGCGGGCCACGCCGGTGACATCAGCGCCGGGCCGACCGTCGCTGGTCGGTACCGCCGTGGGCGGGATCAATACCTTTAGGGTGCCGATCAAACCCTCAGGTCCGGAGACAAGCTCCCACAGATCGCGAGCGCCCGGAGGGAAAGTCGCCGCCGGCTCCTCGTCCGGCGCGACGGGAGCTTTCGCCCGTGCGGTCTCCGGCCCCGCTTCTGGGACGAGAGATCCTATGGCCCGGACGGCTTCGAACGGCCCATCGACTTCAAGGGCCAGGGTGATCTCGGCCTGGTCCTCCCATACGACAGCTTGAGCCAAGGATCCCAGAGCGGCGGCCACGGCCCTTTCGTAGCCCGGTTCCACGGCAAGGACTTCGGTCAAGAGCCGGCAGCCTTCCGAGGACGCCAGCAGCGCCCGCGCTCCAGCCGGGACGCCCTCTCTGCGTTCCAAGACATCCCTTAGGACCGCCTCTCTCGACTCCAGGCCGGCGACCAACTGTTGGAGAGCCGCCTCTTCGCGGGCAGCCTCCGTCTCCCGCGCCCGGGCCTCCTCGCGCTGGGACACGGCCGCCGCAAAGGCCTCCTGTGCCCGGCGCACCGCCTCCTCTCCCGTCTTCTTCTGCTGCTCGAGCGCAGCCGTTTGGGCTTCGAACTCCTCCAAACGAGCGTTCGCCGCTTGCATCACCGCTGCCAACTCAGAGATCGCCCGCTCCTTGCCCTCGATCTCCCGGCGTAGGAACTCCCGGTCCTGCGCCCCCCGTGAACGGGCCGCCTCCAACTCGAAGACCGAGTCCTTGAGATCGTCCTCGGTCTCGCTCAAAGCGCGATACGCGGGGAGCGATTCCTCCAGCCCGGCCTTTATCGTCTCTTCGCAGCCACTCACCACCCCGAGCCTGGTTTCGTCCATCGACAGGACCGCGATACCTTCCAGCCGGGATGCCAGCGACACCGATTCGCCCTGCGCCAGTTCCAGCCGCCGGCGAGCACGATCCAGATCCCCTTCGAGGCGTGCAACCCTTTGCCTGAGGGCGACGGCCCGGCTCTCAACCCGCTCGGTCTCGGAGCGGACCCGGTGATAGACGGCGTTCACCTCCTCCCTGCTCTGAAACACAGTCGCGAACTGCTCCTCTTCGACCAGCCGTTGCCGGCGAAGCTCCGCGAGGCCGGTCTCGATCTCCTCCCGCCGCGCCCGCACCAGCGCGAGTTCGTTCCTTGTCTCCTGGCCGGAGTCCTGGATCCCGGTCAGGGTGAGAACGACCCACTTGGCCTTTGCGAGGGCCCAGTCCTCCATGGCTTCGGCAAAACGCTCCGCGGCCACGACCTGCTGTCTGAGCGGCCGCAGAGCCCCGGTGACCTCGCGCTCGATGTCGCTCACCCGAAGCAGGTTCTGCCGCGTCCGCTCGAGCTTCGCCTGGGCCCGCTCCCGCCGCTTCTTGAAGACTCCCAGTCCCGCCGCTTCCTCCACCAGCGCCCGCCGCGCCTCGGGGGTGGAGTTGAGCAGGGCCTCCACCTTGCCCTGGCTGATGACGCTGTGCATCTCCCTGCCAAGGCCTAGGCCCCCGACCAGGTCCTGGACATCGAGCAACCTGCAGCCGCTGCCGTTGACCCGGTACTCCGACCCGCCGTCCCGCACCAGTCGCCTGGTGATCTCAACCTGGGCGCAATCCATAGGGAACGAGCCACACTCGTTGTCGAACACCAGGCTGACCTCGGCCACCGCGCTCGACTTCCGTCCGTCGGGACCCGAGAAGATCACGTCCTGCATGGACCGTCCCCGCAGATTGGCGGGACTCTGCTCGCCCAACACCCACAGAACGGCATCGGCGATGTTGCTCTTGCCGCTCCCGTTCGGGCCGATGATCACCGTCACCCCGGGTTCGAAGCTGAGTTCGGTGGGCCTGGCGAAGGTCTTGAAGCCCCTGAGCCTGATGGATTGCAGGTGAGACACGTTACTTCGCCGTGCCTTCCCCCACAGGGCTGACCAGTGGGGCGAGAGCCTCCCCGGCGGCCGCCTGCTCGCTCATCTTGATCGTCGTGCCCGTCCCCCGGCCCGAGGGAGAACCGCCGATCAGCACCTCGGATGTGAACACGCGGGCATGAGGAGGACCGGCCTCTGCTACCAGGCGATAGACGGGCTGCTGACCGCGGGGCGCGAGCAACTCCTGCAGCGCGGTCTTGTTGTCTACGTGGACCGTGACCGCGTACTGGATCTGCCGTTCGAAGGCCTCGATCACCGCGCCTCGGATCTGCTCGAACCCATGCGTGAGATAGACCGCGCCGATGAGGGCCTCGAGCACGTTACCCTGGATGGTAAGGTTGTCCGCCGCCTCCCTGCGCTTACGCTCCGGGGCCGGGGCCAACTCGATGAGTAGCCTCTCTATCTCCAAAGCCCGGGCTACCTGCGCGCAGCTGGTGCGGCTGACGACGAAAGCCTTGACCCTGGCCATGTCGCCTTCGTCACTCTCCGGGTAGCGCTGGTAAAGCGCGGAAGCGATGGCCAGCGCCAGCACGCTGTCGCCAAGGAACTCAAGGCGCTCGTAGGATTCGGTCCTTGTGTCGACCCAGGAGGAGTGAGTGAGCGCCAGCTCAAGCAATCTGGGAGGCAGTTGCCGCGCCAAGGCCATCAGCGTAGGGCCTTCACCCGTCGCAGGGAGACGCTCGGCGCGCCGCGACCGCGACCAAGGGAAAGCGGGGACTGCCCGCACCAGCGCCGGCAGCCCCCGCACCTTCCAGTCTCTCCCGAGGATGGACGTCAGACGCGGGCCGCGATGAAGTCGACCGCCGCGCCCACCGTGGTGATGGTCTGGGCTTCTTCGTCGGAGATCTTCACACCGAATTGGTCCTCAAGCTCCATGATGAGCTCCACAAGGTCCAGGCTATCGGCGTTCAGGTCGTCCTGGAAGGAGGCTTCCTCCGTGACGTCGCCTGCGTCGACGCCAAGCTGTTCCACCAGGATATCGCGCACCTTGGCGAAGATCTCCTCTCTGGTCATCTGCCGCTCCTTGCGTCCAGTGTCGAAAGACGACTGATCTGCCCTTTGGGACAGGGCCATTGTATCAACGGCGGTCAAGAAGAGGCAGCATCTCCCCGGCCCAGGATCGCCGCCACCTCTGCGTCCACCCCGGTCAGTACCCCCCTTCGCAGTGCGTCGGCGCCGAAGCGCAGCGCGTTGGCGACGGCCTTGCGGGTGGCGTTCCCGTGGCAGATCACAACCAGGCCCTTCACCCCCAGAAGGTAGGTGCCTCCATACTCCTCAGGATCGAATCCCACGCGCAACGCGCGCAGCGCCGGCTTGAGCAGGGTGCCTCCTACTCTCGCCCGCGCGCTGGAGGTCGCTGCCTCTCTCACCCGGGTGAAGAGGGCTGACGAACATCCCTCGAGGAGCTTCAGGGCTACATTGCCCGTGAAACCGTCAGTGACCACCACATCGGCCGTGTTGCGGAGCAGATCGCGCCCCTCGACGTTCCCGACGAAACTAAGGCCCGATGTCTTCAGGCGCCGGTAGGACGCCAGCGCCAGCTCACTGCCCTTGCTCTCCTCTTCACCGATGTTGAGGAGACCCACCCGGGGTTCCGGTATTCCCATGACCTTCCGCGCATAGGCGGCGCCCAAAACGCCGAACTCCACCAGATGCTCGGGACGGCAGTCGGCATTGGCCCCTGAATCCAAGAAAACGACCGGGCCCTCCAGTCCGGGGAGGATGGTGATGATCGCAGGCCTCCTGATACCTTCCACCCGCCGTACCACCAGCAGGGCCGCCGCCAGCATGGCCCCGGTACTCCCGGCCGACACGAACCCCCGAGACGAGCCGTCCGCCACCGTCCGGGCTCCCACCACGATGGACGAATCCTGCATGCCCTTGACGGCCGCCACAGGCTCCAGGTGCGAGCTGATGACCGATGCGCTCGGCACGACTTCGATGTAGCGACGCTCGGCGTCAGCAAGATGGGGATCCAAGACATGCGGGCGACCCACCAAAAGTACTTTCAGAGAAGGCGACGCGGCCATAAGAGCACCGGCCACGATCTCAGCCGGCGCGTTGTCACCGCCCTCGCCGTCGAGGGTGAGAACGACCGGCGCCTCAGCTTGGTCTGAATCGACGGGAGTCATGTTCGCTCTTTCTCCTCGGTCTGACGACTCGACCCTCATCGGGACCTCGGCGCTCGGGCGACGGTCGAGCTGGAGGGTCTCTCGAAATGTCTCACAAAGCTGGGGCCGCGGGAAGGCCGGCGCCGGACAGACGCAGCCCGGATGGGCCTTGGCCGTGCCCCAGACGGACGCTTGACCGCGGGAACCTCCGCCCGGGGACCGCCGTCAGCTAAAGGAAGCTCTAGTACCGGGTGTTGCGGAACGAACGTTTGTTCGTTATAATGGATCAAGAGTACGGGAGATCCCGACATTGACAGCAAGGAAGAAGCGGAGTAGACTATTGCGGTTTGTGTCGTGAGACGGTATAAAAAGAGAAAGCTTGAACCTCCATTTAGGATACCAGAAGACAGTGCATAGAGAAAGCGATATCGCCACCGTCGACGTCCGCACCATCGTGGACGTCCAAGACCTTCTGCAGTTCGGCCAGGAGCGCGGCTACGTCACCAGCGACGAGATCATGGCCTTGGTCGAGGAATACGACATGACCATGGAAGAGATCGAGGATCTGTACTCGCAGCTCTTCGACCAGTCCATCGAGATCTACGAGCAAAGCCCGGTCACTCAGGGCGTCCTCGAGACTACCGAGCCCACGCTCGACCTGTCGATCGAGACTGTCACCCATGACCCGCTGCGTCTGTATCTCAAGGAAGCGGGCGAGATCCCCCTCCTGACCAAGGATGAAGAGATAGAACTGGCCAAGCGCATCGAGGCGGGCGACAAGCGCGCCAAGGACCGCATGATCCAGTCCAACCTGCGTCTGGTCATCTCCATCGCCAAGAACTACTACACCCAGGACATGGACCTGCTCGACCTCATCCAGGAGGGCAACACCGGTCTCATCCGCGCTGTCGAGAAGTTCGACTACCGCAAGGGCTACAAGTTCTCCACTTACGCCACGTGGTGGATCCGGCAGGCTATCACCCGCGCCATCGCCAACCAGGACCGCAACATCCGCATTCCGGTGCACATGATCGAGAAGATCAACAAGATGGTCCGCACCGAGCGAAAGCTGCTCCAGGAGACCGGCAAGGAGCCCAACGAGGACGAACTGGCCTACGAGCTGGGCATCGATCCCCAGGAAGTGCAGGAGATGCGCAAGATCGCTCAGCGCACCACCTCGCTCGAGACCCCAATCGGCGACGAAGAAGACGCCGAGTTGGGCGATTTCATCGAGAATTCCAATACCCCGGATCCCGCCGATGTGGTTTCCAGCATCATCGCCAAAGAGAGCCTGGACAAGGTACTCAAGGCCATGGACGAACGCGAGCGCAAGGTGGTGGAGCTGCGCTTCGGCCTCAAGGGCGAGCATCCCCGGACCCTGGCCGAGGTAAGCAGCCGCTTCAACGTCAGTCGCGAGCGGATCCGGCAGATCGAGGCCAAGGCTCTTGAGCAGATCAAGGCCGCGGACGAGATCCAGGCCATGAGGGAGACGGCCTAGGCACTCTCAAACAGGTCCAAAACGACAGAGTCTTGCGTGAAGGCGGCCCCGCCAGCGGGCCGCCTTTGCTTTCGCGGGGTCGTGCTACCCCCGGGGATGATCCCCGTCCTCTACCAAGGATTGCGACGTCGTATGCTGCGTCTGCGTGCGCCGCTGTCCGATCTATCTGGACCGCGCTCAGCTTTTATGACTCGCTCCAGACCGCCTGGTACGCGGGCGCGCGATGTGGTAAGTATGCACTCACATCTTCAGTCCCACTAGAAGGGGAAGCAGTATGTCCGACAAGGAACACGGGCTCGCGCGCGAAGAACGAGAAGAGGATCAGGGAGTGCTTCACGGAAGACCGGTCAGCCGGCGCGACTTCCTCAAGGTAGCAGGTATCGCCGGGGCTACCGTCGGCGTGGGTGCGGGCCTCGGAGGACTTCTGGCCGCCTGCGGCGAAGAGGAGACCACGACGACCAGCGCCGCCGCGACCACGACCACTGCCGCGCCTGAGACCACAACGACCGCCGCGCCTGAGACCACTACTACTAGCGCGGGGGCGGAAGTCGGTCGCCTCATCAAGATCGGAGCCGTGTCCCCCATCACCGGGGCGCTCGCTTCGTTCGGTGGTCCCGACAAGTGGATCGTCAGCTACGTCCTCAAGACCGTCGGCGAAGGCGTGGTGTGCGGCGACGGCAAGATGCACCCGATCAACATCATCCAGCTCGACACCCAGTCAAGCCCCAACCGGGCGGCCGAGGTCACGCAGGATCTGATCTTCAACGAGAAGGTCGACATGATGGTCGCGTCGTCCAGCCCCGACACCGTGAACCCGGCCGCCGACCAGTGCGAGGCCAACGGGATTCCTTTCCTGGCGAACTTCGTGCCGTGGCAGCCCTTCTACTTCGGCCGAGGCGCCACCCCCGACACTCCCTTCACGTGGACGTGGATGTACCACTTCGGGGTCGAGGATGCGGGTGAGTGCCGCCTGGGTATGTGGGACCAGGTCCAGAGCAACAAAGTAGTGGGATACCTCTTCCCGAACGACGCGGACGGTCAGGCCTGGTCGAACCCCGACACCGGGCTGGAGCCTATCCTGGTGAAGGGCGGCTACACCACCGGCTCCAAGCCGGAGATGTACCAGCCCCCGTCGGAGGACTTCACTTCGCAGATCTCCGAGTACAAGAAGAACGGCTGCGAGGTCTGCACGGGGCTCCAAACGCCACCCGACTTCACCACCTTCTGGCAGCAGTGCGCGCAGCAGGGCTATCAGCCGAAGATCCTCAGCATGAGCAAGGCTCTTCTGTTCCACAAGAGCATCGAGGCCGTGGGCGACATCGGCATCGGCACCTCGGACCACATGGTCTGGCATCCCAAGTTCCCCTACAAGAGCTACCTCACCGGGCAGACCTGTCAGGAATACGCCGAGCAGTACACCGCAGACACCGGCGAGCAGTGGACGCAGCCTCTCGGCCAGTTGGGCAAGTACGAATGGGCTGTCGATGTGCTGAAGCGTGTCGGCGACATCGAGAACAAGGAACTCTACGTCGAGGCCATCAAGACCACGAAGTTCGAAGGCATCAACGGCCCGGTCGATTTCAATCTTCCCGTCCAGTCTGGCACCGTCCGTCCGGTCCCGAACGTGTTCAAGATCAAGATCGCCGGCGGCCAGTGGGGCAAGTCCGAGGACTCCAGGTTCAAGTACGACATGTACATCTGCTACGCGCAGGACCCGAATATGCCCATCCAGAAGAAGTTCGAGCCTATCCCCTACGCTTCGTAGAGCCGTCGCCTCCGGCCCTGGGAGGCCGCCTGGCAGGTCTTCTCAAGGAGAAGCAGCCGGAAGGCTGCTTCTCCTTTTTTGCACGAGCAGACGGCACGGCGTGAGCGCTTCTGCCGGCGGCGTCTCGCCGCACGCGTGCTAAGCCGGCAGTGGTGTCTCGCCGCGCCGGGCGCGGACGGCCTGGGCGATATTGTCCAGGACGATCTCGGCGATGGTCTCCTTGGGGGCCTTCTCCACCAGCACCTCGGAGTCGGGCGTGAGGATGCGCACCTCGTTGAAATCGGAATCGAAGCCGATGTCGGTGCGGGAGATGTCGTTGAAAACGATCATGTCAAGATGCTTGCGCTCCATCTTCCCGCGGGCCCTTTCCAAGCCCTCGAGGCCATACTCGGCAGCGAAGCCCACCAAGAACTGACCCTTGTGATGCGCGGCCACATCGCAGAGGATGTCGGTGGTCGCTTCCAGACCGATGGCCCATTCGTCCCGGCCTTTGCCGATCTTGCCCCCGGCGGGGCCGTCTGCCACCCTGTAGTCCGCCACGGCCGCGGCCATGATCAGGATGTCGGTATCGGGCAGGCGTTTCATGACCTCGGCGTGCATCTCGTCTGCGGTGGGAGTCTCGGTCTGGCGGACCCCTGGCACCGCGGGCATGTCGACGTTGGCCTCGATGATCTCCACCGTGGCCCCGCGGTCAAAGGCAGCCCGGGCGAGTGCGAACCCCATCTTCCCTGAGCTCCGATTGCCGATGAAACGTACGGCGTCGATGGGCTCCCGGGTGCCGCCGGCTGTTATGACCACGCGCAGGCCCCGCAGGTCGCGCTTGCGCTGCACCTGCAGTCGTAGCTTGACCTCGGCCACGATGCTGTCGGGCTCTGCCATACGGCCCGAGCCGTAATCGCCGCAGGCCAACTCGCCTGCATCGGGCTCGACCACGAACACACCCCGGTCGCGCAGCAGGTCCACGTTGCTTTGGGTAGCGGGGTGTTCCCACATGTTGGAGTTCATGGCCGGAGCGACCACCACCGTCTTGGCAAAAGCCAGGCACATGGCGGTGAGGAGATTGTCGCCTATGCCGTTGGCCATCTTGGCCAGTGTGTTGGCCGTGGCCGGAGCGATGACCATGATATCGGCGTCTTGGCTGTCTTCGACGTGGGTGATGCGCGAATCCGCGCGCATCTCGCTGATGTCGTCCAAACGGACGGGATGCGTCGACAGCGCTTCGAAAGTCATGGGGGTTATGAACTTCGTGGCCGCCCGGGTCATGATCACCCGGACTTCCATGCCCGCCTTCTGCAGGCCCCGCAGCAACTCGGCAGCTTTGTAAGCGGCGATCCCTCCCGTCACCCCCAGGAGGACCACAGGCCGCTCAGCCATCAGAGGCTCCTTGCTCTCCCTACTGCTGGGTAGGACGCAGCCTGTAAGCGATCTCGCCCCTAGCCACCTCGGCCATGGCGATGCTGAGGTAGTTCTTGGAGAAACTGGCGACCAGCGGCGGCGCGAAGCTGTCGAGAACCCCGCCCTCGCCGAGACTGTGGTAGTAGCCATTGATCTGACGGGCCCGTTTGGCGGTGACCATGACGGCCGTGTACCGGTTGGGCTCTTCGGTCTCTTCGTCACGGGTGGCGGACAGACCCGTGAGTATCTCATCGACTGTCGGCTTGTTCATCCTCTTCCCTGGTTCGCTCGATTGCCCGGACCAGCTCTTCACTCGCCCGTTTTACGCTATCGTTCACTATAACATAGTCGAATTGGCGCCGGCCGGGCCACTTTCCCGCAGTCACGGCCGCCATCTCCTCCGCCGCTCGCTCGAGCCGAAGCCGAATCGCCTTCTCACTCTCGGTCTTGCGTCCCCGTAGCCGCCTCTCGAGTTCGGCCAGCGAGGGCGGCATGATGAAGATCATCAGCGTTTCTGGACACTGTTCCAGTACCTGCCGGGCCCCTTCGATCTCGATCTCGAGCACGACATCACGGCCGGTGTCCAAGTGATCGCGCACCGCGTCTTTGGGGGTCCCGTAACGATGACCGCTGTAGACGGCCCATTCGAGAAAGCGGTCCTGCGCGACCCACTCGTCGAACTGACTTTTACTCAGAAAGAAATACTCCCGCCCATCGACCTCCCCCGATCGCTTCGGCCGGGTAGTGGCCGACACGGACAGAACAAGATCGGTGAGTTGCCGACGAAGGCGGGCGATCAGAGTACCTTTCCCCGCTCCCGAGGGCCCGGCGATGACTATGAGCCTGGCTATGGCCGCCCCCGGCTGTGCGCCGGTCAGTCGACCAGCATATCGATCAGCTCTTTGCGCTGCCGCGGAGTGAGCCCGTTCACAGTCTTAGAGGAGCTTACCCGGCACCGCTCGAGCAGCCTGTTGGCCTTCACCCGCCCGTACTTGGGGACCGCCAGGAGCAGATCGAGGACCTTTGCCGTGTGGACGCACGTAGGTGGATCGACCAGAACGTCGATGATGGTCACCTGGCCGTTACGCAGCCCTTCCTTGAGCCGAGCGCGTTCGGAACGGATATCGTTCGCCCGCCGAAGCGCCTCCATCCGCTGCTGGTGACTGCGCTCAGGCGTTTGCGGGGTCATGTTCAAGGTCTGGTCCACAGAGAGCATTATACTCATGCCGTCCAAGGAAGCAACAAGAATCGAGGGATTTCTCACTCAAATATCAACCTAAAGTGAAGCCTAATACTTCCGGGCGGTGGGCCGACCCGACGAGTTCCTCCACGCTCATCCCCCGGATGCCCAACTCCCCCACCAGCCCCTGGGCAAGATCTCGGGCGATCCAGGGATCTCGAAACGCCGCGGACCCGACGGCCACCACCCGAGCCCCGCAAGCCATGAAGTCGAGCACGTCCTGCACGTCCGCCACCCCGCCCATGCCGATGATGGGGACTTCTACCGAGCAAGAAACCTCATACACCATCCGTAGAGCAAGCGGTTTGATCGCCGGGCCGGACACACCTCCCGTGACGCTGCCCAGGTAGGGCCGCAGGGTCTTCCGGTCGATCACCAGGCCCTTGTAGGTGTTGACAGCCGCGATGGCGTCGGCTCCTCCGTCGACAGCAGCACGGGCGATGGCGCCGATGTCCGTCACGTTGGGCGTCAGCTTTGCCACCAGAAGTCCGGGCCAGACCTCGCGGATGGCCGCCACCACCGCGAGCGTCTCCCGCGGGTCGCTGCCGATGGAGGCGCAGCCCGAGTGCACATTGGGACAGGAGATGTTGGCCTCCAGGCCCACGTGTGCCGTCCAGCCTGCATCCCCTTGGCCGAGAGCACGACGAAGCCCGGCGGCGACGGACACGTAATCCTCGAGACAGAAACCTCCGACGCTAAGGATCAGCGGACAGGGCAGACCGAGGAGACGAGGCAGTCGCTCGGCCACGAAGATCTCCAGGCCCTCGCCGGAGAGCCCGATCGAGTTGATCATCCCACCGGCGGTCTCGAGGATGCGGGGGGGCGGATTCCCCTTGCACGGCGCCAGAAGGATCGTCTTTGGCACGTACGCAGCCACAGGTGGATGCTCCAGGATCCCAGGCCCCAGTGTGTCGGCCAGGTCGAAGATCTCCATGGTGCCGGAAGCGTTGATAAGGGGGTGCTCGAGCCGCAGCGGGCCCAGACGAGCGGAGAGATCGGGGCGTTGGGGCGCGGCGGGCTTGGTCATCGCCGGTCCCTCCCCTGGCCGCGCGGCGCCATGCGCTCTCCGTAGACGGTCTCTCCGGGGAATACCGGCCCCTCATGGCACACCCGGGCGAACGAGCCATCGGCAAGGGCGACGGCACAGCCGTGGCAGGAGCCGACTCCACAGGCCATGTTCGCTTCCAGACTGAACCAGGTCCGCACACCCGGGTACGTGGAGCAGATCTCCCATACCGCGGCCGACATGGCCGGCGGCCCGCACACCACAACGTGGTCGTCCGGCAGCAACTCGGACTCCAACAGTTCGGTCACCTTTCGGGCGGGACCCCGAGAACCGTCTTCGGTGACCACTGCCATGCGGCACGGGAGGGCCTCTTTCACTCGAGACATCGCCGCCTCCACCGGGACCGCACCCTTGGCCTGAGACTCGTCGCGAAATCCGAGGAGCACCACGACCTCGACGTGACCAACCGAGGTCGCCGCGTGACTCGCCAGCCGGCAGAGGAACAACGGGAACGGGGCCACCCCCACGCCACCACCGACGACGACCAGCCTGCCTTCTCCGACGGAGTCTCCCCCGGCTGCCGTCGCCGTCACATGCCGGGGGAGTATCTTCTCCAGATGGAACCCATTGCCTAGCGGGCCCAGCACCCACGCCGCATCCCCCGGGCTGAGACTGCAGAGCTCGCGGGTGCCCTCGCCGACGGGGTCCACAAGGAAGGAGACCCGGTCCCGTTCCTCGTCGGAGATCGACAAAGCGCGGGCAAGGAAGCAGCAAGAAGGCTCCGCTTGAAGTAGGGCGAACTGACCCGGCCGGGCTCCGGGCCAGCCGGGGACCTCCAGGGTAAGCCAGACAAGGCTTCCCCGAGCGGCCGTCCCGGCCACTCGGCCCAACACTCGTCCCCGCGTGTCCTGGGGTGGTGCCCCAAAAGCGGGGCTCGGCAGCGCCCCGCTCATGACCGGGCGCCGCCCGGATCCAGCCCGGCTCCGGCGGCGCGGGCGGCCAGGCGACTGTGCAGGTCCTGGAGACAGGTCACCGACACGTCTTGGCTCCTTCGGGCGCTCGCGATCGCTTGGACGGCTGCGTGGGCTGCGGCGGCATTGGTCATCGTCGGCACCCCCTGTCGGAGCGCAGCCCGGCGGATCTCGTAGCCGTCCGACCGTGCCCCGCGTCCGCGCGGGATGTTGATGATCAGGTCGACGCGGCCCGCCTCGATCAGGTCGACCACGGTGGTGATGGGCTCTGCACCCGTCGGCGCGCCGGCCTCGGCCCCATCCGCGGCCGCCCCGGCGGCGGCCGCTTCGCGGGCCGCTCTCATCTCCTGCCCCACAGTGTGCTTCAGAACCGACTCTGAGTCGACGCCGTTCAGCGTCAGCGCCCGATGCGTGCCCTCGGTGGCCAGGACCTTGAAACCCAAAGTGCTCAACATAAGGGCCATGAGGATGACGGCATCTTTCTCGGCGTCGGCCACCGAGACAAAGACCGTGCCCTCCCGGGGAAGCCGGTCTCCGGCGGCCAACGAGGCTTTGGCGAAAGCCGCGGGGAAGTCGCTGCCGACCCCCATCACCTCGCCGGTGGACTTCATCTCTGGGCCCAGGGTCGTATCCACCCCGGGAAATCTGCGGAACGGTAGGACCGCCTCCTTCACGGCGACGTGCTCCAGGTCGCGCCGGCGGGGCACCCGGCCGGCGCGAACGGACTCCTCCCAGCCGGGGAGCCCCATGTCGCGCAGTCTCTGTCCGGCGATGACCCGAGTGGCTATCCGGGCGAGCGATACGCCCGTGGCCTTGCTCACGAAAGGCACCGTGCGGCTGCCCCGAGGGTTCACTTCCAACACGTAGATGCTGGCCCCGCCATGGTCGCTTTGCTGGACCGCGTATTGGACGTTCATAAGGCCCACCACGCCCAGCTCGCGGGCAAGGGCGGCAGTCTGTTCCTCGATACGGCGCACCGCCTCCTCCCCCAGAGAGACCGTGGGGATCACGCAGGCCGAGTCGCCGGAGTGGATGCCGGCCTCTTCGACGTGCTGCATGACGGCGCCGATGTAGACGTCCGAACCGTCGCAGAGGGCGTCCACGTCGATCTCGGTGGAGTGCTCGAGGAAACGGTCGATGAGGACCGGGTGGCGGGGAGACGCCTTCACCGCGGTGCGCAGGTAGCGCTCCAGGCCCTCTTCGTCGTAGACGATCTCCATGGCCCTCCCGCCGAGGACGTATGAGGGTCGCACGAGAACGGGATAACCGATGCGCTCGGCCACGGCGAGCGCCTCCTGCTCGTTGCGGACCGTACCAAAGGGAGGCGCCTTGAGCTTCAGCTTCTTCAGCACTTCGCCGAAACGTTCCCGGTCCTCAGCCAGATCGATAGCGTCCTGCGAGGTTCCCAGGATAGGGACGCCAGCCGCCTGCAGCCGCTCGGCGATCTTGAGCGGGGTCTGGCCGCCGAACTGCACCACGACGCCCTTGGGCTTCTCGTTCTCGATGATGTTGAGCACGTCCTCGAAGGTGAGCGGCTCGAAGTAGAGACGGTCCGAGGTGTCGTAGTCGGTGGAGACCGTCTCTGGGTTGCAGTTCGCCATGATGGCCTGGTAGCCCAACTCGCGCATCTCCTGGACGGCGTGCACGCAGCAGTAGTCGAACTCGATCCCCTGGCCGATGCGGTTGGGGCCGCTCCCCAGGATGATCACCGACTCTTTGTCGGGGACCGGAAGGGCTTCGTTCTCCTCCTCGTAGGTGGAGTAGAAGTAGGGGGTGTAGGCTTCGAACTCGGCTGCGCAGGTGTCGACCGCCTTGTAGGTGGGGGTGACGGCATCGGCGATGCGGCGATCCCGCACCTCCATCTCGGTGGACTGGAGGAAACGGGCGATCTGCTCGTCACTGAAGCCCAGCCGCTTCGCGTGCCATAGCTCTTCTCGGGGCAGGGCGGGAAGACCGCCTTCTTGAGCGAAAGACTTGAGATGGTTCTCGGCCTCGACGATCTCCTGCAGCTCTTCCAGAAACCACTCGTCGATGAAGGTGGCCGCGAAGATGGCCTCCAGGGTCACTCCCCGGCGGTAGGCTTCGAGGATGAGGTCGTAGCGCTCGGCGGATGGGATGGCGATCATGGCCACCAAGGCCTCGTTGTCATCGGGGATGTCGGGGCGGACATCGAGCTCCCGCGAACGCATGGACTTCTGGAAGGCCTCCTTGAACGTCCGGCCGATGGCCATGTTCTCCCCCACGCTCTTCATGTGGGTGGTGAGGCGGGCGTCGGCCAGCGGGAACTTCTCGAAGGCCCAGCGGGGGGTCTTGACCACCACGTAGTCGATGGTGGGCTCGAAACAGGCCGGGGTCTTGCGGGTGATGTCGTTGGCGATCTCGTCCAGCGTGTAACCCACAGCCAGCTTGGCGGCGATCTTAGCGATGGGGAAGCCGGTGGCTTTGGAGGCGAGCGCCGAGGAGCGAGAGACGCGGGGGTTCATCTCGATGACCACCAGTTCGTCTGTCTCGGGCGAATAGGCGAACTGGATGTTGGAGCCGCCGGTCTCCACCCCGATGGCCCGGATGATGGCGAGCGAGGCGTCGCGCAGGCGCTGGTACTGCACATCGGTGAGGGTCTGCTGTGGGGCCACGGTGATGGAGTCGCCGGTGTGGACGCCCATGGGGTCGATGTTCTCGATGGAACAGACGATGACCACGTTGTCCTTGAGGTCGCGCATGACCTCCAGTTCGAACTCCTTCCAACCGATGACGCTTTCTTCCAGCAACACCTGGTGGGTGGGCGAGGCGTCCAGACCGGCCTGGACGACCGCGTCGAACTCCTGGCCGGTGGCCGCCACTCCTCCCCCATGGCCTCCCAAGGTGAAGCTGGGCCGGACGATGAGGGGCAGGCGCAAGCCGTCCTGAAGCGCCGCCCGGGCTTCGGCCACGCTCTTCACCGCCGCGCTTTCGGGTACCCGCAGGCCGATAGAAGCCATGGTCTCGCGGAACTCGTCTCGGGCCTCCGCCCGGTGGATGGCGGCGTAGTTCGCGCCGATGAGCTCCACCCCGTACTTCTCCAAGGTGCCGTCCTCGGAGAGGGCTACGGCCAGGTTGAGGGCGGTCTGGCCCCCCAGGGTGGGCAGCAGGGCGTCCGGCCGCTCGACCTCGATGATCTTGGCTACCACTTCGGGCACCAGGGGTTCGATGTAGGTGCGATGGGAGAATGAGGGGTCGGTCATGATGGTGGCCGGGTTTGAATTGACCAGCACCACCTCGAAGCCCTCCTCCATCAACACCTTGCAGGCTTGGGTGCCGGAGTAGTCGAACTCGCAGGCTTGGCCTATGACGATGGGACCGGAACCGAGCAGGAGGATCTTGCGGATGTCGGTGCGGCGGGGCATGCGTCGGCCACTCTTCCTTTCGGCCTCACGGGGCTCGATTAAAGGTCGACCTATCGTAGCGTATCGGCCGGTGAGTGGGAAGCGGCGCAGGGAGGCGAGACCTCACGCGTCGGAGACGTTTCCTCTCAACGAGTCGCCTATCAAACGCTTGCTACGCCAGACCCGCGCGACCCGCACCCGTTCATCGTCGGCGCGATAGACGACGGGGAACGGCGGGTGGATCAGTTCTCGCAGCCAAGGAGCGTCGAACTCAGGGACGATCCTCCCGGATCAGGTGTTCTTGCCGGGGTTCTCATCTTCATTTCGCGGTTGTGCAATGGAAGACCTGGCTGTCAGCGCTTCTTACTTATGATCGGTTTTCCCTCCAGACCATCCAGGATTTCCATCAGGCGGCGTTTACGGGCATGCTTTTCCCTCAGATCCACTAGGTACTTGTCCCACTGCTCCTTTTCTTTCCGCCGGGCCATCACCGCCCCCGCTTTCCGAAGATACTTGGCCGCCTCCTGGTAAGCGCTGGGCTTGACCTGGGCGATCAGCAGCTCGGCCTTCTTCTGCCAGATGGCCACCGCCCGGTCCGGCGCGCGGGTTTGAACAGCCGTGGCGATCTCATCTTCGTCAACTCCATACCACCCGAATCGCTCTTGGGGAAGCCGATCGTACCAGCGCAGCACCTCATCGGGCTTCTTTTCCAGAATGGCAATACCGATGAGGTCCCCCACCATGGGGAAACGGTCCTTTTGTCCTGTTGCCGGTGCGTCGAAACAGGTTTCCGGAAGCGGCCAGCCTTCTTGCTCCCAGGGCAAATCTCCTCTTTCGAGGTAACCCAATAAGCATTCGCGCACGGTGGGCCAGGCTTTGACCTTGCTGCAAGCTCCCTTGCAGTCCGTGAAGGCTTTTCGCGAGGGACGGCGTACGAAGTCTTCCGCCTGCATCGCCGCCACGGCCGGCCAGTTCTGTTCCAGCGCTCGAATTTCCCGCAGTCGATCGCGTAGGCTCGCGGCAACGCCGGGCCATTCTTCCTTCGTGGCCCGAAGCCCTTCCTGAATCCAGCGCTCAGCGTCCTCATAGCGCCTCGCCGCAACCAGCCGTTCGACGAGGCGCCCGTAACTACTTGTCCTTGTGGCCTCGGCTTCGCACAGGGGAATGACCTCGTCTTGTCGGCCGGCGCGCTCCATGGCGTTGATGGCCCAGTCGCTGAGCCGGTCGCGGGCATAGTTGCGGCTGAAATCGTCGGCGCCCTCGGGGCTTTTCAGATCGTGCAAACGGGCCAGCAGCCGGTCGGTCAGCGCCTGCCAGGAGGATGGAGGATGCCGCCGCTGGAGGTACTCCACTAAGGCCTCGCACACTTCGAATTCGTCCTTGAGCACGGCGTCCAGGGCCCAGCTCAACTTGTCGGCGCAATCAAGAGGCGACTGATCCAGTGCCTCGACGATCACCGGCATGCAGCCCGCAATTTCCCCGGCGGTTTCGCCCTCGTCGTGGCTTTCCTCCACCTGGCGGATACCGGTAGTCACCAACTCCTGGCCCAGGATCAGCACCTCGTTGGCATGCCCCTCCTTGAGCAGCACTTCAAGCTTCGTGCGAATCCCGGAGTAGTCCGGCGTATGGCCCTCACCGTGCCAGTAGTTCTGCCAGCCGGGCTCAGCGCCGATGTCGCGGATCTCTTTGCGCAGGCGTGCAACCAGCATTTTGGTATCGCCGGAGACTATCTGCCGCCGGTCGGCCAGATCTTGCGCGATCTCCGGATACTGTTCAGCTATTTCAAGGACCAGCCCGATGAGCTGCGCCTTGGTCTTGCCCTTCAGGAAAGCGTCGATCTCCTTGCCGGCATCGTACGATGAGACGATTTCGTTATCGCCAGCTTCGTCGGCCCAACCCTCATCCGCCAAGAGCTCAAGACGTTCATCGCCCCTGCCGGCTTGGGGAACGCGCCGGTTGTGTTCAACTCGTTCCAGATACTCAAGCACCACGGCAACCCCATGCTTGCAGTTGCATTCGTAGGGACAGGTGCAGATGGAAGCAGGCATGCCATCAGCATCCGTATCGACCTTGGTGGCATAACGGTCCGAGCCATCCACCCACGCGAGCAGCGCGCCGTCTTCTGTTTGCGCCAATTCTGAAACGCGCCCCTGCTGTTGGTAGTTCCGGCCCCTGGAGACGATCTTGCTGCCGGCCCATTCATTGAGGTCGTCCCAGGTCAGGTCTTCGAATTGGCTCGTGTGTCTTTTCTTCTTCGGCATGCTCTTGGTCTCTCAGCTCACTCTCGAAAACACATATCAGCAGTGACTATGTCGAACGTGTGTGGCTTGAGCTGCCGGCGAAGCGACTCAGCTCGAAGCCGTTGTTAGGCCCCCAGGATCTCGTTCAGTCCCTCGATGACCCGCGCCACTTCTTCGGGAGGAACCGTCCCGAGTTTGCGGCCAATGCGTTCCACGGAGAGCGTCCGGATCTGGCTGATCTTGATCCACGAGGCCTTGGGGAGCTTCGTGGAATCCAGCTCCAGAGTCAGAGGAAAGCCGGCTCGCTGAGGCTGGCTTGTCAGCGCGACTGTGATCACCGTGCCCGAGCGCTCGTTGAAGACGTCGGCGCTGAGGATGAGAACCGGCCGTCTTCCCGACGGCTCGGCTCCGCGGGTCGGCTCCAGGTCCGCCCAGCGGACCTCGCCCCTCAGTATTCTGGCCACTCAGCCAGCTCCCCAACCATGCCTTCCTCGGCCAACGCCTGCTCGAACCGCGGGTCCAGCTTCGCGCACTCCTGTGCCAGCCGGCTGTGCGACAGTCGTGTCAGCTTCTCATCCAGAGCCTCCTGGATGGCTTGGCTTCGATTCGGGAAGCGGTGCTCCGACACCAGCCGGTCGACTGCGCCGAGCGTCTGCTCGTCGAGCGTAATGGCTATCTTCGAACGTCCCATGGTGCACCTCCGGGTATGATGTTACGTCATACCTGGAGAGGATTCAAGGCACACATCCGCGTGGCAAGAAACCGCTATCACGGCACCCCGGCGGTGGGCGCCGTGACCCATCGTCTTGCACTACAGGTCGAGCCGCATGAAGCGAATCCCTTGATACCCACCGCGCGCCGTCAGCCGGCCGGCAGGGAATGTGAACACACATCTGAAACCGATTCGCTCGTAGAGCCACAGCGCCGCGTCGTTCACATCAACGACCTCGAGTGAGATCGCGCGCAATGCCGGCTTCTCGTGCCGCCTCGATTACGAGTTCAAGCAATCCGAAGCTCTTGGCGCCCTCTTAGGTCCCGTAGATATGCAGACCGCATATGTCATAGCCCGCTTCGAGCAGGTCGGTGGCAGAGGAATGGCGGGACGTGTGGCATCCCACGCGCTTGATGATGCCCGCCTTGGCGGCCGCCTCCTTGACGGCGCGTCGCATGAGCGTTTGGTGAATATGGTGCCGCCCCTCTTCGCCCGTCTCCGGTCTTTCCAGCGCCTAAGCTGGGGGAATACCGAGTGCCGGCCCAGACCGCGGGCGACTGGGGTACTTTCGATCGAGGGCGCCGAGCAACAGTACCCGACCCCACTCGTCGGCCAGATCCCTGTCGTGGATCTCCGTGACCGCGTGCAGGTGGTCTTGGAGCGGTTTCTTGACTGATTGGGGCAGCACGGTCAACCGGTATCTGCCGCCATTGCCGTCGCGAACGATGAACGGACGGCAGGCACGAGCCCAGGGGCAGAGTCCGACCGATGCGCTATGCTATCTACAGAGAGGAGAACCATGACAAATCCCTCGGTATTTGCCCCGCGCGAAGAGGTAGACCCCGCGCATTCTGCCGGCTCGCTGCCCACCATCCACCGCCTCTACCGTGGTGACGCCCGCGAGCTTGCCTGGCTGGCAACAGAGTCAATCCATCTGGTCGTTACCTCGCCGCCCTACTGGACCCTCAAGGAGTACAACGATTCGGACGGACAACTGGGTGCGGTTGCTGACTATGACGACTTCATGAACCAACTCGACAGAGTGTGGACCGAATGCGCGCGGGCGCTCGTTCCGGGCGGACGAATCGTGTGCGTCGTGGGCGACGTGTGCCTCTCTAGACGCAAGAACAAAGGGCGCCACTCGGTGATGCCCCTGCACGCCGACATCGCCATCCGCTGCCGCCGGCTGGGTCTCGACTACCTCACCCCCATCCTCTGGCACAAGATCGCGAATGCATCCTACGAGGTGGAGAACGGTTCGAGCTTCTTGGGCAAGCCCTACGAACCCAACGCGATCATCAAGAACGACATCGAGTACGTTCTTATGCTGCGGAAACCGGGTGGGTACAGAAAGCCGACAGAAGAACAGCGACGCCTTTCGAAACTGAGCCGCGAAGAGCATGGGGCCTGGTTCCGTTCCTTCTGGACAGACCTTCCCGGCGCATCCACGCGGGACCACCCTGCGCCCTACCCGGTGGAGCTCGCATATCGCCTCGTCCGCATGTTCTCTTTTGCGGGCGACACGGTTCTGGACCCATTTGCCGGCACCTTCTCCACCACGATCGCGACAATCGACGCCGGCAGGAATAGCATCGCGGTGGAGTTGGATCCGATCTATTTCGCAGATGGAGTTCGCCGAGTCAACCAGGCGGCCGCGCGCCTCGATCTATTCGGCGGCCCGGTCACGGTCGAAGTCAGTCACCAGTTCCCGCCAGCCGCGTCTCAAGAGCAAGAGACAGCCTGCTGACAAATGAAGCGTAGTGATCGGGATCGCCGGGTTGCGGAGCCGGAGAATCCGTCCACAGCCTGGCCGGTCCAACGTTGTCGCACTCGACTACGATGATCGCGAAGGCGTCGAATCCCACACCCTCGCCGGTCGACCGAACGGGAAGCCCGCGCAGATGCGCGACCATCCTGGCGGCGGCATGGGGTTGCTTGTGCTGAGTGACGGAAACCGATTGGCCGGGGACCTGTCGGGTTGGCGACACGAATTCGCCCGCGATGTTGACTACCACCACGCCGGCCGCCAGCGCCTTCGCATCGGCTTGATGGATGATCTCGTGCGAGGAACTGAGTTCGTCGTAGACCCTGGGCTGCGACTTGGAGTGCTCGGTCATGACCGACTTCGCCTCACAACTAAGGATCACCCTCGACAGGGACTTGGCGGTGACCAGGTCGCCGAGATCAACCGTCGCCGGCAAGACTGGAGAGTCTTCCCCAAAGGCCAGATCGAGTGTCTTGAGCCTTCCGTCCCTTCCGGCGAAAGGAACATTGATGCCACAGGCAACCAGAGACGTACCCAGGGCATGGCGAGGGCCGGAGTCGATCGGACCAGATCGTCGGCGATGAAGCGACATAGCGCGACGGAGTGCGCGTCGCTCCGAGGATGGTAGTGATAGGTGAGCCCGTTCTTCCTGTCCACGTGCTCGTGCGTCGACATCCACTCGACGAATCTCTGCGGCGCTGAGCTTGTGTCAGGGCTCTTCGCCATTACTCTCCCCCCTTCTCCCCAGGCCATCGTCAATCCAAGACGATTCTACCGCCACCGGCAACGCGCGCATCTGCCCTGGGTTGCAGAACCGTTCTGCACCGATTCGCGACGTCCGGGGCCCACCCTGGAGCGGGAAGCGGCTGGTGCATGAGGGGGTCCACCAGGCGCGGGCTAAATTGACGCTCACCGGCGGTGGCCAGATCACTCTGCCTTGAGAAGATGCACCTCGAACATGAGTTCGTGAGCGCCTTTGCCCGGGTGTACGGGAACGCCTCGCACTACTCGGGAGGCTCGACTACGATATCGGACGAATTCACATCGGTGACGTCCTCTTCGATGTACACGGTCTCAGTGCCCGAAGGACCCCCCTCCACCTCGGTGGTCGTGGTCTGCAAGAGCTGCGCCCTCACCACGAACGGAGACCATCCCTCATGGTCGGCCACCCAGATCTCACCCTGAGTACCTTCGGTGACGGTGGCCTTGGCACTCAGCGGTGCCGGGTATTCCACGCCGTAGGCGTAGGTCGAGTCCACTGTGTACCGCTTGCAGGTGACCCCGTTGACGGTCTCCTCGCCTGCCAGAGTCAGGCTGCCCTCCGCGATCTTGACTTCCGACTGTCCCATCAACCACTGAATATCGTTCTCCACGGGCGTCTGCTCCTCGACATCCACCAGCGATTCCGCCTGCGAGAGCATGCTCGCCCAGTCAGACGTCTCTCCCTCGGCCAATTCTGTCTTCTGCCAGGGCAGGTCCATGAATCTGGTCCACAAGGTTTCCTCGACCAAGACCATCTCCATGTCGACGTCCCCTTCGGCCTTGTGGTGGACGGCGAGCGGATCGGCGACATACGCCGTGTCCCATTCGGTCTTGACCGGTCCTTCACGGCCGCCATCCCGCCAGGTGGTACGGATGCGGTAGCTGGTCAGGTCGCCAACGGAGATCGCCGAGGTGGTGGTGGAACCGGCCGGAACCGTTGTCTGATCACCGGTGGATTGCGAAGTCGTCGTCTGGCCGCCTGGCGCCGCCGACGTCCCGGACCCGCTCGGCTCGGTGGATCCCACGGCCGATGATTGCGTCGTCTCGTCTTGCCCGCTACCAGCGCCGCTCTGTCCGCAGGATACGGCGGTCAGGGCAACGAGCAGCAAGACGATCAGTACACCAGAGACCCGGATGTCTTTCCCCGTCATGTGCTTGCCTCCTCAGACGCTGGTGAGCAATCGAAACCGCAGGCTTGGTACGTAGCGACTGACCCGGATCAGACACGGGCATCGCGTCGATGCCGGCTTATCGGCGCATACTTCGATCTCTCTTGGATCGGTCTGCTCATCGGCCATGAACGCCGTGACCAAGGTCCCCTGCCAATCTTAGTCCATGGGGCAGGCGAAAGGAACAGCCGCTAACAAGCGACCGAGCGGTTCCACACCGGGTCTCAAGGGCGCGCCGAAATACGCGGGAGTGCCTTCAGCCGCGGGCCGGGGATTGGGGGCAATTTCCAGCCTTTCCAAGAGGTCATCCAATGCGGCTCCGCTTTCCATGACGCTATCCCCGTGTGTCGGCTTCATGCCGCAGTCGGCTGAAGACCATGTCGATCTCGAGACCGATGGGCGGGAACTTCGACCTATCGGCCATGGCAGTGTCCAGCACGCCGGGGTTGATGCTGATGGCGCGGATCGAGTGGCGCACGGGCCTGCTCGAGGGCAACTGACACAAGGGCTCCCGAGCCGGGCGAACCGCCTGTGATGATCGCGAGTTCAAGGCCGCATCCTCCCCTTGATGCTTCCGGTCTACGAAGGAGCAGGAACGTTCTCGGTGACCTTTCCCCAGAATACCTTAAAAAAGGCGTGCTCTCCGCTCGATCCCTTGGCCGGACCCCCGCGTCCAGCCATTCGACGACCTGGTTCACTGTGGCCACTGCAAGCCGACTGCCACGATCAAGAGTGCCACGTCGATCACGAATCCCACCGCTCCTTGCCCAGCGAGATCCTGCCGCTTTCCGTTCCACATGAGAGCGTAGAGCAGGGCCGAGAATACAGCCGTGCCAGCCACCAGCGACCGTCCCCAGTCCTGGCCCGCGAGAATCCCGACTCCCCCCACCACGAATCCGACGGCAGCGAGCACCAACGCGACAGTCGCCCGCCCGCGAGTCGAGTCGTCGCCGACCAATCTCGACACCGCCCATGACCCATCCGGCCAGACCATCCCCGGTTTGAGCTCGAACCGCCTGGCTGCATGTCCGGCATACAGCAGATGGACCAGACCGTGCAACACGACGAATACGCTGAATGCGATCTCCAGAGCGAGACCTACCTTGTCCGGTTGGCCGGCATGTCAGCCGCCGGCGAATCACGGCGCAACCGCCGGGTTCGTTTCACGCCCGGGCTCTCGACCCTCTCGGCCCTGCTCGACCTCCAGTCCAGCAGCATACCGGACGCGTACGGACATGACTGGACCGTACAGCTCGGTCCCCTCGCTCGCGACCTGCCCGAGATCGCTCGCCCATACGGTGCCGGCGATGTAGCAGTCCGGATCGCGCGCCTCACTCACGGCCACCTCCCCGCGGGTCCAGGCCCGGGCTGCCACGAGCGCTTTGCGGGGCCGGTCGTCGCTCGGGTATCTACCCTCAAAGTGAGGAGGCACACGCCCTGTACAGTCCGCGGCCCAAGACGCCAGCACCCGGCGATCCCGCTTGTCAAACCGCCTGGTCTCCAAGCAGCCCTACAGACGCAAGCGCCTCTCGGCTTCCAGCGCGTCGGCCAGTGTTCGCCGATGTGTTTCTGTCTCCGCTGCAAGCTGCAGAAGTATCGGGCCGGCCTCTATGTGGACCGAATCGCTCATTCGAGAGAACTGCTCCTCGATAAGGGCGTTCTCGAGATCCCTGGCGATAGAGAGCGCCTGTAGCGAGGTGACTCTACCCTCCTCAGCCCTCTCGATCTGGCTCTCTACATAGCCGATCGACGACTTGATCGCTTGAGGTCTCAACCCGCTGTCGTGCGACAACCATCTGTTGATCGAGGGCTCAGAACCAAGCTCTCCGAGCCTGTCGGCGTGCACTTGTTCATCCTCAGCGAGGGAGCGCCAAAAACCCTCCCGTTCCGTGAACAGCGAGGCGAACACTTCGTACAGTTGCCCGATCACCGACTCGTGTCTGATGAGCATCTCTAGGAAATCAGGCTCTTCGTCCGTCATAGCGCTGTGCTCCTTTTGGAGGGCCCGGGGTACGTCGGTCGGGACGCTCAGCCCAACCTATCCCCCACCTTGATCCCGGCCGAGGCAACGAACTCCGCGGCGCCCGACTTGGCCGCCCCCGCGGGCTGGACGCGCTTGACGAAGAGGCTGCCGCCGTTGGCCGCCACCAGGAAACCATCCTCCGCGATCTCCGTGATGGTGCCCGGAGCCTCGGGACCGCTGAGGGCGCGTCTCTCGCAGTCGAGGATCTTCAGCCCGCTACCCTGCCAGGAGGTGGACGCGCCCGGCGACGGGTTGCAGCCCCTGATGACGTTGTAGACGACGCCTACCGGGTACATCCAGTCGATGGTCATGCGCTTGCAGAGCGGCTCGTACTCGCCCTCTGCGAGATCCTGGGGGATCTTCGGGGCCTTCCCCTCCTCGACGAGGCGCACGGACTCCAGCAGGGCCTCCACGCCGAGAGCGAACAGCTTGTTGAAGTACACCGTTCCCAACGTGTCGTCCGGCTCGATCGTGACCTCCTTCTGCAGCAGGATCGGTCCGGTGTCGAGGCCTTCGTCGGGCCAGAAGATGGAGAGGCCGGTCTTCGTCTCTCCGTTGATGACAGCCCAGTTGATGGCGCTGCCGCCCCGATGCCGCGGCAGCAGGGACGGATGGTACTGGATGGTGCCCAGCCGGGGATGATCCAGGATCGTGAGAGGCACGATGTCCGTCACGAAGGCCATCACGTTGAGGTCGGCCGCGAACTGCTTGTAGTCTTCGAAGACCTCCGGGTCGCGCATCCTGGCCGGCTGTCGCACGGGAATGTCGTTGCTTTCGGCCAGTTCCCTGAACGAGTTGCCCTTGCCGCCGGGAGCGTCGGGAGGCATGTAGACCACCGCCACCTGCTCCCTTGCTGCCAGTAGAGCCTCGAGCACCTTCTCCCCGAAGGCCGCCTGCCCGATAAGCGCGATCCTCATACCTCACTCCTGTCCAGATTCCGGGACTCAACCATGGCTCCATCCGTCACAGACGATTCTAGCGCCCCGGAGCCGCCGGGTGCCTCCATGCCGGTGGTCGGCGTCATCCGCGCGACCACGATCCCGGCGGCGACCACGCCCGCGCCCCCGACCAGCGTGGCCCAACCGAGCGGCTCGGAAAGGAACACGGCCGCGAAGATGACGGCCGTCACCGGTTCGGCGTAGGTGAAGACGGCAGCGTGATCGGCGCGCACGAGGCGGAGGCCGGAGAAGAAGACGAGAATGGCGAAAGCGGTATGGACGACCCCGAGGACCGCAAGAGCGCCCCACTCTGAGGCCACGGACGGCCCCGGAAGCAGCAGGACGGCCGGCAGCAGGAGGACGGTGGCGAAGCCGTACTCGCCGAAGGCGAGGACCGGCGCCGACACGTTGCGCAGGAGCCGCTTGCCGGTGAGCATCAGTGCCGCGTACGTGAGCGCCGAACAGAAGGCCATGCCCGCGCCGAGCAGGCCACGGCCGCCCTGGAGGGAGAGATCGCCCAGTCCGACTATGATCGCCGTCCCGCCGAGGGCCAGTACGAGGGGAAGCGCTATTCGCCTATCGTAGGGCTCGCGGGATATCAGCGGCGCAAGAGCGGCCACGAACACCGGCCCCACATATCCCAGCAATTCGGCTACGGCGACCTGAGTCATCGAGAGCGCGCCAAGGAACAGTATCCAGTTGACAGCGATGAGCGCCCCTACGGCCAGAAGCGCCGCGACCGTCCGCCGGTTCAGCTGGCCCAGATCCCGCACCCTCCCGGTCACGAGGAGGTAGATGAGCAAGGCAGCGGCGGCGAACGCGACCCGCCAGAACACGAGTACGAAAGGTGACGTATCCACCATGCGCACGAAGATGGGGATGGAGCCCCAGATGACGGCGGCCAAGCCGACACGAAGCAGCCCGGACGAGCGCGTCACGCGGCGGGACCTGGCCCCGGCTCCGAAACCAGCGCTCTCACTCTCTCAAGCACGGGCGGGTGCGAGTAGTTGAGGAACACATAGAAAGGATGCGGAGTGAGATTCGACAAGCTGTCCTTGGAAAGGCGCTTGAGACCTGAGGCCAGGAGGTCGCCGCGGCCGGTCGTGGTCGCGGCGAAGGAGTCGGCCTGGCGCTCGTGCCGCCGGGACAGCGCGGCGCTCCCGATCGAGAGTACAAGCTGGAGCGGCATGAGAAGAACGGCCACGAAGATCACCCCGGCGTACACAGAAGGCGACTCCACGCCAAAAGCCTCGAAGAGAGCGGCCTGATCCAGGAGAAGTGCGAACAGGCCGAGGAACAAGCCCGTCTCCAGCGCGGAGACTATGGTTCCGATCAGCACGTGCCGCTTCTTGTAGTGGCCCACCTCATGAGCCAGGACCGCTACCACCTCCCCCACCGGGTGTCGCTGGATCAACGTGTCGAAGAGGGCGATACGCTTGCTCCTCCCGAACCCGGTGAAGAAGGCGTTCCCTTTGGTGGTCCGCCGGGAGGCGTCGATGGAGAACACTCCCTTCAAGGGAAACCGGACCCGTTGCGCGTATGCCAGGATCTCTTCCTTGAGCTCGCCGTCTTCAAGAGGCGTGAACTTGTTGAAGAGCGGCATGATGAGGGTCGGAGCGAGGATCTGCATCACGAACGAGAATGCGATCACGGCGGCCCAGGCATAGATCCAGGCCGCCTCTCCCCCGTACTCGAACAGGGCCAGGAAGCCGATCAGGAGAGGCACGCCGATGACCGCCGCGACGGCCAAGCTCTTGAGGAGGTCCAGCACGAACGTGCGGGGCGTGGTGCGGTTGAAACCGTACTTCTCCTCGATGACGAACACGCCCCAGATCTGAAAGGGCAGGTCGAGGATCCCTTTCGCCACGGCCAGGATCAGGAGGAAGATCAGCCCGGTCCACACGGGACCCAGATCCCAGTCCCTTACCATGCCGTCGAGCCAGCCGAAGCCGCCCGCCAGCCAGAACGCGAGCAGGACGGCAAGATCGAACAGCGAGGCCGCCAGACCGAAGCGCGTCTTTGTCCTGGTGTATTCCTGGGAACGCTCGTATTCCCCGGCATCGTAGACGTCGGCGAACTCCTCGGGCAGTGCGGACCCGAGCGCTTGCAGATTCAGCCACTCACCGGCCCAGCCGATCGCCTCGACAAGGATCAACCCGCTCAGTGCCGCGATGAAATAGCCGTTGACCAAGGAAGCCTCGACCTAGCGCGTCTGCCGTTATTCCGGCTGATGGAAGAGCGAAGGCCAATACTCGATGGCGTCGAACTCGGTCGAGACCAGCGTGCCGGCGCGACCCTCGATGATGGCGACCGCATCCTCGAGCGCCCCGATGCCTGCCCGTCCCCCGGTCGCGCGGGCGAAGTCGCAAGCCGCCTCCACCTTCGGGCCCATCGAACCGGCGGCGAATCGAAGCTTCTCCAGCAGCTCCGGCGACGCTCGCCGGATGGCCCGCGCCTCGGCGCTGCCCCAGTTCTCCCACACGGCCTCGGCGTCGGTGAGCATCAAGAAGACCCCTGCCCCGAGCGACGTGGCCAGCAGCGCACCGGCGTGATCCTTATCGATGACCGCCTCCACTCCCACAAGCGCACCGTCCGGGGTCAACATCGTGGGGATCCCCCCTCCCCCGGTGCAGATCACCACTACTCCCCGCTCGACCAACCACTCCACCACTCTTATCTCGAAGATACGCTTGGGGCGCGGCGACGGCACCAGTCTCCGGAACAGGCTGTTGTCGGGACCCACGGTCCAGCCGTGCTCCCGGGCCAGCCGTTCGGCCTCTTCCTGCGTGTATTGGGGGCCGATGGGCTTAGTAGGATGCTGAAAGGCCGGGTCGTTCGGATCGACCTCCACCTGGGTGAGGATCGTGGCGAAGGGCACGTCCTCGGGTAGGATGTTGCCCAGCTCCTGCTCGATCATGTAGCCGATCATGCCCTCCGACTCGGCGCTCAGCACATCCAGAGTGTAGGGCTCTACCCCCGTGTACGCGGCCGCCTCCAAGGCGAGCAGACCCACCTGAGGTCCGTTGCCGTGGGTGATGGTGAGGCTGTGCTCACGGGCCAGCGGCGCCAGCGCCCGGGCCGCCGCCTTCACGTTTACGCGCTGGTTCTGCTCGGTAAGCGGCTCTCCCCGCTTGAGAAGCGCGTTCCCCCCGAGTGCCACCACGATCCTCATAGCCGCTACCCGAACCCGCCGGCCCGTATGGCCTGGACCCTGACGCCGGCCAGGCGGAGCGCAGCGATCAGCTCGTCCGCGCGCTGCGTTCCGATCAGGACGCGCTTCCCGTCGGAGAGCATCAACTGGACTCCTTGCTTGCCGTAGGCGTTGTAGGCTTTTCCACCATCTCGGGAAACGCGGATCCCCCAGCCACCGAACTCACCCATGGGCGAGTACTCGCGTGATTCAACGGACTGTATCTCGCGGAGCGGAATATGCCTCCCTGGAAAGGGCACCAGCCTGATCGACAGCGTTCCCGGCCGCACCTCCGTGACAAGGCGGACGATCACGGCGAAGACCGGGAAACCGATGCCGAATACCAAGGTCAAGACCCAGGCGGCCCAGTCGGGTATTGGTTCGGTCCCCGGGGGACGGCCCACGACGATCTGCTGCGCGAACTGATACCAGATGACCACGGTGACGATGGCGATGGGGAGCCAGAAGAACCAGTGGCGGAATCTCTGTGCCTCTCTGAAGAGAGGGGTGGCGGCCGCCTCCAAGGCGTCGCTTCCCCTAGCAGCGCTGCTCATATGTCCTCATCACCCTCACGATGTCTCACGCTCGCGCTTCCCGGTGCCGGAGGCACAAGGTTAGACCACCGTCCAGGTTTTGGCCAACCGAAGGTACACTAATGCGAGTATGCATGCCGGCGATCAGAGAGCGCAGACGGGGCCACCGACTCCCGACGGCCAGACATCGGGCACCCAGACGTCCAACACGGCCACCGCCGATGCGGGAGGCTCCGGCAGACGCACACGATTGGCCTGGTATACGTTCGATTTCGGGAACACCTCGGTCGAGTTCGCCATCCCGTACTATCTCACTCCGTGGATGGTCAACGGCCTGGGCATACCAGCCGTCGCTTTCGGCCTAGCCTCGGCCGCGTCGTCTTGGGCCATCGGCTTGAGCGGTCCCTATATCGGCGTGAGCGCAGACGAGAAGCGCACCCGTAGACGGTGGTTCGTAGTCTCTGCCCTGATCGCCGCCGTGCTCCTCGGCACGCTCAGCATCCTGCCCCGGTCGGGGACTCTGGCAATCGCGGGTGTGCTCGTCGCGGCCATGGTGGCCAACTACTTCTTCCAGCTTTCCAGCCTGATATACAACGCCTCCATGCTCAGCGCGGCCGGTGGGGCCAATGTGGTGAGCGTTTCCTCGCTGGGAATGGGGCTTAGTTTCTTGGGCGGGGTCGTCGGGGTCGGCGTCATCCAGCTGTTCATCTCCGGCAAAGTCATCGCCGGGATGAGCGGACAGGGCTATGCCCTCATCCCGGCGGCGGCCGTTTTCCTGGCCTGTACCATCCCCAGCATCTTCGCGAAGCGTTTGTGGCAGAAGAAATCCGACGTTGTCGACATCCCCCAGGGGAAGCTGCACCATCGGATGAGGGAGTTGTGGGACCAGGCTTCTCGCGAACACCACGCAGGCTGGTTCCTCGCCGGTTACTTCGCTCTGAACTCCGCGATAATGGGGCTCAGCCTCTATCTGACCCTGCATATCCAGGCTCTGACCGGTCTCGAGGGGATACGGCTCTGGGCGGTGCTTCTGGGCGTCGTGCTCTCTTCGGCCGCCGGAGCGGGGGTCATCGCCTTGCTCAGGCCCGACCGGCGCCTCGTGAAACGGATCATCATGGTGGGGCTGACCCTGTGGGCCCTCAACGCCTTCGCCTTCAGCCTTGTGTCGTCGCTGGCCCTGGTGGTGCTCTGCGCCTGCCTGCACGGTTTGTTCTCAGGAGCGCTGATCCCCACGGTGCGCGGGGCCTACGCCGAGAACTTCCGCTCGGACTATCAAGCCCTGGCCTTCGGCCTCTTCGGGGCCGTGCAGCGGGTGTCCCAGGGACTGGGGGCGGCGCTCTCGCCCATAGCGAGCAGCGCCGCCAGCGGATCCCACGCCACAGCCGCGGGCATTGCGGCCATGGGAGCCATGGCCCTCATCGGGGTGCCTCTCTTCGCCCGCTGGCGTCCGGGCCCTTCACCCGGCTCGCCCGGAACGGCCGAGGACCCAGGAGCGGCTCTTGCCGGCCAGGAGATGCCCTGAGCATCTTCGCCTCGGTCGCGGCTGCTCGTTGCTAGGTGCTACCCGGAGGGGCCTCCCTTGTGAGTAGCCGCTCCAACGACTGATAGTGAGAGCCCTTCCAGTAGATCTGGCCACAACAGGCACAACGCCAGAACTCCTGGTAGTGACGCGCCGTGAGCGGCGGGAGATGCGCGGCGACCTCGGCTTTCTCGACAGGCTGCACGGCACCGTTGCAGAGCGAGCAGCGCGCGAACGGCTGGACGGATCCCCACAGGTCGAACCGCTCCAGCACTTCCGGCAGTTGCTGTCGGGGGTATATACGCCGCACGAGGTAGCCATGGGTCACCGCCGCCCGCATCAGTAGTCCTCGATCGCGGGTCAGGATGATCCGGTGCTCGTGCAGGGCGGTCGCCACGATCTCCTCGTCGGACCAGTCGTTCCGATACAGCGTGTCGAACCCGGCCAGGCGCAGGTAGCCGGCCAGCCTGCCCAGATGCACGTCGGCCGCGAAGCGCACCCGGCGCAAAGGCTGCGAGCGAACACGGGTCACCGGCCCAACGTCCAGCGCCTCGAAGACCGGGAAGACGCTCACGCGCGCACCGTTACCCACCGGGTGGGAGAAACCGACAGACCGCCCATCGACGAGGACCAGGTCGACCTCTGTGTGCGGCACCCCCAGGCCTTCGATCAGGTCCTTGACCGCGCCTCCGGATGGATGGGCATGCTCGAATTCGCGGCCGCGACGCTCCGGAGACAGGAGGTCGCCCAGTTCAGCGTAGAAACGGATGAAGACACTGCCCATCGTCCCCCCGGGCGCGCGCCGCCCTGCACCATGCCCCAGGCTGCTGCGGCTCCGTCTATCCCCTCTGCATCTCCAGAGCACACGTGAGCATCACATCGAAGAGGTCGGCGATATCGGCTTCGTCCACGCAGGAGAAAGCTATCCGGACATCGGTCTCACCCAGGGATATGACCCCCACCCCATACTCGTGGAGTAGGCGCACCCTGTAGGCCTCGGCGTCCAGTTCATTAAGACGCACGCACATGAAATAGCCGGAGTTGAACGGATAGGGTTTCCAAGCCTCCGAGAACCGGTGCTCGGCCAGCACCTCCCTCACCTTGGCGGCCCGGCGTTGGAGGACCGCGAACTTCTCCTCCTTCTGCGCCCGATAGCCGGGATCGGCCATTGCCTTCAGCACCAACTGCTGCGAGATGTTGGGGGAATTGGAGATGGTCGCTCTGATGCAGCCGCCGGTCTTCTTCTCCAGGGCCTCGTACGCACCCGCGCCCCCGTCGATCCCATAGGTCACGAACGCCACCCTGAGCCCCCAGGCAAAATCCTCCTTGGAGGCGCCGTCCAGCTTGATGGCCAGAATCCGTGAGTGAGCCGCTGCTAACCGTGTGAACAGCGACTCCTTCATCACCTCTTCGTCATAGAAGAGACCGAAGTAAGCATCGTCACACACAGCCACCACATCGCAACCGCCTTCGGCCACCTCGACCAGTGCGTCCCGGATAGCGTCGGCTTCTGCCGACGTGATGGAGTAACCGGTGGGGTTGTTCGGGAAGCTGAAGAGCACGAGCAGCTTGCCGCGAACGGCGTTCTCGTTCAGCACCCGGCGGAACCCGGCGATGTCGAAACCCTGGTCGAGGGCGAGAAGTGGGTAGTACGCCAACTGCGCGTCCCCCTTCGTGCCGAAGATCAGCGTGTAGTTCTCCCACAACTGGTCTGGAAGCAGCAGAAGGTCGCCTGGGTCGACGAACATGTCCGCCACGGTGCTGAGCCCGTGGGTGATACCGGCAGTGACCACAGGCAGGCTGATGGGAGTGTCGCCCAACGACGGGTTCTTCTCCTTGACCTCGTCCCGCCACGCGGCCCGCAGATCGGCCCGTCCGAACGAAGGGGCATAGGGCAGAACCGCGTCCGGTCCCAGGTCGGCCAAGTGGTGCATGATGGCCGGGAGCGCCATGGAATGCTGCAGTTCCCGGGCTTCGCCGATGGTGGCGTTGTAGCGCGTGGCTTTTTGACCGGCCTCCGCCGTCTGAGTGAGGATCCCTTTGGGGAAGTACAGTTCCTTGCCCAGGTCGGAGAGGACTCGCGTCACCGCGGGAGCGTGTTGCTCGATGATCTGGTTGAGCTCAGCAGCCAGTGGGTCCACGCTTCACCTCGTGCTCAAGCGGTCTTGTAGGGCCTTGAGTTGACTCCGCAGGACCTCCGGTAGACGATCCCCGAATTCGTCGTAGTACTCAGAAAGGCCGGCGGCTTCTTGCGTCCAGCCCTCGACGTCGACCTCCAGGATCTTGCGCAGGTCCTCGGCCGGCAGGTCGAGGCCGGATAGATCGAGCGCCTCCGCGGTCGGCAGGTTGCCGATCGGGGTCTTCGTCGCGGCTCCGCCTCCTTCTACGCGCTCGAAGATCCACTTGAGCACCCGGCTGTTCTCACCGTATCCCGGCCAAAGCCAGTGCCCGTCCTCTGCCTTGCGGAACCAATTGACGAAAAAGATGCGCGGCAGCTTGGCGGGATCAGTGCGGTCGGCCATAGACAGCCAGTGGGCGAAGTAGTCACCCATGTTGTAGCCGCAGAACGGCAGCATCGCGAACGGGTCGTGCCGCAGCACTCCGGTCTTGCTCAGGTTGGCGGCGGTGGTCTCGGAGCCGGCAGCCGAGCCCATGAAGACCCCGTGCTCCCAGTCGAAAGCCTCGTTCACCAGCGGGATGGTGCTCGCCCGCCGGCCGCCGAACAGGATGGCCGATATAGGCACGCCGGCCGGATCCTGCCACCTGGGGTCGATGACCGGGCACTGAGCAGCGGGGGCAGTGAAGCGCGAGTTGGGATGAGCCGCCTTGCGCCCCGAGTCGGGCGTCCAGTCGTCGCCCTCCCAGTCGATGAGGTGGGCCGGAGCCTCCACCCCCATGTCCTCCCACCACACATCACCCTCATCGGTAAGGCCGGTGTTGGTAAAGATGGTGTTCTGGGTGAACGTTTCCATCGCGTTGGGGTTGGAGTCATACGACGTCCCCGGCGCCACGCCGAAGAAGCCGGTCTCCGGATTGACCGCCCACAGGCGACCGTCGTCTCCGATCCGCATCCAGGCGATATCGTCACCGACGGTGGTCACTTTCCAGCCGGGGATGGTGGGCCGCATCATCGCCAGATTGGTCTTGCCGCACGCGCTGGGGAAGGCACCGGCGATATAGTGGGTCTTGCCCTCGGGAGAGGTGAGGCCGAGGATCAGCATATGCTCCGCCAGCCAGCCCTCCTTGCGGGCCTCGGTCGAAGCGATGCGCAGGGCCAGGCATTTCTTGCCGAGTAGAGCGTTGCCGCCGTAGCCGGACCCGTATGACCAAATAGAAGGATCCTCGGGAAAATGCACGATGAACTTATGCCTGGGATCGCGTTCGCAGGGCCAGGGGACGTCTCCCTGGAACGGGGAGAGCGGCGCCCCCACCGAATGCAGGCAAGGGATGAACTTCCCATCTTCTCCCAACGCCTCGAGGACCTCGACCCCGGTGCGAGTCATGATCATCATGTTGGCGACCACGTAGGGCGAGTCGGTCACCTCGATGCCTATCTTGGAAAAGGGCGAGCCGATGGGTCCCATCGAGAATGGGATGATGTACAGCGTCCGTCCCTCCATGCGTGCGCTGGAAAAGACGGATCATCTTGCGTTTCATCTCCCCGGCCGGAGCCCAGTTGTTGGTCGGGCCGGCATCCGCCTGGTTCTTGGTGCAGATATAGGTGCGGTCTTCGACCCGCGCGACGTCGCTGGGGTGAGAACGGGCAAGGTAGGAGCTCGGCCGCAGGGAGTCGTTCAACCGGGTGAAGGTCCCCTGTTTGACGAGCAGCTCGCACATATGCTCGTAGTCTTCCTGCGAGCCGTCACAGGTGTAGACGCTGTCCGGTCTGCAGAGCTCGACCACATCACGTAGCCAGGCCAGCAACTCCCCGTTCTTGGTGAGGGCGTCGATCGCGGCCGCCATACTGTCTCCTTCCATGTGCCTCAGCGGTCGTAGTAGCGCCTGAGAATAGGCGAAGCCGGCTCGCGCTCTGCCCGAGTGTCACAGCCGGCCTCACAGCGCGGCTGATGGATACACACCATCCTCCGCCAGTCTGCCAAGGAGAAAATACCACGTATCGCTTTCTCTGTGAGCACTGTGACCGGCGGGAGCCGGGTGCCGTTGGGCCGGTCGGCGCCTGGCAAGACCCTCCGGCTACCGTTTCCGCGGGAACCACGGGACGAAGGAGCTGGTGCGCGCAACATACTCGGCGTAGCCGGGTTTGGACTCCTTGAGGCTTTTCTCGAGAAGCGTCACCCCCGAGACGCGGAGGAGAAGAACCGTGATGACGATAGGTCCGTAGACTGCCCAGTAACCGTGGGCCGCCGTGGCGATCAGCCATATGCCCCACCAGAGGAGAGCTTCCCCGAAGTAGTTGGGGTGTCGGGTGTACTTCCAGACGCCGGTCTCTAGCACCTTGCCCTTGTTCTCGGGGCGACGCTTGAAGACGGCCAACTGGGTGTCGCCCGCGACCTCGAAGCCGAAGCCCACGAGCCACAAGGCAAGACCCACGTAGTCGAGGGCGACGAACCGGGCCGGTTCTAGCCCGCCTTCGGCGGCGGCCAGGGGCGCCGCCACGATCCACAGAAGGAGCGCCTGGAGAAGGAACACCTGGAAGAAACTGAACCACCAGAAGCTTCCGGGCCGCTTGGCGCGCATGGCCCGATACCGGGGATCTTCCCCCTTGCCCCGGTTCCTCCAGATGATGTACGCGGTCAGCCGTACACCCCAGACACAGGTCAGAACCAGCACCAGGATCCTGCGCCCGGCAAAACCGTCGGTGAGCAGAAGATAGGAAAGAGCCGCGACGATGAACCCGACCCCCCAGAAGGGATCCACCACACTCGCATCCCGGCGGATCAGGCTGAACAACCAGGCCAGGATCATATAGACGATCAAGACTCCCAGAGTGACACCCATGGCGGCCGGCAGGCTCATCGAGACCCTCCTTGCCCACCTCCGTGCGGCGTCTGCGGCGTCCGCGGCGTCGATGCCTGCCTCGGCGCACTCTCGGCCGGGAAGCGCCGGACCGCGACGGCCACAGCGCCCAGACCTGTATGGGTGGCGAGGACCGCACCCGACTCCATCATGGGGATATCTTGTTGCTGTCCGAGGCGCTTGTGCAGTTGCTGGAGAAGGTAGGCAGCTGATTCCGGCGAATCGGCGTGCGTTATCGCCACCCGCGCAGGTTGTCCGTTTGCGAAATCGGCGGCCCGACGGGCGATGCCTCTGATGGTCCGCGCGTAGCCTAGATGACCACCATTGGCGTGGACTCCTCCCTCTTCGTCGAACAGGATCACCGGCTTCAGCCTGATAAGGCCGGCCATATAGGCCACTTTGGAGTTGACACGCCCACCTTTGACGGCGAAATCAAGTGAGGGCGTAGCCCCATACACCCGAGTGTTCCGGGCGGCGGCTTCAGCAGCCGCCACCACCCCTTCGAGCGACTCACCCGCTTGGATGGCTTCCCCCGCCGCCTCCACCACCAGCCCCAGGCCGACCGAGAGGTGGCGTGCATCCACCACGCGCACCCGGGATGGATCTACATCGGCGGCCGCTCCAAGCGCGGACTGGTACGTCCCAGACACCCGCGCGGAGGGATGGATCGAGACCACCCCTTCGTGATCCTCGAGCAGCGCCTCGTACACCCGGCGGAAATCGGCGCGGTTCGGCTGGGAAGTGCGCGGTAGCTCTCCCGTCTGCCGCACCATCCGGTAGAAGTCCGCTGAGCCCAGCTCCACCCGGTCGAGATACGTCCTCCCCCCGATGGACACCGTCAGCGGCACCATCACCGTCCCGTAACGGAGCTGCGCTGCCTCGGGCAGGTCGAAGGTAGAGTCGGTGACGAGAGCGACGGTGGCAGCCTTGGCAGCGGCCTGCTGTGCCACCATGTCGTCGATCTTGAAGCCCTCCAGCGTCCCGAAGCTCTCGAGAGTGCTCCGGAAAGCGGCCGGTTGGTTCGTATGCAGGTGCACGCGCATATGCGTGCCCCCGCCCACCAGCACTAGGGATTCGCCCAGGCTCCCCACCGCCCGCAGTATGCGCTCCCGGTCCAGGTCCGCCCCCAGGAGCAACGCTTCGGCGCAGTAGCGGAACCGCTCATCGATCTCCTGCTCGGCCGCTCCCAAAGCCCGTCCACGACCGCTCGCGACAAACCCCCCGCCGTACGAACCAGAGATCCCCGAGAGCCGCTCGTAGGCGGCGGCGAACGTGAGGGACTCGAGCATGCTCGTCTCCGAATCGAGACGACGCCCCAGAGGATCCAGCATGCCTTCGAGGAAGTACACGAAGCCCTGCCCGCCCGCGTCGACCACTTTGTTCCGCGCCAGCACCTCCAGCTGAGTGGGGGTAGCCGCGAGAGCCACGCGCGCCGCGTCGAGCGCGCGGTCCATGAGTACGCCGAAGTCCGGCAGACCGGGGGCGCGGGCGCTCATGTCGCCGACCCAAGCCCGGAGCACGGACAGAATGGTGCCCTCGCGTGGGTCCTGAACGGCGGAATACGCGGCGTCGACACCGACGGTGGCGGCCGACGCGAACTCGCCCGTGGCCACACCCTTCTTGAGGTGCAGTCCCTCCGCCAGCCCGTGCAGGAACTGGGCAAAGATGGCTCCCGAGTTGCCCCGCGCTCCGATGAGGGCCGCATCCGCGGCCATGCGCGCCGCCGAACCGACGGCAGCCGGCGGGTTCCGGCCCAGGGCGGCGGCGGCCGCGCTCAGCGTGGCGGCCAGGTTGGCTCCCGTGTCGGCGTCGGCTACCGGAAAGACATTGATGCGGTCTAAAGCGTCCTGCGCCCTCGCTACGGCATAGGCGCCCGACTGCACGACCTGAGCGAAGACCTGGCCTGTCAGAGTCTCCAAGCTATCCCCCTACTCGAAGATGAACGGCCCAACCGGGAAGCCGCAGTCGCCTATATGGCCACCGCCTTGCGTACCGCTTCCAACGTGCCTGCCGACCCCAACTTCTGGTTCTTATGGGCGATGAAGCTCGCATACTCGGCCACGAAGACCTTGCCGGGATCCCGCAGGTCGAACTTCTCGGGATAGTCCCGGAAGAACTCCCGATGCACCCGGGTCCAGACCAAGCGGCCGTCGGTGTCGATGTTCACCTTGGTCACCCCCAGAGGCACCGCCTTGGCGAACTCATCCTCGTCTACCCCCTTGGCCCCTCTGATCGAGCCGCCGGCGGCGTTGATGCGCTCGATCTCCTCTTGCGGCACCGAGCTCGACCCGTGCATGACGAGAGGAAAGCCCGGGAGACGCTTCTGGATCTCTGCGGCCACGTCCAGGTGCAGGCCCTGATGGCCGCTGAACTTGTAGGCCCCATGGCTGGTGCCGATGGCCACGGCCAGGGAGTCGCAGCCCGATTCGCGCACGAACACCTCGGCCTCGGCCGGATCGGTGAGGTGGGCGTTCTTCTCCTCCACCTGCACGTGCTCCTCTACTCCCCCCAACTGCCCCAGCTCCGCCTCCACCGAGATGCCCCGGGCGTGGGCCGCGTCCACCACCTGGCGGGTGATGCGGATGTTCTCCTCCAGGGGCTCGTGCGAGGCGTCGATCATGACCGAGGAGTAGAAGCCGCTCTCGACGCAGTCGAGAGCGGTGGCCAGATCGCCGTGGTCGAGATGCACGGCGAAGATGGCGTCGGGGAAGATCTCGTCGGCGGCCTTGATCATGGCTTCCAGCATGCGCTTGTCGGCGTAGGAACGAGCCCCACGCGAGATCTGGATGATGAACGGGGCCTGGGAATCCAGGTTGCCCCGGAAAAGACCGAGAGTCTGCTCCATGTTGTTGATGTTGTAGGCGCCGACGGCGAACGTGCCGTAGGCGACCTCGAACAACTCCTTGGTTGTGACGATCATGAGTAGCCCCTATTCGCCGTTGTATGTGACCGCGACGGCAGCCCAGAGAACGCCTCGACTCGATACTACTGGAGCAAGGATATCAGGCGCCCGTCCTACGCCTCTACCTGCAAGATGTCTTCCAGCACCGTCACTTTGAACGTCGTCCCTGCCGAGGCCCACTCCACGGCTTCGTGCAGCTCCACCCCTTCGGCGAACCGCTTGGCTTTCTCCAGGTCGTCCCATTCGAAAAGGGCGATGAGGCTGCCTGGAGCGTCGGCATCGCGGAACAACCGGCCGCCCTTCGAGCCGCTTCGCCCTCGCCGCTCGCCGTCCTCCAAGAAGACCTTCTCGAACAACCCATAGTCTGTGGGAGTGTGTTCGATAAGCACGTAAGGCATCTTCCCTCTCCTTTCACGGCGTCCACAAGGTCCAGATACGAAGACCGCTTTCCCCCTATTCTCCGCTCAGCGCCTTGAGCACGTCCCGGGTGCTGGTGACCCAGCCGAAGGCGTGCTCCACGTTCCACTCGGTCGCCAGCCGGTTGTGGTCGGGCCCGGAGTTGTCGCAGGCGTCCGCGACCAGGATGGGCCAGTAGTCGAGCAGGTAGCCGTCCCGCAGGGTCGTCTCCACGCACACGTTGGTGGCCACGCCAGTGTAGAGACAGTAGCGGATGCCGAACGTCTTCAGCACCATGTCCAGATTGGTGCCGGCGAAGCCGCTGTAGCGCTGCTTGCGTACGACCACATCGCCCGGGCAGGGGGCGATCTCCTCCACGATCTCCTCATCCCAGGTGCCCTGGGTGACGTACATGCCCCAGGTCTCGGGACGATCCTGCATCAGGACTAGACCCAACTCCTTGTGCCAGTTGGGCGAGTGCGGACCGCCGGCGTCGGAGTAGTCCGCGGTGTAGCTCATCTTGATGTAGACGACCTTGACCCCTGCCTCGCGCAGAACGGGGAGAAGTTCGGCGTTCCGCTCGATGGTCTCTGCGGCCCGGGAGATGTCGTAGCCGGCCTGGTCGAACATCCCGCCCTCGCTGAGGAAGGCGTTCTGCATGTCGACCACGATGACCGCCGTGCGGGCCAGGTCGATCTCCACTGGCGCGGGTTTGGCGTTGATCCTGACCAGTTTGGGAACGGGCACTCCCTCCCTCTCCTCTTCTTCCATCTTATCCTCCGTCATTCTTGGCTGCCCTCTTCTCCATATCCGACTTCGTCAGGGTCCCTGAATGCCACGCCCGCGGAGTCGTCTCGCAGAAGAGTGTGCTTAGACCCGCCTGCCATGATAGTACCGAAGGACAGACGTCGTTTGAGGATCACTGGATATCCCGCCGGACGCGCATCGCCTCCGGACGGCGGAGCGGGCCCCGTCTCGCCCAGAGACGGGGCCCGCGCCTCTACTGCCTTCCCGAAGGACTGAATCGCCGGACTTACGCGCCGGACCCCGGCAGGGGTTCCAGCTTGCTCGTCACCGGGATCATCGGCCAGTTGGCATTGCTGCATTGCACGAGGTCGTAGGTCCATTTCTCCGACGGGCGCCACTGACCGCCCGAGAGCGGCGTCTTCACCACATTGGGCACCGGACGCGTGCCACCTCGGCGCCGATCTCCTGTGTGAAGTCGATCGGACCGACGATGGTCTCCACATTGGTCGCTTTGACAGCCTCCAACAGGAGGTTCTTGTCGTCCACATCGGTGGTCCGCTTGAGGACATCGATCGCCCATTCAAAGACCATGAAGTGAAGAAGCGGCTGGGTCCATTGGTTGCCGGTCGCGCTCTCGTAACTGTCCGCGAACTGCTGGCAGGTCTCCCCCGTGAGCGGCGAGGCGAACGGATAAGTCGGGTGCCACCAAACGGTGGTGCACAGGCCCTCGCCGATGTCGCCTAGGGCATCGCCGGTCTGCGGGAAGAGTAGGGCCTTGCCGATACCGCAGATCTTGGGCGTATAACCCTGTTGCTTGGACTGGGTCCAGAAGTTGGTGAAGTCGGGCGGGCTCATGACTCCAGAAAGGATCTCGGCTCCGCCTTTCTTGAACTTGTCGATGATCGACGTGTAGTCCTCGGTCCCGTCCTGGAAGGAGCCGCCATCGATGATCGTGTACCCCTGTTTCTCCATGGGGCCAGGCCATTGAGACCGATAGTTGTTACCGTCCACGTCGTTGGGCCAGAGCACGCCAACGATCTTGTTGTTGGGCACCTGAGACCAAAGATCGAAGTAGATGCCGAAGTTGTCTTCCTGGCCCCAGAAGGCATGATAGGTCCACTTGAAGCCGACCTTGGGATCGCCTCCACGGCCCATGAACCAGGCCTGCCAGGGAGTGTCGCAGCTGATGCAAGGCACCTCGAAGGCCTCGGCCTGGTCGGACACAGGCACCACGTTGTCCCCGCTGGAGGCGGCCATGAGGATGTCCACTTGGCTGTTCGTAATAAGGTCACCCGCGACCTGTGCCGAACGGTTTGAGTTGGACTGACTGTCTTCCAGCAGGATGGTGATGGGGTGCATCTTTCCGTCGCCCAAGACGGCACCCTCGCCGATGACTTCGCTGAAGCGGTCGACGCAGTACTTGTCGGCGGTCCCGAAAGAGGCCAGCGGCCCGGTTTGCGGCGTCACAAAACCAAGCTTGATCTCCCGGCCGGTCTCCGGGGCGGCGCTGACCGTAGTGGTCGCACCCGCCGTGGTGGTGGTCTCGCCTGCGGCCGTCGTGGTGGTCTCGGGCGCTGCCGTCGTGGTGGTGGTCTCCTCTTCGCCGCAAGCGGCTATCAAACCGCCCATCCCGGCACCCACTCCGATTGTGGCCCCGGCGATACCGGCGATCTTGAGGAACTCGCGGCGACTTACGGACTCGGACATCTGTTACCCTCCAAACTGTGGCTGAACTTCGTCATTGTTTAAACGGGATTCTCTTTTGGCTACGGCTGGCAGCCATCATCTTCGACCCTGCCCCCACCCCCTTTCTCGATTTAGGACACAGTCTCATATCGCGGACGAGGCCGCTTCGTAATCCTCCTCAGTGTCGACGTCGACGGCCAGTCTTTCGTCATCGAGCGGCACCAGGATCTGCCGGTCCCGGTGGCGTTCGGATATTTCCCGTCCACCCACGTCGCCTTGTTGCTCGAGGATCTCAGCGAATAGGTCTCTGCCCATGAGCACCGGGTGACCGGGACGTCCGCCCACAGAGGGCCGTACGATCCACGCCTGCGCATCCGCGAAGACCTCGATGAGTCGATCGACCAACGCCGAGGTCGCGAAGGGCTGGTCGCCCAGAAGAAAGACCACGGCTTCGCAATCAGGCCTGACCGCTCGGATGCCGGCCTGTAGGGAAGTGCTCAGGCCCGCGGCGTAGCCGGGGTTGAGGACGATCCTCACCGGCCGGTCGCCCAGAGCCGCGCGCACCGCCTCTGCCTCGTGCCCCACTACCACGATGGTCTCGAATACTTTCGCGCCCAACGCCGCGTCGGCGACTCGCTCTACCAGAGACCGCTCCCCCAGGGGCAATAGGAGCTTCTGCCCACCCATGCGGGTCGCCTGTCCGGCCGCCAGGACGATGGCCGAGACCCGCGCGGCCTTGCGCTGGGAGTCCTTCTTGCCGGCCATCTCGCTCACTCGCCCCCCCCGATCCGATACCCGCGTGAAGCTTCTCTCCCACAGGCTACCCACGACGACGGCCTCGGGGACCGGGCTTGCTGCGTCTTTCCCCTTCACCGTCGCCAGGATCATCTCCGCCACTTCAAGACCCCCGGACCGTGCGTGAGGTTCCTCGGCCTTGTTCAGCAGAGTCATGACCCGGGCCCGCGGCCAGCGCCGGCGAAGCAGTCGAAGCTGTCTCCGCAGGGCGTTTGCGAAAAGATCCCCGGTCACGATCGTCCCCGGTTGGACCCCCAAGGCCGACGCGAGCAGCTCGGCCCGGTGCACGTACGGCTCCTCGAGCGGAGCACCCATCACGTCCAACCCTGCGACCTGCACGATGAAGGTCACCTCGACCGGCACCTGCGGCTCGTGCGCTCCAAAGGCCTTCAGAGACATCCCCCGGCTGCCGTCCGCCTCGACCACCACGTGATCCGCGAACCCCGCCCTCCACACGTCGTCGACCCATTCCACGGGCAGACCTATCGCCTTACCATCCGGCCCGACGCTTCGGACGGCGCCGACCGGAACGCCTGCGGTGAGCGCGACCTCGAGCCGCGCCCGAAGAGCCGGCAGGCCGGATTCAACCAGCACCGGTCCCAGGTCCTCCAGGTCCTTCAGAAACATGGCCGTGGTCGTGGTCGTCACCACGCGTGCGCTCCGTCCCGACAACTCCCCGGCGAGAAGCTTGAGGCAGCCGGTCTTTCCCCCGCCCCCTACCATCGCCACGAGCTCCCGCGGGCCGAGCGTGAGGGCCTCCGTCAAGATGCCGTGCGTGGTCACGAGCATGCGCGGGCTTCGCCTCACTCTCTTCTGCACAGGGCATCGGGCACCGCGGCAGCGGCCGTCACGCGCTCGCACGTAGTCACCCAGGACCGGTGGTGGATCCGGGATCCCGTGGGGAGATTCCCCAAGAGCGCGCACGCAGCCTCGAGCACCCCACCGGCCACCGCCAAGGCCTTGTCCGAGATGAGGAAGCACTGTTCGCGTCCCGCGCTCGGATCGACGTCGCCCAGTTTGAAGCCTGGACCCACCACGATCCCCGAACGAAGGATCCCTCGCAGCCTGCCGTCCAGCCTGGCGACGACCGCGGTCTCTTCGACCAGCCCCACCGCGTCGCCTTTCCGCACCCGGTCGCCGATCTCTCTCGACCCGATGAAGACCCCAGCGCAGGGGGAGCGCAGGATCCGCTCTTCGGCATAACCGCCCCGCTCTCCAGGAATGCCGGTGTCGGGAAGAGCCTCTCCCTCGGTGACGACCCGGCCCAAAGTGGGACCACGCATGGTCTCGATGACCGCGTGCGCATCCTTGCCGGCCACGAGACCTGGACCGAGCGCCACCACTGCCGGCGCGTCGCTCATGCGGGTGCCGACATTACGTTTGGCCATGATCGCGTCGACCAGGAGGTCGGGGCGGAAATCGAAGCGGACTGCGGCCTCGGGATCGACGATGACCGGGATCGCCCCAAGGCGAAGCACCCGGTGTGCTTCGGCCGGGTCCCGGACCAGGATCCCGGGAAGGCCCTCGACCTCCACCCGGCCCTCGTAGACGGCCTCGGCGAAGGCGACGGCCCGGCGCACCACGGTAGGCCGGGCGATCTCCGTCATCATCACCGAGAACCCGGCCCGCACCAGGCGAAAGGCCACTCCGGAGGCCAGGTCGCCGGCCCCCTTGATGAGCGCCCGCGGGCCGCGGTCCGTGGCGGTGGACACCGTCGGCTCACCCATGAGCTACCAGCTTCCCCGCCTGCACCAACCTGTCCGCGATATCGCCCAGTCCCAGGCGGAGACCACACGCGAGCTCACGCGCCCGGCAGCCCGTGCAGAGCTCGGGATCGACCGTGATCCCGGCCACCGAAGACTGCGTGTCGCCTTTCACCGCCACCTCCCTAACAAAGTCGGTCGCCACCACGGTGCGGGCCTACCGTGGCAGGCTGCGCCCTGCCACGGTAGGCCCCGTCAGGGCGCCGGCCGGCCGGCACTAGCCGGCCGGCGTTACCTCCCAGCCGCTCATCTCGGCTACCTTCTTCAGGCACGCCTCGATGCCTACCGCGCGCATTGCCTGGCCGGTGCCCGCTCGATCGCCCTCTTTCATCACGTTCCTGAGGCGGAACTCCAAAGGATCCATACCGAGCTTCTCGGCGATGATGTCCATCATCACCTCGATGGCGAAGGTGGGTTGCGACATGCCGAAGCCCCGGAAGGCCGCGCTCTGGCACTTGTTCGTATAGGCGATCCAAGTCTCGCCGCGCTGATGGGGGACCAGATAGGGTCCCGAGCCTATGTAGGTGCACTTACCCATGGTGATCATGGTCGTCGAGGCGTACGCGCCCGTGTTGGCAACGTGCTTGCGGTCGAGGGCCACCAGGGTCCCGTCCGACTTCAGGCCCATCTTGTAGGTGTGATAGACGGGGATCTTCGTGGATGTGTAGCAGAAGTCCTCGTGGGTCGTCAGGGCCCATTTGACCGGGCGGCCGGCCTTCATGGCCAGGATGGCCAAGTTCGGCTCGATGGTGATGTTGTTCTTCTGCCCAAACGCGCCCCCGATAGGAGCGGTCAGCACCCGTACCCGGTTGAGTGGCAGCCGCAAGGCCTTGGCTATGGCAGGCTGGTGCCAGAAGGGCATCTGCGAGTTGCCTATGATGGTGATGCGATCGGCGTCTTCCGGCTTGGCGATGAACGCGTGCGGCTCTATGGGTGCGCAGCGCTGGGCAGAGGTACCGAAGGTGTGCTCCACGATGAGGTCGGATTCTTGGAAGCCCTTGTCCGGGTCGCCGTGCACCAGCAGGAAGGTCTCGTGGCCGTGAGGCAGCACCTGGTTGCCCCTGCACCACTTGCCCTGGCCCTCTTCGTGGACGATGGGGGCGTCGGGCTCCAACGCCTCCCGGGGGTCGAACACAGCCGGAAGCGGCTCGTACCTCACTTTGATCAGTTCTACCGCCTCCTGGGCGATCTCCTCGCTCTCCGCCGCCACCAGAGCGACTATCTCGCCCTTGTAGCGCACCTTGTCGTCGGCGTAGACCGGCTGATCCGGGATGATCAGCCCGTTGACGTTGTCCGGGGCGTCTTTGGCGGTGGCGACCGCCCTGACCCCGGGCAGGCGCTCGGCCGCGCTCGCGTCCAGTCCGATTATGCGAGCGTGGTGCTCTGTGCTCAGCAGCGGTTTTGCGTAAAGCATGCCCGGCAGATAGAGGTCGTTGGTGTACTGCACCTTGCCCATGACCTGGTCACGGGCGTCGATCCTCGGACGACGCTTCCCGACTTCTGTAAGGCTCATGTTTAGTCCTCCCTCGTCACTCTAAGAAGCCGTGTCGCGCAGTTCTTGGGCAGCGGCCAGCACCGCTTCCACCGGCCTGACGTACCCCGTGCACCGGCACATGTTCCCCGAGAGGCCCTGCTTGACTTCCTCGTAGGTGGGGTCCGGGTTGGCGTCCAGAAGGGCCTTCGCCGCCATGATCATCCCAGGCGTGCAATAGCCGCACTGGCTCGCCGCAAGCTCCTTGAAGTGCTTCTGGAGCGGATGCAGTGCCTCCCTGCCGAGACCCTCGACCGTATCGACCAGTTTCCCGTTGACTGTGACGGCCAGCACGAGGCAGGAGTTGACGGCTTTGCCGTTAAGTATCACTGTGCAGGCGCCGCACTCCCCTTGCTCGCACGACCGTTTCGGGCTGGTGATATGCAGGCGGTCCCGCAGAAGCTGGAGAAGAGTCAGGTTGGCCTCGACCTCCAGAGACCGTTCCTCTCCATCGAGTACGAAGCGTATCTCGTGTTTCATCGTCCCCTACTTTCTAGCGCGCAGCCGGCGCTTGCTCGGCCTCGGCCTTTTGTTGCAGCGCCCATAGGATCTTCTCCGGAGTAGCGGGCATGTCGATGAGACGGATGCCCACGGCGTCGTAGATGGCGTTGAACACCGCCGGGGCGCCGCTGTTGGCCGAGATCTCGCCGGCCGCCTTCGCCCCGAACGGTCCTTCGGGGTCGTACACCTCCACATAGCCGGCGTGCATCTCCGGCATGTCCATGGAGGTGGCGAGGGCGTAGCTCTCCAAGTCGACGGGCATGAAGTCCGGGTTGTAGTTCTGCGGCGGGCCGCTCGAATCGATGAGCCCCGGGTGGCCGTCCTCGCGCAGAGCCCAACCAATGGCCTGCAACGCGCCCCCCTGCACCTGGCCCTCCACCAGCTCCGGGTTGATGGCCCTGCCGCAGTCGACCGCGGCATACAGCTTGGTCACCTCGGCGACGCCCGTCTCCGTGTCGACCTCGACCTCCGCGACCGTGGCATGGTAGTAGAAAGCGGCGATGCTCTCACCCTGCATGTTCTCCCCGGAGGCGCTGCTCTTGGGATAGTAGTACGCCGAACCTATGGGGAGCTTCTTCAGGGCGAAATGGGCGAACCGGGCAGCTTCCCCGATGGGCATGCGCCGTTCCGGGTCGTAGACGTCCTTCACGAAGCCGGACTCAAGGACCAGGTTGTCCTTGAACACACCCAACTTCACGGAGGCAGCGTCGAAAAGGACGTCCTTCACCTGAGCGGCGGCCTTGAGCAGGGCGTTGCCGCCGACGAAGGTGCCGCGAGAGCTGACTGTACCGAAATCGTAGGGGGTCATGCCGGTGTCGGCCGGATAGACCGTCACCTGCTCGAACGGGACCGCCAGCGCCTCGGCGGTCATCTGGGTGAGGACGGTCTGCGAGCCCTGCCCCATCTCGGTGATGCCGATCTGCACCACCACGCTCCCGTCTTCGCGCATCTGCATGTTGACAGCGCAGGGGTTAGGGAACCCAGGCGGGGTCATCGAGTACAGGGCGCCCGCGATCCCCCTGCCTCGCTTGATCTTGGCCGCCCTCTCTGCAGAGAAGTCTTGGCCCGTGGCCCGCGCCAGGGCGTCTTCTACCGCCCGCCGGGCCAGCACAGCCGCCACCTCGCAGCGGTACCAGGCGCTCGCCCGCCGCGCCCGCGGGCTCGGGCAGGCGTCGCCCCCGGCCAGATAGCAGACCTTCGCCATCTCGTCCAGCACCGCCGGCCTGCCGCGCAGAGCTTCCTCAAAACTGGTGGAGTGGATGACGGTCGTCCCGAGAGATCCCAACACCACGTTCACTTGCTCAAACGTTGTGCCATCGGCGCTGAGCACCACCGAGGCCGCCGCCGAGGCGGTCGAGATGGTCATGGCCTTGCGCTTGCCCAGCTTGTGGAAGCCGGAGCCGCAGGGGGCGCTGTGAAGCGGGAGCACGATCTCGATGATCAGCTCATCGGTGGCCAGCGACGTCTCCTGCGAACCCACCAGGAACTCGTCCAAGGGCAGCTCGCGCTCGCCGCGCGGGCTGCGGACCCTCACCTTGCCGTCAAGTGCGGCAACGCCCAGGATGAGGTCCCCGGCCGGGGTGGCCGTAGCCAGATTGCCCCCGATGGTCGCCAGGTTGCGCACCGCAGGCCCGGCGCAGCTGCGGGCGGCGAGGGCCAGAGCGGTCGCCTTCTCTTCCACCAGCTTCGAGGCGGCCAACTCAGCCTGGGTGGTCAGGGCCCCGACCCGGAGGTAGTCGCCGTCTTCCCGGATATACCTAAGCTCCTCGAGATCACCCACGTATACCACGCATTCGGGACTGATCTCGCGCCGGTTCAGCCACACGAGGACATCGGTGCCCCCGGCCATCACCACGGCCTTGTCGCCATACTGCTGAAGCAGTTTCAGAGCCTCACCGACGCTCTGAGGCGCTAGATACTCGAAATCTCTCATAGGGCTCTACCTCCCGAATAAAGGTGGACGTCATAGTCGTCCGGGAGTACGGCGACGCAGGCTATCTCGACGACCTGATCTTTGATCCCAAGACCCGACACCCCGATCAGGTCATGGGTGGGTGGATTGGAGTCGCTGGCCATGCTCGGACAGTTCTCCCTGAAGAAATTGTCCCACACGTCAAAACAGAAATTGGGGTGGTTCACCACGCCGTCGGGGAATTCGGGTCCCACCACATACCAGGTGAGTTTGACGATGTTCTCGAGGTACGACCCCATCTCCTCGAGCCGAGACTTGATCTTCTCCAGTGCGAGTCTCGTTTGAGCTGGAGCCCCTTCGACCACCCTTCCGCCCTGGCTGAAGTCGACATCCGGCACCAGACCCTCCGTACCGGCCACGAACACAAACCCGCGCGGCTGCGCGACGACCGTCCCTTTGCCCCAGATCATGAGGGTATCGCCGTGGTATAGCTTGTATGTCTTCTTCTCCATCCCGTCGCCTCCTCATGCGCCGGTCAGTTCACAAGTTGGAACAACTCTATCGGATTGCCCGAATTGTCGCTGATAAAAAGGCGGTGGGTCCCGAGAGAGCTCTCCGTGCCAATCATGGCCACCCCGGCCTCCCTACCGCCTCGATCACGTTACTGTGAAGCAGCGCAAGATGCTTGTGACCGCACACCGTGAGGTCGGTGTCGGGCTCCGGTCCGGCCGCATACGTCGGCACTGGATCGGGAGCCGGGACCTGGAACATCTCGAGCAGAAAACCAGGGGCCTGGAGATAGGCGACCTTGCCCCACGGGTGCCGTTCGTTACCGTATACGAGCTTGAAGCCGAACACCCGCTGATACCATCCCGCGGCCTCGGTAAGGTCGGCCACGCTGATGGTGTAGTGGTGAAACCCCTCGACTTCCAAGATGGGGTTCGCCCCATGGGTCATCTCGCTACGCAACACCTCATGTGCCTCCGTACTCTCGGCGCAATTGCCAACGGCTTTCCTCCACCGGCTAGACGACCCGTCCAGCTTCGAAGCCGGCCGCTATGGCATCGATGATAAGACCCGGCTCGTCGCAGTCCCCGATCATGTGCAACTCGGGGACTCGTCCCCGTAATTCTTCGGACAACACAGGATTCGGCCGCAGGGGCAGGGCGATCAGGATGGAATCGGCCTCCAGCGTGCGGACACTCCCATCGGCGTCGGTGATGACCAGGCCTTTGTCGGTGACCTCCTGGTACGTGACCCCGCTCAGGATGGTCGCGCCCCTCCGCAGCAACCAGGGATGCAACAGTTCCCACTGGAGTAGCGGAATGCCGGTTCCCATGTTGACGGTGGGCTCGGTGATCGTCACCGATCGGCCTCGCTTGATGAGGAACTCGGCGGTCTCGCAGCCCTGGATCCCTCCGCCCACGATGACGACGTTCTTGCCCAGGGGCATCCACAATTTCGTCAACCGTTCGACCGCCTTGGCCCCCGTGAGGCGTAGGGCCAGCTTCGCCTCCTTCTGCAGATCTGAGCTGCTGACCACGTTCTTGTGGGCGATGCCAGGGATGTCGAGGATCGCCGGCAGACCGCCGGTCGCCAGCACTACCGCATCCGGCTTGATGCTGTCGTGCTCCGCCAACGAGTATTCCTCCCCCAGCTTCAACTGCACTCCCACCTTGGGCATCTGACCCTCGTAGTACTTGATCAAACCGGGAAGATCGAAGATCTCGGAGCCCTTGACCATGGCGGCCAGGTTCAGGAGGCCGCCCAGGTAGGCCTCCTTCTCGTACAGAATGACCTCGTGCCCCCTGAGCGCCATGACCCGGGCCGCTTCCATTCCGGCGGGACCGCCGCCGACGACCACCACTTTCTTCGGCTCGTCCGCTCGCACGAACAGCTCGTTGTCGGCCCCTCGACCCATGGACGCGTTTACCTGGCAGCGGACGCCTTCGTACTCCACCATACGGGTTTCGCAGGTGATGCAGGACGTGCAGGGGCGCACGTCCTCGTCCCGGCCCTCGTAGGCCTTGTTCGGATACTCCGGGTCTGCAAAGAGACGCCTGCCGATCGCTACCGCGTCACATTTGCCTTCGGAAATGAACTTCTCTCCCAGAGGAGCGTCCAGCTTGCCCACGGCGATGACCGGGACCGAGACCACCTTCTTGACGGCAGCGGCGAGATGGACGTTCATCCCTTGTTTGAAATCGATCGAGGAGAGTTCCTTGATGATCGGCTTGGGGGGCTCGGGATACGACAGCTGCTCGGCGATGGCGACGCGTCCGTAGGTCGCGTAGCCATCGGCGACGATGTTGAAGTAGTCGGAGCCGGCCTCCTCCAGCCATTGGGCGAACTGCTGGCATTCCTCCGAGGTGGTACCCTCCGGGACCCCGTACTCCGCTCCGTTCAATTTGACGGCCAACAGGTAGTCGTCACCTACCCGCTCCCGGCAGGCCGTGAGGACTTCCAGGGCGAACCGGCACCTGTTCTCGAGACTCCCAGCCCCGTACTCGTCGTCGCGCCGATTCCACATGCGCGAAAGGAAGGAGTTGATGAGGTAATAGTGGTCGCCGTGCAGCTCGACACCGTCAAAACCGGCCCTCTTGACCCGTTCGGCCGCGTCCGCGTACTTGATGATGATGTCTTTGATCTCCGGAACGGTCAGCGACCGCAGCGGCCAGTCACCCAACCCGTGGAAGAGGACCTTCTTGGTCTCCGCGTCCAGATCGGAGGGAGCGACGGCCACGAAACCCTCGGGAAGGTGACCTGGATACGGCGGGAACATGGCGTTGGGGCCCAGGTGGTTGATCTGCATGATGATGGGGCAATCGTACTTGTGGGCCGCCTCCGCCAGGGCTTTCATGCCCGGTAGCATCGAGTCGTCATGGACATTGATGCAACCGTCGCGACTGCCCAGGGGCGCATCCACCATGCACTGCTCGGTGATGATCCCTCCGACACCGCCTCTCGCTAGAGCCCCGTAGAAATCGAGCAGGTCCTGCGTGATACTCCCGTCCTTGAAGTCCGCCATGTTCATATCCTGCGGCGTCTTCAGCATGCGGTGCTTGAACTTCACACTCTTGATCTGCCAGGGTTCGTAGACGCGCTTGTAAGTAGCCATCGACAGACGCCTCCCTTTGTTCCGAGCGCTCATGACCTAAGAACTCGTTTCAGAATGAAGTCTTGGCCGCCGTGTCTGCACTGGGCGGAGTGATCCGTCGTCCTTGTCGCGCCCGTTGCGCTGCTACGAACGACTTGTCCTTTACGTGACGTCTTCACCCCCCGTCTCTACGAGAAGCCTATCCCCACATGTGCATGCCGCAGTTGGCGACGATCGTCTGGCCGGTGATGGCGCTCGACTCATCGCACGCCAGGAAGACGGCGGTCTGCCCCAGTTCGTATTCCTCGGTGGGACGGCCCAGGGAGTACTGCTTCATCTCGATCTTGATCTGCTCGTCTAGGGTGATGCCTTTGGCGTCCGCCCGGCCCTGCATGACTCGGATGAAGCGGGGGCCCTTGACCGCGGCGGCCGAGATGCAGTTCACCCGTATGTTGTGGGGACCGCATTCGCGGGCGAGCGTCTCGGTGAGACCTATGACACCCATCTTGGCGCAGCAGTAGCCGGCGCGCATGGGGTATCCGGAGCGGCCGTCGCCGGACCGTCCCCCTTCAGCCCCCATGTTGATGATGACGCCGCCATTGCCGGCCGGGACCATGTACTTCAGCACTTCCCGGGCGGCCAGCATGCTGCCTGTGAGGTCCACCCCGATGATCTCGTTCCATTCATCGAGCTTGAGATCCCACACGTAGGCCGTGGGGCCGCCGATCCCGGAGTTGTTCATGAGGATGTCGATGCGGCCGAAGGTGTCGACGGCCCTCTTGACCGCGTCGACGACATCCTGCTCTTTGAGGATGTCCATGGGGATGGCCAGAGCCTTGCCCCCCATAGCTTCGAACTCTTTGACGGCCGCGTCCATGTTCTCCTGGTTGCGGGCGGCCAGGCAGACGATGGCCCCTTCTTCCACGAAGCTCTTGGCGATCGCCTTGCCGATGCCCGAGCCGCCGCCGGTGATGAAGGCCACCTTGCCTTTCAGTCTGTCGTATCCCACGGTCTCTCTCCTTCCTCGGTTCTTCTCGCTTGTTGGTTGGTCGCTCGCGGACTTAGAGATGGGCGATCACGTCGTCGGTGGTGGTGACGAGGGCCATGCCGGGGATGACCGTGTTCATGGCCATGTCGTGGAGGGCCTGATTAGCGTCGATGGAGGCGTCGCTGGGGACGATGACCTTGTAGAACATGTCCGCGCACTGGATCACGGCCGTCATCACGGCCATGCCGGTGGCGACGCCGCAGAGCACGAGAACGTCGGCCCCGGCGTCGGCCAGGACCTGCTTCAGGTCCCCTCCTGTGTTGTTGGAGAAGATGCCGAACATGAAGTTGCCCAGCACCGGTTCTCCGGGTAGGTTGGCGACCGCCGAGAGCACCTCGGTGTCCTTGGTGCCCGCCTCGTTGGTGCGATTCTTGCGGATGACACCGTAGAAGCGTCCGTAGGGGGACATCTTCTCGGCCGCGTCCAAGGGATGCACCGAGTTCACGTAGATCACGGGCAGGCCCTTCTCGCGGAAGGCCTTCAGGAGAGCCTGCTGCTTGGGGATGATGCCCGAGTCCCAGGTCGCCTTGGCGTGAAGGAAGGCCACCTTGCCCGCCGGGTCGGTGATCGCATGCTGCATGTGGATGAGGATAAGAGCCGGTTTGCCCTGCAGTACCCATTCTTCCATCGATCACTCTCCGTCTGTTAGTGCGGTGCGTCTTCTGCGGCGGTGGCTTCTGTCCGCTGGTCGCTCGCCGACCCGCGGCTCAGACGCGGATGATCTCTTGAGGGTAGTGGTGGATCTTCTCCGGCCCACCCTCACGCACGATGAAGTTGTCGCAGACGATGCTCCACGTCGGCGGTTTCACCGCTTGAGGATGCACGGCGATGTTCATGCCCTCTTTGAGAGCCCAGGTCTCATCGGGTCTGAAGTTGGGACGCTCCACCAACGGGGTCCCCTGGCCGTGGCCGATGGAGCGGACCGGAGGAACGCACCCCTGCTCCACCAGGTAGGCCGAGGCGGTCGCGAAGATGTCTTTCATGTAGGCGCCGGGCTTCATCATGGAGGTCATCAGCGCCTGAGTCTTCACGGCGGTGCCGAAAGCCTCCTGCAGTTCGGGGGTCGGGTCGGCGCCGACGGTGAAGATGCGCATCACCTCGGCATAGTACCCACCGGGCCCATTGACCTCGATGAGCACCGACACCTGATCGCCGGTCTGGACCACCCGGTTCTGGAACCGGGGGATGTCGAAGGGCACCATGGTCCCGAGCGGACCGGAGTTCACCTGCACGAGGCCGCGCTCGCTCCGGTTCTTCTTGAGGAAGTAATGCGCCTCCGCGTAGATCTCGTAGTCGTGGAGGCCGGGTTTGATCTTGCCCCCGAGATAGTCGATGCAGGCGTCCTGGATGGCGGCGGTGCCCTTGATGAGCTCGATCTCTTCCTCACTCTTGGGGACCTTGATCTCATCCACCCATTCGGTGGCATCGGAAAAGGTGACCCCCGGCAGGTTCTCCCGAAGATAGTCGGCGAAGGTCATGGGGATGAACGTGGGCTCCACCCAGCCGATGGTGGCGTTCGGCTTCTCTTTGAGCACGTCCACCGCCAGTGTGGCGTCGTAGTGCGCGGTGTAGGGCAAGGTCCCGAAGTAGACGTCGCCCAGGCGGTTCTTGATGCCACGGGCGAACCACGGCGGCGGAAAGACCTGGGCCGCCGGCGGGGCCGCTCCGCAGTTGACGACGGTCATGTCGTCGTCCAGCGGGAAGATGACGGTCATGGGGAACTGGTGCCGCGCGGTGTAGTCGGTGAACCAGCGCAGCATCCCCCCCATGTATTCCTCGGAGTTCTGCATCACCAGATAGTCGATGCCACGCTCGCGCATGCCCGCCCGCACGGCGCTCCAACGACGTTCGAGCTCGGCGTCGGAAACGCTCGTGCTCAGCCGTTCTTTGGGGTCTCCCATGCTCTGCCTCCCTTTCTCCGTCTGCCTCGCCTATCGAGCCCACCAGAGCGCAGCCCCCCATTGCGTCAAGAAGCCGCTTAGTGGTAGGATGTCCGGTAGTTGAACAACTTCGTTCTATTATTGGTCATCGACCACCGTAGCACCCGGCCATAGTGGTGTCAACAGGCGGCGGAAGGTGGCAGCGGGGGTGGTTCGTCCCACCAGACGATGGACAGGGAACCGGACATGCGAGACTGCTCCAACTATCTCAGCGGCACCCAAGGACTAGAGTGAAGGCGACCCCACCGGAAACCACCGGGGACAGACGTGCGTCTGGAGATGGTTCCGGATCCCCTATTGCGCTGACCCTCAAGAAGGGCCTATCCATACTCAGCCTCTTCGACTCCGACCATCGGGAATGGACCTTCGGCGAGATCTGGAGGAAGGCGGGCCTCTCCAGACCGACAGCCTTCAGGTTGGTCAAGACGCTGGAGGAGGCAAAGTACCTCTCGTTCGACTCCGAGAAGGGCACCTACCACCTGGGGGTAAGCATCCTCAAAGGCACGTACCTGATGCTATCCCCCTCCGAGCTGGCCCGCGTCGCCCACCCCTACATGGAGAAACTCGCCGAGACGACCACCGAGACGGTCGTGCTCACGGTGTGGGCGGACCACGAAGCGGTGGTCGCCGATCGGGTCCTTACGCCCCGTCCCTTCAAGCCGGACAACCCCGTCGGGCTGGCCATGCCGGGGCTCGCGAACGTGCACTCGAGGATATTCCTGGCTTACCGACCCGAGCGAGAACAGAAGATGGCGCTTGCCCGGCCCGCGGAGAAACGCACTCCCTATACGACCACCGACCCCGAGACCCTGGCCGCCAAACTCGCGCAGATCAGGCGCGAGGGTGTGGCTTTCGGCCTGCAGGAGTGGAACCTGGGGATGTGCGCGGTCGGCGCCCCGGTCTTCGACGCGGGTGGACAGGTACGGGCTACGTTGGCGGTGGTCGCTCCCGTCGAAAGGTTTGGCGACGTCGACCAGGTGGCCTACTCGAACGCGGTCAAGGACGCGGCGGCCGAGGTCTCGGCCGCGCTGGGGTACAGGAAGAGCTAGCCGATCCAGGTCGACCGGTCCTCATCTCCATACTCCATCTCCGAAAGTGAACTCATGATTCCGCGTACAATGGTGCATCATCAGGGGCGGTCGGCCAGGCGGACGTAGCGCAGCATCATGAGAGTCTGGCCTGGAGATCTCCCGACGGGAGGGAGTAATGAGATTCGACTATTTGCAGCCGGCGACCCTGGGCGAGTGCGTGGCCTGCTGGAAGAGTACGGCCAGCGGGCCAAGATCATCGCCGGAGGCACAGACCTCGTCCTCAACGCTCGCGCGCGTCTGGTGGACCCGGAGTATGTGATCGACATCACCGGCATCCCCTCGATGTGCCGTATCGAGGACGACAACGGTGAAGTCAGGATAGGCGCGGCTGTGACCGTCAGAGATGTGTCCGAATCTTCGTTGATCAAGGAGAGGTACCCACTCTTGGCCACGGCTTGCAGTCTGGTCGGATCCGTGGGCATCCGCAATGTGGCGACCATCGGTGGGAACGTCTGCAGGGCTTCGCCTTCCTCCGAATGCTCGCCGCCGTTGCTATGCCTGGGTGCCGAGGCGAGGGTCTCCGGACCGAGAGGTGAAAGAACCATTTCCCTGGATGAATGCTTCCTGGGCCCCGGCTGTACGACACTGGCGGCCGACGAGGTGCTCTGCGAGATACTCCTTCCGGCGAGCAGACCGGGCACCAGGAGTGTCTATCTGAAGCATAGCCAGCGGGGGAGCATCGACCTTGCGATCGTGGGTGTGGCCGCGATGGGGACGTTCGCAGCCGGCGATGGGACCTGCGAGGACATCAGACTGGCGCTGGGCGCTGTCGCCCCCACTCCGATGAGGGCGCGTGGAGCCGAAGCCATGCTTCAAGGCAGGGTTCTTGAAGACGGGGTGCTCGCTGCCGCGGCAGAGGCAGCCGCAGGGGAGACGAGCCCGATCTCGGATATCCGCGCGTCCGCCGAGTATCGCCGGGAAATGGTGGGGGTGTTCGTTCAGAGAGCCCTCAGAGCGATCCGCCCCAGCTGATCAGGACAGCACTCTTGCGGTCGAGGACACGAAAGGGACTGCCATGAGAAGGTCCATAGACTTACGCGTCAACGGAGCGACCCAACAGGTATACGTGGAGCCGTGGTGGACCCTGGCTCGGGTCCTCAGGGACGAGCTCGGCCTGACCGGTACAAAGACCAGTTGCGAGACGGGCGACTGCGGCGCCTGCACCGTCAACATCGACGGAAGAGCCGTCCGTAGCTGCATCTATCCGGTGATGAAGGCACAGGGCAAAGACATCATGACGATCGAAGGTCTGGCCGGTGAAGACGGCTCCCTTCATCCGCTGCAGCAGGCTTTTCTGGACCACTTCGCCGTGCAGTGTGGCTACTGCACGCCCGGGATGGTGATGGGCGCCAACGCCCTCCTCGCTGAGAATCCTCATCCTACTGAGGAGGAGATCAAGGAGGGACTCAAGGGCAATCTCTGCCGGTGCACCGGGTACAAAAGGATCATTCAGGCGGTGGCTTCGGTCGCCGGAGCGGCTGAAGAGGAGAACTGAAGATGGCCGAGCTGAGCTTCGTCGGCAAGAGCGTCCCCAAGGTCGACGCGCGCGCCAAAGTCCTGGGGAAGATGAAGTACGTGTCCGAGGAGGGCATCGGGATCCCGGGTCTCCTCTATGGGAAGGTCCTCTTCAGTCCGCACGCCCACGCAAGGATCGTGAAGGTAGACACCGCGAAGGCGAAGGCCCTGCGCGGGGTCCGCGCCGTTCTGACCGGCAAAGAGGCACCCGAGAATCGAGTGGGTCTGCTGATAGACGACAGACACCTTCTTTGTCGCGAGATAGTCCGGTTCGTCGGAGACCCCGTCGCGTGCGTCGCGGCCGACTCTGCTGAGATAGCGGAAGCGGCGGTTCGCCTCATCGACGTCGAGTATGAGGTGCTCCCGGCGGTGTTCGACCCCGAGACAGCCATGGCGGCTGAATGCCCCGTTGTGATCCATCCGGATCTGCCCACCTACAGAAGACCCATGTACGCGTACATGGGTGACGATCTCCCGGGCCCCAACGTCCACACGCACCACAAGATCCGCAAGGGGGACGTCGACCGCGCCTTCGCAGAGGCGGACTTCATCGTCGAGAACCGGTTTGAGTGCGACCGCATCACCCACTGCCAACTGGAGCCGTACAACTCAGTGTGCTATCCGGAGGCCGATGACAGCCTCACCGTCTGGACGTCCGCCCGGCTTCGAGAGACCCACGATCCCTTGCTGCAGACATTCGGACTAAGCCCCAGCCAGCTTCGCACGCGCACCAGCTATCAGGGCGGGATGTTCGGCATGATCGGCCGACCGGAGAGATTCACTCTCCTTCTTGCCCAGAAGACGGGAAGACCGGTCAAGATGGTCTACACCCGAGAAGAGTGCTTCCTCGAGGGACTCAACAGGCTGGCCGAGATCGTCTACGTGAAGGACGGCCTGAAGAAGGACGGGACCATCATCGCCAGAGAGGTGAAGGGCATCGTCAACACGGGCGCCTACACCCATCACGGGCCCTTGGTCCTGCGAAACGGCGCCTTTCATGCCTCGCAGTACCGGTTGCCCAACTACCGTTGGGACGCGTATGGGATCTACACCAACACGCCAGCCTGTGGTCCGTTACGTGGTTTCGGGAGCGCCGAGGTGCTTTGGGCCACCGAGCAGCAGATGGATCTGGACGCCCAAGCGGTCGGCATGGATCCGATCGAGTTCAGGCTCCTCAACACCCCGGACGAGGGGGAAAGAGACGTTCGGGGGACGTTGGTGAGCTGCATCGGAGCAAAGCGGTGTCTGAGGATAGTGCGAGACGGGATCAAATGGGGCAAGCCCTCTGTCCAGCCAAGAGAGAGCCACATAAAGGTCGGGAAAGGGATCGCTCTCGGCAACAAGTACTCCATGGCCGACACTGCGTCGGCTGTGATCCTCGAGATGAAGAGCGACGGAGTGCTCGAGGTCATACACGGAGGGGACGATTGCGGCCAAGGGCTGAACACGGTGCTCACGCAGATCGCCGCCGAAGAGTTCTCGGTGCCTATGGAGAAGGTCCGTATCGTCTGCGGCGACAGCTGGCGGACCCCTTATGACTGGGGGACGTGTTCCAGCCGAAGTACGCTGTATATCGGACGAGCCCTCCAGATTGCCTGCGATGAAGTGAAGAACCAGGTGCGTCAAGTGGCCGCGAAGAAGCTCGGGGCCGATCCGGGCGACATCGAGGTCGGCAACGGGGGCTTCTGGCTCCGCGCTGAGCCGGCCACACTCTATCCGCTGTCACATCTGACCCTGGCGAACCATCCCGAGGCTCGGGGAACGCTCAAGACGGCTACGTGTCTCGAGGAGTCGGCGAGCTTCAGGGGCACAGGAGTCTTCTGGGGTCATCCAGGGGCCGAAGATCCCGAGACAGGCCAGGGTGAGCGTCTTGCGATCAGCTACTCGTACGGGGCGCAGGCCGCGGAAGTGGCCGTTGATACGGAGACGGGAGAAGTCAGAGTACTGCGGCTGCATTCGGCCTTCGACACCGGGAAGACCATTCACCCGGCCATGTGCGAAGCGCAACAGGAAGGTGGAGCGGTGCAGGGCATCGGCTCCGCCCTCTTACGAGGGCTTCCGATTCGACGAGGCCGGACGCCTGACCAATCCGAACCTGCACGATTACAAGGTGTGCAGCGCTGGGGACGTTCCGACAGGGGACGACCTGCGGGTGGCCCTCGTCGAGGAGGCGCATCCGGAGGGTCCATACGGCGCCAAAGGGGCGGCAGAGTCGGCCATGTGCCCGACTGCATCTGCCATAGCGAATGCCATCCACGACGCCGTCGGGGTCCGGCTGACCCATCTCCCGATGACGCCCGAGCGGGTCCTTCGAGCTATCAAGGCCAAGGAGGCGGCGTCCTCGGAAGCCTAGCTCGTATCTCTCCGGCACCAGCCGTATCTAGGAAGGCTTCTCTACCAGTACCTCGACCAGCCGCGGTTCGCTCGCATCGAGAGCACTCGTGAGCGCGTCGTGAAGCTCTTCTGGGCGCGAGACCGTCTGCGCGGCGACTCCCAGGGAGCGGGCGAGCATTGCCCAGTCCATCACCGGGGAGTCGAGCTCCATACCGGCGTGTCGCTCCTCCAAGGGGTAGTCGCCGAGAACGGCAGCGCGGACCAACTTGACCTGGCCGTACGTGGCATTGTTGGTTACGACATAGGTCACTGGGATCTTGTAGTGAGCCGCCGTCCACAGACTCTGCATCGACCAGGCAGCCCCGCCGTCGCCCACGACCGCCAGGACCTCCTTTTCCGGCAGGCCGAGCTTGATCCCAAGTGCGCCGGGAAGTCCCCAGCCGATGCTGCCGCCCTTGCGTGAGCGGAAGTAGCTTCGAGGCTTGCTAAGGTCGAGCGTTCTTCTGAGCACCCCGGACGCCGACCAACACTCATCGACTACGACCGTTTCGGCTCTCATGCACCGTTCGATCTCGCCCATCAGCTGTGGGATAGAGATCGGCACTCTGCCCTGACTGGCGGCCGACCACGCTTCGAAGTCGGCGTCCGACGCCCTCTTCTCCTCCGCTATCCGCTCGATCCTCCGAGATGCCAGCTCGCGCGCCTCGGCAGAAAGGCTCACCGACAGCAGCTCGTTCAACTCTCCCAGACTGGTCTTGATGTCGCCCTGGATCGGGCACTCGGTGGGTAGGTTCTTACCGAGCTCCCAGGGATCGTCATCGATGTGGATGATCTTCATCTCGACCGGGACTGTCGCACCGGGAACCAGGAATCCCTCGGCGAACAGGGAGCAGCCGACGCCTATCAAGACGTCGACTTGTTCGAACAGCTCACCTGCTCGTGGACTGGTGGGATCCAGATCACCCAGGTACTGAGGATGGGCCACCGGGAAGTTGACGTCGGCCATCCAGGATTGGTAGACCGGGGCTCCGATCAGCTCGGCGAATCGGACCGCTTCGTCCAGGGCCTCCGAACGAGCCACCCCGCTCTCGACGATCATCAGCGGATTGCGCGCTGCCGAGAGGATCTCGAGCGCGAGGTCCAAGGCGGCGCGGTCCGGGCGCATCCGACCGAGCACGGGCCCAGGTGGCTTGTAGTCGAACTCGAGCTCCTGAGCAAGGACATCCTGAGGGATAGAGACAAGGACCGGCCCGGTGGGTGGTTGGAGAGCCATCTTGAAGGCCCGCTCCAGAACGATAGGAATATCGGCGGCGTGAACCAGCTCGGCAGCCCACTTCACATGCGGCTTGCCGATAGCGACGATGTCCCCCGAGAGGTGGGGATCGTGTTGCAGGAGCCGGGTGTCGTTCTGACCGCAGGTCACAACGAGCGGGACGCGGCCCAGTTGCGCGTTGTAGAGCATGGGAGAGGCGGCAGCCAGCCCTGAGGCTGTATGAAGATTCAGGAAGCCCGGCTTGCCGGTCGCGCGCGCGTATCCTTCGGCCATGCCCGCGCAGACGACCTCATGCAGCCCCAGCATGTAGTGGATGTCGGGCGCTTGCTCGAACGCCTCCATGAAGCGTATCTCTGTCGCGCCCGGGATCCCGAAGACGTACTCCACGCCCTCGCCGCGAAGTACGTCCAGCAGGGCCTGGCTACCCGTAGTCCTCATAGCAAGGTGATGACTGACTGGACGTAGCTCTTCCACCCGGAGATGCAGGTCTTGGTTCCTTCGATCCAGATAGCCGTGTCCGGGTATCGATCGTATTCGGGCGGAAGCACCATGCCGCGGAGGAAAGTCGCCTTGTTTCCTGGGTCCGTGGTCGAGACCAGCGGATAGCTCCCCTCTTCGTACCAAGCATCTCCAGGTAGGTTGTTATCCGCACACTCGCCCTTGTCGGATTCAATGCGGATCTGTCCCTCGATCATGCAACGAATACCCGACCCCGGGTGGGAATGAAGACCGGTGGACCCTTGGTTCTCGATGATGGAGTCGAGGCGGAACAGCCACTTGGAGGTCGGTACGAGCTCGAACATCCGGATGTGACGGGACATCTTCAGCCGTGAGGCGACACCCTCCCCTGTGGCTAGGTTGTTGGCCTCTGAAGCGCGCACCAGCTCCCACCGCCATACCTTTGCCCCCAGCGGTCCGGCCTTGATGTGCAGAGTGTCCCGTGCATACGCGGCCGTGTCTCTCTCCATGGTCGATCCATTGACGCTGGCGGAGCCGGCGAAGACATACACATTCGAGTGCTGAGCCTCTAGACTCGGGACCGCCTCCGCCCCCGGGTTGAAGGTGTCGTGGTACAGCCTGAGAGTGTACATTCGTCGATCTCCTTTTCTGCGCTCTAGTTGCTCACTGCAGGATCACCAGCTCTGCGTCGGCGCTCGATAGCCGAAGTAGGTGGAAAGGGACACAGCGGTCGCTCCGACGGCCTCTGCCAGCAGCCGGCTTTCGTCATCGCCAAAGCGCCCCGGGGGAGCGATCACCGCGATTGACGCGATCACCTCGCCGACCTGGTCGTAGATGGGTGCCGCGACCGCGCATGCGCCGGTGGTGCGCTCCTCGTGATCGTAGGCCACCCCCTCCCGCTTGACCTGACCTAGCTCCATGGATAGCGAAGCGGGATCTGTCGGCTTGTGCGGGGCAGGCGGCTGGAACGGGGAGTCCAAGATCTTTTGCAGGTCGGCCCGGGACATATGGGCCGCGAACACTTTGCCGTGCGCGCTGGCTGTGTAGCCGACGATACGACCGGGAGCGAGCTGCGGCTTGAAGGGACGGCGTGACGCGATCCCGTCGATCTCCACGGCAACCCCGTCGACCTCGACAGCCAAAGAAACAGTTTCCCCGGTATTAGCCGCAAGATGCTCGAGAAAAGGTCGAGCTGCCCTCATCAATTCGGCATGGCGTTCGTGGGAAACGCGAGTAGCGGCCATGATGGCCGGCCCCAGGTGGTATCTGTTCGTGCTGGCGTCGCCGACCAGATAGCCGGAATCCTGCAAGGTACGAGCGAGACGATATGTCGTCATCCGCGGGAACCCCGTCCGTTCCGCCATCTCGTCGACGCTTAGCTCGGGATTCAGCGCGTCGAAGAGATTCAGGACAGCGAGTCCCTTGGCAAGCGCCTGGACCATCAAGCGCTCAGGCCCCCCGCCATTGGCTTCTTTGGCCATGCTTGGGCCAGGCTGGGTCGCCATCTTCCTTGCCATCAGTTCTCCTACGGGGGAGGGTCCAAGCCGGCCCGTGCCATCCAACACCCACCCTGCCCAGATCCACGGCCAGGGCGAAGTCGCAGATTCATTCTACATACCAAGGGCAGTCTTGTGTGGAATCATAGTTTCACGTTCGCTACCCTCAGAGGTGGGCGATGAGGTCGGCCGTGGTGGTGACCAGGGCTATCGCAGGGATCATGGCCTTGAAGACGATATCGTGCAGCTCCAGATTCCCGTCGGTGGCGGCGTCTTCCGGCACGATGAGGTTGAAGAACCGGTCCGCGCAGGCGAACGCGGCCGTGCCCACGGCCATGCCCGTGGCCACACCGGCAAGCACCAGGGTCTCTACCCCCCGGTCCCTGAGGTACTGCTCCAGATCGTTCCCCTGGAAGATGCCGAAGGGCCAGTTGTAGAAGAGCGGCTCGCCCTCCTGGGGCGCCAGTTCTTCTATGACCTGGACATCGGGAGTGTTCATGGAGTTCACCTTCGTCTTCTCGACGAAAGGCCAGAACCGCCCGTAGACCGGATACTTGGCATCGACAGGCGTATAGGCGTTCACGAACACGACCGGCAGGCCCTTCTCTCGGAAAGCCTGCAACAGGGCCTGCATCCGCGGTACTATCCCGGATTCCCAGGTGGCCTTGATGTGGCCCAGCGGCTCCAACGGGCTGGGTGCCTTCACGATCGCGTTCTGCATGTGGATGAGGACCAGGGCGGGTCTTCCCACCAACTGCCACTCGCTCATATCGCTCCCTTCTCGATAGTGTGCTGCCGAAGCCGCAGACGACCGGCGCCGCGCGGCCTGTCGTCAGTCCGGGCGCTGTCCATCAGAGAAGGACGAGCTCTTGAGGATCGTCGTGGATCTTCTCAGCGCCGATGGGGTCGCCAACAATGAAGTTGTCGCAACAGTTGACCCATACACGGCCGGGCTTGACCAGAACGGGATGTACGGCCACGTTCATGCCCTCCACGAGGTCCCACGGTTCGTCAGGCCGGATGCTCGGTCGCTCGACCAACGCATAGCCCTGGCCGTGAGCGAAGGAGCGGGTCGGCGGCACATATCCTCTTTCGACCATGAAGTCCCTCGCCACGGTGTAGAGGTCTCTGCAACTGGCGCCGGGCACCATGCGCTTCGCGAGGAGGTGCTGACACTCGACCGCGTTGGCCCAGGCGTCCTTCAGTTCCTGATCCGGCTCACAACCCACGCAGAACACACGGCAGAGCTCGGCGTAGAGGCCCCCGGGGCCATTGGTCTCGTTCAGCACCGACAATTGATCGCCCTCCTGGATCAAGCGGCCCTGGAGGTGGTAGACATCGAAGGGAACGAACGTGCCCATGGGCCCCGAATTCACCAGTACCAGACCCCGCCCGCTGCCGTGCTTGGACATGAAGTAGTGGACCTCGGCGTAGACGTCGTAGTCGTGCATACCCGGGCGCACGGTCTTCCTGAGATGCTCGTAGCAGTCGTCCTGGATCTTGGCGGTGAGCTTGGTCAGCCTGATCTCCTCCTGGCTCTTGCGGGCACGAAGGAGGTCGATCTCTTCCGTCGCGTCCACGAAGGTCGCCTCCGGGAGATCCTCCTGAAGATAGGCGGCGAAGGTCATGGGGATGAAAGCGGGTTCCACCCAACCGATGGTAGCTTTGGGCTTTGCCTTCAAGGCATCGACCGCGAGCCTGGCGTCGTAGTGCTTCGAGAAGCTATGGGTAGGAAAATAGACGTCCCCCCAACTGTTCTTGATGCCCCGCGCGCCCCATTTGGGTGGGAACGCCTGAGGCAACGGCGGCTCGTTGCCGCAGTTGATGACGGTCATGTCCTCGTCGAGGGCGAAGATGACGGTCATGGGGAACTGATGACGAGCAGTCCAATCGGTGAACCAACGCAGACTCCCGCCCATGAACTCCTCTTGATTCTGCATAACGAGGAAGTCGATCTTCTTCTCGCGCATCATCTGGCGCACCGCATCCCAGCGACGCTGCATCTCAGCGTCAGATGTCGGATCGATGAATCTTCCCATCGGGTTCTCCACGGTAGGACCTCCTTGATCCGTCGTAGGTTCGTTCTTCGCCGGTTCGCTGTCAGACGCTACGCCCCAGAGTGAAGCCCGCAGCGACGGCGTCGATGATGAGCCCGGGTTCTTGGCAGTCGCCGATCTGGTAGACCTCCGGCGCTTTGTCCGCCAGGGCTTCGTAGAGACCGGGATTGGGCTTCAGCGGGATGGTGACGAGGACGGTGTCGGCCTCGAGCGTCGAAGTGCGCCCTTCTTTGTCGACCACCACCAGACCTTTGTCAGTCACCTCTTCGTACGTGACCTCCGTGAGGATCTTGGCGCCCTTCTTCTCCAGCCAGGGCAGGAGCAGTATGCGTTGCAGCATAGGGATCTCCATGCCCACCTGGTCGCCGGCCTCGGCTATGGTGACCTTTCTGCCCCGCTTGACCAAGAACTCGGCCGTCTCGCACCCCTGGATCCCGCCGCCCACGATCACCACCCGCTTCCCGACCGGAAGCCACATCTTGGTCGCGCGTCCGAGGGATCTCGGTCCCAGGACCCTCAGGGCGAGCCTGGCCTTCTCCCGCAGCTCCGCGCTGGACATGACGTTACCGCCTTCGCTGCCCGGGATGGCAAGGCTGTCGGGCAGCCCACCCGCGGCGAGCACGATCACGTCGGGCTTGGCCTGGCCGGCCAGCGCCGGGGTGAACTCCTCTCCCAGCCGCACCTTCACACCCAGTCTCTCGAGCTGCCCCCGGAAGTACTCGACCAGCTCCCTCAAGTCGAAGATCTCGGTGCCCTTGACCAGGGCGGCCATGTTCAGCAGTCCGCCCAACTGCGAGTCCTTCTCGTAGAGCGTGACGTCGTGGCCTCTCAGAGCCATCACCCGGGCGGCCTCCATGCCCGACGGTCCACCGCCAACTACTGCCACTTTCTTCGCCTTCTCCGCCGGCGTGAACTCGCTCTCGCAGCCTCTTCCGACGGAGGCGTTGACCTGGCAGGCCAGGCCCTCGTACTCCACCATGCGGGTCTCGCAGGTGATGCAGCCCGTGCAAGGGCGCACGTCAGCCTTCCGCCCTTGCGCCATCTTGGTGGGGTAGTCGATGTCGGCCAGCAGGCGCCGGCCCATTATCAGGAAGTCCGCCTGTCCCGCCTCCAGGATCTTCTCTCCCAACTCGGCGTCCAACCTGCCCACCACGCCCACCGGCACCGAAACCACTTCCTTGATGGCCGCGCCCAGCGGCGCCACCCAGGTGCCCGGCTCCGCTGTGTTCTTAAACTCTTTCATCAAGGGTGAGGGCGGTTCCGGGTAGAGCATCTGCTCCGCAGTGGCCACCCGCCAATAGGCGTTGTAGCCATCGGCGGTCACGTTGAAGTAGTCGGCCCCGGCCGCCTCGATCATCCGGGCGAAAGCCCGGGCCTCCTCGACCGTGGTCCCCAGCTCGTCGCCGTACTCCGCCCCTTTGAGCTTCATCCCCAGGATGAAGTCGTCGCCCGTGCGCTCCCGGCAGGCCTGCATGATCTCGACCACGAAACGGGCCCTATCTTGCAGGGTCTTCCAGCCGTACTCGTCCTCCCGGTGGTTGTAGACGCGGGACAGGAAGGAGTTGATCAGATAGTAGTGGTCCCCGTGGAGCTCGATGCCGTCGAACCCCGCCTTCTTGGCGCGCTCCGCCGCGTCGGCGTAACGGACGACGATGGCCTTGATCTCGGCCACCGTCAGAGGCTTGACCTTCCAAGGAAAGCCCAGAAAGAGCTTACGCATCTCGTCTTCGCTCAGGGCCGACGGCACCCTGGCCTCGTAGTCGGGGTGCTTTCCGTTGGGAGGGAAGAAAGCGTTCGGGCCCAGATGGTTTATCTGCATGATCACAGGGCAGCCATGCTCATGCACTGCGGCCGCGAGTCTCGTCATGCCCGGGATAAAGCGGTCGTCGAAGACCGCGATCGTCCCTTCCCGGTAGCCCTCCGGATCGACGATCGACTGCTCCACGATGATCCCGCCCACCCCGCCCCGAGCCAAAGCCCCGTAGAAGTCGATGTAGTTCTGAGTGATCGTACCGTCTTCGAAATCGGCGAAGTTCATATCCTGGGGACTCTTCACGATGCGATTCCTGAACTTGACCCCCCGAATCTGCATCGGTTCGAAGACCATCTTCAGCGCGGGCATGCCGGCCATCTTTTTCCTCCCGATCTCGCGATTCTCATCAGACCACTTTACGGAGTGAGCGCTCCGTCCGTTTACCTAACGGTACTAGCGGGTCTATTCTCTGTCAAGCCACGAGCGTGCCCCGGTCGTCGGCCCGTCCTGGGGGACACCCCGGCGCTACAGACCTCGGCCGTTCCCGGAGGGTTTCACGGCCGCTTGATCGAGGAAGTGCTCCAGGATCTTCATCGACCGGTCTTCGCCAAGGAACTCGTTCAGGCCCATGAGGACACATATGTTCTCGCCCCACGCATAGACGAGGAATTGGTAGGTGAGCTCGACCGGATCGGCATCGGCCCGGATCGAACCTTGACCCTGGGCCTCTTCGAAGACGCCCTGCACCACGCGGTAGGCTCTTCGTTGGGTCTCGGCCACAGCATCGCGGAGACCGACCTCGGACGCCCCAGCGATGAACTGCACCCAGGGAACCGCGAAGCCGCCCTCTTCTGAAGCCATTATGCGAGAGTGACGTCTTCCGACTTCTCTGATGCGTTCAAGGGGACCCAGATCACTCGCCTCGTGCCACGGCCGCATGATCTGCTCATACACCGCATCCAGAGCCGCCGTGAGCATCTCCTCCCGGCTGCCGAAGTGGCGGTAGAGAGTACCCGGACCCACACCGGCCGCTTCGGCGATCCGAGAGGTAGTCGCCTCCGGGACTCCATGCTCGGCCACCACCTTCACGATGGCCTCTATGATCCTCTCGCGTCTTTCAGCAGGCGCCAGCCTGACCCTCTTCATCGTTGTCTCAGACAACTCCCCAGTCCTTTCTTGCCTCACATCGAAGAAAGGTCATCAGCCCATGCGAGGGTGCAGCGCGGGAGCAACAGGACCTGATCGAGCGCTCACACCTCGACCTCCTCGGTGTCGCCACCGCTTCTATCACCTCACACTCCCTGAGGGCCCCCGCCTACCACATGCTGCCTCCGCCTTCCACAAGAAGAGTCTGGCAGGTGATCATGTCGCTGTCTTCCGAGGCGAAGAACACTGCCGGACCCGCTAGGTCCTCGGCCATGACGTTGCGCTCCTTGATGGCCTGGGCATTCCGCCGGATCTCGGGAAAATCAGGGGTCCCCGCGATCAGGTCGTACGATGCCTCGGTGAGAACGAACCCGGGGGCGATGGTGTTGACCCGTATGCCGAACTCCCCCAGTTCCTTGCCCAGCCCTCGAGAGAACCCGATGACGCCACCCTTGCTCGAGATGTAGTGGATGAAGCCCGGTATACCCTCGAAGAAGCTGCCCGAGCCCATGTTGATGATCTTGCCGTAGCCCTGAGGTTTCATATACGGGAAGACGGCACGGGCGCAATACCACTGGCCCTTGAGGTTCACCGAATGCATCTGGTCCCACTCCTCGGGGGTCCACTCGTTGAACGGTTTCCACCCGGTCTTGGCCATGAATCCCTTGTAGGCGGCGGCGTTGTTCACCAGTATGTCGATCTTGCCGTCCCCAGGTGTCCGCCACCTTCTTTGGCCATGGCCTCGCACTGGGCCAGGTCCCTGACGTCGAAAGGTCACAGCGATAGCCGCGCCTCCTCCGTCGGTGATCTCCTTAGCCACCGCGGCGGCGCTCGCTCCGTCGATGTCGGCGACGGCTACCTTGGCTCCCTCTTCTGCGATATCGTATACAGATGGAACGGCCGATGCTGTTGGTGCCGCCACCGCCGGTGACGATCGCCACCTTGCCCGTGAGACGCTGTGCCGCTTCAACCTTCAGCTCCATCGGTGTCCTCCTCGCTCGTGAATCGCCGCCTGTCGTCACCGACCGGCCTCAGATCTCCATGACTGCTTCGAAACCCTCGCGGACGGCGTCGTAGATGATGCGCGGCTTCACCGCGTCTCCGACGACATAGACCTCGTCGACCAGACTTTTCAGTCGATCGACCACGTCGACGCGCGACTTCGCACCCAGCGCCATGACCAGAGTGTCACCCTCGATCTCGTACGAAGTCCCGTCTGGCCCGACCACGGTCACCGCCCCATCGCGGACTTCGACCACCCGCGTGCCGGTCTTGACGGCCACGGCGTTTTCGCCCAGAAGCTCGAGAAGCAGGGCTCGGTTGCAGGCGTTGAAGTCGGGGCACAGCTCGTCCAGCATCTCGATGATGGTGACCTGCTTTCCCTGCCTGGGCTAGGAAGAGAGCCGCCTCGCAGCCCGTGGCCCCCCCGCCCAGCATGATCACCCGATCTCCAGTCGCCTTGCCGGCCGGAGACCACTTCACCGGCCCATACCGCCCGATTCTGGTCCAGACCGGGGACAGGCGGCCACGCCGGCTCAGAGCCCACGGCCAGGATCAACTCATCCGGAGCCTCGGCCGCTATCGACGCCTTCATCCGCCCGCGTGCCCAGCCGCACCTTCACCTGGGAATCGCCCACTTGCTTGACCAGATACTCGAGATAGCGCTTTGCGTCGAGCTTGAACGGCAGAGGCGCGAATGTCGCGAGGTTCCCGCCTAGCTGCGGCTGCTCTTCGAACAGGACCACTTCGTGGCCGCGCGACGAGGCGACCAGAGCGGCTTCCATCCCGCCAGGCCCGCCACCTACGACCACGACTTTCTTCCTCTGCCTGGGAAGGGGGAAGGAGCGGTAGTAGTCGTCCTGGCCGGCGATCGGGTTCACACTGCAGCGGCCCGGAAGGATGTGCCCGACCCGCATTGTGCACTCGTTGCAGCGGATGCAAGGCCTGACGTCTTTGGACGAAACCCTTCGCGGTCTTCTTGACCAGCGCCGGATCGGCGATGAACGGCCGGCACATGGCCACCACGTCGCACTTGCCCTCGGCTATCAGGTTCCCGCCGAACTCCAGATACGAGACGGAGCCTATGACGGCCACGGGCTTGTCTACGACGCGCTTTATCTCGGCGGTGCGGTCGGCGTTCTCACCGTACGGCAGATAGTCGGCTACCAGCGTGTATGGATAGGTCCTGGGATCGCTGATCATGCCGCTCGAGACCTGGAACAGGTCAACCTCGTCCTGCATGATCTTCGCGAACTCGATCGCTTCTTCGAGTTCGAGCCCACCTGGGACGAGATCGGTCGCGCTGAAGCGGTACTCGATCGGGAAATCCTGTCCGCAACGCTCCTTGATCGCTCTGACCACCCTCTTCGGGAACCGAGCCCGGTTCTCGATGCTGCCACCGTACTCGTCGGTGCGGAAGTTGGCAGCAGGAGAGATGAACTGGGACAGGAGCCAGCCGTGGCCGCCGTGGACCATCACCATGTCGAAACCGGCCTGTTTGGCTCGGAACGCGGCCGTGGCGTAGTTCTCGATGACCTGGTCCATCATCTCCAGGGTCATTTCTTCGACCTCGACCTCGCCCCGGCGCCGGTCTTCGGTGAACTTGCCGAACGCACCGGAGGGGCCGATCGGGATTCCTTCCGCCGTTCAAGCTCGCGGATGGCCATCCGTCCGGCATGCTGCAGCTGGATGGAGGCGAGCGCGCCGTTCCGCTTGATCGCTTCGGCCAGATTGGACAGGCCGGGGATGATGCGCTCGTCGCCCAGGTTGATCTGCCCGGCCTGGTTGATGGAGCGGTCTTTGTCGATCGCGCTCTCGCCCACCGTGACGATGGCCGCGCCTCCTTTGGCCTGGGCGCGATGGAACTCGATCAGTTCCCTGGACACCGATTGATCGGCGTTCGCGAGCCCCATGACCGTCGGGAGCTACTTCGATGCGGTTCTTGGCAGTCAGACTCCCTATCTTGATCGGCTCGAACACCACTTCCCAATCTGCCATCTTCACGCCTCCTCTTCCTGACTACGAATGATTGTGACGAGACGCAATCGCGCGCTCTGGCGACGCCGGACCCCCTTCTCGCCGTTTTGCTCCCCTCTTGATCGAGTCGTGCGGCAAGACAAAGAAGGCGCTCCGCAGACGGCTGCAATGACTGATGGTTTTACGGACGGAGCGCTCCCTCCGGTCACCAATCTAACGTACCCGGTCGCAAACTGCCTGTCAAGCATCCAGCGTGGTCTCAGGCCGACTTCATGAGACACGAGCGGAAGGTCCCTGGACTGTCAGTCCCCCGCCGTGGACACGGGGTACGGCGGCTCAGTTGTGATCAGGTCGTGCTCGACTCTACCTAGTAGACGGTCACGGTCATCGTGAGGTCGGGCAACGGCTGCGCGGACCCTTCCGGCCCGACAGTGGCCGTTACCGTGGCGACCAGATCATACTGGCCGGGCTCGACCGCGAACTCGTCGTTCAGAACGATCGGGAAGACTTGCCCCGGTTCACCGGTGAACGTCTCGATGGCTTGCGTGAACGCCTTGCCTTCGCTCCAACGGTACTTCTCCACCCCGTTCTGGCTCAGGACGACATCCGCTCGCTGCCCGCTGGAAAAGGTGAGATCTACCGGTTCCGCGCCGACGTTTTGCAGATCGAAGGCCCACCAAACCGTAGCGCCCGCCGTCAGAGGTTCGCTCGCCGGGCTGAAGCGCACGCGCACACCCCCGGAGGTGGTCTCGGCCACTCGCGGTGTACCTTGCACCTGGAGGACCCCGTCCTCGACGACTCCCTCCAGGACTACCCAGTAGTCGGACCAGGTGACCGAGGTCATGTCGGCCTGTCCGGCCGTCGAACTGAGTCCCACGATAGACGCCAAGTCGAGGCCTGTGACCGGCAGAGTAGCCCCTCCGGCCTGCGGAGGATACGACTCTAGGAGGGCGGAAGCGAGAACGATCTGGGTGTCGGCACCGCTGCCCGTGGCCACGATCGAACCGCTCACCTTGATCAACTCGCCCGGCTCCGCGGCCAGCGCCTGCTCGATGGTGAGCACCGTCCCGTCGCCGGCGGCCGGTTCATCCCCGCCGCAACCGGTGACGACCACAGGCACGAACAGAGCGGCCAGAACCAGGCAGAGTAGCGACGCCAGGAGAACAGCACGCCCAGAGCGCCGATCCGCCGCGATGTGGTGTCCCGCCGCGATGTGGTGTCCCGTAGCCGTGCGGCGTCCCATCAGTCAGACCTCCCTTGCCTCCCGATCGGCTCTGGCTGCCCTCGCGACGGCGGTGTCGCGAGGCCGGTTCCGGTTTGGACGGGACCCTTCCCCTCCGGGATCTCAGCCCTTTTCGACTCTCAGGCTCTTGCCGATGGAGAAGCCTCGGCCCAGATTGTCGCCGAACGCGTAGTAGATGTTCTCGGGAGGGGCCCAACTGAACGGCCGTACCAGGCTTGCGTTGAGTCTCCCCTCCGGGTCCAGACATGATTCTTCGGCCTTCACATCGAGGATCTCCCCCACGAACAAGGTGTGCAGTCCCAGTTCGGCCACATGTACGACCTTACACTCCAGTACCAGGGGGAACTCTCCCACATAGGGCGCCTCCACGAGGTCCGAGCGCACCGGGGTGAGTCCGGTGGCCGCGAACTTGTCCACGTCCCGGCCGGAGACCGTCCCGAAGTAATCCGCCTCCACCGCGTGATCGCGCGACGGAACGCTCACGGTGAAGGCCTTTTTCTCCACCAGGTTGCCGTACGTATAGGTGGCTTTGCGCACGGATATGTTCAGGCAGGGCGGCTTCGAACAGCAGATCCCACCCCAGGCCACGGCCATGGCGTTAGCTCGACCGCCGGCGTCATAGGTGCCCACGATGAACACGGGGGTCGGGTATGCGTAGGTCTTGGCGCCAAGCGATCTCTTCATACGATCTCTCCTACCAGTGGTCGACGTGTACGCGCGCGGGGTCGAAGCGGTCCGCAGGGGCGGGACGCTCGGCCGGATAGCCTATCGGTACGACGGACAAGGGGATGATGTGCTCGGGCAGATCGAGGAGCGCTCTGACTTTGGCCACTCGCTCTTCCCGCGGATAGGTGCCCGTCCACACGGCCCCGAGGCCGGCTGCGTTCGCCGCGATGAGCAGGTTCTCGGTCGCCGCCGCGCAGTCCTGCACCCAGAACCCCGGGCTTCTCTCCCGGCTCAGATCGCCGCAGACGACGATGGCCAGCTGGGCGTGCCGGGTCATGCCCGCATACTGGTGAGCGGCGGCGAGACCTTCCAGCAAGCCCCGGTCTCTCACAACGACGAACTGCCAGGGCTGCTGGTTCTGTGCGGACGGCGCCGCCATGGCCGCCCGTAGCAGATCGGTGACGAGTTCGTCGGGCACCGGCTGGTCGGTGTACGTGCGGACGCTGCGCCTGGTGAGGATCGCTTCCACTGTCATGACTCCCGGGTCATGTGCTGCGGGACCATTCAAGACCTCCTTCGAGCGCCCGATCTTGGAGCCGTCGCCCCCTGCCGGGGCCCCGGGCCGTGGGCGCCGATTGCATCACACCTGCCATAGTACCCGGCACAGGCCCGGCGGGACAACGACGAGTCGGCGGGCCGGTGACGGGCCGGTCATGGGGCCGGCCGATTGACGGGTCCTTGAACGGGCCGGCCAGGGCCTATCACCGGCCGATCGCCCGCCGTACAGCAGGCCACGTTGGACCATCTAGTCAGAGGATCAGCCGGGCGAGTGCCTGCTCGTGCGCGGCGAGGGCCTGGTCTCTCAGCACGAAACGGACACGCCTGACGTGCTTGAGCGAACCCGCGGCTTCCACGACCGTGGCCAGCGCCACTTCGGCCGCTTCATCCAGCGGGTAGCCGAATATGCCGGTGGAGATGGCCGGAAAGGCGACCGACGATAGGCCGTAGCTCTCGGCAAGGTCGAGCGCGTTGCGGTAGCAGTCGGCGAGCAGCCGGTCGGATGGCTCGTCCACCCCGTATACGGGGCCGAGACAGTGGATCACATGAGGATTGGGCAGGCCGTGACCTCCGGTGATGACCGCCTGTCCCGGCTCGATGGGCGCGAGCGGCCGGCATTCGGCGGCCAATCCCGGCCCCGCCGCCCGATGGATGGCCCCGGCCACGCCCCCTCCCGGCAGCAGCTGAGCGTTGGCGGCGTTGACCACCGCGTCGAACCCCGCCTGAGTGGTGATGTCGCCGACCACGCATTCGATGGTGACTCCGTCTACGGTCCGCTCCATAGTCTCCTACCTCCCGACCCCGGGCGGTGACGCCGTCTGCTGGATACCTAGCGCGTCCGCACTCCCAGCGGGTCCGGCTACTCCGGGCTCCGGCCTGGCGAAGCCGCCTGGCGAAGCCGCCAGCTAGGCCGAACCCCCACTTGTCGCGCACTCGTCCCGGCCGATGAGGGCGACTCCCAGCGCGGCCGGCATCTGCGGCCGATCGAGAACGACCACTTCCTTGTCGAGCTGATCCTCGAAGGCCTTCCCGGCGGCCACGTTCAGGGCGATCCCACCGGTGAGCACGATCGGCTGCTCGTAGGCGATCCTGGCCTGCCTGCCGGTGGAGACCACCCGCTTGGCCATAGCCTCGAGGATGCCCATGGCAATGTCCGCCGCAGGCAGACCCTCGGACAGGTAGGAGATGATCTCCGACTCGGCGAAGATGGTGCACACGCTGCTCAGATAGACCGGGTTCTTGGAGGTCAGAGCCAGCGGGCCCAGCTCGTCCAAAGGCACGCTCAGTAGGCGTCGGCTGAGGACCTCGAAGAACCGGCCCGTGCCGGCGGCGCAGCGATCGTTCATCTCGAACATCTCCACCATGCCCCGCTCGCCCACAGCGATGATCTTGCTGTCCTGGCCGCCCACGTCGATGATGGTCTTCACCCCCGGGTACATGTGCTCGGTGCCCAGGGCGTGGCAGATGATCTCCGGCATGACCTTCTGCGAGCGGACGAACGACCGCCGCCCGTAGCCGGTGGAGGCGATCGTGACCAGGTCGGCCTCGTTCCTGCCGGCGGCCTGAAGAGCCATGGCCAGGACTTCCTCGCCGCTCTGGTTGCGGTCGTGCTTGGTGTCGATGATCGCGTAGGCGACGACCGTCCCCGCCCCGTCGATGAGCACGGCCTTCGAGGTGGTCGAGCCGATGTCGAGGCCCGCGAACAATGGAGACGGGCCCGCGCTGCCGGCGCCGGCGGAGCCCACTCAGGCCGCCCCCTGCTCTCCAGCCACTCCCCGGTCTCCGGCCGCTGCCTGCTCTTTGGCCGCCCTTTGCTCCCTGGTCGCCTTCCTCATCTTGATCACCTGGCTGATGCTCTCGATCCGCGTGCGGAGAGCTTCTTGGCTGTAGTCACGGTCGTCGAAGAAGTCGGCCTCGATATAGAAGGTGGGGACTCCCGTCGCCTTCTCGACTTCCTTGGCGCCCAGCTTGTGGATCTGGCCGATCCAGCGGTCGTAGTCGAAGAAACCCAGGAGCAACCCGTCGACCTTCACCCTGTTGACCTTCTCGATCCAGGTCTTCACCTCGGTATGGCAGCCCATGCCGAACACCATCCGCAGCCACTGTTCGGCGACGTTCAGGTACACGTCGTCGTGACTGGGCGGGATCAACTGTTTCTCGGACGGGATCATGCCCAGGCTGAACGAGGTGGCGACGCCGTTGTCCATGAAGACCTTGTCCACCCAGGGGACTGCGTACGGGATGAAGAAGGCGGCTATCTTGGGGGCTCCCTTGGGATAGTCACCGGTGCCGTTCGCGACTTCCCGCCTCACCTCTTCGATCATGGTGTCGAGAGCGTCCTCCATGTACTCGATGCCCGTGTTGAAGGGCATGGAGAAGGGATGGCAGAAGTTGTTGAGTTCCGAGCCCCGCAACATCTGCGGGTCGGCCTCCCCCACCAGCCGGGTGAGGACGTCGGTCTTGCCCAGGTAGCGCTGGAAATCCTCGGCCGCGGCAGCGAGATGCTCCTCCTGCACCCGGACCCCCGTGATCCGCTGGACCTCTTCGTAGGCATCCTTAAACGCCCCGGCAAGGTACTCCACCCTCTCCGGTATCTCGTCATCGACCTCTCCAAGGCAGGTGTCGTGGGGCAGCCTGGTTATGACGGCGAACCATTGGTCGTCGTACATGCAGTTGATGAACTCGTCGACCTTGGTCGCCTCATCGCACACGAGACCGAAGGACCACTGGATGTCCGGAGCCGGTACCACGTCCTTGAGCCGGAGCCCGATCCTGAGTTTGTTGAGGGCACAGTGGCGGCAACCGTAGGTGACACCGGCCTGCTCGGCCAGTTCGAAGAGGGGAGCGCCTTTGTGGAAGAGCGGCTGGAGGAAGTTCATGAGGCACATGTCGGGGAAGCTGACGAAGATCTTGTCCCCTCCGGCTTTCTTGATGGCCTGATAGGGCGTAAGGATGGCGGGGATGATCCCGTAGACCAGCTTGACCCCGTTCTTCTTGTGCTCCATCAGATGGGCGTGATCTATGGCCTCCCGCGTGATCGCCCCGATCATCTTGCGGATGCCCAGATACTTGAGGTCCCACATCTCCGGGATCCACTCGCGGACGGCGAACTCCATGTCCTTTTCGGTCAGACCGAGGCGGGTGGCGGCCTCGATCCATCGGGGCAGTATCTGCCGCCGTTCACTGCCCTCGTATGCGCCCAGTTCGAGATACTCTTCGTAGATGGTGCTCCCCATGGTTACCTACCTCTCCGCAGGCTCTCGACAAAGCTCTCGATCTTGGTATTGAGCGGCCCCGTCGCCTCCCTGGAATACTCGTACGAGGTCTCCAGCTTCAAAAGCGGCACCTTGAGCTCGCTCAGCCACTTGGCGATGACGGTGCACTCCATGTCGTAGATCTCGTCGTACGCGAGCTGGTACCAGACCACTCCGTCGATGCGGTATTCGTCGATGAGCGCCCGCATGTGCTCGAAGCGGTCTCTCCAGGCGGGCTGGAAGATATTGACCGGGACCTTGTCCAGGTATCTGGCGCGCCAAAGGCTCCGGAGAGGATCGCCCTCGACGTCGGTATCCCACCGGTACCAGCGGATGCCTTCGTCCAGCATCTCCGTGGCGATGAGCGCGCCCGAATCCTCCAGGTTCTTGACCACGAGATAGTCCCCGACCGCCACGGCGTGGCCGGCCAGCAGGACCCGGGGAGCGTTCTTCGGGAATTTGGCCGGCGCGCTCTGGAGCCTATCGAACACCTCGCCGAGCTTCTCCGCGGCCAGTCGCGGCTCTACGAAGAACGAGTGGTGGTTGAGGTGGATGAAGTCATACCCACCCAGCGGCGGGGAGTCGCCCTTCCTGAGATCGTCGATCCTTCTGAGGGCCTGGTGGATGGCGTTCGTGTACCCGATGTATGCGCGCAGTCTGCCGTCGGCGACGGCGTTTCCCGTCAACTCCTCGAGCCTGGCTTTCAGTTGTTCCAGCTCGCGGAAGTAGTACTCGCCCGCATAGGCCTTGTCCCAGTTCGGGGGCACTCCTACCTTGAAGACCGGCAGTCCCTTGTGTTCGAGGAGTTCGGCGATCCTTTGGATGTGGCACTCAGGCTGGCTCGCGACGATGAGATCGGCCAGCGGCATCACGGGATCGAGGCCCATCAGGTAGAAGCCCGCAATGGACCGAGCCAGCGGATTCAGGAAGCGGAGCATATCCTCCAGCACCGCCTCCGGCGGCTCCGGCTCTCCTCCCCTGCAGATCAGGTAGGGCTCCACGCCGGCGGCGTAGAGTAGCTCCTCGGGGACGAAGTGGCCGATATAGGCGACGACCTTCTTGCCCTCTTGTTTGAGTCTCCGGAGCTCGGCCGGCCGGTCTGTGGCCAGCTGGGCGAACTCTTTCATCACGTCTTCCATAGAAGTCATCTCCTTGACCCGGGAGGCTCGACAATCACGGACGGACCGCCCTTACTTCCCCAGGTACATCAGCGCGCTCTCCCCCGCCATGCGCCCGGAGTTGACGGCGAAGCTGAGCGAACCCCCGGTGGTCGAGACCTCGTACGTGTCGCCAAGAAGACCGCCGGCGCAGCACCCCGCGGCATAGAGTCCGGGGATCGGCTTGCGTTCTTTGGTCAGGACCTCGGTCTTGTGATCGATCCTGATGCCACCGTTGGTCATGAAGGCCGCCAGGGCGAGCTTGATGGCGTAGAACGGAGGCTTTCTTATCGCCTGCAGGTAGACCCTGTCTTTGCCGAAGATGTAGTCGTGGTTCTGATCGAAGCAGTCGTTGTACTCCTCCACGGTCGCCTGCAGAGCTCCCTCGTCCACGCCGATTTGAGCCTCCAACCCAGTGAGCGACTCCGCTTTGAAGACCTTGCCCGCCTCCATCCCACGCGCCAGCTCCTGGTCGATATCCGGCAGGTTCCCGAGGATGTCATAGAACTCGCCCAGCACATAGAGGACGCCCTTCTGTTTCATGTGCAGCCTGGCATCATCGTCGAAGATCGACCAGGCCGCCGCGCCCGGCTGTCGCGCCAGGGCGTTCCCCGCCATGGGGAACTTCCAGCAGATCGATTCGTTGCAGTAGCGCTCCCCCAGTTGATTGACCCACAGGCGGGGCTGATAACCCGCCTGCTGAAGCTGGGAGGTCAGCTCTTCCTCAGGGACGAGCACGATGTTCTGCATCACTCCTAGATCGTAGGGTTCGGCGCCGACGTCCCACGCCATTTGGATGGGACCCCCCACCTGGTTGGCCGGGACCACCGGTCTCGTGAACCCGGACTTACAGTATTTGTCCACCCACTCCTGGTTGTCCTGGTAGCCACCGGAGGCGATGATAACCACCTTCGAGGTCGCCCGGATCGTGTTCCCGTCCTGGTCCTGAGCGACGACTCCGTCGATGCGCCCTTCTTCCATCACCAGGCTCTGGACGGGGGTCTCGAACAGCACCTGGATGCCTTGTTCCTGGGCCTTCGCGAAGAGGGGCCGGATGAGCCCTTCTTTGCCGAAGCCGACCATCTGGTGCCATACCCTGGGGGTGAACGGAGAGATGTTGAAGAGGCCGATGAACTCAGCGCCCAGACTCTCGAGCCAGTCGATGGTCTCGCCCGATCTCTCCATGAAGGTCCGGATCAGGCGGGCGTTTGCGAGCCAGTGCGTCTCTTCCATGTGGATGTTGAAAGCTTCCTCTACCGTGAGGCCGACCTTCTTCTTCTTCTGCAGCTTGCTGCCGACCGCGAACATCCCCTCCGCGTAGTTGGTCATCCCTCCGGGTTCCGGCTCCTGCTCGAAGATGAGTACGGAAGCTCCGCCGAAACTGAGCGTCAGCGCGGCGCACAGGCCCGAGGCGCCACACCCGATGATAACTACGTCAGCTTCCATGCTTCTCTCGTGCTCCATCGCGGTCTCCAATCTTCGCGTGCTGTTCACCACCGCTCGGCTCGACTTATGTCCCTGCCGGCCATTGTACCTACGAGGCCGTGCCCGCGGTCAAGCGCCGGGCGCAGCGCTGGCGAGAGCTGGATCTCCGGGCCCTTGGTCCGTGGATAGTCCCTCCAAACACGCGCAACCCGTTCCGGGCCGTCCCATTCCATAGCTACTCCGGCTTTTCACGTGAGCGGGGCCCGTCGCTCTCGAGGGACGGGCCCCGGACTGCCGGGCTCAGATGCTCGTCAACAAGACGGTTCAGACGGTCACTTCCTTGACCAGGTCTTCAAACGCGTTCACGTAGCGGTCGATGTCCTCGTCGGTGTGCTGCACCGAGAGGGTCCACTCCTCTTCGCGCCCCGGGGCGATGATGACGCCGCGGTTCATGTTGTAGAGCCAGGCCAGGTAGCACAGCTCGACGTTCTGGTACTTGATGAACGACTCGTAGTCGGTGATCTTGCCGGTGGCGAAGTTGAAGCAACCCTTGGACGAGATGCCCACCGTGTAGCCCGGGGAAGTCGTACTTGGCGCAGATGGCGTCGCATCTCGGTGATGAGCCGGTCGTTCAGGTAGTTGAGGTGCTTGTAGGCGTCGGGGGTCATGACCTGTTCCAGGCTGGTGCGGGCCGCCGCCATGGACAGCGGGTTGCCGCTGTAGGTGCCCACCTGGTAGACCTTGCCGCTCTGCACCACCTCCATGACCTCTTCGGTCGCGCCGATGGCGCCGGAGGGCAGCCCGCCGGCCAGCGCCTTGGCCAGGGTGACCATGTCGGGCACCACGCCGAACCGCTCGACCGCGCCGCCGGCGGCCGTGCAGATGCCGGTCTTCACTTCGTCGAAGATGAGCACGATGCCGTGCTTCTTGGTGATGTCCCGCACCGCCTGCAGGTAGCCCGGCTCGGGCAGCACCACGCCCAGGTTCATCATGGCCGCTTCCATGATGAGGCAGGCCGGCTTGCGCCCTTCGTCGATCAGGTGCTCGATGCGCGCCTCCATCATGGGGGCGTCGTTGAAGGGCACGGCCGCCGTCATGTCGATCGACGGCCTTGGGGATGCCGGCCCCGTAGGAGATCGACTTGTAGTTGTCGCGGGGACCGATGTCTCCGAAATCGGCGACGCCCAGGCTCACCATCACGTAGTCGTGATGGCCATGATAAGAGCCGAAGATCTTGAGCACCTGCTCCCGGCCCGTGTAGGCCCGGGCGATGCGGATGGCGTCCATGGTGGCCTCGGAGCCGGAGTTCACGAAGCGCCACTTGGGCAGGCGGAAGTTCTTGGCCAGGTGCTCGGCCACGATGAACGAGTCCTCGGTGGGCAGGGCGAACTGGGTGCCCAGCTCGCAGCGCTTCTTGATGGTCTCGACGATGGCCGGGTGCGCGTGCCCCTGCACCATGCAGCCGAAGCCGTTGTGGAAGTCGCTGATCTCGCGCCCGTCGACCGAGTAGATCTTGGAGCCCTTGCCGTGGGTGAAGTAGATGGGGTAGGGATCGCGCATCTGATAGGTGGACGAGACCCCGTTGACGAGCGACTTGGACGCCCGCTTGAACATCTCGTACGACTTGGGCGTCTCGTTCTCGAGGCGCTTCTCCTCGCGCTCCGCCAGCTCGGCGACGCGCTTGCTGTCGATCGTCACTGCTGCCATGCTTGAACTCCCAGGTTTCTGGTCGTGGTGACGCCACCACGCTTTGTCTACATGATACCCGGCCGACGACCCCCTGCACTATTCGCGAGACCTCCCGCGACCTGGCCTGAGGGGCGGGAGTACGGTCACGGCTCGAGCGTACGATCCTCGACGTTCGGCAATTCCTTGCGGACTTCCCGGTCGGACATCTTTCGGCCCCATACCTCCCACTCGCCCACCGAGCCGCCCCGCTCGAGCAGCACCGGCCGCAGCTCGACCCAGCCGGGTCACTCGGTAGAGCTCTCCTTCGTGCTGTAGGATCCGGCCCACCGCCCACGCGGGGTTGCCGAAGGGCGACTCGTGCGTTCGAAAGAGCAGCTTCTCGCGGCGTCTGAACCAGGGCACGTCAGGCCTTCATCTCCTTGAGACCGAAGGGGAAGTCGTACTTGGGCATCAGCTCCACGAACGGATCGGGGTCGAAGGCCTCGGGCCCAAGCACACCCACGCCTTTCCACACCCCGGTCTCGAGCAGCTCCCAGGCGATGACCGGATTGACGGCGGTCTGCCAGACGACCGCCTGCACGCCGTAGTTCTTCATGCAGGTCTCGTTGTCGGCCACCTGGTAGAGGTAGACCTGGCGCGGCTTGCCGTCCTTGGTGCCCTTGACCCAGGTGCCGGCGCAGGTCTTGCCGAACATCTGGTCGCCCAGATGGGCCGGGTCGGGCAGGCAGGCGGCCACCACGTCGCGCGGCGCCACCTGCACTCCCTTGACGTCGATGGGGAAGCGGTTGTCGAGGCCGAGCATCTTGATGGTCTTGAGCACGCCGATGAACTCGTCGCCCAGGCCGTACTTGAAGGTCACCCGCTTGCACTTGACCCAGCGCGGCACCAGCAGCACTTCTTCGTGCTCCACGTTCACGCACTCCACCGGGCCGATGCCCTCGGGGAACTCGAAGACCTCCGGCTCCGAGAACGGCTCGGTGGTGCACCAGCCCTTGCCCTCCTCCCAGATCACCGGAGGGTTGAGGCATTCCTCGATGGTGGTCCAGATGGAGAAGTTGGGGGCGAACTCGTAGCCGCGCACCTCCAGGTTGGCCCCGTCGCGCACGCCGATCTCCTCGATCTCGTCGAAGAGGTTCTTCTCGGCGTACTTGGCGAAGACGTCGGCCATGCCCGGCTCCACGCCCATGCCCACGAAGGCGAGCAGGCCCTTCTTCTCCCACGCCTCGGCCCGCTCGAACTGGTAGTCGCCCAGCTTGACGCCGCAGGTGTTGTAGGGGTCGGTCGCGTGCGGGGTGGACAGGGTCATGGCCATGTCCATGTAGTTGCAGCCGACCTCGTAGGCGGCGTCGAAGATGGCCTCGTTGAAGACCGGGTCGACGGCGTTGTGGATCAGGTCGACCCCGTGCTTGCGCGCCAGCGCCGCCATCTGCTCCTTGTCGCCGGCGTCGATGAACTCCACCGGCATGTGCGCCGGCGAGCCGACCTTGGCCCGGACCTCTTTGGCCCGGTCGACGTTGTAGTCGGCCAGCACCAGCTTCTCCACCCAGGGCTTGTTCTTGGCAGAGGACGGCGATGGCCTCGCCGACGCCACCGACACCAACCAGTAGGACCTTCATGTCGGACCTCCTCAAGTAGTCGATGAACCTTGGAGAACCGCTTCTCACTCTACGACCGTCGGGGCAGGCTGTTCCACGGCCGAAGGGGCCTCCTCGTACGGATCGATATCCGGGATGCCCGGTCCTTCACGTACTCCTTCAACGGGAAGTAGAGATCGACCCCGATGACGATCGCGATGGCCGCCAACCAGATGGACCTCCAGCCCTCTTCGTTCACCTGGCTGTAGATCGCGATGATGATGACCAGCGGTGGGAAGGATGGTGACGATGAACATACCGATCATACCTCCCGGGATCTTGCTCCTCTGGATCTCCGGCCGCTTCCGCCGTAGCCACCAGAGCGCCGCGAACTCCAGCAGCAGGGTCAGTGAGTTGAGCAGCACGTCAAGGACCACCAGGGACGCGAAGGCGTTCACCGAGAAGATCGCGAAGATGAAGCCCGCTGATGATGATGGCGACCCACGGTGTCCCCCACTTGTGGTGGACCCGGACCAGGAACTTGGGCATCATCCCGTCCTCGGCCAGGGCGAACGGGATGCGCGTGGCCGAGATGCTGATGCCGATGAAGAGTCCGACCATGCTGAGGAAAGCCGCCACCATCATGAAGTTGCCCAAGAAGCTCGCGAATCCGCTGCCCTCACCCGCGGTGACTTCTCGGCCACCGCCTGGGCGATGTCGGGGAGCCACCAGCCCTCGGAACTTGTCGGATCGACACCGGCCGCTTCCATCTGCTCCGGCGTCATGCCCGCTGCTTCTAGGTCAGGCCCGATCCCGGCCCCCTCCTCTGACTCCTCGAGGCCCCAGAGCAGGACCTTGTTGTCTTCGCCGGCGCCTCCGTAGAGAGCGGCGACTGTGGGGATGGCATAGGTGGCGATCGCCGCGATGAGCACCAGCGGCCATCGCCAGCGGGTAGGTGCGCCTCGGCTTGACGATCTCGTCACCGGCCGAGGTGGGTAGCTCCCACCCCATGTAGTTCCACATGACCACGAACAAGCCCGACGCGAAGGCCCCTGTGACGCCCGTGTCCTTCGGCAGGAAAGTCATGTGGAAGCTCGCTGCCGTGCACTCCCCAGTTGTAGAAGCCAAGCACGCTCATGATCAGGAGGGGGATCAAGAGGATCACACCGATCCAGATGCTGGTCATCCCGGCCAGCCGGGCTCCTCTGCATCTGCAGGAGGGAGATGATCGCGATGATGACGATGGCCGACCAGCCACTGCATCACCCAGCCGGGGATGCCCCCGGCGCCGTCGCTTATGGCCGGGAAGAAGAAGCTCAGGTAGTCAGCCGCCGAGCACCGGGTAGATGGCGACGTCTACCCACGACATCACCCAGTTCATCCAGGCGGTCAGAAAGCCGGGAAGGGGTTGCCGAACGCCCTGCTTGGTCCAGTGGTAGTAGCCGCCCTCAACCGGCATCATGGACTGCAGTTCCCGCACCATCAGGATGTTCGGGATGCTATAGGCAAAGGGAATGACGCCGATCAGCAGCAGCGCCATGCCCGCGCCCGAGTAGCTGAACAGGGACTCGATGCCGAACGTGCCGCCGCTGATCGTGAAGTAGATGATCCCGAACAGCGGTAGCAACGTCAGCGAGCGCTTAAGCATCTTCCTTTCAGCGGAGATCTCCTGCGCTACGTCTACTTTCACTTTCACGTCCTCTGCCATCACCCCTCCTATTCTCGCCTTTCCCTCACTCCTCTTCCGGCCGGCGTTTGGGTCATGCATAGAACGTCTCACACATGCATACCTGAGCGCAAGGGGAGACCGGCGGACGAGCACCGGGCGCGCATCAGCTATCATTTATCCATGGACCCTGTCCCACCCTCGTACCACGAGCCATCGAGCCGTCAGGAGCACCGACAAGCCCGCAGAGCGACCACTCACTACGGACGGCGGCGGGCGGTCGCCCTCGCACTGTTGGTCGTCGTGCTCGCAGCTGTCGCATACGGCGTCTATCGCTTGGCAGCCGCGGGCTCGTCGAGCGCCGCCGAGACGGTCACCACGGAGCAGAAAGCGGGCAGACTCCCAGCACGGTGGTCTCCGCCCAGGCCGGTACGTCAGGGCTGGAGGCCACCACGACCACCGGCGCGCGCGGCACCGGTCGACGACACCGGCTCCGACGGCACCGGCTCCGGCGCAGCCGCCGGTGACCCCGGCACCACCACCACCCGCTCCACCGCTCCCAACCTGGCTCCGCAGCAACTCACGGTCAACAGCTCACCCAAAGGGGCCAAGCTCGAGATAACCCTGCAGGACGGCACCGTGGCGTCGGGCAAGACGCCTTATGACGCGGACACCCCCGGTGGGAAGATCCAGTTGAAGATCTGGGCCTCCGGTTTCAAGGTGATCACGCGGGAGGTCGACCTAGTGGAGCCCCAGACGGTCTCGGTCTGGCTCGATCCCAAAGGGCTCCTCTACGACAGCCTGGTGCGCTTCAAGTGCGGTCCCAACCCCAAGCAGGTGGCCTTCACCCCAGACGGCAAGGAGATGTGGGTGTCACTGCTGGGCGGGTACGGCCTGGAGATCTTCGAGCCCACCACAGGGAAGAAGATCGACCAGGTGAAACTGGGCGAGCACGGCGCCGTGGAGGTCATCTTCACCAAAGACGGCAAGACCGTGTACGCCAGCCAGATGGAGACGGCTTCGGTCTTCGAGATCGATCGGGCCACCCGCGAGGTCAAGCGCATCTTCAAGACCGGGGGAAGCTGGACCAAGGTCCTGCTGCTCTCGCCCGACGAGAAGACCTTGTGGGCCTCCAACTGGGTCAGCAACGACGTCTCCGAGATCGACCTGGTCACGGGCAAGTTGGTGCGCCGCATAAGGACGGTGGTGACTCCCCGCGGCCTCTACGTGACTCCCGACGCCAAGCGCCTCTACGTCGCCGGTTTCGAGAACGGCGACATCCAGCGGATCGATCTGGCCACCGGCGAGGGTGAGGTCATCTTCAAGACGGGCGGCGCCATGCGCCATATGGTAGGAGACGACGCGCGCGGGCTCCTCTACGTCGACGACCTGTCGACCAACGAGGTCTTCGTGGTCGATCTGGCCACCGACGAGGTCATCAAGCTGGCCGACACCGACCATCGCCCCAACACCATGGACCTGTCCCCGGACGGCAAGGTGCTCTACATTTCCAACCGAGGCAAGGACAATCCCAAGACCTACTACATCCCCGGCCCGGAATGGGGTTCCATCCTCGCCATCGACACGGCCACCGGCGAGATCCTCGACGCCATCGTGGGCGGCAATCAGTGCACCGGCCTTGACGTCTCCCCCGACGGCACCCTCCTGGCCTTCTCCGACTTCCTGGACGACAAGATCCGGGTATACACCATTCCCGACCACGAGACCCTGGCGGCCGGAGGCGGAGGCCGGGCGGAAGCTCACCTAAAGGACATCGTCAAGCAGTAAGAGGAGGGATCGACCATGGGCAATCCGATCGTCCACTGGGAACTGATGGTGACCGGCCTGGAGAAAGGCAAGGCCTTCTACTCGGCGGTGTTCGACTGGAAGTTCGACGAATCCACGTTTCCCGGTTACACGCTGATCGACACGGGGTCTCAGCCGGGCGGAGGCATGCTGGCGAAGCCCGACACGGCTCCCGGGTGTGCACTCACCACGTACTTCGCGGTCGATGATATCGATGCCGCGCTGGCGAGAGCGACCGACGCGGGAGCAACCATCGTGGTGCCCGACGACGGCGATCGAGGGCATCGGTCAGTGGGCCATGTTCGCCGATCCGGACGGCATCCCCATAGCCTTGCTCCAGCCAGAAGGACAGATGTAGCCGGCGCGGACCGCGCTCGTCGCGGGGGACCGTTCGACCTAACCGGCGATGTCGAGGCGATAGCCTCGGGCCAAGAGCAGCCTGCGCACCTCTTCGTACGGCACCTGGTCCGGGGCGATCCTCAGCCTGTCGGCGACCACGATGACGGCCCCCGCGGCGCCGCCCATGTTCGCCCGGGTGTGCTCCATGCGGACGGCCGAGCTGTAAGCGCGGAAATCGGAAGAGACCGCCGTCGAGACCAAGATGTCGGGATGGCCTTCGGCCATCAGGGCCTCCATGGGCATCCGTACGTACCGGGTCGTCTCCACATAGGTGGGATAGAAGGCGTCGTGCCGGTCGTATTCCGCGTAGCAGCCAACCGCCACGGAGTGGCGTGAAGCCCCGGATCGGAGGTCGAAGACCGTATAGGTGTCGAGACCCACGATGCGAGGACCCTCCCTCACGTACAGTTTTTGAGGTACGGAGGCTATCCCCACCTTGGGGTACCCGTGCTCCTGGAGATAGCGCACGCGATTGATGGACCACTCGAGCACCCGGCGGCGTATCTCCCCTCGTTTCTCAGGGGAGAAGATCCACTGGTAGGCCAGACCGACGTCGGGCCAATCGTTCCAGGATTGGTTCAACTCTCGCTTGGCGTTGGGAAGGACCGCGATGGTCATCGTCCAACTGGTCTTGAAAGCCAGCACGTTCCTCTGGTTGAGAGGAGTGAGGAACGCATAGGTGGACGGGTCGTAGTTGGGGTGGACCAGAGAGGCGATGCGGGGAGCGTAGCCGCTCGCATACACCTTGAGCGTCAACAGGGGCGAGAACATCTGAGGAGCGGTCTCGTAGTTGTTGGCCGCGCTGGGATACTCGGGTTTGACGCCGGCGACGTCGTTGTAGACCGCCTCATGACGGCCGATCCGGTAGCTCGCCCCCAACATGCGGGCCAGATCACCTTCGACGCTGGCGTCGATGAAGTACCGGGTGTTGAACCGCACGACGCCGCCGCCCTCCACCTGCACGTCCGCGTAGTTGCCACCCTCTTGGTCGCTCGCCGCCAGGACCCTTCCGGAATAGAAGAGGACGTTGGGCGCCTTCGCGCCCCGTACGAACGACCACAGTGCCTGAGCCGACACCTCCGGTTCATACACGAATCGGCCGCCGGCATTGTAGGGTCTGAGACCCCGCTGGGCATAGGACTTGATCACCGCCTGCCGCCACTCATCGTAGAAGCCGCCTCTGACGCGGCCGATGTCGCGCGCGTCCTCTACCCCCAATCCCTGGGCCAGAGGGGTCTCGAGGAGATTGCCGGCCGCGATCAGGGCGACCCGCAGATGCGGCGCACCGACCGCCAGTTCGCGCACGGCGGCCAGACCCGATGTCTGGGTGGAGAACACGAGCACGTCGACGTCCACGGTCGAAGAGGGGGCGGTAGCCTCGAGCGCGGTGGCTTGAGACGCGGCGCCTTCAGGCGTGGCGCTTTCCGGCGTGGTCTGGTCTCCCCGCTCGGAGGACGTCGATAGCCCGGTCCCGGCCGCGGCCGGAGGGACGCCGTCGCCCCCGCCCATAGCCAGGCCGAGGAGGCAGGCCAGCAGGCCTGCCATCAGCGCATGGAGGGCAAGCCTCGTACCCACCTTGAAGTTCAGGCGGCCGGCCGCGAAGCCCCCGTGCCGCACCCTAGATGACGCCTTTTTCACGCAATCCCTTCGCCGTCGCCAGCACCTCGGCCGCGTGCCCCTTCGCCCGCGCCCGCTGATAGGCTAGCAGAATCGTCCCGTCACCGCTGATGAGGACGGTGTCCCGCTCGTGCGACCCGGTCGGCTCGCTCTTAAGGGTGCCGAACGCCTTCCCTATCGCCCGGTCGCTGTCGCTCACCAGCGGAAAACGCAGCCCGTACTTGTCGCGGAAGCGCTGGAGCCGCTCCATCGGGTCCACCGACGTGCCTATCACCTGTACGCCCAGACCTTCGAACTCCGAAAGCAGTTGGCTGAACTCAACCGCCTCCACCGTTCACCCGGGCGTGAACGCCTTTGGGAAGAAATAGAGCACCAGAGGCCCCCGGGCCAGGACGGCCGCAAGGTCCACGTCCCCTTCCGTGCCGGCTGCCACGAACAGCGGCGCCTTGTCTCCCACAGCCAGCATCGCGCGGCCTCCTCTCTATTCGCGCTCGTCGGCCGGTGGCTGAAGACCCATCCTGAAACCCGGTTGGCCACTCGAGCCCCTGATGGGCCCGTGAGACGCTTCGTATCTCGCCAGGTTCTCCTGGAGCGCCTCGGCGATCCGTTTGGCGTGACTCGGGCCGGTAATCACCCGGGAGACGACGGTCCCATTCCGACCGAGCACCATGGCGAAGTCGAGGATGAATTCGTCGCTCGTGTGCTGCACCATCATGCCGTTGGCGTAGACGCCACCCGCGATCTGCTCGGGCAGACGCAGGTTTATCTCCGTTCGCTTCCCCCCGTTGCCCCCGCCTCCCGAGCTCTTGGGACCTGGACTCGCTGCCATCGTGACCTCCTAGTGGACGACGGTCGCCGACGCGGCGCCGTTCCGCATCAGTAGTGTGAACTGCCTGAACAGATAGTAGCTGTCGTGCGGACCCGGGCCCGCTTCCGGGTGGTACTGCACCGAGTAGGCCGGGTGGTCCAGCAAGCGCAGCCCTTCGACGGTACCGTCGTTGAGATTCAAGTGCGTCACCTGCACGGGGCCAAAGTCAGATTCCATGATCATGTCCTCCACCCGTAGCCCGGCCACCCCGCCCTCGCCCACCACCGACCCGCGGAGGAGAGCGTCGCGCACGACTTGCGGCGGTTCCACGGCGAAACCGTGGTTCTGGCTGGTTATCTCCACGCGCCCGGTCAAGTAGTCGCGCACGGGATGGTTGATGCCCCGATGCCCGAACTTGAGCTTGTAGGTGGAGAAGCCCGCCGCCAGGGCCAACAGCTGGTGGCCCAGACATATGCCGAAGATCGGCACCCTACCGACGAGACCGCGTATGGTTTCCACCGCGTACCCCACGGCCGCCGGGTCACCGGGCCCGTTGGAAAGGAACACCCCATCGGGGGCGAGAGCCAGCGCCTGTTCCGCCGTCCAGAAGGCGGGAACGACGGTGACGCGGCAACCGACAGCAGCAAGATTCCTGAGAATGCTGCGTTTGATCCCATAGTCGACAGCCACTACGTGGAACTCGGCTTCGCCGGCAAGAGCCTCCGGCCCCGGTGCCCATTCAGACGGCACGCACTCATAAGACTCGCGACAGGTTACGGCGCTGGCCAGGTCGAGGCCGTTCATCGACGGGAACCCCCGGGTCGCAGCCAGGAGGTCGTTCACCTTCAGCCCGGGTCCGGCCGCGACGCACGCGGTCATGGCTCCGTGCTCTCGGATCCGCCTGGTCAGGGCTCGAGTGTCGATGCCGCCCACTCCGACGACGCCGCGGTCGGTCAGCCAATCCACCCAGGCCTCCGGACAGGTGGCGTTCCAGGCGGTGTTCTTGCTCTCGCGTACGATGATGGCCCGGGAATGCACCTCGGCCGACTCGAGCAAGTGGTCGGAGACCCCATAGTTGCCGATCATCGGGTAGGTGAAGGTGACCATCTGTCCGTGATAGGAGGGGTCGGTGGCGATCTCTTGGTATCCGGTCATGCCGGTGTTGAAGACAACCTCACCCAACACCCGGCCCGGTGCCCCGAACCCAAAACCGGTGTACACGGTGCCGTCGCTCAGCACCACGTAGCCGGGAACGTCGCCCCGATACATCAGACCTCGCCCCGGGCGCGCGCGAAGCGGCGCGCCCCGCCCACTACGGTCAGCCGCACCCTCCCGGTGAGCGTCTCCCCCAGAAAGGCGCAGTTGCGGCTCTTGCCCCGCAGGGCGGCCGGCGTGACCTCCCAGGTCTCCTCGAGATCGACCACACAGAAGTCGGCGGGCGCGCCCTCGCCCAGGCGAGGCTCGGCCAAGCCGAGCACCCGGCAGGGAGCGCCGGACATGACCTCCACCAGCCGGGCCAGCGGCAGCTTCCCGGTGAGCACCAGCCCGGTGTGCAGTGCCGCGAACGCCGTCTCCAGACCGGTGCTGCCGCTGGCGGCGTCCTCGATCGGGACCTCTTTCTCTTGCGGGGCGTGCGGAGCGTGGTCGGTACCGACGCAGTCGATGGTGCCATCCGCCAGGGCAGCTACCAGGGCTTCGCGGTCGTCTGCCGAGCGGATGGGCGGATTCACCTTGAGGTTCTGATCGAAGCTGCCCAGACGCTCGTCGGTGAGGAGCAGGTGCAGCGGAGTGGCCTCCGCCGTGACGGGGAGCCCCTCGCTCTTGGCGCCGCGCACCAGGCGCACGCTCTCGGCGCACGAGAGGTGCTGGAAGTGGACACGAGGCCCCGCCAGGCCCGCGACGCGGCCCTGCGTCGGGGTGTCGCGACCCGCCCCCATGTCCGAGCGGGCGCTATCGCGGCCCGCCCCCGCGTCCGAGAGGCCCGCCGCCAGCCGAGCCTCTTCGCCCGCCACATACCGGAGGATCTCCAGGTCCCGGGCCAGCGGCCCCGCTTCACAGGCGGAGGGAATGCCTCGCAGGCCCAAGCGGGCGCTCCACCTGCCTTCGTGCATGACCCCGTCCAGCGACAGGCTCTTGTTCTCCAGATGTAGCAGCACGGGGCGCCCGGTGCCCCGAGCGTAGCGCAGGGCGTGGAGCAGCAGATCGGCGTCTGAGAGGGGCTTGCCGTCGTCGGCGAACGCGACCACCCCGGCATCGGCCAGTTCCCGCATCTCGGCCAATTCCTCACCCTTGAGGCCTTTGCTCACCGAGCCCACCTGGCCTATGCACACCACCGCCTCTTTGGCCGCCTGATCCAGGATCCAGGAAGCGATGGCGCCGGAATCGACCACCGGGTCGGTGTTGGCCATCCCGACGACCGCCACGTATCCCCCGGCAGCGGCCGCCCGCGAGCCGGAAGCCAGGTCTTCCTTGTACTCGTAGCCTGGAGTGCGCAGATGGGCGTGGGGATCCACGAAACCCGGGAACACCCAGCAGCCGGCCAGGTCGGCCAGCACCTCTATGTCGGCCGGGCGCTTCACCCCCCTGCCGAGCGCGGAAATCCTGCCGTCTTCTACCACCAGATCGCCTTCCAGGTCCACACCGTGCTCAGGATCGAACAGATGCACATCGGGAAGAAGGAATCGTTCGGGGGGTAACGCGCGGCAGGCAAGTCTGGGCGCGGAGGGACGCGGACTGGTGTCCATCCAAGTTCCTTTCGGTCTCACGGGACTCGTTTAAAGGCTGCCCTATGGTATCGCGGACGGACGAGACGGTCCAGGCCGGGCTTCGTCCAGGCCGGGCCTAGTCCAGGCCGAACCATGGAGGCACGAAGCGATGCGCCTCCCTCATCTGCCTCCGCTTGGTCTTCCAGTCGGGGTCGTGCTTCCCCAGGAGAGTCCAGAAAGCCTGCGAATGGTCGGGGCGCACCGTGTGGCACAGTTCGTGGAGGAGCACATAGTCCACCAGCTCCGGCGGTAGGAAGAGCAGTTTGACGTTGAGGCTGATGGCCCTTCGGTGCGAGCAACTGGCCCAGCGCGTCCGCTGCGCCCGCACCGAGACGGCCCCCGTCGCGAACCCGTGCTCATAGGCCAGAACGGCCAGACGGGGCAGAATAGTCGTGCGGGCTTTTCGCACCAGCCAGCGCCGGAGCGCCGCCCGACAGGCCAGAGCGTCGCCCGTGTCCCCACTCACCGCCAGTCGTCGCCCCGGGCGCTCCCGGACCACGGTCCTCATGGTGGTCCCCCGATCCGCCCGAGGTGGCGCGTAGTCGACCCGCCACTCAGCGCCGAGACAGCGTAGCTCCAGCGTGCCCGGAAGCTCCGCCGCGGTTCCCGATGACGACTCCGCTCGCCTGACCTCGGCCCGAGTTGCCGCTCGTTCTATCCAGGGCCGTTTCCGTTCGACTATCGCGGGGATCTGCTCTTGGTCGAACCCGCGCGGCACGACCACTACCAGGCCGTCCCGTAGGGTCATGACGAGCCGGACGTGTCGCGCCCGGTCGCTCTCGCGGACCGAGAAGTCAACGGGGGGACCCGGTCCTCCTGGGGGTGAGGGCGCCCCGCTGATCACGCTCCGGCGGCCCCGGTATCGTCTGCCAAGAACGACGTCAAACCACGAGCTTGGCGCTCACCAGGATCTCCGGCACCGCAGCCAACGCCTTTGAGACCGGGCACGTGGCCTTCGCCTGAGCTGCCAGCTCTTGGAACTCGTCATCACCCACGCCGGGCACCGTCGCCTCGCAAACCAGCTCGATCTTCTTGATCGTGGGCCCGGCGCCCAGATGAACCGCAGCGCTCGTATGGACGCTCGCCGGTTTGTACCCCTTCTCGGTCAGCAGCGCCGCCAAGAACATGGAGAAGCAGCCGGCATGCGCTGCGCCGAGCAGTTCTTCGGGGTTGGTGCCCGCCGCTTCCTCGAAGCGCGATGAGAACGTGTACGGCCCTTCATACAGGCCGCTGGCGAGCCGCATGGTCCCGGCGCCCTCTTTGAGGGTCCCTTGCCAGACGGCTTCCGACTTGCGAATGGGCATGAATGGCTCCTTTCCCTAGTCCGTTCCCGTATTGTGCCATCGTTCCTCGAACCGCTTGGAAGAAGCAGCAGCAATCACGAGGGCGATACTCCCGATGACCAGCAACGCGCCGACGATCGCGAGGAATAGCGCCACCGGACTGCCCTCGTCCTCCCTGGCCCAGAAAAGCACGAAGACCCCCACCACAAGACAGAAGAAACCCAGCCCTGCATCCAACCCGGCCTGCCAGCGGGGTAAGAACCGCAGGGCCAGAAGCGCCGCCAGTCCCGTGCAACCGACTGCAGCCATACAGACGCTACGACACACCCCCGCCACGACAGACCGCCGAAGCCGGCGTGGCCGCGAGCTAGCTCTCCTCGTCCTGCTCCACGCTCCCACCGGCCGGGAGGTTCGGACCGCTGCTGACGCCGTGGACATCCCGGGCCCCGGTGGCAGCCAGCGCCTGTTCGTCCACCACTCCCGGTTCGAACGGACACGCTGCAGTGTAGACCATCTCGGCCTGCTGCTTGAGGATATCCCACCGGGTGCACACATGGCGCTGAGCTTTGTCCCACAGCATCTGCGCCGCTTCGGGGTGAGCCTTTTTCAGCATGTTGTAGCGGTTCTCCTGGGCCACGAAATCGTCCACCGAGAGCGACAGCTCCCTGGAATCGATCTGGAGCGGGTTCTTGCCCTGGGCCGCCAACCGCGGGTCGAAGCGGTAGCAGATCCAGGAGCCGGACTGCACGGCAGCCTTCTGATGCTCGTATCCCTTGGTCATGTCGAAACCCATACTGATGCAGTGGCTGTAGGCGATGATGAGGCTCGGTCCCTCATAGGATTCGGCCTCGACGAACGCCCGCACCGTCTGGGAGTCGCTGTAGCCCATGGCCACCTGGGCCACGTAGATGTTGCCGTAGGTCATGGCGATGGATCCCAGGTCCTTCTTGCCGATCGTCTTGCCCCCGGCGGCGAACAGCGCCACCGACCCCATGGGTGTAGCCTTGGAGCACTGTCCACCGGTGTTGGAGTACATCTGCGTGTTGAGCACGAGCAAGTTGACGTTACGCTGCGAGGCCAGGACATGGTCCAGCCCCCCGTAGCCGATGTCGAAAGCCCAACCATCTCCGCCGACCCCCCAGACGCTCTTCTTGACCAGGTAGTCGGCCACCCCCAGGAGCTGGCCGTAGCGGTGATCGGCGCCGTTGCCCGCCATCGCCGCCCGCACTTTGGCCTTAAGCTCGGCCACTCGCGCACGTTGGGCCGCTATCTCGGCCTCATCTACCTGCTTGGAGGCGAGCAGGGCCTTGGTCAACTCGGGGCCGATGACGTCGCGCAGGGAGGTCACGAGTTCCCGGGCGAACTCGCCGTGCTTGTCCACGGTCAGCCGCAGACCGTAGCTGAACTCGGCCGCGTCCTCGAAGAGGGAGTTGTTCCAGGCGGGACCGCGGCCGTCCTCGTTCTTCGCGTAGGGAGTCGTCGGCAGATTGCCCCCGTAGATGCTCGAGCAGCCGGTAGCGTTGCCGATGAGCAGGCGATCGCCGACGAGCTGGGTGAGCAGCTTGACGTACGGGGTCTCGCCGCAGCCGGCGCAGGCTCCCGGATACTCGAACAGCGGCCGCAGAAGCTGGCTACCCTTGACCGTGCTTACCCGCACCGTCGACCGGTCGGGATCGGGTATGTCCAGGAAGAACTGGTAGTTCTCCCGTTCCGACTGCCGGAGCGGCGGCTGGAAGGCCATGTTGATGGCCTTGCGTTCCGGGTCGCTCTTGTCCTTTCCCGGGCAGATCTGGACGCAGGCACCGCAGCCGGTACAGTCCTCGGGTGCGACCTGCACCGTCCACTTCGTCCCGGCGTATTCCTTGCCCTTGGCGTCGGCCGACTTGAAGGTCGCGGGAGCGCCGGCCAGCGCCGCAGGGTCGTAGACCTTGGCCCGGATGGTAGCGTGCGGGCAGTGAAGGGAGCACTTGGCGCATTGGATGCACAGTTCGGGCTCCCACTCCGGGATCTCGAGGGCGATGTTGCGCTTCTCCCACTGAGTGGTGTCGGTAGGCCAGACACCGTCGTCCGGGATCTGGCTCACGGGGAGCCTGTCCGCTTCGCCGGCCATTATCCAGGCGGTCACTTTCCTAACGAACTCCGGCGCTTCCGCCGGCACCAGCTTGGGTTTCCGTAGAGTACTGGTCGCCTGGTCGGGCACGGGGATCTCGTGCAGGTTGGCGATGGCCTGGTCCACAGCGTTGTAGTTCATCTGCACGACCTTGTCGCCCCGCTTGCTATAGGTCTTCTTGATGGCGTTCTTGATGGCGGCGATCGCTTCGTCCTGCGGCAGGATGTTGGACAAGTAGAAGAAGCAGGTTTGCATTATGGTGTTGATGCGCCCACCCATGCCGGTCTCTTTGGCCACTTCATAGGCGTTGATCGCGTATACCTTCAGCCGGAAGTCAATGATCTTCTGCTGCGTCTCGACCGGGAGCCGGTCCCAGACCTCCTCCGCGGGGAAGGGGGCGTTCAACAGGAAGGTGGCGCCCGGCACAGCCGCCGATAGCGTCTTGTACCGCTCCACGAACGCCCACACGTGACAGGCGATGAAGTCGGCCTTGTTCACCAGGTAGGCCGAGCGGATAGGCTGGGGGCCGAAGCGCAGGTGGCTCACCGTGAGGACCCCGGCCTTCTTGGAGTCGTAGACGAAATAGCCCTGGACGTAGTTGGCGGTATCCTCCCCAATGATCTTGATGGAGTTCTTGTTTGCCCCCACGGTGCCGTCGCTGCCCAGGCCATAGAAAAGGGCTCGGAACACGTCCTCGGGTTCCGTGGCGAACGTGGGATCGTGGTCGAGGCTGGTGTGGGTCACGTCGTCGTTGATACCGATGGTGAAATGGTTCTTGGGCTCCAGCTTGGCCGACTCGTCGAACACGGCCCTGACCATGGCCGGGGTGAACTCCTTGCTCGAAAGGCCGTACCGGCCGCCGATGACCTTGACGTCCAGACCGGCCTCGGTGACAGCGTTCACCACGTCCAGATAGAGAGGCTCGCCGGCGGCTCCCGGCTCTTTCGTGCGGTCGAGGACGGCGATGCTTTTGACCGTGGCGGGGAGGGCCTGAGCGAAGTGCGTTACGCTGAAGGGACGGTAGAGGCGCACCTTGAGCACGCCCACCTTCTCGCCACCGGCGGTCAGATAGTCGATGGTCTCGTGGGCCGTCTCCGCCCCGGACCCCATCAGGACGATCACTCGCTCGGCATCCGGAGGGCCGACATAGTCGAACAGGTGGTAGCTCCGGCCCGTGAGACCGGCCAACCGGTCCATGTATTCCTGTACGATCCCGGGGCAGTCCAGGTAGTACTTGTTCACCGTCTCGCGCCCCTGGAAGTACACGTCCGGGTTCTGGCTGGTGCCCCTGAGAGTCGGCCGGTCGGGAGTCATGGCCCGATCCCGGAGAGCAAGCACGTACTCCTCGTCGACCATGGCTCGGAGCACCTCGTCTCCCATGAGCTCGAACTTCTGCACCTCGTGCGAGGTACGGAAGCCGTCACAGAAGTGGATGAAGGGGATGCGCGACTTGAGGGTGGCGGCGGAACCTACCAGGGCCAGGTCGTGCGCTTCCTGGACCGAACAAGAGGCGAGCAGGGCGAACCCCGTCTGGCGTACGGCCATCACGTCCTGGTGGTCGCCGAATATGCTCAGCGCCTGAGCGGCGATGGAGCGGGCGGTCACATGCCAGCAAGTAGGAGTGAGCTCACCCGCGATCTTGTACATGGTGGGGATCATGAGCAGCAGCCCCTGGCTGGCGGTGAAGGTGGTGCTGAGCGAACCCGCCTGTAGCGCGCCGTGCACCGTCGCGGCCGCCCCTCCCTCCGACTGCATCTCCACCACCAGCGGCACCGTCCCCCACAGGTTCTTCTTGCCGTCGGCGCTCCAGGCGTCGGCGTGCTCGGCTATGGGGCTCGATGGGGTGATCGGATAGATGGCGATGACTTCGTTGACCTTGTGGGCGACGTGGGCGATGGCCTCGGTGCCGTCCATCACTGCCATGTTACGTGCCATAGTGGTCCCCTCCGTGAGGTAGCCCCGCTGCAGGCCCGGCCGCACGGCCCTGCCCCGGCTTCGGCCGACTACACTAGCCTAACTTTGAAATGGTTCTCCCCTTCATCGGGTCTTGATACACACTGAAGGCGGCAAGACCAAGAGGCAAACGGGCGAAATGCCTGTTTCCACTCGTTTCCGCCCGGCGACGCGCGGCGCTCATGCTTTCCAGAACGTCCTCACGTTGTTCACCCCCAAGAGACAGATGGCCCCCCGCTTCCCGGCGCATCGCGCCGGGAAGCGGGGGGCGTTGCCTCTAGTCCGCGGGTGCGGCCAACCTGCCCGCTTCGCGTCACTCTCTTGAGGCTAGTGATTCATCCACATTGGCCGGTAGCTTTCAAGACTCGCCCGCGCGTGGCCTACTATTTCCACTCTATGACGAATGGCGCGACGAGATCGGCGTCGGTCACTCCCGGCGCGTCGACCGCGGCCACCATTGGACCCTCGACCGCCCATTTCTCGCCTTTCTGCAACTGACCGAGTGAGATCGGCTGCTTCCAGATACCAGGCGTGATGTGCAGAGCGGCCGGATCGACAGGCGCCGTCATATCCATCGGGCCCGTGATCAGCTCGAGATTCGTAGTCTTGATGGCCTCGACGATGCTCTCTTTGCTGTCGAGATCCTTGGTTCTCTTAAGCACGTCCAGCGTCCAGCCATTGCGCATGTACCCGGTGATGAACTGGTCCCACGGCTGCTCGAAGTCTTTCTCGTACCGGTCGGCCACCTCGGCGTTGGTCATGCCGCTGATGTTGTCGCTATACGGCCAAGACTTGTGCCAGGTGAAGATCTGGATGATGCCGTAGGCGGCCTCGCCCATGGCCAACTGATCCGAGTAAGCCCCCAGTCCGATCATCTCGTTGCAGGCCTTGGGGTTGTAGCCCTGCTGCGCGCACTGCGTCCAGAAGTTGGGGAAGTCCTTGCCCGGGTTGGAGCCGATGTTGAGCTCGCAGCCCGCTTTCTTGTACTCGTTGATCATGGCGGTGAAGTCCTCGGTCCCCAGGTTGAAGTAGCCGGGATTGATAACCGTGTACCCGGCCGCCTTGAGGCTGTCCTCAAAGCCGATGCCTGGAGTCTGCCAGGCCTGAGTGTCGAGGGTGTTGCCGAGGAACAGTCCTGCCACCTTGTTGGTGGAGATCTTACCCAGGACTTGCACGAGAGCCGCGGTGGCCTGCTCTATGCCGAAGAGGCTGCCGAAGACCCACTTGTCCGGGGTGTCCGCCGGGTTCTTCAGATCTGGATACCGGCCGAAGACAATCGCCTGCCATGGGCAGTTACTGCACAGTATGGGAGTTCCATTGGTCTCCGCCTGAACGGCGGCCGGGACCGCCGTAGTGGGGCTGCCACCCACGCTCAGGATGTCGACCTTGTCGTTCAAGATCAGGTCGGAGGTCACCTGGGAGGCCCGGCTGTCGTCGGACTGCGTGTCTCTAAGCAGCCAGGTCACCTTGTGGAGCTTGCCGTCCCCGAGCACCATCTCGTCGCCCACGAATTCCTTGACCAGGTCGATGCCCCACTTGTCGGCGATCGCAAAGATGGCGATAGGGCCGGTGAGGGGCGAGACCACCCCTACCTTGATCTCGCGGCCGGCCTCGGGGCCGGCGGTGGTGGTGGTCGTTTCCGGTGCGGCCGTCGTGGTGGTCTCTGGAGCCGCCGTGGTGGTGGTCTCTGGAGCTGCGGTGGTGGTGGTCTCTTCCTCGCCGCAGGCGGCCAGCAAGCCTCCCATACCTGCGCCGACGCCGACCGCCGCGCCGGCTACTCCGGCGATCTTCAGGAACTCGCGACGGCTGACGGAATTCCCGCCAACCGGACCGTCCCCGCCTTTCTCGTCTAGATCTTTCCTACGTTCGTCGGACATGTCCCTCTCCCCCTTCGCACTGTCGGTTCACACTGAGCCTTGACCGCCACATACATCGTGGGAGTCATCCGTTTACAAAAGTGATCGCAGAAGCACTCCTCGTCCACATAGGTGATCTTGCACTGCTGGCCCCAAACATCGTTTGCCAGATTCCATCCTCCTCCCAGTTGGTCGCCTCCCCTGTCGTTCCGCGCTTCTCGACGGTCCGCGTCCTCATCGATAGGCCGTAGGCGTCCATTATGTGAACACAGCCATCCTAATGTTGGTCTTCCAACTTAGCATCCCTACTTCCACGCTGTCAAAAGCGATGACTGGGGTGGAAATCGATTGTGTCACGGTTTGTAGGAAGAACGTTCAAGAGGCACCCGGACCTGACAGTCATATGCGCCCGATAGGAGGTTTGTCAGTCCGGCGCCCACCCCTACGCCGCCGGCTCCTCGCTCAGGCTCCCGGCCAGGCACTGATAGAGGATGGCCATGCGCACCGCCAGGCCCGACTCTACCTGATGCAGGATGAGCGAGCGGTCGTCGTCGGCCAGGTCGCCGGACAGCTCCACTCCCCGGTTGATGGGTCCCGGGTGCATCACCCGCTGACCCGGCCTGACCCGATAGGGCGATAGGCCCCACACCCGGCTGTACTCACGCAGTGAGGGCACCGGCGGGACCTTGCCCTTAGCCCGTTCGAGCTGCATGCGCAAGAGGTAGATGACGTCCACGTCTTCGAGGGCCTCGAGGTCGTTGTAGATCGGCACCTCCCAGTACTCGATACCGGGCGGCATGAGCGTAGGCGGCCCCACCAGACGCACGTCGATGCCCATCTTGCGGAAACCGAAGAGATTGGAGCGCGCCACCCGGCTGCGCAGGACGTCGCCCACTATGGCCACCTTGAGCCCCTCCATCTGCCCGTAGACCCGGCGCAGGCTGTACAGGTCGAGCAGGCACTGGGTGGGGTGCTCCCCGGTCCCGTCGCCGGCGTTCACCACCGAGGCGTTGGTGTAACGGGTGGCCATACGCGACGCCCCCACGCGGGGGTGGCGCATGACGATGATGTCCGGCCGGTAGCTCTCCAGGGTCAGGATGGTGTCCTTGAGACTCTCCCCCTTCGAGACGCTGGACGACGACCCCTTGATGTTGATCACGTCGGCAGACAGCCGTTTGCCGGCCAGTTCGAACGAAGACTGCGTGCGCGTGGACGGCTCCAGGAACACGTTGATGACGGTGCGACCGCGCAGGGTCGGGACCTTCTTTATCGAGCGCGAGGCTACCTCGAGAAAACCGTCGCCCAACTGGAAGAGGTTTTCGATCTCAGCCACGCTGAGATCGTCGATGGAGATGAGATGCATTTCGGTACCCTTTCGGCCTCACGGGACACGTTTAAAAGGTTCGCCTTCTCAAGATGATTGTATCGCTCCGCGGGCGGCGACTCCAGGGCGGTGCGAACCGGGCCGCTGGGCCGGCGCTAGTCTTCGATCACCACCTCGTCGACGCCGTCTGTCTCCACCAGGTGGACCACCACCTGCTCGTCCCGGCTGGTGGGCACATTCTTGCCTACGAAGTCAGGCCTGATGGGCAGGTCGCGGTGGCCTCTGTCGACCAGCACGGCCAGGCGGATGGACAGCGGCCGTCCATAATCGAACAAGGCCTCGATGGCCGCCCGAATGGTCCGGCCCGTATACAACACGTCATCCACCAGGACGATGGTCTTATCGTTGACGTCGAAGGGCAGGTCGGTGGAATGGACCTTCGGCTGCTCGTACTCCTTCCCAGGTCGGGCGTCGATGTCATCCCGATAGAAAGTGATGTCGATGGCTCCGGTAGGAGGCTTGACCTTGTAGAAGCTTTCGAACAGACCGGCCAGCCGTACTGCCAACTCCACTCCCCTGCGTTGGATGCCCACCAAGGCCAGGTCGCCCAGATCGGGCGCCTGTTCGGCGATCTCGTGGGTCATGCGCGAAAGGGTGCGGCCGAGTTGCTCCTCATCCAGCAGCACCTTGGATCTGCGAACCTGATCGTCGGCATTGTCCGCCACGACCCTCACCAGCCTTTCGTCACCGCGGTCGCGAACCCGTGGCCGCCAGCGGCCGCCCCTCGTTGTGCCCCATCACCCTACCCTATCGGCAGGTCAGGTCGGCGTCAAGATAGATAGACCTCCGGCCACATCAGACCTCCAGCCGCACCAGACCTCAGGCACACACGACCTCCGGCCGGATGCGCGCCAGGGTCACAAGCCCGAGAGAAGACTCTGGCGCTTTTCGTCCAGAGCCGACTGCAGAGCTTCGAACGAGTCTGCGAACGCGCGTACTCCTTCCCGCTCCAGTTGCTCCGTGACCTCGGTCAGGCTGATCCCGGCCTTCTCGAGCGACTCCAGGTGGGTTGCAGCTTCCTCCATCCCCGTGGTCACCGTCTCCGCCGGCCTTCCGTGGTCGCGGAAGGCGGCGATGGCGTTGAGGGGCATCGTGTTGACGGTATCCGGCCCGATCAGCTCCTGGACGTACAGGATGTCGCTGTAGGCCGGGTCCTTGGTGCTGGTGCTGGCCCACAGGGGCCGTTGCGCGTTGGCGTCTTGTGACCGGAGCGCTTCCCAGCGGTCCCCCGAGATCGTGTCCTGGAAGAGCTTGTACGCCTGTTTGGCATTCGCGACCGCGGTCTTGCCCCGGAGAGCCCGGAGGGGCGCCGGGTCCCGGCCGGAGCCGGCAGCTTCCTCCACGAGCGCGTCGAGTCGTTTGTCCACCACCGTATCGACCCGGCTTACGAAGAAGCTCGCGACGCTGTGGACGTCCGCAGGCGCGGGCGCGCCAGGGTCGGTGGTCCGCCGCACCTGCAACGACTCTAGTCCGGACAGATAGGCCTCCATGACCGCGCGATACCGTTCGAGCGAGAAGATCAGCGTAACGTTGATCGAGTAGCCGAGCGCCGTCAGGTCGCGAACCGCCGCCACGCCTTCCTCAGTCCCGGGTACTTTCACCAAGATGTTGGGGCGGTCCACCAGGGCTCTGATGCGCTTCACCTCTGCCACGGTGCCCTGAGTGTCGTAGGCAAGCGCGGGCGCCACCTCGATGCTGACCCAGCCGTCCCGGGAGGCCGTCGCGACCGCCACCGGCCGCAGCTGGTCGGCTGCCATGCGGATATCGTCGACCATCAGCGCCTCCATCGTCTCCACCGACGACGCCCCCGCCGCAGCCAGTTCGGCCACGGCTCGATCGTAGCTCGTGCCCTGGGTGATGGCTCGGTGGAAGATGGTGGGATTGGACGTGACTCCGCAGATGCCATCTTCCTCGATGAGCGCTTTCAGTCTCCCGGCAAGAAGGAAATCCCTCCCGATATCGTCGCACCAGACACTCTGCCCGAACTCCCTGAGCTTGAGAAGCGGATTGCCCTCCATGCATCTCTCCCATCCTTGTCGGGGCGCCGCCGCAAGCGGCGGCGCCCCGGAAGTCCGGTGGGGCTGGGGCCGCGGTCCGCGGCCCCAGCCCCACCCTAACTCAGCAGCCCCAGCGCGCTCTCGACCACGTGCTCAGCGGTGATGTCGAACTCCCGGTAGAGCACGCCCGCGGGAGCGGAGGCCCCGAAATGATCGAGGCCGATGATCACGCCTTCCTCCCCCGAGTATCTCTCCCAGCCGAAGGGCGATGCCGCCTCGACGACGACCCGTTTCTTGATCCGGTGGGGCAGCACCGCTTCGCGGTAGCCCGCGTCCTGGGCCTCGAACAACTCCCAGCTGGGCAGGGCCACGACTCGGGCCGCCACCTCCTGCTCGCCGAGCTTGGCCGCGGCCGCGAGAGCGATCTCCACCTCCGACCCCGTGGCGATTATGACCACGTCCGGATCGCCCGCGGGCGCGTCGAGGAGTACGTACCCGCCCTTGAGCAGCTCCTCGGCCGAGGCCAGCGTGGTCCGATCGAGGACCGGCAGGTTTTGCCGGGTCAACACCAGGGCGGTGGGCCCGACCCTCCGTTCCAGCGCCGCCTGCCAGGCGACCGCCGTCTCGGCCGCGTCGCTGGGCCTGATGACCACCAGCCCGGGCATCGCCCTCAGCGAAGCCAGATGCTCGATCGGCTGGTGCGTGGGACCGTCCTCGCCCAGTGCGATGCTGTCGTGGGTGAAGACATACACGACCGGCAGGCCGGAAAGTGCGGCCAGCCTCACCGCCGGACGCATGTAGTCCGAGAACACGAAGAACGTCCCGCCGAACGGGAACAGACCTCCATGCACGGCCATGCCGTTGAGCACTCCGCCCATGGCGTGCTCCCGCACCCCGAAACGCAGGTTGCGCCCGGCAGGCTCATCTGCCTGGAAGTCGCCGAGCCCGGCCAGATATGTGTTGTTCGAAGGAGCTAGATCGGCCGAACCTCCTACCAGCGTCGGCAGCGAGGGCGCCAGAGCGTTCAGTACCTTGCCCGAGGCCGACCGGGTGGCGACGCTCTCTCCGGCGGCGAAGACGGGGAGAAGATCCTTCCAGCCTTCCGGCAAACGGCCGGCCATGGCCATAGCCCACTGACGCGCCGGTTCCGGGTGGTCTTTCTCGTAGCCAGCGAGCAACTCCCGCCATCTCGCCTGGGTCGCCCGACCGCCGCCGGCCACTGCTTCATACTGCCGCCGGACCACCCCGGGGACGGCGAAGAACAGGTCGCCCGGCCAGCCGAGGGCTTCTTTGGTGAGCTTGAGCTCGTCCTTCCCCAGAGGCGCCCCGTGGCATTCCGCGGTCCCAGCTTTGTTGGGGCTGCCGTAGCCGATGACGGTGCGGACCTTGATGAGAGAGGGTCGCGACACCTCGGCGCAGGCTTCCCCAATCGCCCCGTCGATGGCGGCCAGGTCATTGCCGTCGCCCACGGTGAGCACCTGCCAGCCGTAGGCCTGGAAGCGCAGACCCACGTCTTCTGTGAAGGTCAGACCCGTGCAGCCTTCGATGGAGATGTGGTTGTCGTCGTAGAGATAGATCAGCTTCCCCAATCCCAGATGGCCCGCGAGCGACGCCGCCTCCGAGGCCACGCCCTCCATCAGGTCCCCGTCACTCACGATACCGAAGGTGCGATGGTCGACCAGCTTGTAACCGGGACGGTTGAAAGTCGCCGCCAGAAAGGCTTCGGCGACGGCCATACCCACCCCGTTCGAGAACCCCGCGCCCAGCGGCCCGGTGGTCGTCTCCACGCCTGGGGTGAGACCGTACTCGGGGTGACCGGGCGTGCGGCTGCCCCACTGCCTGAAGGCTTCGAGCTCCTCGATAGCCAGGCCGTATCCGGAGAGATGGAGCAGGGCGTAGAGCAGCATAGAGCCGTGACCGGCGCTCAGGACGAAACGATCGCGATCCGGCCATGCCGGCTCGGAAGGGTCGAACTTGAGATGACGGGTCCAAAGGACGTGAGCCATGGGAGCAGCTCCCAAGGGCAGGCCCGGGTGGCCGGAATTCGCCTTCTGGACCCCGTCGATGGCCAGGGTGCGGATGGTGCTCACAGCCAGTGAGTCCAGATCTCGGCCTACGGCTAGGTCATCGGGGAAGATGTCGGCCATGTTCATACCTCCCGGGGAGCAGTTCAATCGCGTCTCAACAGCGCCGTCTCAATGATCGCGGCTCGACGATCTCGGCTCTACGATCACGGCTCAACGATCACGGGTCAACGATCGCACCTCACGACAGTATGGGCCAGCCCGAGCTCTTCGCGGCCTCCAGGAGCGCGGGCTTCGGACTGACCGCGACAGGATGACCCACCGAGCGCAAGAGAGCGATATCGGTCTCGTGATCGGCATAGGCCCAGCACGCCGAGGGATCGGCACCCCACTGGTCCATGAACTCGGCCGCGACCCTGGCCTTTTCTTCGCCGTAAGGGATGGTGCCGTTCAGGCTACCGGTGTACCTATCGCCGTCGACCTCGCAGGAAGCGCCCACATAGTCGGCCACCTGCAACCGCTCGCAGAGGGCCCGCACCACGGGGCCCAGCGCGGCCGACACGACCACAACGCGATCACCCGCGGATAGATGCCCCGCCAGCGCGGCCCAGGCGCCCCGGTGCAACCGAGGGACCATTTCCTCCTCCGAAAAGCGTCTCATCAGCGCCTCGACCTCGGTCGTCTCAAGCCCTTCCAAGACCGAGGCGCTTTTGCTCCGCGATCCCTCGGTCACCTTCACCAATCGGGCCTTGTAGGCAAGGAACCACAGACCGGTGCCGAGGAGAAAGGTCGGGCTGACAACGCCCTCCCGGCGGAGGAACTTGATCAAAAGGAAGGTGGTCTGGCCGGATACGAGGGTCCCGTCAAGATCGAAGAAGGCGACGGCCGGCGCGACGGCCGGCGCCACTCCCGAAGCCATGGCCGAAGTCACCCCTGAGGCTGCGGCCGAAGTCACATCCCCACTCTTGGCGGACTTGATGTCTTCGCCTTCTTTCACGGCCAAAGAAGTCTAGCACCCATCTCGACCGGGTCTCGTAGCCGCGGCCTGCGCCTAGCTTTGCTTCGTCGGCCACCAGAACGAACGGTCAGCGGTTCCCGGGGTTGGGAGCTACGGGTCCACCGACCGGGCCGCGCGCAAACGGGCAAGAGCCGCGTCGAGATCGGCCGGCAGCGGCGCCTCCACTCGCACTTCGGCGCCGGTCATCGGATGCTCGAAAGACAGGTAGAAGCTGTGGAGGAACTGCCTGCCCAGACTCAGAGCGTCCCGGCGCCCATAGGTGGGATCGCCTACCACCGGGTGGCCGATGGCCAGGAAGTGCACCCGTATCTGATGCGTGCGCCCGGTCTCGAGTCGCGCCTCCACCAGGGTGAAATCGCCCAAGCGTTCGAGGACCCGGAAGTGCGTCCGGGCTTCGCGTGCGCCCGCTCCGCCTACCGCCATCGACTTACGCCGGGCCGGGTCTCGCCCCACCGACGCCTCGATAGTGCCGCTGTTTCCGGCGAAGCCGCCGTGGACCAAAGCCAGGTAGCGGCGGTCGACCGCCCTCCTTCTCATCATCCCCACCAGCCGCCGGTGCACTTCGGGGGATTTGGCCACCACCAGCAACCCGGTGGTGTCCTTGTCGAGGCGATGGACCACACCAGGCCGGAACTCCTCGCCGCCGGCCAATCCGTGCCCCAGAAGGGCGTGGACAAGCGTCCCCGAAGAGTGCCCTTTGGAGGGGTGCACGGCCATCCCGGCCGGCTTGTCGACCACCAGCAGCCACTCGTCTTCGAAGAGCACGGAGACCGGCAGTGCCTCGGGGACCAGGTCCAGGGGCGCTTCTTCTGGAAGACTGACGGCCATGGTCTGGCCTTCTACCAGCAGGTAGCTCTTGGCCCGCCTGAGACCGTCCACTGTGACCGCACCAGAGCCGATGAGTTCCGCGACCCGGGTGCGACTGCCCATCCCCGCCCGGCGGCCCAGGGCGACGTCAAGTCGCACGCCCTGTTCATGGGCTTCGACGAGGAAGGTGTGGCGACCGCTGTTTGGCCGCCCGTCCATCAGGGCGAAGCCGGCGTCTGCCGGCCGGCCTTCCAGACCCGCACCGTCTCCACGATCAACCCCAGGACGATGATGGCGATCCCCACATCGACGAAGACATCGGCCATATTGAAATTCGGCCAGTGGGGGAACTTGAGGAAGTCGGTCACCCGCCCGTCGGCGGCGATACGCTGGTAGAGATTCCCGAGGCTCCCTCCGATTATCATTCCCCCAGCTATCGCGGCGAGCAGATAGCGCCGCTCCAGCGTCACATACAGCGCCACCACGGCAATGGCGACGACATTGGCCACGATGATGAGTGCGCCTCCTCCGCTGAGGAGGCCGAAGGCCACCCCGGTGTTGGCCGTGCGCTCGAGGTAGAAAAAGGGCAGGATCCTCTGCGATTCACCCAAGACCAGATTGTGCTCCGCCCAGTTCTTGCTCACCAGATCTATGGCGAGAGCGATGGCGGCAAGCACGACCAGAAGGGACCATTTGAAAATCGCGCGACGCCTGGTGGCGAGCGCCGGAGATCCGAACTTCATCAATGGGGACCGCCCGTCAGCGGTTTCGCTCCTCCAGGCGCTTGCAGTCGATGCAAAGGGTGGCGAAAGGGGCCACCTGCAACCGGTCCTCACCGATGGGTCTGCCGCACTTGTCACACTTCCCATAGCTACCGTTCTCGAGCTTGGCCAGGGCCCTGTCGATCTGCGCCACCGAGGCTAAGGCGTTCTCTTGCAGCGTGAGATCGATCTCGCGGTCGAGCGTGACCCCCGCCGTCTCTGCCATGTGCTGATCATACGGGCTCTCTTCCGACGAGTCTTCTAAAGACTCGGAAAGGTCGGCGTCAAGTTCCGCGATCTCGCGTTCTAGTCGCTCCCGCTCGAGCAGCAGCTGTTCCTTGAGGGCCTCTTTATCCATTCTGAAAACCGCTCCCTCGTGGTCGGTCCGCACCCAGCAGCCCGGCGAGCTTCTGCCTCAACTCGGGCTCCCCCAAACCCGTGAAGACGACTACCTTGTCCCGGCTTGTGTGACCGGTCACGATACGAACGCCGTCACGCGATAGTTCCAACCAATTCGCCAAGACTTCCATCAACTCCTGGTTCGCCCGGTTGTCCTCCGGCGGCGCGCAGACCGATACTTTGAGCCGATCACCATAGACACCGCGCAGGGCTGTGCGGCGGGACGAGGGACTCACCCGGACTCCCACCAAGAGTCCTCCGCTTCCAGGCCGTATTGCCGGGGTCACCGCCGGGGCGGGTGTCGCCGGCAACGCGGAAGCCGCCGATGAGCCGGGGACCCCTGGGGCCACGCTTTTCATGGGCCGATCACCATTCGAAATCGCGTGCCTTCTGCTGCTCCCCCTCCGGGGGGACGAACGTATCGTCTATGTCGTCGGGCTGCTGTCCGAAGAAGAACCCCCGCATCGGCTCATCAGATTCCAGGGGCTCGGCGGGGACAGTTTCCGTGAGGACGTTCTCGGCGGCCGCAGCCTCGGCGGCAGGCATGTCCGCGGTGCCCTCGTCAAACACCGGAGCCACGATCGTCTCCGCCGTTACTTCCTCGGATTCCGTGGCAGCGGCCACGTAGACCGCCTCATCGGCTCCCCGGGCGCCTTCTGGTTCTTCCGCCAGTGCCACGAGGACCGCCGCCGCCGCGGCTTCCGCCTCGGTCTCCTCGGTAGGCCCCTCCTCCTCGACCAGCGGCTCCACGGGCGACGCCACCACCACGGGCGGAGCGACCACCTCCGATGATGAGGCCCCCACAATCGGCTCCACCTCCGGCGACGCCGCGAGCTGCGGCTCGGCCTCCGCTTCGGGCGGAGGAACGACGAGCGGAGCCTCCACCTCCTCCACGGCTTCGGCCGCGAGGGCCGGGGGCTCGGCGGCCGGCGTGGAGAGCGTCGCATCGTTGAGGAGCTTGAGATGGCCCTCGAGCAACGAACGGAACTTGAAACGGAAATCCTCTTCCAGGTGTTTCAGCTGGATCAAAGCCTGCTGCACCCGCTGGGTCTCGCTGTAGGACTCACTCACTATCTCGCGGGCCCTAAGCTCGGCCTCTTGCAGGATCAGCTCGCCCTCCTTACGGGCGTTCGCCTTCATCTCGTCGGACTGCAGCTGGGCAGAGATCAGGGTCTTCTCCAGTGCGTCCCTCATCTGCACATGGCCGGCTATCTGCTCGTCGAGGCGCTGCACGCGGTCGGTCAGTTCGATGTTTTCCTGGAACAGGCGCTCGAACTCGTCGGCGACGTCGTCGAGGAAGACATCGACCTCCTCGTCGGAATAGCCACGCATGGAACGTTTGAATTCCTTGCGCCGGATGTCGAGAGGCGTCACTTTCACTTCGCTCTCCCTTCGCTGGGGATCTTCCGCTCTCTAGGTCTGTGCCCCTGCTCGTCTTCTACTATTCAATCACGTGTGACGGGTCTTCGTCTCGCTCCTCGTGAGCGCGCATCACCGCTTTCTCGACCGCCCGAAGGAAAACCCCCCGCACTCCCACGTCCTCCAGGACCGCCAGACCCGCGATGGTGGTGCCCCCGGGAGAAGCCACCTGGTCTTTCAGGTCGGCAGGGGAACCGGCGTGACCCTGCAGCAGGAGAGCGGTGGCCAGCAGAGTCTGGCTGACGAACACTCGAGCCACATCTCGAGGCAGGCCCGCCTCCACCGCCCCGTCTCCCAATCCCTCCAGAGCCAGGGCGAAGAGGCCGACGGACGAGCGCGCTACCGCTTTGGCGGCCTCCAGATAGTCCTCGGAAAGCACCTCCACCACTCCCAGGCGGGAGAGAAGCCGGGTCGCCCGCTCTACAGCATCTACCGCGGTCCCCGGTTCGGGAGACAGCGCGACCAGGCCCCCTTCCGATACTATCGGGTCGAAGACGACCCGGAGCAGAGCCGGACCCGGCCCCAGAGCCGTGCGCAGAAGCTCGAGGGTCACTCCAGCCGAAGAAACGACGACTATCCGGCCTTCGGGGAGGCGCGGGGCGAGCGCCTCCATGGTGGCCAAGGTATCTCCCGGCTCGGTCGCCACCATGATGACGTCCGAGCGATCTACCAGCTCGTCCGCGGAAACTGCCACGGACGTGCCAGAGCTCCGGGCGAGTTCGGCGACGTCCTCACCGGACGGATCGAAGAAGATCAGGTCGAGAGGCTCGGAGGAACGACACCGGCACCGAGCTAGGGCCGAAAGGGCACTGCCTGTGCCTATCACTCCGAGGGTCGGCAGCGAGCCGCCGGGGCCTGCGGCCATCAGTACTGGTTGAAGAAGCCTTTTTCCAGGAGACGCTGACGCTCCTCAGCCGATACCTCGACGTTCTTGGGGGTGAGCAGGAAGACCTTGTCGGCCACGCGCTGCATACCCCCGTCGAGGGCATAGGTGAGACCGCTCGCGAAATCGATGAGCCTCTTGGCCAGGTCGGTCTCGCTGGACTGCAGGTTGAGGATCACGGGGATATCGCTCTTGAATTTGTCGGCGATGATCTGCGCGTCGTTGAAGTTCTTGGGCATGACCAGGTGAACGCGCACCGGAGGCTGTTCTACCGCGGTCGGAAGAGACCGGACCGGCGCACCGCGGCCGGACGAAGAACCCCGTTGACCCCGGTAGTCCTCCTCGGCATAGATGTCGTCGAACTCCGTGGATTGGCGCCGCCGGCTGCTCTGCTCGATCTTCCTCACGTTGGCCCGCTCCTTGTACGTGGATTCGATGTCCGGCTGTGCGGTCAAAGTCTCGTCGTCGTAATCCTCGTCTTCATCGGCCAGACCGAAGTACACGAGCGTCTTGTGCCACATGCCTCCGAGAGCCATCCCTTCCTCCTTATGCGTTGGAGAGAAGCGCGGTACCCAGCCTTACGATGGTCGCGCCCTCCTCGACGGCTATTTGATAATCGTTGCTCATGCCCATGGATAGTTCGGAGAGTTCGTAGCGGCCGGTGAACACGGCGGCCAAACGGTCGCGGAGTTCGCGCAGGCCTCTGAAGAACGGCCGTGCTGCCTCCGGATCGTCCACCAGAGGAGCCATGGTCATGAGACCCACGAACATCACGCTCCGATAGGCCGCAGCCCGCTCTAGGAAAGTCTCCGCGGCCGCCGGGAGGATACCATACTTGCTTTCCTCCCCACTCACGTTGACCTCCAGGAGCACTCGCACCTCTGTCTCTGCTCTCCTCTCAAGCTCCTCCACCAGAGAGATCGAGTCGATCGAATGGATCAACGACACGCAAGGCAGGACCTGCCGGACCTTGCGGCTCTGCAGATGGCCGATGAAATGGAACTCAAAAACGTCGTTCCACCTCTGCCATTTCCGCTCCAGCTCATCTGCCCTGTTCTCCCCGACAAGCTGGATTCCTGCTCCTTGGAGCGAAGCCATCTCCTCCACCGAGAAGTACTTGGACGCTACCAGCAGGCGAGGCTGCTCCGTCCAGCCCCCCCTGATCCGCGCCTCCTCGAAGCGTTGCTCGACCTCAGCCAGGTTGGCACGCAGGTGCTCGAGACCCACTTTCACGTCTCCACCGCCCACGCGATGCAGCCTTGCCGGCCGGTCAGGGGGCCTTCCCGGCGGTAGGAGTAGAAGAAGTCCGTGTTGCAGGCCGTGCAGAGCCTGGGGTTGACCACCTGGTCTTCCTTCACGCCCACCTCGGCAAGCGCCTTCGTCGCGGCGGCCCAGAGGTCGACCCGGTAGACGCCGGCGCCCTCTGGGCCGGCGCCCTCTGGGCCGACGACCTCCGACCCATACCGAGCAGTGAAAGCCCGGGCCACTTCTTCCCCGACCGTGAAGCAGCAGGGCCCGATGCTCGGACCGATGACTGCACCGGCCGGCGCTCCGGTCATGGCCGATGCACCTCGCTGGACGACGCCCCCCAGGATCCCCCGCCAACCTCCGTGGACCACGGCCATGTCCACTTCTCCGGCCATGACGACAGGGACGCAGTCGGCGAAAAGCAGAAGCGCGGCCAGGCCTCCATCCAGATTGGGATTGACCGTCAAGCCATCGCACGGAGTGTCGTCATGGTCGTGGGCGTATTCCGCGGCGCCTACTACGCGGACACCGTGAGCCTGGAGCGGGCTCACGAAGCGGCGAACCGAGCCGGCGCCCGCCGCGGCGTCACCGCCATCCACGATGCCCCCGGCCAGAGCGCGGTTCTGTTCTATCGCGCGGGGGTCGTCGGCCGAGCGAGCGTCGAGGTTGAGCGAGGCGAAGTGGCCTAGACTGACGCCGCCCAGCCGGCTGGTGAAGACGGTTCGGAAGACGCCCGGCAGTTCGGCCTCAAGGAAGACCACCGGACCCGATTCGCGCACCTCTAACCGGGGGCGGGCCTTGGGATCGATCCGCTCCTCTAGCGCCGAACTGAAAGAGCCTTCGCCGACGTTGGCGGTCACACTAGGCGCTAGTCCTTGTCGCGCAGGAACCGGGGGATGTCCAGCACATCCTCGTCCATCTCGAAGGTGTGGGTCTGGGGAGGGATCACGTCCGCCGGCCTCGGGGCGACCACTTCGACCGAGCTATCGGCCGCCAACCTGTCGGCCCGCTGCAGACGGTCGAAACCCGTAGCGATCACGGTCACCCGCATCTGCTCGCCGAGGGACTCGTCGATGACCGCACCGAAGATCACGTTCGCTTCGGTATCCGCGGCGGTGGAGATGATCTCTGCGGCTTCGTTGACCTCGAAGAGGCCCATGTCCGGGCCCCCGCTGATGTTGAGCAGGATACCGGTAGCCCCTTCGATGGAGGATTCAAGCAGAGGCGACGAGATCGCCGATTTGGCCGCCTCGACACCCCGGTTCTCGCCACTGGCCATACCGATGCCCATGAGGGCGGAGCCCGCGTCGCGCATGATCGTCCGCACGTCGGCGAAGTCGAGGTTGATGAGCCCCGGGACCGTGATCAGGTCGGTGATGCCCTGCACCCCTTGACGCAGGACATCGTCGGCCACCTTGAAGGCCTCGATTATGGACGTCCTCTTCTCCACGACCTGCAGCAGGCGATCGTTGGGGATGATGATCAACGTGTCGACCTTCTTGGCCAGGGCCTCGATGCCGCCCTCCGCCAGAGACGCTCTCTTGCGCCCCTCGAAGCCGAACGGCTTCGTCACCACCCCGACCGTAAGCGCACCCAGTTCCCGCGCGATCTCCGCGATGACCGGGGCTCCGCCGGTGCCGGTCCCGCCGCCTTTGCCGGCGGTCACGAACACCATGTCGGCTCCCTTGAGGATCTCCCTGATCTCGTCCCGGCTCTCCTCCGCGGCCGCCCGGCCCACTTCAGGATTCGCGCCTGCTCCCAGGCCCCGAGTGATCTTCCCCCCGATATGCAGCTTCACATCGGCGTCGCACATCAAGAGAGCCTGAGCGTCGGTGTTCACGGCGATGAACTCCACGCCTCTCAGCCCGGCGTCGACCATCCGGTTAACGGCGTTGGTGCCTCCTCCGCCGACCCCGACTACCTTTATCACCGCGAGGTAGCTGGATCCCGTGTCGTTCATAATCCTAGAACCTCCACATTCATCGAATCACAGGACTCCAACTCGAGTCTTTCAACCAATCCCTCAACTAGTACTTGATATTCGCAGACACGCCCGACGGGGCTCGAAGGTCTTGAACATCCGTCAGACCATGTGTCGGCACGCACTCGTCAGTACGTGCTGAGACCGGCTATTCCTTCTAATGGGCACAATACCACGTTCATTCCGCGTTGACAGCTATCCTGTCGGGCACGCTCGCGTCCACGTAGAGCAGTCGCCGACCATCCCTCAAGTACTGCTCGATGATGGATGAAGCTACCATCAACTTCTGCTCGAGTTCTTTGGGTTCGCCCAATCGCACCTCGGTCCCGCCCTTGCACAGCATCGTCAACTCGCCCCCAGCTGAAACAGCGATGTGATCCAGCGCGGGAAGGGTCTCGGGCGCGCCTTCTGCGGCCACCAACTGTGCAAGCGAAAGAGCCCCGGCCAAGATGCCGGGTAGGTACTGGCCGGCGACCGGAAAGACCTCGCTCTCTGTCACCACCAGGGGCAGAGAGGACTTGGGGGCCATCTCCAGGACCCTCCCGTCCTCCGCCACGGACCACACTTCTCCTGACCTCACCCCGACACGAGCGATAGGCGTGTATTCGACCAGCTCAACCTCGAGGGTATCGGGAAACCGGCGATGGACCTGGACGGAGCGTACGTACGGAAGAGCGGACAGTTCGGCCTTGACCTCCTCTGTCGACAGACGCAACAGGCTCACCCCGCGCGCGGCGGCGGTGGCCTGGTAGATCTCCTCAGAGGTGACGTGCGCGTTCGTTGTGGCGGTGACCCGCTTCACGGCGAAGACGTCCGAAGAGCGCAGCCAGAGAAACAGTGCCGCGCAGGCGATCACCACCACGATGACCGCCACCACCGTCACCCGCCTTCGGCCTCGCTCCCGGCCCACGGTGCGGCGACGCGCACTGACGCGCTTATCCATCAGGACCCGGCAACCCCTGGGAACCAGCAGGGAGCGACTCCCAGGGGAACGACGTCCCTAGCAGTCTGACCTCGGGCTCCAGAAGGATCCCGCTGGTCCGGTGCACTCCCTGTCGCATGAAGGTCATCAACGTGAGTACGTCGGCGGTAGTCGCGTCTCCCAGGTTCACCACGAAATTGGCATGGACGTTGGATACTTCGGCGCCACCCCGTCTCACTCCTTTGAGCCCGGCGGCCTCCAACAACCTTCCCGCCGGCTCACCGGGCGGGTTCTTGAACACACTGCCGAATGTGCGCGCCACGCGAGGCTGGGTCGTGCGACGTTTGCGCAGCAGCGAACGATGATGCTCGAGGATGGCCGTCGGGTCGCCGCTCGTCAGGCGCAGGCGCACGGCCGTAACAAAGGCAGCTTCCGGAAGCCGGCAGTACCGATAACCCCACTCCAGGGCGTCGCCGGGGACCCACCTCAAGCCGGAAGCCGAGGCTATCTCGACCTCTTGAACCACGTCGGCCAGCGACCATCCGTGAGCTCCGGCGTTCATGGCCACGCCCCCTCCCACGGACCCGGGGATCCCACAGGCGAACTCCAGCCCTGAGAGCCCGGCTTCGGCCGCCACCGCGGACAACCTGGTCAGGTAGGCACCGCCTCCGACCGTGAGGCACACATCAGCTCCGTTGTCGCGCGGCTCGGAGGGCATGCCCTCCACGTAGTGGAAGTCCTCATCGAGTTTGATCAGGACCCCGGGATACCCCCTATCCGCGACAAGTAAGTTGGAGCCTGCTCCCAGACAGGTCCACGCGCAGCCGCTCGATCCGACAAGCTCGAGGGCAGCCACCAAAGACCGAGGGTGGGAGACGGTGACGAGCAGACCGACGTTGCCCCCTGTACCGATGGTCGTGAAGGGAGCGGCGGGGGCTTTGGCCCACAGCCGCGCGCCTTCGATCAGGCGCAGTCCGTCGGCCAGGGATTCTAGGGAAGACGTGGCCGAGTCCACCGAGAGACGCTTCTTAGCCCGCGGCCAGGAAGCGCTCGCCGACCCGATGCACGTCACCAGCCCCCAGGGTGAGGATCAGGTCACCGGGCGCGGCCAATCCCTCGAGATAGTCCACCACCGACCCGAGCCGGGGCAGGTAGGCCACAGGTTTGCATCGATCGAGCCTGAGGATGCTGTCTACGATCAGTTTGCCGCTGACGCCAGGGCGGGGATCCTCGCGGGCCCCATACACATCGGTCACCACGGCTACATCCGCTTCGAGCAAAGCCTCGGCGAACTCGTCGTGAAGGAACTCGGTCCGAGAGTAGAGATGGGGTTGGAAGACGGCCACCACCCGTGACCAATCACCCTCGCGGGCGGCCCTCAGGGTAGCCCTGAGCTCAGTGGGGTGATGAGCGTAGTCGTCGACCACGGTCACTCCGTTCCTCTCTCCCTTGATCTGGAACCGGCGCACCGCGCCCCCGAACGTGCCGAGGCCCGCGCTGATCTGACCCGGCGCCAGCCCCACTTCCGTGAGGGTGGCAAAACAGGCCAAGGCATTGAGGACGTTGTGCCGTCCCGGTACTAGCAGACTCGCGTCGGCCAGCTTGCGGCCGCGTTCCCAGACCTCGAAACTGCTCCCCAGGTGCCGCATTGCCACCTCCCGGGCCTGATAGTCGACCCCGGGAGCGAACCCATACGAGCAAGCGCGGCAGCCCACCCCGTCGGCCAGAGCGGAGACCCGGGGATCTTCCGCGCAGTAGACCAGCTTGCCCTCGACCGGCAGCCGTGCGAGGAAGTCCCGGAAGACGTCCTCGACGTCTTCGACATGCAGGTAGTGGCTATGGTGATCGAGCTCCAGATTGGTTAGGACGGCTACCTCGGGGCGCAGCAGCAGAAGGGACCCGTCGGATTCATCGGCTTCACAGACCACGAACCCTCCGGACCCGTTGCGCGCGTTCGAACCCATGTCGTTCAGCTCGCCGCCCACCAGGAAGGTCGGATCCAGGTCGGCGTCGACCAGGACCCGGCTGATCATCGACGTGGTCGTCGTTTTACCGTGGGTACCGCAGACCGCGATCCCGTGGCCTGAATCCACGAGCCACGCCAGAGCCTGCGCACGCTTCACCACCGGGATCCCGCGGCGGAGAGCCTCTTGCAGTTCCACGTTGTGCGGGGGAACAGCGGAGGAGATCACCACCACGTCCGGATGATCGATGTTCGCCGCCTTGTGGCCCATCCTGACCGGGACGGAGGCCTTCTCCAGTAGGCTGACGTAGCGAGAGGGCTTGAGGTCCGAGCCGGTGACGCCGAAGCCCCGATCGTGAAAGACCAGAGCGATGCCGCTCATCCCCGCCCCACCTATACCGATGAAGTGGAGGGTCCGCAGCCAGGGCGGAGCGGCTGTGCTGGTGGTGTCGGTGAGAGTGGCTTCAGTCATGGTAGTAGCGCCCACGCGCGGCCGATAATTCTACTACGAGGTCGGCGATGCGGGTAGCCGCGTCCGGCCGTGCCAGTCTGAGGGCGGCGGCCTTCATGCGGGCGTTCACCTCGGGGTCGAGAAGCGTCGCTACTTCCCGGGTCAGGGCCGCTGGATCCAGATCGGCGTCGGCGACGACGAGCGCGGCACCCCGGGCCGCGATGGCCGCGGCGTTGCGGGTCTGGTGATCTCCGGCAGCAAAAGGATAGGGGACCAAGAGCGCCGGCACTCCCCGAGCCAGCACTTCCGCGACCGACCCGCCCGCGCGGGCGACGACAGCATCCGCCGCCGCCAAGGCCAAGGGAAAATCGTCCAGGAAGGGGAACGTCTGATAGGACCGGTTGATTTCCGGTCCCGCGAGAACCGCGGCCACCTTCGCGTACTCTCGTTCTCCGGTCACGTGCAGGATCTGGAAACGAGTCTCCGCGTGCGCGAAGGCCGCCACACAGGCCTCATTCAGGGTGTGCGCGCCTAGACTGCCCCCGAAGACCAGCAGCACCGGCCGGTCCGGCGCCAGGTTGAACCTGGCCAGCCCCTCCTCTTTGGTAGCGGCCAGAAGACCAGGGCGGAGCGGCCGTCCCGTATAGACGTACTTGCCGCCGATGCGCTCGGCATCGGGGAACGAAAGACAGACCTTGTCCACCACCCGGCTGAGGATGCGGTTCGTCCAGCCCATGTGCGAATCCATCTCCACAGCCACAGCGGGGATCCCTCGGAGAGCAGCTTCAGCCACCACCGGACCCGAGGCGTACGCCCCCACTCCGACTACGCACGCCGGCCGAAACACGCGGAGCAATCTCCAGGCGTCCAGGCCGGCCACCGGGATCGACCCCAGGGTCAGCAGGGTGGACAGACCTAACTCTCGCCTGAATCCGCGGATGCGGACCACCGAGAAGGCGTAGCCCGCTTTGGCGACCAACGTCTTCTCCATGCCTTTCTCGGTACCGCAGAAGGCCACTTCGTGACCGCGGCCGGAAAGAACGTCAGCGAGCGCCAGCGCGGGCACCACGTGGCCCGCCGTCCCGCCGCCGGCGATCAATATCCGTGACATTTCCGTAGACCTCCGCCGGAGATGGCGCGTGACGGGCCTGACCGAACCGGCCCACCGACAGTATCAACCCTATAGCCACGAACATGACGATGAGGCTGTTGCGCCCGTAGCTTATGAAGGGCAAGGGCACCCCGGTGAGAGGCAGCGCCCCCACCACCCCACCTATGTTGACCACGGCTTCAAGCGTGACGAGCATACCGCAGCCGGCGAGCAGGTATTTGCCCAGGGGATCGGCACACCGGCTGGCAAGTTTCCAGGCTGCCACCGCGAACACGGCAAAGAGCACCAGGACCAGACCGGCTCCCAGGAGGCCGAACTCCTCGCCCAGGATCGCGTAGATCATGTCGGTGTGCGCCTTAGGCAGGTATCTGAACTTCTGGACGCTCTCGCCCGGGCCCACCCCCAGCCAACCCCCACGACCCAGAGCCACGAGCGCTTGGGATAGCTGGTAGCTGGCCCCGTGAGGATCGGACGAAGGATCGAGGAAGGAGAGGACCCGGCTCATCCTCTCGCTGCTGGAGAAGGTGAAGGCCACCGCGGTGACAAGTCCCACCCCGGCGACCAACGCCCAAGTGCGGCCGCGCATGCCTCCGATCCAGAGCATGCCCAGCAGCAGCCCGGCGACGATGACGGCGGTGCCCAGATCGCCCTCGATCATCACCAGGGCACACATCCCCAGGCCCACGGCCCCGAACGGCCACATGAAGGAGGCGAAGTCGCCGACCCGCTTACGGCGGTTCACAAGCAGATGGGCTCCGGCCAGGATCACCGCCAGCTTGGCGAATTCAGACGGCTGGAAGGCCAACGGTCCCAGCGGGATCCAACTGGCCGAGCCTCCTTCGCTCGCGCTCAAGCTCGGAACGTGTACGAGCAGCAAAGAGAACACCACGAGCGCGAGGAAGACCATCGACCAGACCCCCATGCGCCGGTAGTTGAGCCGGGAGATGACCAGCATGAGCAGCAGACCCACCACTGCCGTCATCCCCTGCTGCCGGATATAGACGAACTTGTCTCCCCCCGCTTCTGTGGCCGCCGCCGAGACCGACAGCATCATGCACAGACCGGCGATGAGGAGGATCACGGCCGTCACCCAGGTCACGTGGTACCAGAGGGGACAGAGGTCTTTGAGCCTCATGGTCACCTCTCTCGGACGGCGTTCGGGCACCGTGTGTCGCGCTGGGCCCGGTCCCGGGGAGTCGGAGCGGTGCGACGCAGGCCGCCGGTCCACGGTGGCTCCTGATGACGCTCTCTGGACGTCTTGTCCGCTCAATGAGGCTCCCCTTCGATCACGCCTCGGCGAGACCTGCCACGATGCTCCGGAAGTGATCCCCTCGCTGTTCGAAATCCCGGTACTGGTCGAAACTGGCGCAGGCGGGCGCCAGGAGCACCACATCCCCGGTGACGGCCGCCGCCGCAGCCGCCCACACCGCGCACTCCAGGTCTCCACACGTCCTGGGCTCGGGCACCCCGCCCCCACCTTCCGCCGATCGGACCTCGGAAAAAGCCTCCCCGATGAGAGGGGCGGCCTCACCGATGAGATAGACTCCCCGGCACCCCCGGGAACAGGCGCGTGCGATCGGCCTGTAGTCCGAAGCCTTGTCCCGCCCTCCCAAGATGAGGTGGGTCCTTTCCGGGTAGGCGTTCAGCGCCGTCAGCGTCGCTTCGACGTTTGTCGCTTTACTATCGTTCACATACGTCACCCCGGCGACGATTCCTGCGGTCTCCAGGCGGTGCGCCACCCCGCCGAAGGTACGCAGACCCTCCGCCACGGCCTCTCTATCGACCCCACGGGCGACCGCAGCCGTGCCGGCCGCCAGGCAGTTCTCCAGGTTGTGAAGACCGGGCAGCCGGATGTCGCCGACGGGGAGCAGCGGCTCTCCCTGCAGGAACAGCCGGCCGTCGGCCACCCAGGCCTCGGGTGTGAGGACCGCGTGCGCGGCCTCGGCCGGTCGCGCGGGCGCCGGGATGGTCGGGGCGGACCCGGTGGCGGCACTGACGGCCACCGGGTCCGCCCCCCTCACCGAGAAAAACGACACCCGTGGACCATCCGCACGACCGGCCAGTTCGGCCCCCAGCCCCGCGATCGCCGGGTCGGCGAGGTTGAGCACCGCCGCATCGCCCGCGCGCTGGTTGGCAAACAGCCTTGATTTGCAGGCTAGATACCGCTCCATGCTGCCATGCCGGTCCAGATGGTCGGGAGTCAGGTTCAGGAACACGGCAGCTGCCGGCCGGAACGTGTGGATATCCTCCAACTGGAAGCTCGACACCTCCACCACCAGTTCCTCGTCGGGCCGCACATCGCCGGCCGCCGAGGTCACCGCCACTCCGATATTGCCCAGGACCCGCGCAGGCCTGCCGGCTTCCGAAAAGAGGTGTCCGAGGAGAGCCGTGGTGGTGGTCTTGCCGTTGGTGCCGGTGATGGCGTCGAAGGGATTGGGGAGCAGGACGTAGGCCAACTCCAGCTCGCTCCATACGGGGACCACGCGCTCGCGGGCCAGCATCACCGGCCGGGCCTCTCCCGGTACGCCCGGACTCTTCACCACCAAGTCGGGGCCGGGCCAGAGGGAGCCCAGGTCTTCCTCCTTGAGAAAGCGCACTCCGGAGGCCAGGGTCGCAGCCACACCGGGCAAGGACTCGGGGTCTTTGCGATCGCTGAGATAGACCGCAAGCCCCAGCGCGGCCAAGGCCGCGGCGGCGCTGGTGCCTGAGCGGCTGGCTCCCAGCACCAGCACGCGGCGCACCCACGAAGGCAGGCCGGCGCTTCTTGGGCCGGCGCTTCTTGGGCCGGCGCCCCCCGGGACGGTACCCCCCCGCACGGTGCCCCCGGGGACCGCTCCCTCTCCCCGGCTATCGAGGGAGACCACGGTCAGACCACCGGGAGACGGGTGTTGCTGAGATAGTAGAGGGCGAATCCCGCCGCGGCCAGGATCGCCGCGACTATCCAGAAGCGCACGATGATCTTGGTCTCAGACCAGCCCTTGAGCTCGAAATGATGGTGGAGCGGGGCCATCAGGAAGACGCGCCGGTGGAAAAACCGGAAACTGATGACCTGGATCATCACGCTGAGCGCTTCCACAACGAACAATCCCCCGATCAGAAGGAGCAGGACCTCCATGTTGGTCGCGATCGCGATCCCTGCCAGACCCGCTCCGAGCGCGAGCGAGCCGGTATCCCCCATGAAGACGGTGGCCGGATGGGTGTTGTACCAGAGGAAGCCCACCGAGGCCCCTGTCAAACAGGAGGCGAGGACCGCGAGGTCGGTCTCCCCCTGGAGAAAGGCGATCCCGGCGTAGGCGAACATGGCCACGGCGACCGTGCCCGCCGCCAGCCCGTCCAGCCCGTCGGTCAGGTTCACGGCATTGGAGAATCCGGCGATGAGGAGGAAGGCGAACACGTAGTAGAACCCGCCTATGGCCAGCCCATCCCGGACGAAGGGCAGTGTGAGGTCGGTGTCCACCCCTCCCCAGCGGAGCGCTATGAACACGGCCAGGGCGACCAGGGGCACCTGCAGCAGAAGCTTGATCCTGGCGCTGAGCCCCAGGGAGCGCCGCTGGCGCTGCTTGACCAGGTCGTCGGCCAGGCCGATCGCGCCCGAGCCGAAAGCTACGATGAACACCACCAGGCTGGATACACTCTGACCGCCAAAGATGAGATAAGGGATCAGCGCCGCGACCAGGATGAGCACGCCCCCCATCGTCGGGGTGCCTTCCTTGAGGCTGTGCCGTTCGGGTGTCAGTTCCCTGATGTTCTGCCCGATACCCCGCCGCTGCAACCAGCGGATGTATCGCGGACCGGCCAGCATCGCGATGACCATCGCCACCAACGTTGCCGCCATGACCTTCGTCATGTCTGTGATCCCTCCGTCGCCCCACCCCTGTACGCGTCCACCTCAGACCCGTCGGCCCACGTTCCCGCCCCGGCTTCTTCCACAATGCGCCGTACTAGGACCTCCAGCCCCATGCTCCGCGAAGCTTTGAGGAGAACCACATCGCCCCGGCGCAGACCCGCCAGCACGGGGGAGGCTTCGTCGGCCGAGCGCACATTTCCTGCCTCCACGGCAGCGCGCGTCCCTTCCGCCTCGTCGGCAGTCTCCGAAGCCCAAGCTCGCCGGAAACCCTCCACGGTCGACCGGGATAGCGGACCCACTCCCCACAGGGCCGACACCCCGGCCGCCGCCGCGTACGCGCCGGCGGCCTCGTGGTAATCCGCCGCGTCAGGGCCCAACTCCAGCATGTCGCCCAGGATAGCCACCGGCCGCCCACCCGACTCCCTGGCCAGGTCGACGAGGTCGTTCAACGCCGCCCGGACCGCCGCCGGGCTCGCGTTGTAGGTGTCGTCGATCAAGACGAGCCCCGGGAGCCGTGTCACATCCCCGCGGGACCCGCTGAAACGCGCATCTTCCAGCCCGGCAGCGCACCGTTCCATGGGCAGGCCGGCGGCGTAGCAGGCAGCCGCGGCCGCCACCGCGTTCTCTAGGCGATGCCGCGAGCCGAACGGGGCTTTCACCTCGACTTCGCCCTCAGGCCAGCGCAGGTGCAGGACCCCGACTTCCTTCAGGCTCTGCGGGCGCAGATGACCGTAGACATCGGCGGCCTGGGCGGCGTCGTCAGCCTGGGCGGCGGCCTGGGCGGCGTCGGCGGCCTGGGGGGCATCTGAGCCGGCCTCGCAACCGAAGCCGAATCTGATCACCCTGCACGGGGCTGCGACCGCATACGGGGCCAGCAAGCCACAGTCCACGGGGATCACGGCCACACCGGACGGGCTGAGGCAGGCAAAAAGCTCAGCCTTAGCTTCAGCTACGTTCTCAAGGGTACCCAAAAGCTCCAGGTGAACTGGATGGATGTTGGTGATCACAGCTACGTCGGGTTCGGCCACTCGGGCGAGGGCGTCGATCTGGCCGCGCCCTCTCATGCCCATCTCGACGACCACCAGCTCCGTGTCCGGCTCGACTGCGAGCAGCGTGAGGGGCACCCCCACCTCGTTGTTCTGATTCGCGGCGGTCACCACCACCCGGCAGGCCCTGCCCGCCATGGCGCTGATGAGGTCCTTCGTGCTGGTCTTACCCACGCTGCCCGTGACGGCCACCACTTTCGCCGTGGACTTCCTCCGGACCGCGCGGGCCAAGGCTCCTAGGGCCTCCACGGTGTCCTCGACCGGATAGATGATCTGTCGCGAGTCGGCCAGCGCGGGAAGCGGCGTATCGGGGCCGGCCGCGGCCGCCAAGACCAGCTCCTCGCCGCCCTCCGTCCACCAGCGTTTCTCCACCACCGCTCCGGAAGCGCCCGCCGCCAGAACCTCGGTGACGAAGTCGTGACCGTCAAAACGCTCGCCCCGCAGTGCCAGGAACAGATCCCCGGGCCGTACGCGCCGGCTGTCGGTGCAGATGCTGCTCAAGGGCCCCGCCGGTCGGTCGAGGCCGAGGGCGTGCCCCGCTTCTTCTGCACTGAGGGGGATCACTCGCGGCCCTTCGCCTGCGAGAGCGAGGACCTCCCGGGCGACCGAGCGGTCGTCGAAAGGCACGGTCTCGGTCGCGAATTCCTGTCCGGACTCATGGCCTTTCCCCAGGATCAGGACCACATCGCCGGCACGCGCCTCGGCCATCGCCTCCGCGATGGCCCTGCGCCGGTCCGGCTCTACCCTCGCCGCGGATGGGCGCTTCAGTCCCGCCACGATATCCGCGATGATGGCTTCGGGCTTCTCGGAGCGCGGGTTGTCGGAGGTGATGATCACCAGATCCGCTCCGATCTCGGCCTCATGGCCCATCTGGGGACGCTTGCCCCGGTCACGGTCCCCTCCGCAGCCCAACACGGCGATGAGCCGACCTCGAGTGATCTCCCGCGCCGTCCTCAGCACGTTCCGTACAGAGTCGGGCGTGTGCGCGTAGTCGACCAGTACCGTGAAATCCTGGCCGGCATCCACCGGCTCCATCCGCCCGGGTACGCCGGGGAACTCGCGGAGCGCGGAGAGCATGCCCGGCAGTTCCAGACCCAGCCCCAGGCCGATTCCCAGGGCGGTCAGAGCGTTCGCAACATTGAACGCGCCCACCAACCGGGTCCGCACCTCGAAATGCGACTGTGAGCCGGCGCCGCCCGCCAACTCGAGGGCCGTGCCACGCAAGCACAGAACGCCTTTCGTCCCGTCGGCATCGATGGCAAAGTCACTCAGTTCCATTTCCGCCGCGTCTGCTCCCGAGTACTCCCCGGAGGTGGAGAATCGGATCAGGTTCTGAGGGTCGCACCGCGCCGCCAGCGTCCTGCCAAAAGGATCATCGATGTTGATCACCATGGCCGGTCGCACGCCTGCGAACTCGGAATCGAGGAACAGCCGGCTCTTCGCCGCGAAATAGGCCTCGAGGGTCTCGTGATAGTCGAGGTGGTCCTGGGTCAGGTTGGTGAAAGCCACGGCGCGGAAGTCGATCCCACGAGCCCGGCCGAGATCCAGAGCGTGGGACGACACCTCCATGACCACCGCTTCATCCCCGGCCGCCACCATGTCGGCCAGATCCCTTTGGATATCCAAAGCTTCCGGCGTGGTGCGCCCGGCAGGAAGGACCTTTCCCCCCACCCGACGCTCAACCGTGCCCATGAGTCCCGTCCTCCGCCCTGCCCGATCCAGGAGATGGGCCGCCAGGAACGCCGAGGTGGTCTTACCGTTGGTTCCGGTGATGCCCGCCGTAAGAAGCCGTGAACCCGGACGACCGTAGAACGCAGCGGCTACCGGTCCCATCGCGTGCCGTACCGAAGGCACCACGACCTGTGCGACCGGAAGGTCAAGAAGCCTCTCGACACACAGTGCGCTCGCCCCCAGGCCGACCGCGTCCGCGGCGAAGTCGTGCCCGTCGCGTACGAACCCGGGTACGCAGAAGAAGAGGGTGCCTTCGCCGGCTTGGTCGCTCCGATAACAAAGGGAGCTGATGTGGACATCGGCGGCGCCGGCCAGACGACACCCTTCCACAGTGGCGAAGAGGTCACTGAGTATCACAGGTCGGGATTCTACCATCGGTCGGGTCCCACCCGGAGCCTGCCTGGTACGCCCACCGTTCAGTCGGCGGTCGAGGGACCGATTCCCAGACATTTGAGAGAGAAATCGGCGATCTTGGCGAAGGCCGGCGCCGCCACGTACGCCCCGAGGTGTTGGCTGGCAGGTTCATCTACCATGACCAGGATCACCAGGCGCGGCGAATCGGCAGGCACCATGCCCACGAACGAGGCGACGTACCGGTCTTCGGCATAGCCGCTGCCGTCGGTCTTCACCTTCTGAGCCGTCCCGGTCTTTCCAGCCACGACGTAGCCCTCGACCTGGGCGCGCGTGCCGGTGCCGTCCTCCACCGTGACGGTCAGCATGTCTCGCAGTTCGGCCGCGACTTTCGAACTCACCACCCGGCGCGTCCAGGGCTGGATAGAGTCGCGGACGAGATGAGGCTGCACCAGTTGACCATCGTTCGCGATGGCTGCGTACGCGGCAGCGAGTTGCAGCGGTGAGGCCGCGATCCCCTGACCGATGGGGACGTTGGCGATAGTGGTGCCGGACCACTTCTCCGCAGCAAGCATTTGACCGCCGGCTTCACCCGGAAAATCGATGCCTAGCTTCTCCGTGAACCCGAAGCGGCGGATCATCTCCACCAAGCGCGTCTTGCCCACCTCCAGGCCCAGTTGCACCGCCCCGACGTTGGAGGACTGGGCGAGTATCTGGGTGACCGTCAGTTCCCGCTTTTCGGGGACGCTCTCGGCGTGGGACTCGTGGACCACGCGGTCGTACACCTGGATCTGTTTGCCCAGGGTGAAGGTGGTCTCCGGAGTGACCAGCCCCGCTTCTAGAGCCGCCGCGGTCACGACCATCTTGAACGTGGAGCCTGGCTCGTACTGGTCGTTCACCACCATGTTCCGGCGGTCCGGCTCATCGACGGAGCTGAACTCGTTGGTGTCGAACACGGGAGTGTTAGCCATGGCCAGAACCTCCCCGGTGCTAGGGTCCAAAACGATCGCACACGCCCTCTTGGCCTCGAACTCCTCCACCGCGTCCGAGAGCACCTTCTCGGTCTCGAACTGGATGTCCTCGTCGATCGTCAAAGTGATGGACTCACCCGGGACCGCCTCCTCCACCGAGACCGTGGCCAGACGGTTCCCCGACAGGTCGCTCACGACCTCCATAGTGCCGGGGGTCCCGGAGAGCACGTCTTCATATTCGTACTCGATGCCGGCGAGCCCCTCGTTGTCCGTGCCGACGAAACCGAGCAGCTGCGGGGCCAGAGCACCTTTGGGGTAGAGCCGCTTGTCTTCCGCCATCACCCAGACGTCCGGGATATCGAGCTCTTCCACCTCCTCCCCCGCGGCCTGATCGATCTTCCGTGCAAGACACACAGAGGATGAATCGCCGCTCAACTTGGCCGCCAACTCCTGCTCCGTGCGGCCCAGTACGGGCGCGAGCTGTGCCGCCACCTTGGCGGGGTCGTCGATGCGGCTGGGGTTGGCGTAGACGGTGATCATCGTCTGCGATACGGACAGTGGTTGGCCGTCACGTTCGTAGATGGTCCCGCGAGGCGCATCCAGGCTGACGGTGCGCACGTGCTGGCTCTCGGCTTTCTCTTGAAGTCCGGGGGCGGCCACCACCTGTACGTAGAAGGCGCGGGCCATGAGAGCGCCCAAGAACAGGAGGGCGAAGCCCATGAAAAGCGCGATGCGCTTGTTGGTGCGGCCCATGGTCACCGACCGGCGACCGTGGTATCACCTTCCGGTGCCGCCGTCCCGCTGTCGGCCTGAAGATAATGGACCGATTGGGCCGGAACGAGGCCCAACTGGATCGCCTGTTCAGTCACCCGCTCGGGAGAAGAAAGGGCCGAGACCTGGGCCGACAGCTCAGAAGCAGACGCGGCCAGCTCCCGCTGCTGGGCCTCCAGCTTGCCCACAGCCGATTCCACTTCGGTGGTCGCCGCGCTCACGAGCATGGGCGCGACAATGGACGCTCCGAGCAGGACGCAGGCGAACACCAGTGCGACGACCACCGCCCCCCAGTGAGGCCTCCGTCTACTGATTACCTTTAGCTCAGGTAGAGCCTTAGTTTCATAGGTCTCCGGCTCCACCTGAGATATGCGCCGGGCCGTCGCTTCTCGCCCGTAGTAGCGCACGGAGCGAGAGCGCGCCTGGGCACGTTCGGAGCTGCGCCGAGCCGCGTCCGAGGGTACAAGGTCCCTTCCCCAGGCTTCCATCCAGGATGCACGGGTGGTGCCGGCCATCACAGCTTCCTGAGGGCGCGGAGCTTCGCCGAGCTCGATCGAGGATTGCGCTCCAGCTCCCGCATGCCGGGGATGACGGCCTTGGGAGTGAGCACCTCTCCGGTCGCGGCTCCACCGCAGACGCAGACTGGGAACTCGGGCGGACACGTGCACGCCCGCGCCTTGCCGGCAAAGAACTCCTTGACCATCCTATCTTCGAGCGAGTGGAAGCTGATCACCGCCATGACCCCATCCGGCTCCAGCAACGAGAAGGCTTCGGGCAAGGCCCGCTTCAGGCTATTCAGTTCGTCGTTGACCTCGATGCGCAGGGCCTGGAACACCCGGCGGGCAGGGTTACCGGCACCGAAGCGAGCGGGGGTGGGAATAGCCCCTTTGATCGTGTCGACCAGCTCCGAGGTCCGGGCGTAGGGAACGGAGGACCTACGGGCGGCGACCGCGCGGGCGATGCGCCGCGAGTACCGCTCCTCGCCGTACCGGCCGAAGAGCTCCGTCAAGGCCGTCTCCGCCCAGCCATTCAGGATGTCCGCGGCAGTGACCGGCGAAGACGGGTCCATGCGCATATCAAGAGGAGCGTCGTAACCGTAGGAGAAGCCTCGGTCCGGTGTATCGATCTGCATGCTGCTCACACCGAGGTCGAGATATACATGCGTGGCTCCAAGGCCTTCATCCAGAAGGCGAGGCAGGATGTCGGCGAAATTACCCAGGCAGAACCGGGATGGGCAGCGTAGGCTCTCCTTCAGATCAAGATAGTAGCCCTCCGCGATCGGATCCTGGTCGCAGGCGACAAGCAGGCCCTGAGGACCGAGACCCCCGGCTACGGCTTCAGCATGGCCGCCGGCCCCGAACGTGCAGTCGACCACCCGGCTGTCTGGACGCACGTCCAGCAGTTCGAGTAGCTCATCGGTAAGTACGGGGACATGGGCCATTTCCATCTCCGTGACGAGGGAAGCCGCCGCGCTAGGCATTCCCGACTCCCTTTTCCTCTTCCATCGCAGCCAGAGTGACCGGGTTCCATATCTCCAAGTGGGTGCGGTTGCCCAGGATCTTCACCCTGCCGGCCAGCCCCAGTTCGCTTATCCTCTTGGACGGCAGCAGGACTCGGCCCTGGCGATCCATCTCCACCGTATCCTGATTCTTGTAGATCGTACGAGTCCGCCAGCTGTCGGCCTCATTCTCAAACACGTTGAGAGGTTCCAGGTATTTCTGATCGAACTCTTGCCAGGAATGCGGGTGATATACGCGTACGCACGGTTCACTATCTTGGAACCGCACTAGAACGGCACCATCACGGAAGTACTCGCGATAGCGAGCGGGCAGAGTCACCCGGCCCTTGGGGTCGAGAGTGTGGTCGAACTCGCCAGATAGCAATATATCTTGCATGTCCCCCACTTTAAACCAATTCTCCCCACTTTGCAACACTCCATACGATATTTCCGCAAGAACTCCTGCTCAGGACCGCTCGGCCAGCGTGGATCTCTGTCTTCCGAGAGCGTCCGTTCGCGCAGATAACAATGCATATAGTTTATTATGCAACTTGTATTGCATGACGAGGCTGTGGTCCACGACATCACCGGACCGGTAGCAGACCTGGCGGAGCACGGCCACCGGCGCATCCCCGGCTCCGATCGGGATCGCGAGAACGACTAGAGACGGCGCAGGGGCGCGTATTCGAGTAGAAGCCTTTTCTGCTCGCCCTGGTCGGAGAAGAAGACCCTCACGATCCCCCCTGGCTCGACTCCCAGGACGATCCCCTCGCCGAACCGGGCGTGGAGCACGCGATCACCAGGTGCGAGGCCTACCGGGGAGACCCTATCACCGACGGCTGACTTGGCCGGCTCAGTTCCGCCCGAGGGTCTCGGTCCACCCAACGACCCGGGCCTGCCCGCCGCCCCGCCTTGATGACCCGCGCCGCGTCTATCGAGAGCCGGGCCCATCGGCCGCATGGACTCCGAGCTACCGCGATAGTCGACCAATGTACTTGGGATCTCGCTCAGAAAACGACTGGGGATCTTGTAGCCTGCCCCGCCGTGCAGCGTCCGCGACCGAGCGAAAGAGAGGTGAAGCCGGTCCTGGGCTCGGGTGATGCCAACGTAACACAGGCGCCTCTCCTCCTCCAGACGCTGTTCGTCCAGAGACCGGGAGTGAGGGAACAGACCTTCTTCCATGCCGGTGATGAAGACCACCGGGAACTCCAGACCTTTGGCGTTGTGGAGGGTCATGAGGGTGACGACGGGTTGGCCTTCCTCCAGGCTGTCGATGTCGGCGTACAGGCTGATCTCCTGCAAGAACTCGGCAAGGCCGCTCTCCGGGTTCAAACGGTCGAACTCCTCGGCCACCGCCACGAACTCATCCAGGTTCTCTAGGCGGCCTTCGGCCTCCAACGTCCTCTCTGCCTTGAGAGCGGCGAGCAAACCGCTTTCATCCAGCACCCGGCGGACCAGAGCCGCCACCGACGGGGTCTCGTTCGCCGGCCGAGGAGCCGTCGCGGTCCCTGCGGAATCGTCTTCCCCCATGTCTGCGCCGCGCCCCCGTCTGCCGCGTCTGTGTCTGCCGCGTCCGTTGCCGCGGCGACGGCCCAGCAGGCGAATCTCTCCCCCAGGCCGACGCAGGCCTGGGTCGCCCCCCTGGTGAAGCAGACGACTTCGTCGGCACGTAGCAAAGCTTCTCGCAGGCTGATGGCGTTCTCCGCGGCAAAGCCCTGAAGCCGCCCCACAGCCACTTCCCCCAGACCTCTGCGGGGGGTGTTGATGATGCGCATGAGGGAGATGTCGTCGCCCGCGTTCATGGTGACGCGCAGATAGGCGAGGAGGTCCTTGATCTCCGTCCGCTGGTAGAACTTGGTGCCGCCGATCACCCGGTAGCCCACTCCCTGACGAACCAGCATGTCCTCCAACACTCGGGACTGAGCGTTGACTCTGTAGAAGACGGCCACGTCGGAGGCGGCCCGCTCTCGAAGCGTCCTCAGGATCTCCTCGCAGACAAGCCGGGCTTCCTCGTGCTCGTCCCGACATTCCAGTACCACCACCGATTCGCCCGCCCCCCGCTCGCTCCACAGACTCTTCGGTTTCCGACCGCGGTTGTGGGAGACGAGAGCATTCGCAACATCGAGGATGGTGGTGGACGAGCGGTAGTTCTGCTCCAACTTGACCACTTTGGCGTCGGGGAAATCATCCTCGAATCTGAGGATGTTGCGTATGTCGGCCCCCCGCCACGAATAGACCGACTGGTCGTCGTCTCCCACTACGGTCACCTGCCGGTGCTCTTCGGCGAGCAGTCTGACCAAGACGTACTGAGCCCGGTTGGTGTCTTGGTACTCGTCGACAAGTACGTGGCGGAAGAGGTCCCGGTAGTATGCCAACCTTTCGGGAAACAGTTGCAGCACGTCGACCATCCGCATCAGGAGATCGTCAAAATCGAGGGCGTTCGCCTCCAGCAGCCTCGTCTGATAGCGCCGGTAGACCTGGGCGGCCACATCCAGGTAGCCGGAAAGCCCCTGGTCGTCGCCGCCGGCCCAGCCTCCCGCGCTCGCCCATTCACTCTCGCCGGCCCAGTCGTCCCCACCGGCCCGGCCGCTTCCGTCCGCCCGGCCGCGCCGGTCGTCTCCCCGTCGCCCGCCGCCCCGGCGCGCGAAGTCGTCGACGTCTACCAGTTTGTTCTTGGCATCGGAGATCAGGTTCTGTAGGGCACGAGGGGGAAAGCGTTTGCTATCGAGGCGCAGGTCGTCCAGGCAGTGCTTGAGGAGGCGGACCGAGTCGTCTTCGTCGTAGATGGTGAAGTTGGAGCGATAGCCGAGAAGGGCGGCGTCGTTCCGGAGCATCCGCGCGCAGGCCGAATGGAACGTGCAGACCCACATCCAGCGAGACGAGGCCCCCAGAAGCGAGGTCACCCGCTCCTTCATCTCCCCGGCTGCCTTGTTGGTGAACGTGATCGCCAGGGTCTGATGAGGCCTCACCTCACCGCTCCTGATGAGATGGGTCAGACGGTAGGTGAGCACCCGGGTCTTGCCCGAACCAGCTCCGGCAAGGACCAGTAGAGGACCCCCGTCGTGGAAGACAGCTTCGCGTTGGCTGTCGTTGAGTTCCTTGGCTAGCTCAGGGTCCAATGATCAGATCTCGGGCGTGCCCTCGAGCCTTACCGGGTCACAGGCCTCTTCCGCCGCCGGCAGGGGTCGCCGAGGGCGCCGACGCCTGCCAGGGGCTTTAGGTTCGCCCGCTTCCGGTTCGGCCGCTGCCTGGCTCGGCGACTGCCGGCCCGGCGCTCGCGAACGCGGCGGCCGGAGACGCGGCTCGCAGTTCTTCCAACTCGTTCTCCAACTGCACCACCCTGCGCACCAGGCACTTCATCGCCTCGGCGACCGGGTCCGGCAGGTGGGTATAGTCGATATCGGGGATCCCGACCTTCGCTCCCCCCATGATCACCGGGCGGCCCGGATTGCCCACGACGGTGGAATCGGGGGGCACATCCTGCACCACGATACTACCGGCGCCGACCTTGACGTTGTCTCCCAAGGTGATCGACCCCAACAGTTGGGAGCCGGCCCCGATGACCACGTTGTCTCCCACTGTCGGGTGGCGTTTGCCCGTCTCTTTGCCGGTCCCCCCGAGGGTCACCCCTTGATAGATGGTGACGTTCTGCCCGACATCCGCGGTCTCGCCTATGACCACCCCGGCCCCGTGATCGATGAAAAGCCGCTCGCCCAGAGTCGCTCCCGGGTGGATCTCGATGCCGGTGAAGAACCGGCCGATCTGCGAGATCAGCCGGGGCGCCAAAGGTACCTGCCGCCGCCAGAGAGCATGGGAGAGCCTGTGGACCCATAGGGCGTGAAGTCCCGGATAGCAGGTGATGATCTCCAGATCGCTACGGGCGGCGGGGTCGCGCTCTTTGATGGCCTGGATGTCGCGTTTCATGATCGCGCTCACCCTTTTTCCCCGGTCGGTGAAGCGCAGGAACGCATACGCGCCGCCGGCAGCGGCCAGAACTGTCATAGGGAAGGAGCCATGCCGGGAGCAGTCGTCCTCTCTGGTCTTCGCGCTCATCTGCCCTCCTCCGTCCCGGCCCTCGCTTCCAGCGCCTCGTTCATGCTGCCGCTCCTGAAGCCCTCCAGATCCAGGGTCACATACGCGTAGCCCAGCTCGCATAGAGAGCTTACGATAGCACGCCGCACGGATCCCTCGACCGCGCGGGCGATGTTGTCGACGGCCACCTCGACCGCGCGGGCGATGTCGTCGACGGCCACCTCGATCCGCGCCAGATCCCCCTGATGCCGCACCCGGGATATGCGGAATCCGAGCTCTCTCAGGATTCGCTCGGCCGCCGCCACGACCTGGAGGTCGGCGGCGGTGATCTCCGCGCCGTAAGGGAATCGGGATGCGAGACAGGGCGACGCGGGGGCCGACCAGGTGGACAATCCCAGCTCTCGCGCGAACGAGGTGATTGGCGATGTTCGAGCCCAGTGCACCGCTCCCGAGCAGTCCGACCCGGGCGGCGGCCAGTATCTCCTGGCCCTCCCGCCCGATCCGTGAGACCAGTATCTGTCGACTGTAGCGATAGAGAGGGTCATCGGGATCTTACTGGCTCGGGTCCACTGCCCCCTCCTACCCTGCCGAGCCGGTCTCGCTGGAAGCCGGGGGGATGAAATCCTTTCCCACCACCACTATCACACGACCGGGCTCGAGGGAGTCGTCTTTCTCGATCCTTCCCACTCCTAGGACTTCGCGCACCCGCTCAGCTGCCGCGGAGGCGTCCGGCCCACTGACGATCCGCGTGGTTTTCACATCAGGAAAGTCTTCAGCGTTCCGGAAGGGAAGCAGCTTGTAGCCCAGGGGCTCCAGCATCCCCCCCGCCTGCTCGGCCACACCCACCAGCCCGGAGCCGTTCTGCACCTCCACGGTCACCGCGGTGCCCGTGTCCTCGCCGCCCAGCAAGGCCCTGGCCTGTTCGAGATCCGGCTCAAAGTACTCGAACCCTACCCCCTCGACGATCTTCCCAGGAAGCACTTCCTTTTCCCACGCGGCACCGGCCGTCGACTCGACCAAGAGCTCAAGGGCGGCGCGGAAGCCTTCCGGATCCCCTGTCAACTCCATCTGGTCCCAAGTGGCAGACCCCTCTCCCGAGGCGGATGCACCGACGAGCGCCGCCACCGCTTCCGCGGCCTGAGCGGCGTCGTCGGCTGTAGCCTCAAGCTCGACGGGCGCAAGGCCTGCCAGCCCCATCCGGGTAAGCGCCTCCCGCACCTCCGACCATTGGACCGAGGCGATGGCTCCGAGCTCCACACCCAGTTCTTGAGCCAGCGCCTCTTTTACCTTCTGCTCCGCGTTCGAGGCGTGAAGCTCAGCCAGGGTCTTGAAGCCACCCCCGGTCTTGAGGAGCGTATTCCCCGGCATGGCCAGGGCAAGGCCGCCCTTCCCTTTCGGAAGCAGTATCACTACTGCCGGCACCGTCTCCTCCTGCCCGATGAACAGCACGCTGCTCCCGTCCGTCGGACCGGCTGCCACCGTCGTCGAGGTGGTCTCCGCCCCGCTCGAGCTCTCGGGACCACCGAGAAGAACGAACAGAGCCACGATCACCAGGATCACAACGACCACCGGTCCGGCTACCAACGACAATCGGGTCATCTCCTTCCGACGGCGGGCGGCCCGGCGAACGGAGCGGCGCTCCGTTCGGTGACGGTATGCGACCTCGGACCCGCCCGGCGCCGAAGACGAGCCCCTCGCCGAGGTGGGGCGCTCCGACGGCAAGAGCCGCTCGGCTGCGGATGTCGCCTCCGTGGAGGTCGGCTCCGTGGAGGTCGGCTCCGCGGATGTCGGCTCCGCGGAGGGGCTCGGCTCCGTGGAGGGGCGCCTGGTGGATCCTTTCTCGTCGCTCATCAGCCGTCTTCGCTCCCGGCGGCAGTAGGCGGGGTGGGCGCGTCATAGAATCCGGCCTTGTCGATCAATTGCGCCACCGCCTCGGGGACCAGATAGCGGACGGGCTTCCCGTAAGCCAAGCGCTCGCGGATCATGCTCGAGGAGATCGCCAAAGCCGGGACCTCCATGGCTTTCACCCGGGCCTCAGGACCGGTACCGGCCACTCCAGGACCGAGTCGCTCGAACACGCCGGAGAGACGGGAAAGGTCATAGCCCGGGCGAGTGGCCGCGATCAACGTGCAGAGCTCCAAGACCCGGGCCGGAGCCTTCCAGGTGAGGATGTCGAGCACGGCGTCGGCCCCGGTGATGAAGAACACCTGTGTCTCCCGACCCAAGATGGCCGCCACATGTTCAAGGGTGTCCACGGTGTAGCCCACCTGGTCGCGGTCGATCTCATAGCGCGATACGGAGAAACGGGGGTGGCTGGCGGTAGCCACACCGGCGAGCAAGTAACGGAACTCAGCGGGGGCCAGTCGCCTGGTCTTGTGGGGAGGATTGCCCGCCGGCATGAAGACCACCTCGTCGAGGCCGAACTGCATCAAGGCCTCCTCGGCCGTGACCAGATGCGCGATGTGGATCGGGTCGAACGCGCCTCCCATGATCCCCAGGCGCGTCACGGCACGCCGGCTCAGCCGGTAGAGAGGGTCGTGCTCGTCCATGGTTCCTCCGCCATCCCAGCCTGGTCCGCCAGGCATCTAGCGAATGTGACCCCTTCCGGTGACGACGTACTTGGTCGACGTCAACTCCCGGAGCGCCAGCGGGCCCCGTGCATGCAGCTTCTGCGTGGAGATGCCGATCTCGGCACCCAGTCCGAAGACGCCACCATCGGTGAACCGGGTGGAAGCGTTGATATAGATCGCCGCCGCGTCTACAACCTCGGCGAACCGGCGACTTGTCTCCAGGTCTTGCGTGATGATGGCCTCCGAATGACCCGTACCATACTGGGAGATATGCTCGACGGCCTCCTTGAGCCCTTCCACCACCTTCACCGCCATCTCCAGGTCGAGAAACTCGGTGGCATAGTGCTTGTCGGTGGCCCGCAGCAGCTTGAGTTCGGTCTCTCCCACAATATCGCGTGTGCGCGCATCGACGTACAGTTTTACCTTCCGCTCGCACAGCGCCTTTAGGACCACCGGGAGGAACTCGGGCGCCACCGCCTCGTGCACGAGCAGGGTCTCTGCCGCATTACAGACCCCCGGCCGCTGGCACTTGGCGTTCACGGTGATGTCCAAGGCCTGCTTGAGGTCCGCCGCTTGGTCCACATAGACGTGGCAGTTACCGCCTGCCGCGTAGATAACGGGGACCTTGGAATGCTCCAGCAAGAACTCCTTCAGCGCGCCCCCGCCTCGGGGGATGACCAGATCGATCTGATCCCGGAGTTGGAGAAGATCCACCAAGGTGTCCCGATCCTTGCTCGCCACGAACTGGATGCAGTCGCCGGGCAGGTCCGCCTCGAGAGCCGCCCCGGTGATGACCTCGGCCAGGATCCGGTTCGACCGATAGGCATCACTGCCCCCGCGCAAGACCACGGAATTGCCGGTCTTGATGCAAAGAGCGGCGGCGTCGACGGTGACGTTGGGCCGGGCTTCGTAGACAACCGCGATGACCCCGAACGGTACGCGTATCTTCTCGATCTTCAGGCCTTCGGGAGTGCGCCAACCCTCCACCACCTGGCCCACCGGATCCGGGAGCGCGGCAACGTCGATGAGGCTTCGGGCGATCCCTCGGAGCCTCTGCTCGTCGAGCATCAGCCGGTCTATCATAGCCGCCGAAAGGCCCTTCTTCCGACCTTCGACGACGTCTTCCGCGTTCTCGACCAGAATCTCCGCCGAGCGGCGCTCGAGCGCCTCTGCCATGGCCATCAAGGCGCGGTTCTTCTCAGCCGAAGAAGCCAGTGCCAAGCGGCGAGAGGCCCGCTTGGCGCTAGTGGCAAGCTCTCTTGTCTTCAATTCGCCTCCAGGTCCGTCGACATGCCAGGTCGGTCAACACACCAATACGAGATAGTCCCTATGGATGGCCTCCGGAGAGGCCTGAGGAAGCACTTTCGCAACCTTGCTGCTTTGCAGCCCCTTGACCCGGTCCAGCTCCTCTCTGGAGTAGCTGGCCAGCCCCTTGGCCAGTTCGGTGCCGGTCTCATCGGCCACTATGACGGCGTCACCAGCCGCGAAGTCGCCCTCAGCGGCCACAACACCCACCGGGAGCAGGCTGCCTTTGCCCCGCAGCGCCCGGGCGGCACCTTCATCGACCACCACCCTGCCTCGGGCCGGCTTCCCGTAGAGCAGCCACAGCTTATAGTCGGGAAGGCCAAGGGCGCACGCCGGGAACCGCGTCCCCACCTGGTCGCCGGCCAGACAGGCCTTGATGACCCCGGGCAACGTCCCCCTGGCGATCACGGTGTCTACCCCACCGCTCGTGGCTATTCGCGCACTGTTCACCTTGCTCCCCATGCCCCCCGATCCAAATGTTCCCACCGAACCGATCCGAACGCACTCCAGCCGGCTCACATCATCGACCGTGTCGATCAGACGGGCGTCGCCGTCTTCCTTGGGGTCGGCGGTGTAGAGCCCATCTGTGTCGGTTAGGAGTATCAGGATGTCCGCTTTGACAAGCAGCGCGACCTGCGCTGCCAGAGCGTCGTTGTCACCGAAGCAGAGCTCGTCAGTCGACGTGGTGTCGTTCTCGTTGATTATCGGCACCACTTTCCAGTCCAGCAGACGCCTCAAGGTGTTGCGGGCGTTGAGATACTGGGTCCGCGCGGCCACATCGAACGCCGTGAGCAGTACCTGGGCGGTGATGACCTCCTCGTGAGCGAACAACTCGGTGTAGATATGGAACAGGCGCCCCTGGCCCACGGCCGCGGCAGCCTGCAGGTCCACCACTTCCACCGGCCGGCGCCTACGCCTGAGCACCCCCATGCCGGAGGAGACGGCGCCGGAGGACACCAGGAGCATCCGATTACCCTGCGCCTGCAGCTCGCAGATCTCGGCCACCAAGGCGGCGACCGGGTCCAGGCGGAAGGTACCCCGCTCGCTGGTGAGAGTGCTGGAACCTATCTTTACGACTACGGTCTTGCCTGAGCGCTTGCCCGCCACCTACCCACCCCTACTGGAACTCGAAGGCGTGCCCCTCGATCTCTACGTCACCACCCGGCTGAGCCCCCTGGGCCCGGAGTGCAGCATACACCCCCAACCGGTCGAGTCGCTCTCCAAGATACCGGATAGCTTCTTCATCGGTCAGATCGAACCTGCTCACCAGGCGCCGGACGGCCGGGCCCTCGACCACGAACGCCTCTCCCTCCCGGCGTACGGTGAAGGTCCTAGCCCCCGCTCCCGAAGGTCGATAGGTGACGTGGTCCCCTTCCTCCCCGGCCGTCGCGATGTGGTCGAGAGCGCCCGAAGCCAGCCCGGCTCCTGGTGAGAACACGTCGGATACCTGTGCGAGTCCCGCCGACTGACCCACCGATAGATCGCGCAGCAGCGGCCCGATCCAGCGGATCAGGGGTCTTAGTCCGGCGCCGGTCAGGGCCGAGACAGGCCACACGAGACGTTCGAGCGAGGTCTCCTCTTCCCCGGCAGGACCAGAGAAGGCCGGGTGCCCTAGGCCGCGGAGACGTGCGATCTCCACTCGAAAGACCTCCGTCTGTTCCGCGACCACGTCGGGGGAAACAGCGTCGATCTTGTTCAGGAGGACTACTTGAGGTTTCTTCGCCAGATCGAGACCGTGAGCGTCCAACTCGCCCAGGATGATGCGGAATCCTTCCAGGGGATCAGACCCGTAGTAACCAGTCAGATCCACCACGTGCAGCAGCAGCTGGCATCGCTCCAGATGAGACAGGAACTCGTGGCCCAGGCCGACGCCCGTGTTGGCCCCTTCCAGAAGACCGGGAACATCGGCCAGGATGAACGAATCCCCTTCACCCGACCAGTCGACTACTCCCAGCATGGGTTCGAGTGTGGTGAACGGATAGGCGGCCACTTTGGGTTTGGCGTTGGACAGACGGCGGAGCAGCGAAGACTTGCCGGCATTGGGCAGTCCGGCCAGCCCGGCATCGGCCATGAGCTTGAGCGTGAGCCGCAACCAGAGGCTTTCGCCCTCCTCCCCCAGTTCGGCGAACTTGGGCGCCTGGCGTACGGAGCTGGTGAAGCGCGCGTTGCCTCGACCACCGCTGCCTCCGCGAGCGATGAGGGCCTCCCGGCCGGTCTGGACGAGATCGGCCATCAGACGATCGTCGGACCAGACCTGTGTGCCCAGAGGCACATGGATGTAGACCGTCTCCCCGTTCGCTCCGTGCTTGCGGGCGCCCTGTCCGGCCTGACCGGCACCTGCCTTGAAATGGATCTTGTGGGTGAACTGCTGCAGGTCGCGAGGCTGGGGGTCGGCGACCAGGATGACATCGCCGCCCCGGCCACCATCGCCACCATCCGGTCCGCCGCGAGGGACGTGCTTCTCTCTACGAAAAGAAACGCAGCCGTTCCCGCCGTTCCCGGCCGCCACGTGGATCTTTGCCTGATCGAAGAACATGGACGGCCCCGGAAAGAGGCGAGCCCGGCCGCGTACGAGCGCGGACCGCTACTCGGCCAAGATGCTTATTACCCGCCCCACTCTGCCTTTGGTGAAGACCACCCGGCCGGCGGCTTTCGCAAAGAGGGTGTCGTCCGAGCCGATGCCCACGTTGAGCCCCGGACGAAAGCGAGTGCCCCGCTGCCGCACCAGGATGGCGCCGGCCTTGACCTGCTCGCCGGCGAACGCCTTCACGCCCAGCCGCTGGGCGTTGGAATCACGGCCGTTCCTGGAACTGCCGCCGCCTTTCTTGTGCGCCATCTCTAATTTCCTTCCTAAGCGATCTTCTGCACCTCGAGACGAGTGAGCCCCGAGCGGAAGCCGGTCTTCTTGCGCCAACCCCGCTTGGGTTTGAATCTCGAGATGGTGATCTTGGGTCCACGGAAATGCTCGACGACCCGGACGGTGACCTTAGTCTCCTTGCCCTCCCCAGCCAGCCTGACCTTCGAGCCGTCGGCCACCAACAGCGAGGGGAACTCGACCGTGGTGCCTTCGGCGGCGCCGAGCCGGTCGACCACGACTTCTCGTCCCTCTTCTACACGGTATTGCTTACCGCCGATCTCGACGATAGCGAACATCTGAAGCACCTCGCGTTCTCATACCTTCGTGCACGGGCCGCGCGGCGCGGCCGCGAGCAAGGCAGTATAGCAAGCCTACCGGCAGGAGACCACTAGTCGGGGGCGATGGTGAGATAGTCGAGGGGAACGCTTTCGTCAGCGGCGTCCACCAGGACACGGTGCCCGGTCAGAGACTCGAGTCTCCGTATACGTGGACTTCGCCCGCCGAGCAGCAGCGCCGCTATCCGCGGGTGCACTTCCACCCGCAACCCCTCGGAAGCCGTTGAAAGCGCCAGATTCCGCAGGCGTCGCTCTACGTCGATGAGCGCGGATTCCTCGGAGAACACCCGTCCTTCGCCGCGGCAGACCGGGCACGCGCAGGTCATGACCTCCCGCAATCCCCGGGTGACGTTTTGCCGGGTCATCTCCACCAGACCCAGGGGCGAGAGCTCGACCACATAGGTCTTCGTACGGTCCTGAGCCAACTCGGCTTCGAGAGTCGCGAGCACGGCCTCCCTGTTGGCTCGAGCAGTCATGTCGATGAAGTCTATGACGATGATGCCCCCGATGTCCCGCAGCCGTAGCTGGCGGACGATCTCCCTACAGGCTTCCAGATTGGTCTTCAGCGTGGTCTCTTCCAGGAAGCGCCGGCCCACGTAGCGGCCGGTGTTTACGTCGACCACCGTCATCGCCTCGGTGTGATCGATCACGATGTATCCGCCCGAAGGCAGCTCCAACCGCCGGGCCAGCGCCTTCTGCGCCTCTCTCTCTATACCGAACCGCTCGAAGAGCGAAGGTGGTTCGTGGTAGAGCTCCACGTGCTCCGCCAGCTCGGGAGCGGCGGCTCGAAGGTAGTTCACGAGGCGACGCTTGAGCTTCTCGTCGTCCACCAGCACGCTTCCGAACTCGGGGCCGAGAAGGTCGCGCACCGCCCGCATGGCCACCTCCACCTCGGTGTAGACGAGAGACGGGGCGCGGGACTCCGAAGCCCGGCGCTCCACCCCGCCCCAGACCCGCTGTAGGAAGCGCAGATCGCGGGCAATGGACTCTTGACCGGCCCCTTCGGCCGCTGTGCGGACGACCAACCCCCCGTGCTCCGGCTTCACTTCCCGGCAGATCTCGCGCAGACGGTCCCGCTCCTGATCGTCCAACCGACGAGAGACCCCGGACGTCGTGCCCTGGGGGAAGTAGACGACGTAGCGGCCGGCAAGTCCCAATTGGGTGGTCAGACGGGGGCCTTTGCCCCCCATAGCATCGCGGGTCACCTGCACGAGCAGCTCCTTGCCACCCCGCAGAAGATTGGTGATCTTGCGAGTCTGCCCTGCACCGCCCTCGGGTGAAGCGACTTCGTCCACGTAGAGGAACCCGTTGCGCTCCAGACCGATATCCACAAAGGCGGCGTCCATCCCGGCGAGCACGTTCTCCACCCGCCCTTTGTAGATGTTGCCCACCAACGAAAGGCGGCCTGGACGTTCGAGGTAGAGCTCGGCCAACCGCCCCCCCTCGAGCAAGGCCACACGAGTCTCCAGACTGTCATGCGAGATGAGGATCTGCTTCATACCAGCTCGATCTGCGTTCGGGTGATGCGCACTATGCCGAACTCCAGGCCGGTCAGAGCACTCATCGCTTGGACGACCCGTTCGGGGCGGGCGGTGCCCGAAGGCGTCACCGCCGCCCGAAACGCCAGGGTATGCACCCCTTCCTCCCCCGGCTCTACTCGGAGTCGGTCTACAAACGCTTTGACGTCGATGTTCCGGACCCTTCCCTCACGCTTCTCTTCCAGCACCAACGTAGGCGCTTGCTCGAACCGCCCGGCGGCTTCGACCAGCAGCAGGCCCACCCCGGGACCGGTACCCGCCAAGGGAGGGGCACCCACCACGGGAGGGGCACCCACCCCGGGACCGGCACCCACCACGGGAGGGGCAGCCGGTTCAGGACGGGCGCCCCGTCCTGGAGGCAGGACTCGCACCCTGGCCTCATAGACCGCCCCGATCACTCGCGCCGACAGCGACCGCCGCGCTTCGTACGGTGCGAGCGAGAGCAGATGAATGTGCCCGGGCAGCGCCGCACCGAGCCGCTCGAAGAACGGGAGCGGCGGCGGCTCGGCCAGTTCGAACTCGCACAACTCCTGAAGGCCCTCCACGCCCACAGCCAAAGGAAATGCCAGACTGAGAAGAGGCTTGGGCCTCATGCCTTGAGAGAGGGCCAACCGCGCCCCGGCCCTCCGCACCGCCCGTCGAAAGATCTCGACCCGATCCAGATGACCTATGAACCTGCCCCTGCCCGTCACCGAGAAGGTGAGCACATACCTCTGCCGCGGACCGTGCACTACTGGAGCGCGTGACGGGGCAGGGCTGCATTCGGCGGGGGCCCAGTCCTCCCCCGACACCTTCTCCGCCTGGAGGGACGGCGCAGCCAGATCGTTCGCCGGCGGCTCCGGGCATGCCCCACAGACGGTGCAACTCTCCCACCGGCAGTCGCCCGTGACTGCTCCTACTGAGGCTCGTTCCCACTCGTCCCAGAGGAAGTCCCGGTCCACGACGCCCTCTATGACATCCCAGGGCAGAGGCGCATCCGCCGGGATCCGGGTCGTGGCCAGCCGCTCGGCCGATGTGCCGGCGCTCGCAAGCGCCTCGGCCCAGGCGTCACCGCGGAACTGCTCGGTCCAGGAGTCGAAACGGGCTCCGCGCCTCCAAGCCTCCTCTATCACTCCACCCATCTCTTCCCCGCCTCGGGCAAGAGCGGCCTCCAGATAGCTCTTGTCCACGCCGTGGAGGGTGAGTTTCACGCCCGGCTTCCGCAGCCGGGAACGCAGAAGGTCCTGCCTGCGGGTAAGGGTATCCCGGTCGGCCATGCCGACCCATTGGAAGGGAGTGAAGGGCTTGGGAACGAAGTTGTTGACGCTCACGTTGAGCTGCAATCGACTCGCCCGGGCGCCCAACACGCGCCGGCCCAGGTCGCGCACGCGCAGGCACAGAGCGGCGATCTCGTTCACATCCTCGTCGGTTTCCAGGGGCAGCCCGATCATGAAATAGAGCTTGAGTGTGGTCCGCCCCGACCGCAGGGCCTCCTCGGCGGCCGCCAAGACGTCCGCTTCGGTCACATTCTTGTTGATGACATCCCACATCCGCCGGCTGCCCGCCTCCGGGGCCAGCGTGAGAGAGGGCCCCGTAGGAGACGCCAGGTGCGCGAGTCTCACTGCTGCGCTGTCCACCCGCAGCGAGGGCAGCGACACCCTGACTTCGGGATGCGACCGCACCGTTTCCGCCAGCAGGTCATCCAGACGTGTGTAGTCCGTGGTCGAAAGCGAGGCCAGCGCCAGCTCTTGATGGCCGCTACTGGCTAACTGGGTCCCCGCCATCGCCATGATCTCCACCGGGGATCGTTCGCGCACCGGCCTGTACCACATACCTGCTTGGCAGAAGCGGCAGCCTCGAGTGCAACCCCGCATGATCTCCACCCAAGCGCGGTCGTGCACCCCGGCTGTCAACGGCACGAGACACGACCGTGGATAGGGAGCGCCTTCCAGTCGGGATAGCACCCTCCGAGTGACGGTGGTGCTAAGACCGGGAACGTAGACTCCGTCGACGAGCGCGAGCCGGCGCTTCGCTTCGGCTCGCGCGCCTCCCCCCTTCTTGTTCTCCCCGAGGACTTGCAGGATCTCGGGAAGAAGCACCTCGCCGTCCCCGACAGCCACGGCGTCCAAGAACCTGCTCACTGGCAGGAAATCGGCCACGGCGGGACCGCCTGCCAGCACGATAGGGTGCTCCTCCGTCCTGTCGCGCGCATGGAGCGGGATGCCCGCGAGGTCGAGCAACTCCAGCACGTTGGAGTAGTTGAACTCGTGCTGGAGCGTCAGTCCGAGTAGGTCGGCCTCGCCCACCGGGCTCCAGGTCTCGAGGGTCAGGAGCGGGATCCCCTCGCTTCTCATCTCGGCGATGGCGTCGGTCCAGGGCAGGTAGGTACGCTCGACGCCTACGCCGTCTGTCTGCAGAGCGAGGTGATAGAGGATCTGGAGGGCCTGGTTCGAGATACCGATCTCGTAGGTGTCCGGAAAGCCCAGCACCACGCGAAGCTCTTCAGGGCGCCCGGTGAAGCCGGGACCGGCACCGGATTCTTCCCCTATCAGTCGAGCGGGCTGGCGGATCCTAGAGAGGATTTCTTCGAAGCGAGAATAGACCGCCGTCTCGCTCAACTTCTGAGAGAACGTACCAGACCCACCAAGCGGCTGGTGGAGGCAGGAGCGCCTTTCTCGAAGTAGCGGACCGCGCCCAGACCCAGCGCCATGGTCGCCGCGTACCCGATCAGAGGCTTGAGGACCAAGCCGGTACCCGGAAGCAGCCGAAGGAGCCTGCGGGAAAGGGTGCGGAGCCCGAAGCCCATGCCCACGACCGCCACCAGCTCCAACGCCCTGTCGAGGTCGATCTTTTCCCCGTGGATGCCGGCGACAGAAAGGACCATCTTGATCTGGTTGAGGGTCATGGCAGGCATGTCGGCACCAGGAATGAAGAACGCCAGACCGATCAGGGCATTCTGGCCGGCGGTCCTGTCGATCACTTTCTGTGCAGCGGCCGTCCTGATCGCCGGATAGCGACGGGCAAGGGTCACCGAGCTGCTCCCTGCGACCGTGGCACACGCGGCAAAGACGCGACGCCACCCGACGTTGGTATCAGAGAACGATACTCGTGTTAGTCCCAGGGTCGGACGAGTCGCCCTGCCTGTGGCCTGGGCGCCCTCTTCGACCGCGATGACGGCTCTGCCTTTGGCCGCCGACCGCCCTATCGCGTCCATAGCCTCAGTTTCGGCGGCGGCGGGGACCAGCACCACCAGAACCTCCCCGGAGCCCAACATCAGCCCGGGAAGCTCGGCCAGGGTGCCGACCCACGTAGCGGGCACCGTCCCCCCGCTCGAGAAGCGGTGCTGCGCGAGCTCCACCAGCCGGCTATCCCCGGCCAGGACTATGCCGGTCGACTGCTCTGTCCTGCTCGACGCCTCTCTCCAGGCCTCGAGGGTCTTCGACAAGTTGAGCGGTAACTTGGCCACGTGCACCCTCCCGATCCCTCTCGACTCAAGGTCCCTACTTGTTCGAGCCGGCCACCGAGTGGACCTGTACGCTCTCCAGTATGCCGACAGCCATTAAGAATACTACCAAGGAGCTGCTGCCGAAACTGACGAGAGGCAGCGGGATCCCCGTCACAGGCATGATCCCTATGGTCATGCCTACGTTGACGAAGACCTGGAAGACGAACACAGCCGCCACGCCGGCGGCGATCAGGGTACCGTACAGGTGGCGGGACATGCGGGCGATACGGAACGCCCGCCAGATGATCACGGCGAACAGGCCGAGCAGCAGCATCGCCCCCATGAAGCCCAGCTCCTCGCCGATGACCGAGAAGATGAAGTCGGTGTGATGGGCCGGCAGGAAATTGAGATGCGTCTGAGTGCCCTCCATGTAGCCTTTGCCGGTGAACATGCCGCTACCCACGGCTATCTTGCTTTGGGTGAGCTGGTATCCGAGGTTCGTGGGATCGCTCCCCGGATCCAAGAACGTCGTGAGTCTGGCCATCTGATAGTCCTTGAGAACACTGACACCGAAGGCGCTGGGAAGGATCCGCAGAGCGAACACGGTCGCGAAGACGCCCACGCCCGCCAGAAGTCCCAGATGCGACAGCCGGATCCCCCAAACGATCAACATGACCACCAGGATGGCGAGGAACACCAGAGCGGTCCCGAGATCGGGCTGTAAGAACACGAGCGCACAGGGGATAAGCGTGTACACGACGCACAGGATCACGAAGCGCAGCCGTCCACGAAGCTCGACCCCCTCGGCCAGCACGGCCCCGAGGGATAAGATCAGCAGGAGCTTGGCCAGTTCCGATGTCTGCAGCCTCAGGAAGGGCAGGTCGAGCCAGCGGCTGGCCCCGACCGTCTCACTCCCGCTGCCGATGATCAGGGTGAGGGCGAGTAGCACTAAGGTGAGCCCGTAGAGATAGGTCCTCCATCGCGCGATAGACTGGTAGTTCAGCACGCTCAGGATGATCATGAAGACAAAGCCCAGCACCAGCCCTATCCCTTGCGACCGGACATAGAAGAATGGGCTGGAGATGTCCGGGTCGGCATGGGTGGCCGAGTAGAGCATGAACAGACCAAAGACGGCCAAGGCCAAAGCAGCTGCCATCAAGACGTAGTCCAGGCTGCGGAGATACGTGCCCAGCGAGAAGCCCAGGGGCTGGCGGTGTTCTCGCCCCGTCTGCAGCACGCTCGCGTGTTGGTTCATCGGTGCGCCACCTACTCTGTGAACTGGACGTTTTGGATCGTGCCGGCTTCGGTATGGAAGTAGGCCTCCATCACCCGGCGGACCACCGGAGCGGCGACAGAACTACCGTGCCCGCCCTGCTCCACGATGGCTACCACTACGATCTCGGGCTCGGAGTTGCCGTCAGCCGGGGCGTAGCCCATGAACAAGGCGTAGTCGTCATCTGGTTTCTTCTCCGCGGTCCCGGTCTTGCCGGCTACTGATTTGGGGAAATCTTTGAACACGGCGTAGGCGGTGCCGGAAGGGTCGGAGGTCACCAGCCTCATGCCTCTCCTGATCGAGCTCAGGATATCGTCACTGAAACTGAGCTCGGCGCGTTTCTCGCTCTCGAACTGGTGGATGACGTTGCCGGAGGAGTCAGTGATCTTGAGACCCAGATGGGGTACCCACACGTCGCCGCCGTTGGCGAGGGCCGACAGGGCGACCGCCATCTGCATGGGCGTGACCAGGAGGTCGCCCTGCCCGATGGCCAGGTTGATCTCGTCGCCCGGTTTCCAGGCCTGGGCTTCCGCGTTCTTGCCGGTCTCCTGCTTCCACAGTTTATCCGGGACCCGGGTCCCATTGGTCTCGCCGGGAAGGTCTATCCCAGTGGTCCTGCCGAAGCCGAACTCGCGTACTCCCTCTTGAAGAACAGCGCTGGTCTGCTGCCACAATAGGTAGCCCAGGTTGTAGAAATAGACGTCGCAGGACTGGGCTATGGCCGCGATCAGATTCAGGTCACCATGGCCTTCATCCTTCCAGCATTTCCACTTCTGCCCTTTCGCCTCGAAGCTGCCGTCACAGTGCAGGATGGTGTTGGCGGTGACTATCCCCGCGTCGAGAGCCGCGGCGGCCACAAAGGCCTTGAATGTGGAAGCGGCCGGATAAAGACCGCTGATGGCCCGGTCGAACAGCGGGTTGTCGGCGTCCTCGGCCGTCAGCTCCGCATACGACTCGGAGCTCATGCCCCCTACCCACAGCGTAGGATCGTAGTCGGGATATGAGGCCAGGGCCAACACTTGGCCGGTGCGCGGGTCGAGGGCCACCACCGCCCCGGCCCCCGCATTCGGGTAACCGTCCTGGTGCGCCCGCTCCAGACCCTCGGCGATCGCCTCCTCGGCCGCTTCCTGCAACTCGGCGTCGATGGTCAGGACCAGGTTGTTGCCCGGCTTGGCTGCCACGTCCTCGAGAAACTTCTTCGGACGGCCAACGGCGTCGACCTCGACCGTCTTCCAGCCGTCCGTACCCCGGAGAAAAGAGTCATACGTCCGTTCTACCCCGTCCTTGCCGATGTGGGTACCGGCGTCAAGCTCGGCGAACACCGGCTGGTCCAGATCGCTCTCGGATATCTCCCCGACGTAACCCAGTAGGTGGGTGGCGAACGACTTGTAGGGATACTGGCGCAGAGACGACGTCTCCACCTCGACACCGGGAAACTCGAGGCCGTGCTCTTTGAGATAGGCCACCGTCGAGTTCTCGGACACGTCCTCTTTGACCGTGTAGGTCACATAGGGGTCCTTGGTGGCTTTCTCGTAGGCCTTGAGCAGGTCGGCTTCGGAAACCTCGAGTAGTTCGGCCAGATCGGATATCTCTCTCTGGAACTCCGCGGGTTCTTCCTCCGGGTCGTACATACGCATAGGAAGGAGTCCCACGCTCAGGCCGGCCCGGTTCTCCACCAGGATCTGTCCGTTCTTGTCGTAGATGACCCCCCGGGGCGCCTCGATCACCACCTCGCGCACTCGATTGTCTTTCGCGTAGGCGACGAACTCGTCACCGGATAGGATCTGCAGGAACCACAGACGGAACGCAAGCACCCCAAAGAGGGCAAGAGCGACGATCAGCAGCACGCCCACTCTTATGCCCACAAAGGAGTCGTCCTCGGGTGGTCTTCTCTTCTTCGCCGGGTGCAGGATCATTCCGCCCCACTCCTACCTGCTGCAGCTGGAACACCAGGAGCCTGAATGATCCGCAGACGGAGCAACAGCACGTAGACCGGGACGGCGATGAGCCCGTCGAGGATGGCCTCCGGCAGCATCTGCGTGCCCACCATAGTAAGAAAATCAGCCTGCGGGCCCATGATGTATTGGAACAACCCAAAGACGAACTGGGCGATGAAGGAAGTTCCCCCTGCCAGAAAGAGCACCTCCCAGGGAGTCATCATCCCGAACCGGGCGACGAACATCCCCACGAAGTAGCCCGCAAGGACGTAGATGAGGGCCCGTACCCCCAAGGGCTGGAAGAAGGCAATATCGGCGATCAGCCCGGCAAAGAAGCCGAATATCGCGCCCTCCATGGAGCCCCGGCCCATCGCCACCACCACGGTGAAGATCAGGAAGAGGTCGGCGGTGACGCCGAGGACGCTCACTCGCGACACGATCAGAGTCTGCAGCGCGATCGCGATCACAAGGAGGAGCAGCACCTTCCCCATCGCCATGAGCCGCCTGCGAGCCATCCTATGCCTCCGGGAGGATCAAGACCATGACCTCCTCGAGCACCCGGAAGTCGACAAAGGCCTGGACCTCGATCTCCTTGTAGATGTTGACATCCTCCTCCCCCACATCGGCCACTATGCCGATGGGGATGGCCGGAGGATAGATGCCGCCGAATCCCGAGGTGACCACTATCAGCTTGGGGTCGACGACGATGTCGCGGTCGACGAAATCCATGGTCAGCGTGCCCGAGACCGAACCCTCCACGATGCCTTCAGCACGAGGCCCCTGGATCTTGGCGGCCACACTGGACGCGGAGTCGGTGATGAGCTGGATCTGGGCGGTGTGGGTGTTGACCTCGATGACCTTGCCCACCAGCCCCTTGCCTGCCAGCGATTCTCCGGCGATAGGTGTGGCTCCCACTACCGGTTGATCGACCCTGATGCCGTCCGCCGAGCCCTTGTCGATCTGGACCCAGGCCTCCCAGCGATTGGGCGACTTCCCGATGACCCGGGCCACTTCGAAGTCGGTCCCCTCGGGGAAAGTGCCTTTGTCGCGCAGATCGAGCAGGCTCTTGAGGCGCTCGTTCTCTTCGGCCTGTTCCTTGAGCTTCACGGCTTCGCCCTGGAGCTCCTGCAGCTCCGCTGCCAGACGATCGGCCTCTGTGTGCGCGGACCATAGCGTCCGTATCCACGTGTAGCCGTCCTGGAACGGCTCAGCCGCGCGGGCACCCCACGATTGCAGAGGAGAGAGGAGGTTCTGCCCAGCTTGCTGGATGGCGTGAACAGGCCCCGAATCCGATTCCCGGAACGAGACGGTGAGGATCGCCAGCGAGGCGATTATCAAGACGACGAATACCAGCCGTCTCCAGACTACCTCGTTACGCGCTAGCGCCATATCGGCCCCCGCTATCTAGTAGCGGCGTCTCTTCGCCTTTTGTGACGTCCGATGTAGCGTATCGAACTCCTCTAGGGACCGGCCGGAGCCCACCGCCACGCAGGTCAGCGGCGACTCAGCCAGATTCACCGGCATCTGCGTCTCTTCGCGCACGCGTTCACACATGCCGCGCAGTAACGACCCTCCTCCGGCGAGCATGATGCCCCGGTCCATGATGTCGGAGGCCAGCTCCGGAGGAGTCTTGTCGAGGGTGGCCTTGATGGCGTCGATGATGACCGCCACCGGCTCGGCGATGGCGTCGCGCACTTCCTCGGAAGAGATCACCAAGGTCTTCGGCAGACCGGTCACGAGGTCGCGTCCTCGGATCTCGGCCTCCTCTTCCTGTTCCAGTGGAAACGCCGACCCGATCTCCAGCTTCAGCTCCTCGGCGGTCTGGCTGCCGATCATGAGCTTATATTCCTTCTTGATGTAGGCGATGATCGCCTCGTCGAGCTCATCGCCCCCGATCCGCACAGACTGCGCGACGACTATCCCGGCGAGCGAGATGACCGCCACCTCGCTGGTGCCCCCACCGATGTCGACGATCATGCTGCCCGTGGGCTCGACCACGGGGAGACCCGCCCCGATGGCCGCGGCCATGGGCTCTTCAATGAGGTACGCCGAACGCGCGCCTGCACTGATGGTGGCTTCCTCGACGGCGCGCCGCTCCACCCCGGTGACCCCCGAGGGCACGCACACGACCACGCGCGGGTGGGCCCAGCGATTCTGGTGGACCCGCTGGATGAAGTGCCGCAACATCTGCTCGGTGACGTCGAAGTCGGCGATGACGCCGTCTTTGAGCGGCCTGATGGCATTGATGGTCCCCGGCGTCCGGCCGAGCATCCTCTTGGCGTCGGAGCCGACCGCCAGAACCTCTCCCGATCTGGAATCGATGGCGACGACCGACGGTTCGGATAGGACGATGCCGCGTCCGCGGACGTACACCAGGGTGGTGGCAGTACCCAGATCGACGGCCATATCTCGCCCGGCAAAGCCGGTGATGAACTCAGCAAAGCCTATAGCGCGTCCTCCAAACGGGCGCTCGTAGGTCCGCGCCCCTTGGGGCGCAGCGCCCGGGTATTATACCCGTTCCCCCGCGAGCGCGGCGGGACGCCTGGAGAAACCCTGCTTGGGGCCAGGCCACTCACCGCCGGGTCCGCCAGCCGATCGCTCACAGCCAGGTCCTCCGCAGCAGATCGAAGCCCGACTCCTTGAACATCCGCGACAGCAGGCACAGGGGGAGCCCGACCACGTTGCTATACTCGCCGCGCACTTCCGAAGCGAACGTTCCCGCCAGGCCCTGGATGGCGTAGGCCCCCGCCTTGCCCCTCCATTCCCCCGAAGCGACATAGGAGTCGATGTCGGCCGCTTCGAGGGGAAGGAAGGTCACGTCGGTCACCGCATGCTTGACAAGGATATCGGAGAGGGTCAGGGGACCGCCCAGTCCGAGCACGGGGGAGGGACCCGCTGCTCCAGAAGGTCGGGCGGCTCTTGCCAGGGCAACACCGGAGACGACCCGATGCGTCCTGCCGGAGAGGACTTCCAACATCTGGGCCGCCTCGCCGGCGGAGCCCGCCTTGCCCATGGCCCGACCGTCGAGTGTTACCAGTGTGTCTGTGCCCAAGACAAACGCTCCCGGCACGAGGTCGGGCGGCAGAGTGGCGCCCAGCACCTTGGCTAGGGCGTTCCTCTCAGCCAGCGCGGCGGCGGACCCTCCGTCGAGCAGTTCGTCTGCATCCGAGTGTGCGACGATGAAGGGGACCCCGACGTCTCTCAGCAGGGAGTGCCGGCGAGGAGACCGCGAGGCCAGGGCGAGGTAGAAATCAGCGGGAAACGGGGGTCTGAGATCCACGGTCCGGGCGAAAGCCGTCTTCGCTTGCGCTATGCCTTGCTGAACCACTCAGGGAACCAGTTCTCCCCCCTCAGGGAAGAAGATCTCGATCTCCCGCGCGGCGCTGGCCAGACTGTCCGCGCTGTGGACCACGTTCCGGCGCATGTCCAGCCCGAAATCACCACGCACCGTTCCCGGGGCGGCTTCCAGCGGGTTGGTGGAGCCCATCATGCGCCGGACGATGCTCACGGCGGACGGACCCTCGACGACCATGGCGAAGATGGGGGCAGACGTGATATGGAGCACCAGGTCGTCGTAGAAATCCTTGCCTTTGTGCTCGGCGTAGTGCCTCTCCGCCATCTCCCGAGTGACCATGAGCATCCGCGCGACCTTGATAGCTAGGCCCCGTCGCTCCAGCCTGCTGATGACTTCCCCGATGAGGCCGCGAGCCACACCGCTTGGCTTGACCAGTACAAGCGTCCGTTCGATCACTTCTTCTCTCCTCTAGACCCTTCGGTGACTATCGATCGTTACTCACAACAAGGGCTCCCTCGGAGCCCGAACGGAAGGCAGGAACGACGGAAGCGTTTCAGACCCTCATCGCGCCTCGATGAGCTCAGAGGTCTCCTCCATCGGGGGTGGGACCCTCCGTGCCTTTAGATCGTGGGCGCAATACGGACAGAGCTTCCAGCCGGGCTCAAGCACCCTGTCGCACGAAGGGCAGGCCGAGCGCAGAGGCCGCCTGCACGTGGGGCAGGCCAGGTAGTCCGGCCGGATCAGTTCGCCACACGAGGGGCAGGCCCTCAGCATCTGCAGCTCCTGCTCCATGGCCCTCACCTCCAACTGCCTCTCCCGTATTTCGTCCAGGTACTCAGCGGGTCGGAGGATGGCATAGACGACGGTGCCCATGAAGGGCAGGATCAGCGAGGTCAACACGGCCACCGCTACGATGACCGGGTCGTCGATACGTTTGCGGGCGTCTTTGTAGGTCCAGAAGACGAGGGCCAACCAGAGTACCCCTATGCAGAAAGCAAAGACATACCCGGCGAGTAACCAGAGAGGGGAGCTTATGATCCCGTTGACGGTCTCGAAGAGCTCGTCCAACCTGCACTCCTAGATCAAGACCTGGATGAGGACATAATCGACGCTAAAGGATAGCACGGTCATGCTCAGCTCAGTTCTCGCTTGAGATCGGAGATAAGCGTCAGAGAGCCGGTCACCAGGATCACCTGGTTGGACGTCGCCAGCCGGTACGCGCTCACCATGGCCGAACGGGGGTCCGGATCCACGAACACCTCCGGACCTTTGCCCAACTCCGCTATGACACCGGCCAGCTCGTCGGCTGTGAGTGCCCGGGAGCTGGAGCTTTGCGTGGCGAAGATGATGTCGCAGCGGGGAGCCAGGTGCCGCATCATCTCTAAGGCTTCCTTGTCCCGGAGGATCGAGACCACTGCGATCAGCCGGCGTCGCTCGAGGAGCTGATCGAGCGAGGTCACCGTCTCCGCCATCCCCGGAGGGTTGTGGGAGCCGTCGAAGATGCAGAGCGGCTGGGTACCGATGACCTCCAGCCGGCCGGGGACCGCGGTGGAGGCGAGAGCCTCGCGGACCGAGATGGGGTCCAACTCCCCGCTGCTGAACAGCTCCACGGCGGCCACGGCCATGGCGGCATTGGACCGCTGGTAGCCTCCCAGCACCTTGAGACGCAGATCGGTATAGCAGCCATAGACGCCAAAGACGTCGAACGATTCCGCCCGCGGATCGGTGAGGATCACCACCTCGTCGCCCAGGAAGTGGCAGGCGGCGTCCCGGCCGCCGCAGATATCCTTCAACTCGGCCTTCAGCTCCGGGTCCAGCCACCCGGCGACGACCCGCCCGTTCGCGGGGATCACCGCGGCCTTCTCTTTGAGGATGGCGGAAGGCGTCTCGCCAAGCAGTTCCGTGTGCTCCCTGCCGACACTGGTGAGGACCTGGACCTCAGAAGAGATGATCGCGGTGGCGTCTAACCTGCCACCCAGGCCGGCTTCGATGACCGCCACGTCGCAACCCTTTTCCTTGAAATAGAGCAGGGCAACGGCGGTCAGGACCTCGAACTGGGTCAGACGCTCCCCCTCGGGGAACGCACGCTCAAGCTCGTCCACGACAGGGCGGACGCGGGCCACCAATCCGCAGAACTCGGCCTCGGTGGATGGAACGGAGTCGACCATCTGCCTCTCCGCCAGGCTGATCAGGTGAGGAGAGACGTAGGCGCCCACCTTGAGGCCACGAGCTTCCAGCAGCGAGGAGATGAATCGGGTGGTCGAGCTCTTACCGTTCGTCCCCACAACGTGGATGGTACGGTAGGCTCTGTGGGGATCCCCCAGAGCCCTTGCCAGCTGGGTGACGCGCTCGAGGCCCAGTCGCGTGCCCAGCCGTTCGAGGCCGTTCACATACGCCCACGTCTCCTCGACGCTACACGTGGAGCTGCCTGCCCTTTCCTCGTTCGCCTTCTCTTGGCTCACTTCTTCGTCCCCTGAGTGAGCGGCAGTTCCCCGCCGATGCGTTCGGCGTACTGCCGCCGTACCTCCTCCAGCACGGCCTCGGCCTCGGCGAGGCGGCTCTGTTCTTCGGCCACGACTGCTTCGGGCGCCTTGGCCACAAAGCCGAGATTTTCGAGCTTCGCCCGAGCCTTCGCAGCTTCTCCGTGGGCCTTCTGCGCCTTGGCCAGCAGACGGCTGCGCTCCCGGTCGATGTCGACCAGGCCCTCGAGGTCGAGCAGGACTTTCACCCCCGGGCCTTCGATGGAGGCATAGCGTCCGGCCGGACCCTCCCCTCCGGAGACGACCTCAAGCAGTTCGCATCCGGAGAGCTGGCGGAACGCGCCCTTTAGGCCGGCGAGGGCCGAGGCCGCGCCCGGTTCCAGTTCGAGCACCACCACCTTGCCGACAGCGTCCCGAGCCAGGCCCAACTCTTCCCGCGCCGAGCGGAGCCCCCCGACTGTGACGGTGAAGGCGGCCATGGCCGCTTCCGCGCCCGGATCGACCCAGGAGACCTGGGAGTCGGGGTAGCGGGCATCGAAGAGGCTGGCGGGGCGCCGGCCCGCGACCACCTGGGGCAGGTAGCTGTAGATCTCCTCGGTCACGAAGGGCATGAGCGGGTGAAGCAAGACCATCACCTGCTCGAGGAGATAGAGCAGGTTCCCGCTCACCTGCAGGCGCTCGCTCTCGTCGCTACTGTAGAGCCGGGTCTTGGCCACCTCCAGGTACCAGTCGCAGAGCTCGTTCCAGACGAACCGGTAGAGCAGTCGGGCCACGTCGTCGAACTCGTAGCTCTCGTACAGGCCGGCGGTCTCCCGAGTGACCGTCGCCAGCCGGCTAAAGATCCAGCGGTCGACCGGCGTGGCCAGTTCCACCTGCGGCTCCGCCTGAGTATGGGAGCCCTGAAGCACCAGGCGGGAAGCGTTCCAGATCTTGTTCGCGAAATTCCGGCCCATCTCGATGCGCTCCGCGCTGAAACGCACGTCCTGCACCGAACTCATGTAGGCCAGCCCGAAGCGGGTGGCGTCGGCGCCGTATTCGGCGATGAGGTCGAGCGGGTCCACTCCGGTACCCAGGCTTTTGCTCATGCGCCGTCCGTCGGCAGCCAGCACGGTCGGGTGGATGATGACGTCCTCGAAAGGAACGTCGCCCCTGAACTCAAGCCCCATCATGATCATGCGAGCCACCCACAGGTAGATGATGTCCCGGGCGGTAGAGAGGACCGTGGTGGGATAGAAGGTCTGGAGATGAGGGGTCTCCTCCGGCCAGCCGAGGGTGGCGAACGGCCACAGGGCGGAGCTGAACCAGGTGTCGAGGACGTCTTCCTCGTGACGCACCGGTCCGCCGCATTTCTCGCAGGCTGCCGGCGGCGTCGCTGCCACCGTCAGATGGTCGCACCGCTCGCAGAAGTAGGCCGGTATCCGGTGCCCCCACCACAGCTGCCGGCTGATGCACCAGGGCCGGACGCCCCTCATCCAGTCGAGATAGACCTCACCCCAGCGCCCAGGCACGAAGCGGATGCGTCCGTCTTCCACGGCGGCGATGGCCGGTTGCACCAGGCGCTTCATGCCCATGAACCACTGCAAGGACAGGAGCGGCTCGATGGTCGTGCCGCAGCGGTAGCAGGTGCTGATGGCGTGGTTGTAGTCCTCGGCTTTCACGAACAGGCCCTGCTGCTCCAGCCGCTCCACGACCGCGTCGCGGGCTTCAGAGGCGGTGAGCCCCTCCAACTCCCCGGCTTCGGCGGTCATGAGGCCATCGAGGCCGATGACGGACACGCTGGGCAGTCCGTGGCGCAGACCGATCTCCCAGTCGTCCGGGTCGTGACCCGGGGTGATCTTGAGTGCCCCTGTCCCGAAGCCGATGTCGACGTGCTCGTCGGCGATGATGGGCACCTCCCGGCCCACCAACGGCACCACTGCGGTCCCTCCCACGAAGCGGCCGTAGCGCGGGTCCTTGGGATTCACAGCCACCGCCGTATCGCCCAGGATCGTCTCCGGGCGGGTAGTAGCCACGGTCAGCGTCTCGCCCGAGTCCGCGACCGGGTACCTCACGTAATAGAGCTTGGCGGCCCGGTCCTCGTGCTCAACCTCCAGATCGGAGATAGCCGAGCCGCACCGGACACACCAGTTGACCAGGTAGACATCCCGGTAGATATCGCCCTTCTCGTAGAGCGACACAAAGACCTTGACCACCGCCTGCTGATAGGCCTCGTCCATCGTGAACCGCTCGGACTCGTAGTCGCAGGCGCAACCAAGGCGCTTGAGTTGGTGGATGATGGTGGAGCCGTACTCGCGCCTCCATTCCCATACCCTCTGCTCGAAGGCCTCGCGGCCGATGTCTTCTTTCCGCACCCCTTCGGCGGCCAACTGGGCCTCCACTTTGTTCTGCGTAGCGATCCCGGCGTGGTCGGTGCCCACTATCCACAAGGTGTTCTGGCCGCGCAGGTGGTGATAGCGGATAAGGATGTCCTGGATGGTGTCGTTGAGCGCATGCCCCATGTGCAGCGAACCGGTCACGTTCGGCGGCGGGATTGCGATCGTGTAGGCCGGACGCGGGTCGTCGGCGGCTGCGCTGAAGGCCGAGCGATCCAGCCAGCGCTGCATGAGCCGGTCCTCGACCTCGTGGGGCGCGTAGCGGGCGGCCATGACGAGGTCGGTCAAGGTCGATCCGCCTCCTCCGGCTCGCTCGACCCCAGAAACACGTGAGGGAGCACGTCGATAAAATTGTCTACATACGCGATGTCGAGACCTTTCTTGAGCTCGGCGGGCAACTCCTGCACCTGCGGCCGTACCGTCCCCGGCAAGACAACCGTCTCCACCCCTTCTCGCAATGCGGCCAGCAGTTTCTCCTTGAGACCCCCGACCGGCAGGACCTGGCCGGTGAGCGTGATCTCCCCGGACAGGGCGACTTTCGGCCAGACCGGCGCCTGGACCAGGGCGGACAGCAACGCTGTGGCCACGGCTATCCCCGCCGAGGGCCCCTCTTTGGGGACGCCGCCTTCAGGGAAGTGCATGCGCACCTCCAGGGCAGACAAGAGCTCGTGCTCGGAGGGTTGCGGAGGTTCGCTCTCCCCCGCCTGTCGCTCGAGACCCCGTCCGGCCGGGAACCGGCCTGCGTCGTCTCCGGTCTCGTCCGGGCGGAACCCGGGGTCGCGCGCCCCTATCTCGATGACCTTGCCCATGACCGTCGGGGCGTTCGCGGGCTCCCAGACCGTCTCGATCTCTTTCCGGTCCAACGGCGGCCCAGCAGCGCCTGTGTCCTCTCCGGTATCCGGAGGCTGATAGTTCTCGAGGAGGTAGGCCCGGCCCGGAGAGTCCAACCACAAAGCGGCCAAGGCAGGGTCTCGGGCCAACGAGGTCTTGAGGTAACCCCAAGCCGCGGTCACGCTCTCCTGCATGATTTCGCCCAGTTGGCCGGTGAGATGGAAGTCTCCTTTGCCCGGACTGACGACACATTCGATGCGGAGCACATCTCCCCCGGCTCCGGTATACGCCAGGCCCAAGCTGACCCCCACCTGAGGCTCAGTGCCCAGTCGGGCGGCCAGGAACGGGGCCGGCCCCACAAACGTAGCCAGATCGCGCGGCCCCAGCCTGCGGGGCACCGGCTTGCCCTCGACCTTCATGCGCGCCAGGCGCCGGTACACCTTTTCCACAAGACGGGCCATCTCCCGCACCCCCGCCTCCCGCGTGTACTCGCGTATCAGCAGGCGCAGGGCCGCCGGAGTGAACACGTTACCCAGGTCGCTCAGTCCGCTCTCCTCAGCGATCTTGGGCACCAGGTGGCGCTGGGCGATCTCCGATTTCTCCCGGTCTGTGTAGCCGGGAAGGCGGATGATCTCCAGCCGGTCGTGCAGGGTCTCCGGGATGTCTTCCTCGTAGTTCGCAGTGGCTATGAAGAACACGTGGGACAGGTCGTACTCCAGCTCCAGGTAATTGTCCCGGAAGGTCCGGTTCTGGACCGGGTCGAGGACCTCCATCAAGGCTGCCGCCGGGTCTCCCCGCCAGTCCGACTCCATCTTGTCGATCTCGTCGAGCACCACCAGCGGGTCGTCCACCCCGGCCCGCTTCAGAGCATCTATGATGCGACCGGGCATGGCGCCGACGTAGGTACGGCGGTGGCCCCGGATCTCACCCTCGTCGCGCACCCCGCCCAGACTGATGCGCTGAAGAGGACGATCCAGACCCTTGGCCGTGGCCATGGCCACCGAGGTCTTACCCACACCGGGAGGACCGACCAGGCACAGGATCGTATTTGGGGGCGTGCCGCCCCGAAGCGACGCGACGGCCAGATACTCGATGATCCTGTCCTTGACGTTCTTGAGACCATAGTGAGTCTCGTCGAGCACCCGCGCCACGGCGGCGACATCGGGGGCGGAGGAGCCCGACAGGACGCCCCAAGGGAGGCCCAGGGCCGTGTCGAGGTAGGTCTTGGCCACCGCCACCTCGGCTGAGAGGGGCGGCAGGTCGCTCAGGCGCTTGATCTCCTTGGTGAGCGCAGCGGCCGCCCCTTCGGGCAGCTTCTTCTCCGCCAGCTGCCGGAGGTAGGTGCCCCGCTCACTGTCTTCTTCTCCCTCCTCGCCCAGCTCTTCTTGGAGGACCTTCAGACGTTCGTGCAGGAACACCCGGCGTTGCTGGCGTTCGAAGTTGTCGTGCACCCGCTCGGAGATCTCGTTCTCCAAAGCGATGAACTCGTTCTCCTGGATAAGGGTCTCGAGCAACAGGAGCAGGCGGGCCTCGGGCTCCTTCCCCTCCAGCAGCTCCTGCCTACGATCGGGCCCGATCATGAGATTAGAGGCCGCGACGTTCACCATCTCCTCGGGATCGTTGACCACCTCCAGAGCGGTCTCGGCCTCTTCGGGAAGCTGCGGGGTCTGGCCCACGTAGTTGGCGAACTCCCGCGCCACCGAGTCCATAAGCGCCCGCAGCTTGGGCTCCCTGCGCGCGGGCTTAGGGAGCACCGGACGGTAGGCCACGGTGAAGAACGGTGACACCGATTCGAAGCTCTCGATCACGACCCGCTGCCGGCCTTCGATCAGGGCCTTCAGGGTGCCATCGGCGAGACGAGAGAACTGCACCACCTTGGCCAGGGTCCCGACAAGATGGATGTCGTCCGGCTCAGGGTCGTCGGTGACGGCCGACCTCTGGGCCGCCATGACAAGGAGCCCCCCGGATTGGCTCGTCTGCTCGAGAGCACGGACGCCTTTGTCGCGCTCCACGAAGATCGGCGCCAACATCCCAGGGAAGAGAACGAGGTCACGCGTGGCCAGGAGCGGGACCGCCCGCTGCACTTCAGACATTATCCGTCGCCGCCTATGCGGATTCCTGATCCAGCTCCAGCTCCTCGCGCGCCGTACTGGTCACAAGGGTGGGGTCTATCCGCTTCTCTATGACCTCCCGGGTCACCACGCACTTGGTCACATCCCGTCTGCTGGGCAGTTCGAACATCACGTTGGTGAGCGCCGATTCGATTATCGAGCGCAGCCCGCGGGCCCCTGTCTCCAGCTTCAAGGCCTTCTCCGCGATAGCGTCGAGCGCATCTTTGGCGAATATGAGATCGACCCCGTCGTACGCGAAGAACTTGTGATACTGCTTGGAGAGCGCGTTCTTGGGCTCGGTGAGGATGTCGACCAAGTCCTCCTGGCGGAGCTGATGCACGTTGCAGATCACGGGTAGCCTACCGATGAATTCGGGGATGAGCCCGAAGTCCAGCAGATCTTCGGGTAGCACCTTGGCGAACAGCTCACCCACATCGCGCTGATCCCTGCTCTCGATCTCGGCGCCGAAACCCACGCCCTTCTTGCCGATCCTCCGCTCGATGATCTTCTCCAGATCGGCGAAGGCGCCGCCGCAGATGAAGAGGATGTTGGTGGTGTCGATCGTCAGGAACTCCTGGTGTGGGTGCTTGCGCCCGCCCTGAGGCGGGACGCTGGCGCTGGTCCCTTCCAGGATCTTGAGCAGAGCCTGCTGGACACCCTCGCCCGAGACATCCCTGGTTATGGAGGGGTTGTCGGCCTTACGGGCGATCTTGTCGACCTCGTCGATGTAGATGATGCCCGTCTCGGCTTTCTTGACGTCGAAGTCCGCGGCCTGGATGAGCTTGAGGAGGATGTTCTCCACATCCTCGCCCACGTAGCCGGCCTCGGTGAGCGCCGTGGCGTCGGCGATGGCGAAGGGCACGTTGAGGATGCGGGCCAGCGTCTGCGCCAATAGCGTCTTGCCGCACCCGGTGGGCCCGAGGAGGAGGATGTTGGACTTCTGCAGCTCCACATCGCCCTCTTCGAAGGCGCCCATGTGCACGCGCTTGTAGTGGTTGTAGACGGCCACCGACAGGGCGCGCTTGGCTTCCTCCTGGCCGATCACGTAGTCGGAGAGGACGGAGTAGATCTGCTTGGGCTTGGGCAGGTTATCCAGGTCTATGGACGCCGGCGGGGCGAGCTCCTCGTCGATGATCTCGTTGCAGAGATCGATGCACTCGTCGCAGATGTACACGCCCGGGCCGGCGATCAGCTTCTTGACCTGACGCTGGCTCTTCCCGCAGAAGCTGCAGAGCAGCTGCTCGGACCCTCCCGGTGGCTTCGGCACCAGTCGACCCCCTACCTGTGCTCGAGAATCTTGTCGATGATCCCGTAGGCGAGAGACTCTTCGGCCGTCATGAAGTAGTCCCGCTCGGTGTCGTGCTCGACCTTCTCCAGATCCTGGCCAGTCTGCTTGGCCAGGATCTCGTCAAGGCGCTTGCGCAGGCTGAGCGCTTCGCGAGCATGGATCTCGATGTCGGTCGCCGGGCCTTCGAAGCCTCCCGATACCTGATGGATCAGTATCTTCGAATTCGGGAGAGCGTAGCGTTTACCTTTAGCGCCTCCGGCAAGCAGCAGGGCGCCCATCGACATGGCGATGCCGACGCAGATGGTGGAGATGTCGGGCTTGATGAACTGCATGGTGTCGTAGATGGCGAGTCCGGCGTAGACGTTGCCCCCTGGGCTGTTGACGTAGAGGGAGATGTCCTTATCCGGGTCTTCGGACTCCAGGTGCAACAACTGCGCCACGACCACGTTGGCCACCTGGTCGTTGATGGCCGTACCCAGGAAGATGATGCGTTCGTTGAGCAGGCGCGAGTAGATGTCGAACGACCGCTCGCCGCGGCTGGTTTGTTCGATCACCATCGGGATGAGTGGACTCACGGCGTCATCCTTTCCCTTTGGACTCAAGTGCCTTCTGCAGGAGTATCGGCAGCCTGCCCGGCATCAGCAAGCTCAGTGGTGGCCGGTTCCTCCGTCGGCTCGGCGACCGGTTCGGCTGCAGGCTCGGCCGGAGCCGGCTCGGCAGCAGCCTCGAGGGGGGGCTTGGCAGCGGGCTCGGCGGCCGGGGCTTCGGGCGCCGCCGCCGCAGGCGGCGGCGCCACGGCTACGGCGTTCTCAAAGATGAAGGTGGCCGCCTTGTCGCGCACTATCTGCCACCTCACAGGTTCGATCCGTCCACTCTTGCGCAGCCGGGCCTCGAACGACTTGGCGTCCACCCGGCCGGCGGCAGCCATCTGGGCCACGGCGGCGCTGATCTCTTCCTCGGTCGCCTCGATGCCTTCCGCCTTTGCCACGGCATCGAGCACCAGGCCAGTCTTCACGTTGTTGGCCGCCTGCGGCTTCAGGTCCTCGATCATCTGGTCGACGGTGGTCCCGGTAGCGTCAAGATAGGCCTGCAGGGAAGCGCTCTGCGATTCGAGGGAGCGCTGGAAATCGACCACCATCTCCTCGGCCTGTTCCCGCACGACCACGTCGGGCAGATCCAGGGTGGCGTTGTCGGCGACCGCCTTTACCGCCAGAGACCGGAAGCGCTGATCGGCTGCATAGGCTTTGCCGGCCTGGAGCTTGCTACGGATGTCCATACGCAACTCTAGAAGAGTGGCGAACTCGCTCACTTCGGAAGCCCACGTGTCGGAGAGACGGGGAAGGATCTTCTCCTTGATCTCCTTGAGAGCCACGGTGAAGTCGACCGTCTTGCCTTCTACACCGGCAGGACCCACGCCTTCCGGCAGAGCCAAGGGGAAGGTACGCTCCTGCCCCGACTCCATGCCCACGGCCTGCTCGTCGATCTCAGGGAAGATGCGGCCGCCGCCCACTTCAAAGACAAAGTCGCCGGCCTCGAGACCCTCGACCGGCTTCCCGTCCAGAGAGGCGCTGAAGTCGACCGTGACGAAGTCGCCCGCCTGGGCCGCCCTACCCGTGACCGGCCGTAGTTCGGCGAACTCGTTCTGCAGCCGCTCCATCTGGGCATCGACTTCCTTATCCTCGACCTCGACCGATTCCCGGGGAGCTTCCACGCCTTTGTACTGTCCCAGCACCACTTCCGGCATCACGGTGACCTTGGCCGTGAAGCTCAGGGGTTTGCCTAGCTCGGGCCCTTCGTCCTCCAGTTCGATCTCGGGACGGTCCACTGGGTCCAGACCGAGCTCCATAACTGCCGACGTGAACCAGCCGGACATGGACTCTTCCACGGTGTTCGCGAGGATAGCCTCATCCCCCATCCGCTGGCGGACCATGGGCGCCGGCGCTTTGCCGGGCCGGAACCCGGGGATGTGCGCTTCGCGCGCCAGCTCTCTCAGGTTCGTGTTGAAGGCTTCCTGCAGCTCCTCGCTGGAAACCTCGACCGCGAGTTTGACCGTGTTTCCTTCGCGCTCGCTGAGGGTCGTCTTCACATTCATCCTTTCTTTGGGTACATGTCGGACCGATCAGAGTGCGGGTGAGAGGACTCGAACCTCCACGTCAAAGACACATGATCCTAAATCATGCGCGTCTGCCATTCCGCCACACCCGCTCATACACGCTCACATCCGCTCACATCCGAGGGGTGAACGACGGGACTTGAACCCGCGACCGCTGGGGCCACAACCCAGTGCTCTACCATCTGAGCTACGTTCACCACGTTTCTCCACCCCGGTGACCCACCACCGGTCCGAAGGCGCGCCTGGCAGGATTCGAACCTGCGACCCACGGATTAGAAGTCCTGTTCGAGTAGGCCGACGATCCTATCCCGTTCACAGCCCTCACTCGGTAGCTGTAGTTGTCACGGCCGACCACTACAGTGGAATCCGTGTAGTTCACGTTGGCCGTACCGCCGTTCTAGCCGGGAGGGTCGCGAGAATAGCGAATGGCTCCACCGTCGACGGCGCGCTCCAGAACGAAGTTGGCCTCGTTGGAGGCGTTGTCGCTAAAGGTCACACCGACTCTCAATGGGTTAGTGAGTCCGGTGGCGTCGATCAGGTTGGTGGGGGCGGCGGGAGCGGCCCCGATCTGGACGGTGGCAACATTCGAGAAGTTCGATGGGGTCGTGCCGCATCATCAGCCCGGACGCGGTAGGCGTACACGTTGCCGGGCTGATCACACCGGTGTTGGTGTAAGTGACGGTACCGGTTCCGGTCGCCGGCGCGACGGTGCGCGAGCTAGTGGTAAAAGCCCCACCATTGACAGAGCGCTCAACCTGGAAAGCCCGTCTCGTTGGTGGCATTGTCAGTCCATGCTCAGGCCGGATCCGCGTGGGGCCGGTAAGCAGGGTCGCTACCAAGTTCGTGGGAGCGGGCCATGGCCGTCACCGTCTGGGTGAGTGTCGGGCTGACACTCCCAAGATAGGACGCGTCGCCGCCGTACGTTGCGATGATTGAGTGAGGGCCCGCGGCTAGAGTGGAGGTCGTGAAGGCCGCCACTCCGTTCGCCAGCGCTACCGGACCTCCGGTGTTCGTGCCGCTCGACCCTGAACTGCACCGTGCCGGTCGCAGTGGCCGGGCTAACATTGGCCGTAAACGTCACACTCGCCCCCACGGTCGATGGGTTTAGGCTGCTGACCAGAGCCGTGGTCGTGGACGCCTGATCCACCGCCTGCGTCAGCGAATCCGTGCTCGGGTCGAAGACGGCATCAGGGTTGAACGTTGCCGTAACCGAGTGCGGATCCGACCCCGAGAGAAGTCGTCGAGAAGGTCGCAACGCCGCTGACCAAAGGCACCGTTACGTTGGCGGCATCGATGTTGAACGTCACCGTGCCGGTCGGGGTGCCCGTACCGGTGGTTGGGCTGACGGTAGCAGTGAAAGTGACGTTGTCGCCAAACACCGATGGATTGGAGCTACTCGTCAACACCGTCGTGCTCGGTAGCGTCGCCGGCGGCACCGTCAGCGGAACGGAAGTAGAGTCACCTGCGACGTTGAAAGCGATGACGCGATAACTGTAGGTCAAGGTCGGATCCGGGTTGTCGGTGTAGGTAGTGACGTTCGCTAGGGCGGTCGCGATCTGCACATACTCCCCGACAACGCCGTTCGTGACCTCCGCGCGCTCGATCTTGAAGCCGATTTCGTTCTTGGGATCGGCCCAGGTCGTAGGATCGGCATAGTTGACCGGCGTGCCATCGGTCCAGTTCAGTATGACGCTGCCACGAGTGAACGTCACCACAGGAACATCGGGGACTGCCCGGGGGACGAAGACCGTCATCGGCCTCATCATGTCCATCTCTTCGTGGCTCAAGATGTGGCAGTGCCAGACATACTCCCAGCCGAAGTTGACAGTCTCGTTGATGATCGGAGCGATGGGGTTACCGTTGGCGTCCGTGTTGTTGAACCCGGCCTCTATCCCGTTGAGGCCGTTCTGCGAGCCTCTGGCACCGAGAGGCATCATGGGGTTGAGAGGCCGCTCGCTGTCAGGGACCCCGAAGGGGATGGTCGGCACGATCGGCCGCAGCGCCACTATGGTGTCCTCGAGCGGGCTGACCCTGACTGTGTCCTTCCAGCCGAGTTCGTTCGGGTCGGGTGGGATGATGATGTTGTCCCAGGTGACCCTGTTAATCACCTGGATGTTGTAGAGGTGGAAGTGGAGCGGGTGCGTGTCCACGCCGTTGTGCGTGATCTTCCAAATCTGGAGTCCCATCGTCGGCCACAGAAATGGGGGTCACATCAAGCGCGCTTGGCATCGCGGTCGCGTCCAAGACCTCGGTCGCCGGGTTCACATATGGATACAGGATGATGTTCTGCAGGAGCGGTGTAGCACCTGGCGCCTCAAGGCCCATGTTGGCCGTCATCCGACCCCATTCATCGAAGTTGGCCGAGTTCATCTCATCGTGAATGCCCTTCGGCTGGAATGGGATCTGCATCTTGGCCGTCGGAGCGGCGAGAGTGTTGAATCCGAAGAGGTCGGTAGGCTGCGATCCTTCGGCGATACGCGCGTACCCGTCGCACCTTGCCGTCGGGTTCGTGGAACTGTTGCACCAGCCGCTGCTGACGAAGTCAGTGCCATAGGCCGAGTTGTAGGGTGCCTGGCCGACGATGATCGGGTCCACTGAGGACTCGAATACACCGGCAGGTTGGCCATTCGCATCGAGATGGTGGGCGAATGCGGTCTGGAGGGCGCCCATAGCGGTCAGCGGTGGTGTTCGGGCGGTCGAAAGCGAGCGCAGGTGCTGCGTTCGACACCTTGACCTGCATGATCGTGCGGGTGTTCGGACCATAGCCGGGTAGGGTGCTGGGAGCACCCGAGGGCGTGAGGTCCGGGTTGCCGGAGTAGTAGTCGTAACCGGGCACACGCGCCGGGAAGGCAGCCGGAGCGTCGTTGTAGAGAATCAGGGTCTTGCCTCGGTACTGCGAGAAGTCGACGATCACGTCGGCCCGCTCAGCCGGAGCCAAGAGCAGGGAGTGCTGATCGACGTTCCCCACATCGAACCGGGTGGGGTCGGTGATCCAAGTGGTCGGATGAGCCGGGATCACCACCGGAGCCGGAAGGAATCCACCCTCGGTACCGATCTGGATCCAGTTCGGACCCGCGGGGCTCCAGGCGGTGTCCGGCGTCGGGAATACGACCGGATCGGTCTGAGCTGCCGCAAGTTCGGCCGGGTTCAGAGCGACCTCGCTGAGGGTTCCCGTCCTTGGGTCGGCTACGTACCACGACAGGTTCCAGAAACGGTCGTTGGCCGCATTGAGGATCCTGTAACGATACGCCTTCGGTTCGACGGTGGTCGTCGGATAGATCGCGCCGTTGACGATCGGCGTGTCGTTGAATGCCTCCATCCCAACGCTGACGTTCGGCGTGGATGGGATCAGAGCCGGCTCGCAGAAGGCAGCCACGTTCGGATCACAGTTGGGATCGTAGTAGGGGTTGGCGATCGGCGGGTATTTCGCGTCCTTGGCCGGCGGCCAGAACCAAGGTCCGTACATCCATCGTCCGAAGGCGCTCATGCCCGAAGGATCTCCGGGGTTCTGAGCAGGCATGTAGACGTGCGGCACCCACAGGTTGCCTTCGCCGCCCCAGCGGGCGTACTGCCAGGTCGGGTCGACCTTGGCCATCTGGGCGTCGCTCGGCACGAAGGTCTTATCTTGGATGACGAGCGGAGTGCCGATGCCCAAGCCCTGGAGGGCTCCACCCGTTCCGATGAGCTTCTGCTCCTCGAGGTCGGTGAGCACGTAACCGGCAGCTTCACCAGCGTACACGTTCAGGCGGGTGATGCCCCATGCATGATCGTGATAGAACATCAGCCGCGCGCTCTGCTGGTTAGTGTAGAAGAAAGTGATCGCCCCGGGGCCCGGATCGGGCATGTCCGGAACGTTGCTCACGCTGACGCCCTCGGGATAAGCGGTGTTCTCACCGGCGGGCGTGGTCCACTGGTGCGGAGTACCGTCGCTGATCCAAGGGGTGATACCGCCATGAAGGTGCAGAGTGGCACGGTTCTCGGTGTAGCAACCCATGGGCTTCTCGCCGTTGGCCTCCAACTCGCCGCACATTGGGTTCCGTACCCCGTCCAAGACGCTGCCTTGGTCGGCCGCCATGTCCATGGGCACGCCGTTCGCGTCGAGCATCATCATATCTGGACCAGCACCTGCGCCCATGATGGATGTGTCGACCGGCAGGAACAGGTTGCCGCCCGCCCCCGTAGGCAGGAGGTTCCGGAAGAGGATCCGCACCGGCCTGTCCTTGGTGGCGACGATGGTGGGCCCCAGGTAGTGCGGGTTGTCCACTCCGGTGTAGCCCACGATCGGGGTCACTACATTCGGGTCCAGGGTCGCGTTGCTCAGAGCCACTTGGTTTCCGGGCACGACGCTCGTGGAGAGCTGGACGTACCCACGAAGCAGCGTGGCGGGCAGTTGGGAACTGAACTTCATCCGATACTGAACGACCGCGATCTCGTAGTAGTCGCTGCCCGGATAGGTTGTGGTGTCGGGCACTGCAATCGGAATGTACTGGCCGTTGTTGTTCGCGCCTGTCGGCCCGAGCCCTGGCAGCGTGTCCACGAACTTCTTGATGCCCGGAGTCAGGTAGCCTGCACCAGGATTCGTAACGGTGATCGCGGTGACGGCGCCCCGTACGGCGACATTCGCGATGGCGCTGGCGCCTTTATCGGCGACTCCGACCGTGTCGGTGATCGTCACGTCCGGCGCGGAAGTATAGCCTTGACCGCCGCCGGTCACGTCGATCTTGCCAATGCCGATGGTGGCCACAGCCGTGGCCGGCGTCGTGGCCGGATTGGTGAGCGTCCCGTCCCAGATAGTGACTGTCGGCGCCGAGGTGTAACCCGAGCCGGGATCCACCACGGTAACGCTGTCGACAGCACCGTTGGCGTTCATCGTCGCCGCTCCGGTCGCCTGAACTCCGCCGGCTCCGACGGGCAGGTTCGGAAGCGAGAATTCGACAATAGGTTGGGTTGCATACCCGCCGCCACCGTTGACCAGAGCGACATTGTCGACGCCCCCGCTGGCGACGGCAGTAGCCTCAAATCCCGGCGTCGGATTGCCACCGGTGATGGTCACAGTGGGCGCCGAAAAGCCAAAGCCGGCTTCCGCCACGGTGATGGCGTTGATGACACCCGCTGATATCTCGGCCGTCGCGCTAGCATCAGCCGTGGGAGTAATCCCCGGCGAGGTGATAGTGATGCCCGGGGCGACGAGGTAGCCGCTGCCAGGGTTGGTGACGGCTATGCCCGAGATGGCGCCCGTTTTCGGGATCCACCGTGGCGGTCGCCTCTGCGCCCGTCCCCGGGTCCACGCCGACAGGTGTGACCGTGGCCGAGATAGAGTACGTACGGTCCCGAGTGGGATCGGCGGGGAACCCGGGGTCCACACCCAGGGTGATCGTGGCGCCTGGGCCCGGGGCGATGTAGTCGCAAGGGTGGTATCGGCGGTGGCCGGATAGCTGAGGATGTCGGATCCGCCGCTCACGTCAACGGGGATGCCTTCTCCGTAGAAGCCGAGCACGTCACCAGCCTGCACGGCGACGCCTCCCAACACAGGGAACGACGTTACTGCGGAGACCCCCGGGCTGGTAAGGGCCGGAACGGTAGAGCTCTCTACTGTCGTATATGATTGTGTACTGGTCGGGGGTGCCGGTCGGACGCAGCACGTAAGCGTGAAACAGGTTGCCCGCGGAGGCGTTGGGGCTGCTCCCGGCGGTCGCCTGGTTCCAGGTCTCGAAGCTAGTGAGAGTCCCAGCCGGCAACACCGCACTGGGGACTACAACGAAGATAGGACCAAGCGTCCCCGGTGCCGTCGCATAGTCAGTGGCATAGGCCCGGTCGCCCAGCTGGTTCCCCACCGATCCCGGGGTTGGTGCGGCCGGGCTGAGCGTGACGATCGCGTTGGCGAGCGTCTGCGGGCTGTTCGCCCAGTTGGGATACGGCCCGAAGTAGTGTGGGACCTTTGATTCGTCCTGCGGTCCAGCCGGCTTGGCCACGCCCTCGCCTATTTGCAGCATTACAAGCGTCACCACCAAGGCCAGCACCACGAATACTACGATACTGACCCTCGCCGGCGACGCGTACTTGATGACCCCTCTCATGGAACTCCCACCTCTTTCGTTTTGCCCTGTTAGCGCGCGCGAACATGGCTCGTGTCATGCACCGATCTGTTCTTCCGTTCAGAAGCACCTGTTTTGCCCACTCCCTTATCCAGCGCATGTGCGCCGTGTCCCTGCGGAGGAGCCGGCGTTGATCGATGGTCGGTGACTCTATCGGCAAGACCTCACCTCCTCGAGCCACGGAATGCCGGAGTTGCTAGAATCAGTACCTAGCTACCAACAACTCGCAGCGCGCAAACATTGTCGCATGACGCCAATCCTTGCGGTCTTACGCAAATGGGTGCGCGCCTAGCGACGAGCCTTTGAGGGGATACAACCTGGAATATCGGCAGAATATCAGACTAACCTAATTACTACAATTCTCTTTGGACGGCGTGGCTTGGGTAGACAGGGACCGACAGAAGGGTTCGGGGTCTGAAAAGTCCTCAGTTGGCAACACATTACGCCGGAGAGCGGAGCGGAACGCTACTCCTTCAAGGTGCTTCGGCATCATCCAGCGACAGGTTAGGGGCCGGCAATGCATGAACCACACAGGAGTCTCATCACATGGAAGGGGGTCCCGTGGGCCATCGGCACTGTTTTCCTGATCGTGGCTTCGCTGGCGCTCTACTTCTCGACAGGAACTGCTGCTAGCCAGCCTTCGAAAGCCGAGCGTCCCGGCGCGACTGACATCGCCTACGGACCCGAGAGCGCTCAGATCGTACTTGTCGAGTATTCCGACTTCCAATGCGATTTCTGTGCGGACTATGCAGAGATGCTTGGGCCCCTCCGAGCGAAATACAAAGATCAAGTCCGGTTTGTCTTCAGGTTCTTCCCGCTTCCGAATCACGAACACGGTATGGTCTCGGCGCAGGCGGCCTATGCGGCCTTCCTTCAAGACAAGTTCTGGGAGATGCATGACCTCTTGTATGAGAACCAGGCAGAGTGGTCAGAAGCCGCCGATCCAAATTCCTACTTCGAAACCTACGCCAGCGAGCTGGGTCTCGATATGGAAAGGTTCCGTGAAGATCTTAACGCCCAATCCACCAAAGACTTCATTTCGACACAGTACACCGAAGGTCTGCGGGCGGGCGTGAATCATACCCCGTGGTTCATAATCAACGACTCCGTCGTGGTCCCTCGCACTACTGAGGACTTCGAAGCTCTCATACGATCACGATCATGAGACGATTCTTCGCCCGCATGGGCCATGCAATATCAGGGGAATTCGGTAGGAATACGGAGCGCCCATACCGTCGAGGAGTGATCTATTTTCTCATTATCATCTCTTTTGTCGGATTCATCATATCGTTCTATCTCACACTTATGCATTATCGAGGTTCTATCCCACGGTGTTACATATTCCAGGGCTGTGACGTGGTGCAAACAAGTAGGTACTCGGCGGTAATAGGCATCCCACTTGCCTTACCTGGTACTATCTTTTTCGCCGTGATGTTCTATCTGGGTATCGGAGTATTGACGAACTATGGGCGAAAGGTGACAACCACATACAGGGTACTCGCATATCTTGGGGCTCTCGCCGTGATTCCCTTGTTCTTACTTCAAGCTCTTGTTCTAAAAGCATTCTGTTCCTACTGCCTCGTGACTGAGATCATAATGCTCTCAATGTGGATAACAAGCTTCGCGCTGTCCCCCCTGACGCCAGGTGAAGATGTGGGGGAAGTCGGCTCCCGGAGTTACGAGGGAGGGGAGTATTCGAACGCTGTTCTCAGCGTCGAGGCGTCTAGACCGTCGGAACGGATCGCTCCATCTGGCTCTGCGGTGTCTAGTCCCAGCCTGGCGGCGAGACGCCAGCCCAAAAGGGGTCAGAAAGGTAGGAGCCGAAAGAAGAAGCGCGCCTGACCACCCGATCTGTCGTATCCGGTGTGCGGAGACCGCCCCAGCACTTGAGGCATGGCACGAGCGCCAACGGGCCGAGCGCGAAAAGTGGCCCGGTAAGTGGCCCGTGCACGGCGTGGTTTCACGTTCGAGGACGGCAGCGCCTACCATCCCGACTACCTGAGTCGCGCCTTCCACGCACACGTGAAGAAGGCGAAGCTGCCGACGATCCGCCGAGGGAAAAGTCCTGCAAATGGAAGCGCGCCTGGCAGGATTCGAACCTGCGACCCACGGATTAGAAGTCCGTTGCTCTATCCAGCTGAGCTACAGGCGCACGTACCGTCGCGGCCGCTGTGGCGTCCGACCGGCGGAGGAGCGGGCGACGGGATTCGAACCCGCGACAAACGGCTTGGAAGGCCGATGCTCTGCCAACTGAGCTACACCCGCCTGCGCATGCCCTGCTGCTACAGCCGAACCATGGTCGGGACGAGAGGATTTGAACCTCCGACCCCCTGCTCCCAAAGCAGGTGCGCTACCAGGCTGCGCCACGTCCCGTCGTCCGAACGTCTCCGGCTTCGGCCGCGAGAGTATAGCGTATAGCCCGACCGCCTGACCTTGAGGGCGTTTGTGCACTATATTGGACCGATCGGACCACAACCGCGACAGCGAAGTGAGGAACGATCTTGAAGATACTGGTCACCGGGGGAGCCGGCTTCATCGCATCACACGTGAGCGATCGTCTGCTCGACCTGGGTCATCAGGTCGTCATCGTGGACAACCTGGTCACCGGCAAGCGGGAGAACCTCCCTGCTGCTGCGACATTCTACGAGACCGACATCTGCGACCAGGACCTGCGGAGCGTCTTCGCCGGCGAACGTCCGGAGGTGGTCATCCACCACGCGGCCCACATCGACGTCACCCGGTCGGTGCGCGAACCCACCTACGACGCTTCCATCAACATCTTGGGTTCGCTCAACCTGCTCGAGTGCTGCCGCGAATACGGCGTGCGGAAGATCATCTACGCGGGGACGGGAGGAGCTCTGTTTGGAGAACCGAGCTATCTGCCTGTGGACGAGGATCATCCCATCGATCCCATCTCGCCCTACGGGGTGAGCAAGCATACGGTCGAGCACTACCTTTTCGCCTACCACGCTAACCATGGTCTCGACTACATAGTGCTTCGCTATCCCAACGTCTACGGTCCTAGGCAGGACCCCCACGGGGAAGCGGGGGTGGTGGCCATCTTCGCCCTGCAGTTGCTGAGCGGGCAGCAACCGGTCATATTCGGTGACGGCACCAAGACGCGCGACTACTGCTACGTGGCCGACATCGCCGAGGCGAACATCATCGCCCTTAACAGCTCGGCCACCGGCGTCTACAATCTTGGACGAGGGATCGAGGTGAGCGACCTCCAGGTATTCGAGACCGTGCGGGCGGCCGTGGGCTCGGATACCGATCCGGTGTTCGCCGCCGTACGACCGGGAGAGGTCGAACACATCGCCTTGGACGCCTCCAAGGCGGGGAAAGAGCTGGGGTGGACATGGAAGGTGGGTCTGAACGAAGGGGTGGCAGAGGCAGTGGATTTCTACCGCAGGCAGGCCAAGGTGACGCTACCGTGAGCAAGAGGGACCGGCGCGACGACCGCCGCGATGACCGGCGCGACGGGCAACCGGAAGACGAGCAACAACGCCGGACGGTCGAGAGCGACGTGCAGGAAGGAGAGTCGCTCACGGCGCTCAAGGGCATCCTCGCCAAGGTGGCCTCGCTCCTCAAGCCGCTCCAGTTGAACCCGGAGGAGTCCATACGGCTGGTCGAGCAACTGTACGGGTACGTGCTGGACATGGATTCCAAGCTTGCCGGCGAGTCCGACGAGACCCGCAAGTCCTCCGTGCTGGCGCACATCCAGAACACCATCATCCGTCGCGAGGGGGACAAGCTGGTGATCGACTACCCCGGCGAGACAAAGGCCCAGGAGGCAAAGCCCCCGGAAGCAAAGCCCGGAGAAGCTCCGGCAGAGAGCTAGCCCTCGTCGAAGTAGGTCAAACGCTTGAAGTGGCGGAAGCGTTCCCCTATCTCCTCCTGCGTCAGGCGCAGGAGACGACCGAGGCTGAAGTCCTCGACCGCGAACGACGCCAAAGTGCTGCCGTAGATGATGGCGCGCGCCATCGCAGCGTCGGTGATCTCGCCGCATGCCGCGAGCGACCCTACGAAACCGCCGGCAAAGGCGTCGCCGGCACCGGTAGGGTCGAACACCTCTTCGAGCGGCATGGCAGGCGCCGCAAAGAACTCGACCTCACCCTGGCACGTCATGAGCACGCCGTTCTCCCCACGCTTGATGACCAGCGTGCAAGGCCCCATCGAGCGGATGGCGCGCGCGGCTTTGACGAGGTTGGCCTCGCCCGATAGTTGCCTCGCCTCGGAATCGTTGATGATCAGCACGTCGACGCGCTTCAGCACCTCGCGCAGCTCTTCCGGCGTGCCCTCTATCCAGTAGTCCATCGTATCGGCGGCCACCAAGCGAGGCGCCGTCACCTGATCGAGCACGTCGAGTTGGAGCCGAGGGTGGATGTTGCCCAGGAACACGAACGGTGATGAGCGGTAGGCCTCAGGGATGACCGGCTGGAACTGCTCGAAGACGTTCAGCTTCGTGTAGATCGTCTCGCGATTGTTCAGGTCGAACCCATACTCCCCCTTCCAGCGGAACGTCTCACCGGGCATAGTCTGGAGACCGGCAAGATCGATCGGTCGGCCTTCGAAAATGCCCCCGCCCCGGTCCGCGAAGTCCTCGCCGACCACGGCCACCAGCCTCACGTCGGCAAAGAACGACGCTGCCACCGAGAAGTAGGTGGCCGAGCCCCCTACAACGCGCGATACCTCGCCGAACGGGTTCTTGATGGTATCGAACGCGACCGAACCGACGGCCAGGATCGGGTTCATGCGTGCCTCACCCCATGTACTTGCCGATGATCGGGGCGAGATCCCGCTTCGCGTCCGCCGAGATCGCGTCGGGACTGGTGATGATGGCCGTCGCAAGCGCGCTGGCGCACGCGCAGCCGCGGACCGCCGGCACGCGCCCCACGGCCTCCGCGATGAGCCGCTGGGCCATCGCCGCGTTCTGGAGTAGATTCGCGACGATCATGTCCACGGCCACGTGATCATGATCGGGGTGCCAACAGTCGTAATCCGTAACGAGAGCGATGGTCGTGTAGCAGATCTCGGCTTCGCGGGCCAGCTTCGCTTCCTGAAGGTTGGTCATCCCGATCACGTCCATTCCCCAGCTTCGGTAGAGCCGCGACTCGGCCAGGGTCGAGAACTGGGGCCCTTCCATACACACATAGGTCCCGCCCATGTGGGCGCTCGCGCCCGCCGCCTGTGCCGACTCGAACGCGATCCGACTGAGATCGGGGCAGACGGGGTGCGCAAAGGACACGTGCACGGCGATGCCGTGGCTGAAGAAGGTACTGATCCGCCCGCGGGTCCTGTCGAAGAACTGGTCCGGAACGACCACGTCGAGCGGGGGGTACTCTTCTTTGAGACTACCCACCGCGCTCGCCGAGAAGATCCGCTCGACGCCGAGGAGCTTGAATCCGTAGATATTGGCGCGGAAGTTCAGCTCCGATGGCGGGATGCGGTGGCCGGCCCCATGCCTGGCTAGGAACGCCACCCGACGCCCGCGTAACGTCGCCGTCACGTAGGGCCCGCTCGGGTCGCCGAACGGAGTCGACATCCGGACCTCCTCACGGTCCGTCAACTCCGCCATGTCGTAGAGCCCGCTCCCCCCGATGATGCCAATCTGAACCGACATGCTCCTCCTTCAGGGACGTACGACCGCGCCGCTCGTCGCGATCGCAGGGATGACGATCAACAGCCCGCTGAGCATGAATGGTCTCGAACGCCGCCCAGAAGACAGCGTATCACGAGGGGCCCGGAGACCACCCGGTTTCCAGCCCTTCCCGGCCGGGACGCGGTCAGTCCTCGCCCGCGAGCTCCTCGGCCTCCGCCCGGACCTCGGCCTCCGCGTGGTCTTCAGGCGTCGGCTCGGCCTCCGCCTCGGCCTCCGCGTGGTCTTCAGGCGCCGGCTCGGCCTCCTCCCCGGCCTCCGCGTGGTCTTCAGGCGCCGGCTCGGCCTCCTCCCCGGCGTGGTCCCCAACCTCCGCCCCGGCGTCGTCCCCAACCTCCGCCCCGGCCGTGGTCCGGTCTTCCATCGGCTGAGCACCAGGAGTAACGGGGGGCGTGCCGCTGCTGAGCGCGCCGACATAAGCCAGTTGAAGCTGGGATAGCGCGCTTCGGTGGGCCGTCATCTCCTCGGCCGGTCTCGTCCGTTCCAGCAGCTCGATCAGGGCCTTGAAGGCATCGATGGCGAGCCGCGCCTCATCGAGGTCACGGCGTCCGCCCTCCTCCCCCGTCAGACCCATGCGCTCGACGGCCAGCGCCGACAAGGAGTGCATCATGAAGAGTAGATGGTCGCTCACGCTCAGGTTCTGCAGTTCCTCGCGCAGGTGCCGCATCATCTGCGCTTCATCGACTTCCGGTTGCTTCGATCGTTCCTCGGCCACGGCTATCGTCACCTCCCTTCGACGAACTGGTTGCTGCTCGACGTTAGCATAGCGATGAAGCCCCTGCGGCGCGACAACGGAGCTGGTGCGCGGGGTCTCCGGGACCTTCGCGGCTGCGGCGCTGTTAGAATGGAAAGTCACAAAGACGGATCGAGCCACAGGAGCCTCTACTGAGCTTGAGTGCGACCGAACAAGTACGGGATGCGGACGCCCATCTTGTCCAGCGGGCCCGTGAGGGCGATAGCGACGCTGTGACCGAGCTCTACCGGCGCCACGAGCGTCGCGTCTACAACCTGGCTTTGCGCACGCTGGGGAATCCCTGGGATGCGGCCGACGTGTCTCAGGAAGCCTTCATCAAGGCCTTTCGTAGTCTAGATTCCTTCAAAGGAGAGTCTCGTTTCACCACCTGGCTGCATCGCATCGTGGTGAACGCGGCTTACGATCACCTGCGTCGACAGAGACCGGAGCCGATGGAATCGGAGATCATCGATGATCTCTCCAGCCCATCCGGATCCGGGGCCGTCGTGGGATCGGGACGGGCAGGCACCGATCCGGCGCTCGACGGTTTGTCCGATCCCCTGAGGGAGGCGTTGATGAGCCTCAACGAGGGCTTCCGTTTCGCCGTGGTGCTATGCGACCTGCTGGGCTTCCCTTACAGCGAGGCCGCCGAGATCCTGGGCGTTCAGGAGGGGACTATCAAGTCCCGCATCTTCCGAGCTCGCGAGGCGCTTGCGGCGGCTCTGGTCGAGTGTGGATATGACCTGCCAAGTGCACGGAACCCCGCGCAGGGGGACGGCGTCACACGACAGGGCAAGATAGGGGAAGATGGATGATGTCAAGGGGCGATGAACACGACGGTCTCGGGCGGGTGCCTGTACCCGTGCTTTCCGGTCATGTAGATGACTGGGCCGAGATGGCCGTCGATTACCTGGATGGGCGGCTGACGCCGGAGGTGAAGGCTGCCGTCCAGAGCCACATCCAGGAATGTCCCGGCTGCGCCGCCCGCCTGCATACCCAGCACAGCGTAGTGGCGCTCCTGCAGGAGACCTACCTCGACGATACCCCGGTTGATCTCGAGGATCGGGTACTGGGCGAGATCCTGTTCCCCTCTCAGCCGGTATCCACTCCTCGGGTCGAAGAGCGGAAAGGCTGGTCGGTCACCTGGAACAAGAGGATCAGACCTTGGCTTCCCGCCACCATCGCCGTGGTCGCGCTCTTGGCGGCCATCACCGGCTATGGCGTGGTCCGGTCGTCCGACAATGACCTCTCCACCGAGGGGGTGACCACCTCCCAGAACGTCGCCGCCGCCACCGACCAGGCAGCCGAGACGGCCGCCCGGAAAGAGACGACGACGGTCGGCGCCACCGACACTACTGCGGCCGCGGCTACCACCACGGCCGCGCCTGCGGGTACCACGGAGACCACCGCCGCCGTCGCGGCGGCAGGCGCTCCCGAGCCCGTGGTCATAGTGGACCGCAAGACGATGGCCGTCGAGTTACGCGACGCTCAGGCTCCGGCCTTCCTTACCTTCATGGCCGCCGCCCCGGAGCAGTCTGACGGCTCCGGATCGGGCGAGGCCGGCACCACCGTCACTGAGTCCGCAGGCGAGACCTCGACCACCGGAAGCGAAGCGGTCTCTGCCGAGCAGGCGGAAGACGTCGCCTCTCAGATCACCACGTTCACCGGCCTGGAGCCACTCGATGCCAGTCTCTGGCTGGGAGGTCCGACCTTCGCCGCCTACCTTCCCCGCAACGACGCGGAGCAGTTGGTCGACCTCGTGCGTTCCATAGGAGCCTCGGTGGGGCTGGTGGTCGGCCTGATCGTGGGGCAGCCGGCCGGGACCGCCTATGCCGGCGCTCGCCTGCTCGAGCACAAGGATGAACTTTGCGAGCTTCTCGCCGACAGAAGCCTCAAACCATCGGTGGTGAATTGGAGCTTCACGACCTCCACGCTGCCTCCCTCCGAGAGCGAGCAGAACGGCACCGGCGGGATGGCGCCTGATGAGGCGGGGACCCACGTCCTGGTCGTCATCTACGTGCAGAACCCGTAGCGCGGGCTGAGGCGCACCAAGCCTGAGCCGCTCGCGGGCGAGTCCCCCCTGGAAGTCTCCCAGAACGACAGAGAGCCGCTCTCGCGGCTCAGTACTGTCCATGGTCGGGGTGCCGGGATTTGAACCCGGGACCTCATCGTCCCGAACGATGCGCGCTACCAGGCTGCGCTACACCCCGCCGTCACGCGTTCCCGCCCTGGCGCGGGCGCTTATTGTATACCACGAGCGGCAGAGCCGGCCATTCCGGCGCACAGCGCCGCGACCGAGCAGCGAGCGCAGTCTTCTCCGAGTCGCGCGGGGAAGTGACCGCCCCTCATCCGATCAAGCTCCTGTTCCAGCGTATACTCCAGCCGAGGTTCGTCGCCTCGATCGAACGCCAAGCGCGCGGGGGCGTCGGGCTGTTCCAGGAACAGGAAGTCCATCAACACGGATCCGGCGCCCGCACGGAGCGCGGCCAGAGCATACACCGCTCCTTGCAGCTCATAGCCGACGGCCATCTCGGCCGGCGATCGCCCACCCAGAGCGTTGGTCTTGTAGTCCACGATGTGCCAGGCACCGTCTGCCTGCCAGACCAGGTCCATCACCCCGGACACCACGGTGTCGCCCACAGCGAACAGGAACGTTGTCTCTCTAGTGGCGGACGCGAGAGCTTGATCCGTGGCAAACGGAGACAGCCAGAATGCCCCAGCCAGAGAAACGGCGCGGTCGACGTCAGGCTCGGACAGGCGGAGGGCGGTCATGTCCTCTTGGGTCAGAACGAGCGCCTCCTCCCGAAGGAGACCGGGAGCGGGGCACTCCTCGTCGAGCGCATGCCGCTCGAGGAGCGTGTGCACAATAAGGCCCACGGCGCGGCCGGACCTCTTCTCCCCTTCGTCTATGAGTTCTTCTTCCGCGGAAGCGACCTCTGAGATGCCGCCCTCATCGTGTCCGAATGGATCGAGTCCCGATCGAAGCACGGGAGGCACCTCAGGCGCGTCCAATCGGAGTCCGAGCACTCTCTCCAGGTAGAACTGCCGTGGACAGCGCCGGTAGGCGGCCAACGCAGAGAAACTGATCTGGCGCGGAGTCGCGCCTCGGGGTGGCCATTCCAGAAAGCTGGGACAGGCATCCTCGGGTTCAGAGGGTCCTCCCGCTATCGCACGCCTGGGTTCGACGTGGGTCTGCCCCTCGGCGGAGGCGGCCACACCTGCCAGGGTGGCATCAAGTCCATCCACCGTCACGGTCGTGCGCGTTTCGGGTAGCAGGTCGAAACCGAGCGCCATGGCGATCCGGCCTATGCGGCAGCCTTCAAGTCCTCCGCCCAGGGGCTTAGCCCCCACGAGCACGAGTCGCTCCTCCGCCCGGGTCATGGCCACATACAGGAGGCGGACATCTTCCTCCTTTTCCTTGTCTCGCTCCTCGGCGGCGATCTCGGCGGCCGGACCCCAGCTGAGATCGCCCGATTCGTAGGTCTTGCGCCCGGAGCCCTTGAGGAAGACCCCCATGCGGCCGTCGCTGCCGAAGACGAATCGGGGCCGGCTGCCCTGGGGCACGTCCGAGCCGAGCCCGGCCAGCACCACTACCGGGAATTCGAGACCCTTGGCTTGATGGACGGTCATGACCCGCACCACGTTCTCTCCCTCCGCCAGAGTGGGTGCGCTACCTTCCTTGTCGCTGAGGTCGCCCATGGATTCGATGGCCCTCACAAGACCGGCCAGATCCGGGCCCTGCAGGGCCTCATAGTCGTCGGCGATCCGCATAAGCTTGCGCACGTTGGCGAAGCGGCGCTTCCCTTCTGTCGAGGCGAGGAGACAGACATCGTAACCGCAGTCGCTCACCGCATCGTCGATCAATCGGGCCAGCCCCGGCCTCCCGACCCGGCGCCTAAGAGCCGTGAGCCATCCCCCGAAGTCGAGCAGCAGTCCCCGATCGGCTTCACCTATGTCAGGGATCACTCCCTCGCGGACGGTCTCCCACAAGGAATGGGCCCTTCTTCTGTGCGCTTCGCGTCCGAGAAGGTAGAGACCATCATCGGACAGGCCGGCTATCGGCGACCTCAGGACCGTGACCAGAGCCAGATCGTCATGAGGATTGATCAACAGCTTGAGCAGCGCCGTCATATCGGCTATCTCGTCCCTACTGTAGTAGCCTTTGCCCCCCACGACGTAGACCTCGACCCCTCGGTCCACGAGAGCCTGCTGGTACATGTCGACGTGTGTCTGGGCCGGCGTCAGGACCACGATGTGACGAGGCTCCCAGCGTTCTTCGTCCAGCAAGCGCCGGACATGCGAGGCGACTACCTGGGCCTCAGCCTCCTGCATGAGGGGCGACCGTGCGTCGGGCCCGGGTCTCGCCAGCCGTTCTACCGCTAGGACCTCGACGGCGGCCGGCCGCCCCGCAGGTTCGTGATCTCTGGGAGCTTTCGAGTCGCATTGGCCGCGGCCATCGTCGGCGTGGCTGTCTTCAATGCGTTCGTCTTCGATGTGGTCGTGCGCTTCGCGACCCTGCCTGAGCGCCGCAAAGTCCGACCCGAAAAAGCGCTCGTCCGCGAAGAGACGGTTGATAAAAGACAGTATCTCGGGGCGACTGCGATAGTTGATGTCCAGCCGATGGAGCGAGTTTCGCGGTTCGAAAGCCGCTTCTCGGCGTCTGAACACTTCGACATCGGCCCCGCGAAAACGGTAGATGCTCTGGCGCGCGTCTCCCACCATGAGTAGCCTCGAAGCTCCGAGCCCCTCGAGGATCGAGCACTGCAGCTCGTTGGTGTCCTGGAACTCGTCGACCATGACCCGCAGGCCCGGGCCGCCGCCCCTCGTCACCCCTCCGACCGTGACGGCGAGCAGAGCCCGCGCGTACAACTCCAGATCGGTGAAGTCCAGCAGGCTCCGCTCCCGCTTGTACGCCCCATAGGCGCGGTGATAGCGAACGAGCAGATCGTTCGTGGCCGCCACGACCGGTCGGAGCAACTGCTCGGCAAGAGAACGACGATAGAGGGTCAGGGCGGCTCTCACCGGCTCGAAGTAGGGCTCCATGGAGGACGTCTTCCTGCTCGGGAAGAAGCTCTCGGTCACACGCAGGTCGTCTTCGAGCCCGTGCACAGTGTCCCGGTTTTCGATCCAGGATAGGCATCTCTCCAGTGTCACCAGATCGGACTCAAGGGAGGCCGGCCGGCGAGGCGACGCCGATCCGGCCCTCAGCGCCTCGCGGACGGTTTCAGCCAACGCCGCGCGGGTCTGCTCCGCCGGCCTGCCCGGGGTGATCGTCACCTGCGGCCGGTCCAGACCGGCGCTTCGCAGGCGCTCGTAAAGAGGCACGAGTTCCTCCCGAAGGAGTGCTCCGTGGGAGCCGAGAACATCCAGGGCGGCTTCGTCCGCCTCCTCGACCGCCTGGCCCCAGATCTCCTCACGCACCTGCTGTTTGACCAGAGCCGCCGCTTCGGCCTCGAGGACGGAGAAGGCCGGGTCGATTCCCGCCTCGAGGGGACTGTCCCGCAGCAGGCCCGCGCACAGGCTGTGGATGGTACCGACGGTGGCCGCGTCCAGTGCCAGGGCCAAGTCGGGGCGCCCGAGGTCCTGCAGGCGCCTGCGGATGCGAGCCACCAGTTCTGCGGCAGCTTTGCGAGTGAAGGTCACGGCTATCAAGCACTCAGGCGGGAGGCCTTCGTCTATCAGGGCGCGGACGAAACTTGCCACCAGCAGCCGGGTCTTGCCGCTTCCCGCGCCGGCCGCCACCAGGACCCGCTCGGCGGGATCGAGCACTGCCGCCGCCTGAATGCCGGACAGATCCGTGTCCGCGGTCGCGCTCATGGACGATAACCTCCTCCTCGAGCGCGGCAAACGGGTCCGAGCCCGCACCAAGGCGGGCAATCGTGCTCGGGGAGCGGGGTGATCGAGCCGGCACGCATGCCCGTCGCCGCCTCAAGCGCGACGGCCAGGGTCTGGTCGAACAGGTCCTCCATGCCGGCCGGATCGACCACCCTGCAACCCTTCCCACCCGCGCCCAGCAGTTCCTCCGAGCCGGCATGGACCACGCCTGAACGTAGGCCTTCGCGGGGAGAGAGATAGGCCCCGCCGATGACCCGGGCGTCGGGCCGCTCCGCGGCCAGCGCCATCAGGTACAGAGGTAGCTGCAACGCCCGTTCGGTCCCGAAACTGGGGAAATCCGGCACGCTTCCACTCTTGTAGTCGAGCACGAAGAGGGCCCGCCCGCCGGGATCGGCGTCGATGCGGTCCACTCGCCCCCTGATCTTGAGCCCCCCGATGTCGACTCCCTCCCGGCCCCCGATGGTCGACTCGGTCTCCGACGTGGCCAGCACGCCCCCGGAAGTGCTCTCCAGCTGAAAGAGGCGCCGCACCATCCTCCCGAGCTGCCAGACGGCCAGGCGCTTCTCCGAAGAAGTCCCGGGGCATCCGTCCTCGGCCACCAAGCGTTTGATGGCGGCACAAGCCAGTCGTTCGGCTTCCGCGACACCCTCGGGCTGCAGCGGAAGCGCATCGCGGGAGGCGAGTTCCCGGTAGGTGGTGGCAAGGACACGGTGCAGCAGTTGCCCCGTGGAGCGCGCGTCCAGTTCTGGTTCCAGTTCCTCGATGCCGACCACCCGGTTCACGAACCAGACGAAAGGACAGGTGAGGTAGGTCTCCAGCGACGACGGGGTGAAGCTATCCACCGTCGCCAACTCGTCGAGGATCGCCTGAGCGGTGAGGCGTGCTGCCGGACGTCGCCACGGGCCGCTCTCGCCCCCGGTCGGAGTCTATCCAGACGCCAGGGTGGGGAGACCGACCCTGTGCCGCGCACGCTCTCAGGTAGTGTCTACGCGACGGGGCCTCGTCCACCCCGAACACGACCTCCGCCAGGGTGCGCGTCTCGTTGTCCCGCACGTCCACAGCGAGCAACTCCTGCGCCGACCACCAGAACCGGGAGGGCATGACCTCGCCGCCACCGTCATCCGCGTCCCGTGCGCTTAGAAGGAGGAGCTGCCAGGCGCGAGACACGGCGCTCAGAAAGAGCGCGGCCTCCTGGTTGGTCTCGGGTACGAAGAGACCTCCGCCTCCCAACGAGTCGAGACGCGCCCGCTGGGCCCCGGTGAGCAGGGAAGGCGGGTCGGAGTGCCCCGGGAACTCACCTTCTGTCAGTCCCAGCAGGGCGACCACGGCGAAACGGCGAGCCCGCGCGCGCTGAACGCTGAGGATCTGCACTGCGTCGGTATCCTCGACCCGGCTACGTGGTATCGAGATGCCTGCAAGTGCGCTCAGCACGGTGTGGGCCTCGAGCCACGCCCCGCTGTCGCCGCCGTCCACCCTGCTCATGGTGGACCGGGCTCCGGTCAGAGCTCGGAAAGCGCGGGCGTCCTGTTCCAGTTCGCGCTCGCTGCCGGCCCCGGACCCGATCGCCGCGCTCAGCATCCGCCGGCCCAGGCCGTCCAGGCCGGCCGGGTCGATACGCGGCCCGGCGGGATCTGCCCTGACGACGTTCCAGACGGGTCCGAGCGATCCCGGGCATACGTCCTCCACGGTATCCGCCAGAGCCCCCGCTCCGAACCGAGGTTCCCGTCTGTAACGCAGCTCCAGGTCGGCTACCGTCTCTGGCTCCATCCCGCTGTAGGGGCTACGAAGATAGGTCAAGACGGCTTCGGCATCGTCGCGCAACACCCCGCGTAGAAGGCTCAGAAGCGAATGACCAAACCCGGTCTCTCCGAACGTACACGCTTCATCGATCTGATAAGGGATGCCGCACGACTCGAACACCTGCCCAAGCAGGCTGCCCCACGTCCCCGACCGACGGACGATGATCCCGATATCGCCCGGTCTGAAGCCTTCCCGTATGAGAACCGATATGTGCCGGGCTATCAATTCGGCTTCGTTCCGCTGTCCGGAGGCGAGAAGGAACCGCACACCTTGGGGACCCGAGGAAGACGGCGGGGGCTCGGGGGGAGGCGGATCGGTCATGAAGTGGCGCTCGAGATAGGCGATGGCCGGAGAAGAGTAAGCCCGCACCTGCGCCCGCAGTTCGATCACCTGGTCGGCGACTGCTCTCCAGCCCTCGACCTCGGCCGGAGTGCTGAGATTCGTAGGTCTGGTGGCCTCGTGGGGCAGAGTGACCAGGATCTGGGAACTCGAAGAAAGCGTGCGGATCAGGGCTCGTTGCACGCTGGTGAAGGACGTGAACCCGTACAAAACGACGGGCCTGGTCCAGCCGGTCGCCAGGGACAGGGCCTCCCGGGCTGCCTCCGAGCCGTCGGTCAGACCCCAGGCCGCACAGGCATCTAGGTAGGCTTCGTGCAGATGCCGGATGTCGTCGGCCAACCCGGCCGCTCCCGGCTCGACTCCCCCCCAGCGGCTCAGTATCTCGTACAGTTCGTCCGGGCTTCTGCCGCTCTCGCCCAACTGGCGCAGCATCCTCGCGAGAGTAGCGCCGGCTCCCGGCATGGAGGCCACCCCGGCGAGCGAACGCAAGGGCGTCTCTCTGAGCAGCCGGCCGATGATGAGGGCGCGCTCGAACTCCGCCGGATACTGCAAGGGCCGCCCGATGATGGTGCGAGCCAAGCCGTCGAACGTCAGCGCGGCCGATTGGTCGACGAGCACGCCCACGCGCCGGACCATCTCCACGGTGAGCCCCTGGGCGTCGGGCGCGGTGGGCGCCGCCACGAGCGGTCGCAATGGTAGCCGCTCCTTCCACCACTGAAGCGCGTGGCCCAGCTTGCCGGAATTCGGGGGGCCGAGGACCAGGATGAGCCCCGGCCGGCCCCGAGCGCTGCCGTCGGCACCGGCGCTGGCCCCCCCGGCGCTGGCGCCCCTGGCACTGTTGTCGGCCACTTCGGCGCCCGCCGGTCCGTCGTCCGCCGCGCGCCGGCCGCCGCCGCGCCGGCCCACGCTGTGTTGTCCTTCGAGAGATGCATCCTAGCCACCATTGTAGAGCCCGTTCAGGACGGGTGCTGACCCAGCGGGCACTTCTGCGCTAGTCTTACGGCATGAGTCGCGATGAGGACAAGCTCATACGCCAGTTGTCGCTCATCTCGTTCCTTCTCAGCCAGTCTCGGCCTTTCACCGGTCGCGAGATCCAGCAGTCGGTCGAGGGCTACGCGGAGATGAGCGATGACACGTTCGCGCGGCGCTTCTTCGGCGACCGGGCCGATCTGGCCGAGATCGGGATTGAGATCAAGAGCATGAGCGACACCGAACTCGCCGAAGGACAGCTCTACTGTCTGTCAGCGGAAGATTTCCACCTGCCCCAGGTCGACTTCACGCCGGCCGAGCTGCGCGCCCTGGCCGTGGCTCTGGCAGCGCTGGATGGCCGGTTCGCGTACGCGCGGCCCCTGCGTCTGGCGTTGACGGCGATCTCCCACGGAAGGCCGGACCCGGTCTGGGACGAACTGGAACAGTTGCCTGTCGCGTTCGCTCCCGACGAGGACGCCCAACGGGCGGGGAGGCAGTTGGCCCGCCTGGAAGACGCGGTCACCCGCGGGAAGACGGTCTGTTTCCAGTACCCCTCGGCGGACAAGGGTCTCGAGGAGCGGACCCTCGAGCCGTACAACCTCTTCTTTATCCAGGGTCGCTGGTACGTCGTGGGTCTCGACCGCAAGCGCGAGGCCGTCCGCACCTTCCGCGTGGGTAGGATCCAAGGGATCGTCCGCTTTTCCACGGAGAGGGCGCGCGATTTCTCCATCCCGGCCGACTACGATCCGGCGGACTACCGAGCTCGCCCTCCCTGGCTCCTCGGCGCCGTCAAAGGCACGGCCACCGTGAAGGTAAGCGAGGACCTGGCCTGGTGGGTCACCAGACTGCAGCCGCACGTAGGGTGGCTCGCAGATGACGAGGACGGGTGCACCCGGTTCGCCGTGCCCTATGCCGACGAGATCGTGCTTCTCTCCTGGGTGGTGGGCCTCGGTGGCTGCGGGGAACTGCTCGAGCCCGCGTCTCTTCGCGAGGAGCTGCGCAGACGTCTCGAGGATGTTCGTGCGGCTCATGAAGAGGCGATGGCGGAAGAAGGAGCGCCGGAAAAGCGGCGTATGAGGCGGGGGCGGCCGCTAGCGGCCGCCCTCCGCGTCCTCGTCCTTCGAGCGAGACAGCCCACGGAAAGGCAGAGCCCATCGCTCCGGAGCATCTCGCGCGGGCCATCGCCCTCCTCAACTATCTGGTCGGCGAACACCGGCCGGGGCTGGTCACATGGAGTGCGCTGAAAGTCGACCTGGGTCTCACCCGGGCCGAGGTGGAGGCCGATCTGTCCCTCATCAATCTCGTCAATTTTGGAGGAGGCACGTACGCGCTGACCGCGGAAGCCACCGATCAAGGCGTCGAGGTGGTCCGCGAAGTCATGGCCGAGACGTTCGACCAGCCCGCCCGGTTGTCCCCGCTCATGGCCCGGGCACTCCTGCTGGCCCTCGATCTCTTGGGTGAGGCGGTGACGCTGGAGGGCATGGAGTCCCTGAGTTCGGTGCGGGCGAAGGTCGAGGCGCTTGTCGGGGTGAGCCCTCGCGAAGGAGCCATCATCGTCGACGACGTTCTGCCACCGAGGACCGACATCGTCGAGGTCCTGAGTCGCGCCATCCGCGACCGAAAGCTGGCGGTCATCGAGTACTTCACAGCCTCCCGGGACGAGCTGAGCGAGCGCCAGGTGGAGCCGTATCTGCTCTTCCGGTCTCGGGACGGCTGGTATCTGGAAGGATTCTGCCTGAAGGCGGGGCAGGAGCGGACCTTCAAGCTGGAACGCATCCGCAGCGCCCACGCCACCGAGACCACCTTCATCCCCCGCCCCGAGATCGACTTTGCCTCGCGCCAGTGGGGGCAGGCCTTCTCGCCCGATAGTCGGGCTCTCTGGGCGACGGTCCGCTTCGCCCCCAAGTGGCAGACGTATCTTGAGGATCGAGGGACCGGATGGGAAGCCGGACCCGGAGACTCCCTGGTTGCTCGGATCCCTTACCTGGACGAGTCCTGGATGGCCCGTGAAGTGATCCGCTTCCTGGGGGAGGCGGTCCTCGAGCGACCCGCTTCGGCCCGCCGGCGGGTCAGAGACTCGGCCGCGTCTCTCCTGGCCCGGTATTCGAGGAGCCCAGCGTGAAGTTCTGGCTCCGCTGGACGTCGAACAGCGTCGCCATCTACCTGGCTCTCTACCTCATCGATTCCGTGGCGGGCGGAAGATTCCGCGTGGAAGCCGTCTGGGCGGCAGTGATCGTAGCCGTGCTCCTGGGTTTCTTGAACAGCCTGGTCCGCCCGCTTCGCCGTCTGAGGAGCAAACCTGTGGTCGCCCTATCGAGCGCCATACTTACAGTGCTGATCAACGCCTTGGTGCTGCAGGTGTTCGTCTGGATCGGGGCGTCTTTGTCCGCCCAGGGTTTCGCGTGGGTGCTGGCCGTGGCGGTGTTCATCTCCCTGCTCACCGGGACGATCAATTGGCTGGTGGGCTTCAAGAGCAAGGAGAAGCCGCGCGCGGCCGCTCGGCGACAGAGGGAGACCGGCTCCGCACGTGAGAGCGAAGCCAAGAGCTCGAGGCCTCGGGCGTAGTCCAGACCGGATCTAGTCCAGGACCGGCACCTCATGGCCGTGTGACTGCACAAGCAGGCGGAAGTCGTGCGGACTGGTAGCCATGAGTTGGGCGTCCTCCAGCGTTACCATCCCTCTTTCAAAGAGACCGAGCAGGCTCTGATCGAAGGTCTGCATCCCGTAGAAGTCGCCCTCCTGAACGGCAGTCCGGATACTGTGGGTCTGACCCGGGTCGAGGATCAGGTCGCGGATGCGGCCCGTCATCACCATGACCTCCACCGCCGGGACCCGGCCCACACCATCTGCCCGCACGAGCAGTCGCTGGGAGATGATGCCCCTGAGCGAGCCGGCCAGCATGATCCGCACCTGCTTCTGCTGATAAAGCGGGAAGAAGTCGATGATCCGGTTGACGGTCTCGGCGACGTCGATGGTGTGCAGCGTGCTGAGGACGAAGTGCCCGGTCTGGGCTGCCGTGAGAGCAGTGCGCACAGTCTCCTGGTCGCGCATCTCCCCGATGAGGATGATGTCCGGGTCCTGCCGCAGAACGTACTTGAGCGCGGAGGAGTAGTTCTCGGTATCGAGCCCTACCTCGCGCTGGTTGACGATGCAGCGATGGTCCTGATGGAGGATCTCGATGGGATCCTCGATCGTGACGATGTGCCTTCGGAGCCTGTGGTTGATGTGGTCGATCATGGCGGCCAGGGTGGTGGTCTTGCCCGAGCCCGTGGTCCCGGTGACAAGCACCATGCCCCGGGGTTCCAGGGCCAGCTTCTGGACCACCGGAGGCAGGTTCAGTTCGGCGAAGGTGGGCACCCGGGTCACCACCTGCCGGAGGGCGATGGAGATCGTACCCCGCTGGCGGTAGACGTTGATCCGGTAGCGGCCGACACTGGGTGCGCTGTAGGCGAAGTCGATCTCGTTGGTCTCGCTGAACCGCCGGATCTGCTTCTCGCTCATGAGGGAGGCGGCGTAGTCCTTGGTGTCCTCGGGCGTGCAGGGAGGCTCCTCCAGCTCGGTCAGCTCGCCATCCACGCGGATCGTCGGAGGACTTCCCACTTTGAGGTGCAGGTCGGAGGCACTCGCCTGGACCACCTTCTGCAGTAGCTCATCGATAGTCTTCATAAACCTCAGACCCTCCCGGGTCCGCGTCTCGACTATGCATCCTCTCAATGTGTCGGTGCAAACCGCCTTCGACTTGAGAGGACCTGAGCTACAACACCCCCTGCCAGTAGGGCTTGACGACTGCCAGAGCCTCCAGGACGTCGGCCCGTTCGTCATCAGAGATCTCGCGTTCGAACGGCGGGACCTCGCCTTTCAGACCTTTCAGGGTGGCGACTATGGACGCAGCCAGCATGTGGGGCACATAGCCCCCCTCGAGGAAGCACAGGGGCCCGGCGGCACCTACCTCCCTAGCGAGCGCCAGCAACCGAGCGGCCATCCACTGGAATGCCGCTTCCGAGAAACGCAGATCGCCCAGAGGGTCTCCCTTCTGGGGATCGTATCCGGCGGAGACAAGAACGAGCTGAGGCCTGAAGGCACGTGCCAATGGCGCGAGGAGCGACTCGAAAGCGAGCAGCATCGCCGCATCCGTGTCCCCTGCGTGTAGAGGCACGTTGACCGTGAATCCTACGCCCTCGCCGCTTCCCACTTCCCGTGCCAGCCCTGTTCCGGGATAGTGACCGCCCTGATGCACGCTGAAGAAGAGGACCCGGGGATCGTCGTAGAAAGCCGCCTGGGTGCCGTTCCCGTGATGCACGTCCCAATCCGCGATGAGCACCCGCTCCAAGCCCAACTCCCCCAGAGCGTAGGCGGCAGCCACCGCGATATTGTTGAAGAGGCAGAAACCCATCCCCCGCGAGCGGGTGGCATGGTGGCCGGGAGGCCGGACGAGCATGAACGCCAATTGCCCCGTCGAAAGACACGTCTCCGTAGCCATGATGCCCGAACCGGCAGCGAGCAGAGCCGCTTCATACGAGTGAGGGGATACGGCGGTGTCCCAGTCCAGCCAACCTCCGCCGCTCTCGGCCGCCTGCCGGACAGCGTCGATATAGGCCGGGTCGTGCACCCGCGCTATCGCCTCTACCGGCGCCGGTTCGGGTGTGACCCACTCTAGCTCCAGCCCGCTCTCGAGCAGAGTCTGCCTGGCCACAACGAGGCGCTCCTTGCTCTCAGGATGGTCGCCCGTCTCGTGCTTGAGGAATAGAGGATGGTAGTAGACTGCAGGGACGGCCATGTCGGTGCGCAGCTAAAGGATGATGCGGCAGGCGCCGGAGTAGCTGCTGCGGAAGGCACTTTCGATGCGCACACCCTTGCCCACCCCGGCCGCGTTGATCATCTTCCCGTCACCGATGTAGATGCCCACGTGGTGGATGGGACTGTAGAAGAAGACGAGATCGCCCGGCCTGAGGTCGCCTCTGGAGACGGCCACGCCGGAACTGTACTGCATGCGACTGGAATGAGGCAGGCTGATGCCCACCTTCTTGTACACGTACATGACGAAGCCCGAGCAGTCGAAGCCGGCGGGACTGGAACCCGCCCATACGTACGGAGAGCCGACGTATTGCAGGGCTATGTCCACGACATCGCTCGCGCTGGCCGACTCCGGCACCGAGACGTTGACGCTGGTGGAACCGCCCGAGCCCGGCTTGATGGCCGCCGCGGCCTTCTTGGCCGCCGCGGCCTCCGCCGCTTTCTTGGCGGCCGCTTTCTTGGCGGCCTCGGCCCTGGCCCTGGCCTCGGCGGCCAACCGGGCCTGACGGGCGGCCTCTTCCTTCTGCAGCTGCGCTATCTGAGTTTCTTTGCCCTCCAGCGCCTTCTCGTTGGCGGCAAGAGTCTCTCCCACCTTAGCCTTGGCGACCTCCGCCTCGGCAGCCAGCACCTTTTCCTCTTCGAGTTGCGCCGCCAACTCGCTTTCTCGATCTGCCACCCTGGTCCGGTAGGCTTCGACCTGCTGCAGCATCTCGTTGTCCTGGGCGCTCATACGCTCAAGCATGTCGAGACGGTTGACGAGGTCGGAGAAGGAGGTGGCACCCACGAGCATGTCGAGCGAGCTCAGGTGGCCTTGCTTGTAGATCTGCACCACCCGCTCGGTCAGTTGCGCGCGGAGGGATTCCAGGTCGGCCTCGGCTTGGTCGAGCTTGGCCCGCTTGTCCTCGATGGCCGCCTTCGTCTGACCCAGCTTCTCTGTGGCGTAGTTGTAGTCCTCGACCACCACCTCGAGTTGCTCGTTCAGTTCGTCGATGCGCTCCTCGAGGGCTGCAGCCTCGCTCTTGGCCTTGGTGATAGCCGCGGGCTCAGCCCGTACGGCCTCACTACAGACCAAAGTGATGACTGCGAAGATAAGAAGGATTGGGATGAGACGTCGCCCGATGCCACCTGACGTGCCGGAGTTTATCGGAGCCTCCCTGGTCGCTTACGGGGCCGGAGCCGCTTCACGCCGCTCGTCTCGAAATTCGAGGCACTTTACCATTTTCCTCGCCGCATACCAACGGGCGCCCCGCCCAAGCTGCCGCCCGCGCAGGTCGCGGCGCAGCCGGCCGAAGCGTCTACAGTCTCGCCAGATAGGCTTCGATGCCGTGGAGGATAGCGACCGCTTCTCGTCCGATGACCACCGGATCGGCGAGCCGCGGCCCTTCCTCGGGGTGACTGATGAAGCCCGGTTCCACCAGTACGGAGAGGGGCTTCACCTCCCGCAGGCAGGCGTAGTTCCGACCATGTTTGTGCAGGTCGACCCGGCCCAGTTCGCTGCTCAGCGCATCCACGACATAGCCGGCCAGGCGCTTTCCCGCCCTAGAGTGATAGACGGCATTGGCGAAGTAGAACGCGGCGGCCCCCTGCGCCCGCGGGCACGGACTGTGACTGTGATGAAGACACACGTGGATATCTGTTCCCCAGGCAGTGGCGGCCTCGGTCCGCTCGTACAGGGACAGGGAATCGACCTCTCCCTCGAGCAGGTAGACAAGCGCGCCTGCGTCTTCGAGAAGATCGGTCAGCCGCGTCCCCAGAGCCAGGCTGAGGTCCCGCTCGGCCTGGTCGGCTTCCCCCGGAGCGTCTCGCTCCAGGCCGAGAGGCGCCGGCTCGATGCTCACCCGAAGTCCGGGAAGGGAACGTCGTCCCACGTATCCGTCCATCCGATCGGGGATGCCGCCCATATGTTCGGGGTGGTTCACCTGGCGGAGACGACGAAGCCGGTCCAGGGTGGTCTCCCCTACTATCCCATCGACATTGAGTCCGGCATTGCGCTGGAAATCGGTCACCGCTTCCTCGAGTGGAGGGCCGAAGATGCCGTCCACCGGGCCGGAGTCGAACCCCAGCTCGTTCAGCCTGCGCTGCAGGTAGAGCACATCGTCCCCGCGCATATACGGCACGCGCAGGTACAGGAGGCGTTCTCCAGGTTCGTATCCGGCTTCGACTAGCTCAGTCCAGGTGTTGTCCTCGACCACGCCGTCGGCGACCAGCAGTCTCTGTTGTTGGAACGCACGGATGGCTGTCTCGGTGTGAGGACCGAACAGTCCGTCGGCGCCCTCGCGGCCCAAGAAGTAATCGAGGGCCGCCAGACGCGTCTGGACGTCCACCACACGCTTGCCCCTATCTCCTCTGCCGACCGGTCGCATTGCTCCTCAGACGCCTTGTGTGACAGGAATCCTCTCGACCCCTCTCCGCCGCGGCACCGCAGTCGCCTACCGGGCAGGCTCGGCTATTATACTCACAGGCGTGAGGCCCAAGAACACACCCCGAGGCGCGCGTTTCACCGATCGCAGGGTGCTGATACCGGCGATCCTGCTTTGCCTGGCCGCGGCTGCGGTCGCCGGGTTCTACTTCATCGAAGAAAGAGCCGTGCATCGTTCGACCGAAGCCGAGACCGAGACCTCGGCCGTGAGCAGCCCCGACCCGACCATCACCAGGGGGTCGGACCCGATCAGCACACCGACCGGCGAGCCCACCCCCGTTTCCACGACCGCGACTTCCACGACCGCGACATCCACCACCGCGACTTCCGCGACCGCGACATCCACCACCGCGACTTCCGCGACCACGATTCCCACGACCACCACTACCACGGCCCCTCCCGCGCTGACGGTCGCGGCGAGCGGTGACGTGCTCGGCGACCGGCGAGTGGGGTCGTTCGTCGACGAGAACGGGGGCGAGGCGGTCTTCGCGAAAGTCAGACCGCTGCTGGAACCGGCACATCTGGCCTTCGTCAACCTAGAATCGCCCCTCTCCGAACGGGGCACGCCCGACCCTCACAAGGAGTACACATTCCTTGGCCGCCCAGCTCTGGTCGATGGACTGGCGACAGCCGGGATCGACGTAGTGAGCTTGGCCAACAACCACGCCGTCGACTACGGTCCCGCCGCCCTGCTCGATACGATCGGCCTGCTGGACAAGGCGGGAGTGAACCATGCCGGCGCCGGCGCCGACGCGCAAGCGGCGCGGGCGCCGGCGCTGCTCATCACCCCGGCAGGCGTCGTGGCCGTACTTGCCTTCACCGAGATGATCCATCCCGGCTTCCCCGCCACCGCGGACAGGCCCGGCATCAACCCCACCACACCCGACCGCAAGAAGCTTTTGGCCGAGATCGCCGCAGCTGAGGAGACAGCCGACTTCGTGATCGTGAGCTTCCATTGGGGAACGGAATACACAGGCAAAGCGAACGCCGATCAGCGCCGACTGGCACACCAGGCGGTCGACGCGGGGGCCGACCTTATCCTGGGCCACCATCCCCATGTCATCCAAGGGCTCGAGCTCTACAAGAACAGGTTGATAGCGTACAGCTTGGGCGATTTCGTCTGGAACCACCACTCGCGCGAAACGGGTGAGACCTTCGTCCTTCAGGTCGCCATGAAAGCTGGAGAACCACCACTCGTCGATGTCGTGCCGGTCTACCTGGACGAAGCCACCGGAGTCCCGGCCCCCGTCACCGGAGCCGAGGCCGATGCGATCCTGAGCCGTCTGACCCGGCTGAGTGCGGACTTGGGCTTGGAGCTGACCAGGGCAGGCGACCGTGCGGTCTACGCACCGACCGCGCCTACCATGGCCGCCGCCTCTACTCCCTGATCCGGAGCATCACCTTGCACGCCCCCGATTTCTCGCGGGTGCGGCACACCCGCCGTCGCCCCCGCCGCCCGATCGGCGTCGAGCGCGTGCGCCGGCGGTCCGCTCGTCCTCAGCAGCGGAGGCTCCTCTCCTTCTTCCTCAGATAGCGGCTGTAGGCCGCCATCTTGCCCAGGATCCTCACCGCCCGCAGCGGGGAAGGAAGGACGAAGGTGGAATAGCGTCCTCCGACGGAGAAGATGGCCTGGCTCATGGGCCTCTGCGAGATGTTGGCGATGGGCTTGCAGTAGCGGTCCATGAGCTCCGCGTTCTGGCGGATGAAGGCCAACTCCCGCTCGCTCAGCTCCGGCTCGGCCGTTTCCTCGTCGCCGCAGGCGCCGGCATCTGCGCCTCCCGCCCCTTCATTGCCTTCGTAGCAGGCTTTCAAGCCCTCTATCTCTGTTATGGCCCGGCGGCTTTCGCTCATGGAGCCGACCACTCCCAGGACGATCACCGCGTCGACCCCCTCGCTGGCGACCAGCGTCTCCACCACGGTCTCCGGTACTCCAGGGGTGACGGTCGCCACCATGTCCACCGGGTTGGAGTGGCTCCAGAAAGGCGGGAGCACTTTGTTCAGACTCTCGATCACCTCCGGCGGCAACTCCGCCAACTCCAGACCACAGCGCGCGATCTCGTCCGACACCAGCACGCCCCAACCGCCGCCCAGGGTGGCTACCGCCACTCTACTGCCCGGAGGCAGGGGCATATAGGCGAGGGCGAAGGTGAGATCCATGAACTCGTCGGGATCGGTGACCACGATAAGGCCCGATTGCCGTGCCGCCGCCTGGAACACGGCAGTGGACGAGGTCAGCGCCCCGGTGTGAGAAGCGGCCGCTTTCTTGCCGTAGTCACTCATCCCGCCCCGCAGCACCACAACCGGCTTGTCCAAAGTCGTGCGCTTCATCACTTCCAGCAGACGGCGGCCGTCGTCGAATCCTTCCATGTAGGCGACTATGGTGTTCGTCTCGGGGTCGGTGTGTAGATAGTTGATGAAGTCCACTGCGTCGATCATGGCTTCGTTGCCCACGCCGATGAACTTACCCACCCCGCCCTTGCGCCGGTCGGCGGACACCAGCAGCTGCAGGCCCAGATTGCCGGACTGCGAGACCATGCTCGCGCCGCCCGGCGCCGGCCGGACAAGCATGAATCCCGTCCCATACAGCTTGTGGTGGGACGAGATGACGCCCATGCAGTTCGGCCCCACCAGAGCCATGCGGTACTTCTCGGCAATAGCGATCATCTCGTCCTCCATCGCCCTGCCCTCCGGGCCCACCTCCGAGAACCCGGCAGATACCACCACGATCGCGCCCACTCCTTTGCGGCCGCACTCCTCCACCACGCCGTTCACCAGCGAAGAATGCACGGCCACTATCACCAGGTCGGGCGTCTCCGGAAGTTCCGACACGCCGGCATAGACGGGAAGGCCCAGGATCGTCCCGCCCTTGGGATTGACCAGATAGATGGGACCCGGGAACTCCCCCAGTCTCAGGTTCGCCACCAGCATGCCGCCCCACTTGGCCGTGTCCGCCGAGGCCCCGACCACCGCCACGCTGCGCGGAGCCACGAGCGAATCGAGGCGCGAGACATCGGCCGGAGGACGGGTCGACACTTCCACGGGTTCGCCTACCGCGATGAGGGCATCCACCGCCACCGGGTCTGCCCCGTCGATTAGCAGGGGGTTGACGTCGATCTCCCGGATCTCGGGGTGATCTTCCGCCATCTGGCCAACGGCCAGGATGATCTTGGCCAGGGCATCACGATCGACGGCCGGCTCACCCCGGACCGAGCCGAGGAGGACCTTGGCCTCGATCTGGTCCATGAGCTCGTAGGCATCGTCCGCGGAAAGGGGAGCGACCGCGAAGGCCACGTCATGCAGCGCTTCCGTGTAGATCCCGCCCAGGCCGAACATGACGACCGGGCCGAAAAGGAGGTCGCGGATGAGACCGACCACGAACTCGCGCCCACCCCTGACCATGTGCTCCACCAGAACGCCGTCGAGCGTGGCCCCGGCCGTCGCTGCCCGGGATTCCAGCGTCCGGTAGGCCTCGCGGGCCTCGGTCTCGTCGCTGATGCGGAGCAGCACCAGCCCGGCGTCGGTCTTGTGCTGGACCTGGGTGGAGGACCCCTTCATCACCACCGGGTACCCGATCTCGCCGGCAAGCCGAACGGCTTCGTCGGCCGAGGTGACGGTCCCGCCCTGAGGCACGGCGATGCCGTAGGCCCCGAAGAACTGCTTGCCGGCGTCTTCGTCAAGAGCGGGGGCGCCGGTCCGGAGCGCGTCCTCGATCAAGGCGCGCCCGGGAACAGCCACGCGCGCAGGGGCGGCCGCGCGCCCCGCTACGGCCCCGGTCCCTTGCCCCGACCTCTGTCCCGACCCCTGTCCTGACCTCTCTCCCGGCTCGCTCTTGGTCACTGCCGCCTCCTTGGTCTGATTGGACAGGCTACCAGTATGCCCAAGGGCGACGCGCGCTGAAACCGCGGTGCCGGTCACATCCGTCGCCGACCCCCAGGGGCCCCCGACTTATTCCGGTGGCGGAGGCTCCCCGGCACCTTGTGCACGGCCCTGCTCGCGCGCCTCCTCATCAACAGCGCATCCGTTCACGCACGAGGGTCTGCACTCGAAGTCGCACGGCTCCACGTGGATGTGGACTCGAGATCCAGGCACCCTCTCTTTGATGGCCACCACGATCTCATCGGCGAGAGCATGGGCCTCCGCCACCGGCATGCCGTCATCGACGACCACATGGAAATCGATGAAACGGGTGGGGCCGGCTTTGCGCGTCTGCAGGTGGTGAAAACTGCGTACGGCGGGCCAGCCTTCAGCCACGAAACCGGCGATCCATTCCACATCTTCTCCGGGCAGTCCCACATCCAGGAGGTCGCGGGCCGAGTCGCGGGTGAGGTCATAGGCGGCTTTGATTATGAGGCAGGCGACAAGGATGGCCACGGCCGGGTCCAGCCAGTCGAGATCCACTCCGGGCCACACTGCCCCCCCGACCCAGATCACCAGCAGTCCGAGCATCACTCCGACCGAGGTGTACACGTCCGTGCGGAGGTGCCAGGCGTCCGCCTGCAGAGCTACGGAGTCGGTCTCCTTACCCACTTTGAACAGACGCCTGGACACAAATGTGTTGACGAGCGCCGATACCAGCATGACCGCTACCCCCCAACCGGGCATTTCGATGGGCTGAGGATCCATCAGCTTCTTCACTGCTTCGTAGATGATCCAGGCTGCGGCTACGAAGATCAGGAGTGCCTCTATGGTGCCCGAGATGTTCTCGAACTTGCCGTGACCGTACGGATGCCTGTCATCCGCCTCGCGACTGGAGGCACGAACCGCGAAAAAGGCGATCAGCGCGGCGATCAGGTCCACACCTGAGTGGATGGCCTCGGACAGGATCGCCACCGAACCGGTCGACAGGCCGACGACCACCTTGAGGATGATGAGCAGACTGTTGGAGGCCACCGACAGTATGGCCGCATTGGTCTTCTTCTTAGCTGACTTCATACTTGACCCCTAAACACGCAAAAAAGCCCCGCAGGAACATCACGTCCCGCAGAGCTCACGTGCCCGCTGCTAGAAGCCCGGCTACACCCCGCCCGCGCCTTCACGCACGCGCCGGGGTTGCCTGTTCAAGGCCGCAGTATAGGGCCAAGCTCCGCTTGGAGCAAGACCTCCGGAGAAGCCCGGGCTCTGGCTCCCGCTACTCCACCAGGTGCCCGTATACGATCACATTGGACAGGTAGTGGCCCCATTCCTGGTCGAAGTCCCCGCCGCACGTGATCAGCCTGATGACCGGCTCCCAGGTGTCGTCCCAGATGCGGTCCGTGGGCAGTTCGCTCTTGAGTCGCTGCTCCTTGGAATCCACGACGAAGGTGGCCGCGTCGCCATCCTCACCGTAGACCAGGATCTTGTCCCCAGGCTCGAGCTTCTCGAGATGGTAGAAGACGTCGGGACCCTTCTTGGTGTCAACGTGAGCCACTATCACGGCGGGACCCCCGGCTCCCGGCGCGGGTCCCAGCTTATACCAGCCGGCCAGGCCGAACGGGGGCACATCCATGTCGCCGTTCTCAAGCAGGCCGACGCTGATCACCTGCGCATCCACCTCGATCGCCGGGATGACGACGCGGACCGGATCGGGGATCTCGTGGACGTAGATCGTGGCGGTGGTGGTCGAGGGCATCGTCAAAGTCGTGGACGGGGCGGTGGGAGCGGCGCTGTTCGTTGCAGCGGTGGTCGAGCTGGTCGTGGTGGTCGAGTAGGTGATGGTGGTCGGCGGCCGGACCGTCGAGGGAGTGGAGTGAAGCGTGCCCGCCGCCTGTGACTCACGAACGATCAAGGTGGTCGTCATCCCTGCGACCAGGAAAGCCGTGGCCATGAGGAGAGCCGCAAGCCCAAGTCTTCTGCGCCTGCGGCGTCTCAGGGCCCGCATGTATTCGCGTCTTGTCACCCGGCATCCCCCGCCCCGCTCGCTACGTTGCCTTTCCCCGAGCGCGGAACGCTGACCAACACGACGGCGAGCTTCAGTGCTGCTATCCCTTCTGGAAGAGTCGAACAGCGGAGCCCACAAGACCGAGGCAGAGGACCGCCGCCAGGGCCACGAGCGCCCAGATACCGGCCCCCAGACCGGCCGTCCCGCCTCCGCCGGCGGTGATGTCGCTCGGAGCGGGAGTCGACGTGTCAGGGCTCGGCGCCGTCGCTGTCGTGGAAGTGGGCGGCGCGGTCGTCGTGGTCGTCGTGGTCGACGACTGCGTGGTGGTCGTGGTGCTCGCACTCGACGTGGCAGTAGCGCCCGCAGTGGTGCCGGGACCCCCTGTGGCGGTCGGGCCTGCAGTCGTGGTCACGCCCGCGACCGTCGTACTCGCGCCGGCGCTGGTCGAGGTGCTGCTCGCTGTGTCCGTGCCGCAGCTCTCGCAGCCCCAGATCAACCCACCCGCCACCGCGGCCAACACGATCACGACGATCACGGTGATCACCGTGATGATGCCCCTGCTCATACCCCTCCCCCTCCGACGTCGGCCGATTGGACTCCGCCTTAAGTCCAGCCCAGCGGAGGCTCATTTTCAGGGGGATAGGATTCGCCGGGGAGCGGGATTCTCCTGTCTTGCTACGAAGCAACGCCCAGGCGCAAGGCCTGCGAGCTACCGCGATTGAAGCTGGTGCTGACTCTTCCGAGGGCGACGGAACGCCGAAGGCGCGAGGCATGCGCGTCCGACGCCTGGCTGTTGCGGGACCGTGCGATCCCGCTTGGTGGAGGCGGGGGGAATCGAACCCCCGTCCGAAACCCGTCTGGCCCAGGTTTCTACGAGCGTAGCCCCTACTACGTTTCTCGCCTCGCGCCCCCGTAGGAGCTGGGTGCGTCCGGCCAACCACCTGAATGTCCTCCCGACGCCGGCGGTGCTCGCCGAGAGTAAGCCCACCTGGTTTATGCCGCGGACCTCCCCGGCAGGCACGGGAGGCGCGACAGGCGCTTAAGTCTTAGTCAGACTAAGCGGCCAGAGCCAATTCAGGTTTGGCAATTGTTGTTTTCCAGCCTGTTTAACGAGAACGGCCGGGATCTCGGCTCGCTACCCAAACTCAGACATGAGCCCCGTCGAAACCATGTCGCCCCCACGAGGCCCAGACACGCGGTCCCTGAAACCGCGCTGACTGAGCTATATGAGTATACAGCACCCTGGTCCGGCCGACCGGCCAGAGCGCGGTGAGCCCGTTCGAACTTCGGGTCTCGGCCGGTGCCGCCCGGTCCCTCGAACGTATTCCCGGCCCGGTCGCGGCGGCGGTCGTTGGATTCATCATCGGCGCCCTTGTCGAGCAACCGAGGCGGGGCGGCAAACCTTTGAGCCGGCAACTCTCCGGATACTGGTCGGCCCGTCGAGGCGCATACCGCGTGGTGTATGCCGTGGACGACGACGCGAAGCTCGTGCTGGTCGTGCGGATCGAGCATCGAGCCGATGTCTACCGCCCTCTGTGAGTCTTTCCGGCGAAGACGCTGAGTCCCGCGCCCGCTACTCGTCCCGGTCGCGTGAGCGGAAGGCCCGTTCCATGTCGCGCTGGGCTTCCTTCTTGGCCAAGGTCTGGCGCTTGTCGTAGGTGGTCTTGCCCTTGGCCAGTCCGATCTCCACCTTGATCCGACCATCCTTGAAGTACAGCTTGGTGGGCACCAAGGTGTAGCCCGCGATCTGCACCTTCCCGTACAGGCGGCGCAGTTCCCGAGCGTGGACCAGCAGCTTGCGGGACCGTAGAGGATCGTGGTTGAAGATGTTCCCTTGCTCGTAGGGGCTGATGTGGGTCCCGATGAGGAACAACTCGCCCTTCTCCACGGCGGCATAGGAATCGCGCAGGTTGACCCGCCCGGCGCGGAGCGACTTGACCTCGGTGCCGGTCAGAGCGATGCCGGCCTCTAACGTCTCCTCGATGTGATAGTCGTGGTAGGCCTTTTTGTTCTGGGCGATGAGCTTGACGCCGGTGGGTCTCATGGTCCGGCGAGTATAGCCGACCGGCGCACCGGCCGGCGCCCCGGCGACCTACCCACGGGCGCGACGCGTGCCCACACGACGCCCGCTACGCCTATCGTCTGCCACGAGCCTGCGGCGGGCGCGTGGTGCGGGTCGAGCGGGTCCGAGGCGTCCGGGTCTTACGAGACCCATCGTGGCGCCCGCTTGATCCCTCCTGGGGTCCGCGCCCCCGGCCAGACGTTCGGCCGGATGCGCCCCTGGCGTCACGTTCCCCTTTGTCATCGTCCCCGTCGGCAGCCTCGGCCAGGGTCAGGTCGACCCTGCCCCGCGCCTCATCCACGGCTATCACCTGCACCGGCAAGGTATCGGCGATCTTGTAGGCCTTGCCCGACCTCCTGCCCTCAACGGCTGTCTCCAGTTCGTTGAGCTCATAGTGATCCCGGGGGAGTTCGCTCACCGAGAGGTAGCCCTGGAACAAGCGGTCGAACAGGAGGAACATCCCCCGCCGGGTCAGGCTCAGGACTTGACCCTCGAAACGGGTCTCCTCCCAACCTTCCTCATCCAGGCGTCGCCTCAGCAGATGAGCCAGCACTATGTCATCGGCCTTTAGCTCGATCTTGGCGGCTTCGCGTTCGGTCCGGGAGCAGTACTCGGCCCAGTCTGCGAGCGCCGACGTGACAGGCTCCGGACCCAGACCCAATCGCCCCAGCAATCCCCGGTGGACCAGCAGGTCTGGGTAGCGGCGAATGGGCGAGGTAAAGTGGCAGTACGTCTGAGAAGCCAGCCCGAAGTGGCCGATGTTGACGGTCTGATAGACCGCCCGAGCCTGAGCGCGAAGCACCTGCTGTACCAGAGCAGCTTTGCCCCGGCCGGAGGGCGTGTACCGGTCCACCCAGTCCGCCGTCTCCCGGGTGACGCGACGGATCTCCTGCGGAGTGGCCGCCATGGGATCGAACACGGGAGTAGGCAACCCCAGGCTCGACAACACGTCGAGCAGATGGTTGACGTGGAAGGGGTCGGGCAGGTCGTGCACGCGATAGACGGTCGCCACATGCTCCCGTTCCAGGAAGGACGCCACCTGTTCGTTGGCCAACACCATGAACACTTCGATGAACCAGTGGCTCTCCAACTCTTCGCTCGGGTCGGCGGCGATCACCTGGCCCTGCTCGTCCCACTCGAATTCCGGCTCTGCCGATTCGATACGCAGACTGCCCCGCTCGTGTCTGGCCTCACGGAGCGTCCGAGCCAGTGCCCTCCCCCACTCGAGAGGCCGCGCCAGATCCTCTTCCAGCGGCTCGACCCCTCTGAACATGCGCTCCAGCCGCTCGTAGTCCAGCCGCCGGTCACTGCGGATCAGGGACCGGTAGAAGCGGGTCTCTAGTACTTGACCCCGGTCGTCCACCTCCATCTCCACGGTCACGGCCTTGCGGTCTTCGTCCGGCCGCAGCGAACAGACCCCTGACGACAACTGCGGCGGCAGCATGGGTTCCACACCCGTGGCCACGTAGACCGAGTTCCCGCGCCGCAGCGCCTCCCGGTCGAGTGCCGTCTCCTCAACCACGAAATACGAGACGTCGGCGATGTGGACGTACACGGTAGTGGTCCCGTCGGGGGTCCGCTCGAACGAAAGAGCATCGTCGAAATCCTGCGCCATGACGGGATCGACGGTGAAGGTGTATAGGTCCCGAAGATCGGCTCGATAGGGGTCGTGCCGAGCCTGAAGCTCGGCCACTTGGGCCGCCTGTTCCAAGACCTTGGGGCTGAAGCCCCGTTGGACCATGCTGTCGGCCAGCAGAGCCTCCAGCACATCGCCCAGCACCTGGCTCTTGCCCAGGGGACGCACGATCTGGGCCTTGAATCCGTAGGAGAAGGTGAACAGCACGAGATCGCCCGGTTGAGGCTTGAACGAGCCTCGCTCCAAGGGCAACGCCGGGCCAGGTTGGAACAAGGGTTCGACCTCCAGGCTCTTACCCCGCCGCACGACCAACCCCGCGATGTTCGCCGAGCGGCCGGTGGGGTCGCCAGGCGGGATGAGACCTGCCCGGACCAGAGTAGCCCGGCGTCGGTCGGATCGGCTGCGACCGGGGGTGTGCCGCGCCACCGCGCCTAGTCTCCGCCGGCCTCGGTGGAGAGGTCCTCTCCGGACGCGACCGGATCGATGGCGCCGGCCGGGCCGGCCGGCGCGGGCAGGAGCTCCAGGCTCACCCATTCGTCCTCGTAGATCCGTCGACGGGGAATGAAGCCCGATTCCAGAGCGGTGCGCAGGAGCTCGCGCTCCTGCGCCCCCGCGAGGACGCCCGAGACCACCAGGCGCGCAGGCCGCGCCGCCCCCGCGGGTAGCGCGGCCGGGACGAGCGTCGCACACGAGTGGACGGTCGGGGCCAAGCCGGCCACCGGCGCCGGTACGACTCGGTCGCCACCAAGCCTCCGGAGCAAGACGGAGACCGGCTCCAGGGTCATGTTCGCGAGTACGGTGGCCCCTTCGAACCAGCCGAGGACAGCCCCGGCCACATCGATCTCGTGCACCTCTGCAATGTCTTGGACCCCGTTGGCCTCGATGTTCTCCCGGGCCGACACCAGAGCCGCGGGGTCGTCGTCGAAGGCGAGGACCGGCGCCCAGCCCAGCTTCGCGGCGGCGATGGCAAGGACGCCGGACCCCGTGCCGGCGTCCACAAGCGGTCCGCGGGCCAAACGAACCAGAGGCCGGCCCGAAGACCGGCCGCCGGACGGCGATGGCGCCTCCGCAGCGCCTGCCTGCAACAGCATCAGTGCGCCTCTCGTGGTGGGATGCAGGCCGGTGCCGAAGCCGAGCCCCGGGTTGATGACTACGTCCACGGAGTCCGGCAGAGCGGGCTCCCACGGCGGCCGGATGCGCACTGCCCCCACGGCGATGGGGCGGAAGTGGTCCCTCCAGCCTTCGACCCAGTCGCGAGAGACATCCCTCGCCTCGACGCGGAACAGATCAGCATCGCCTTCGCGCAACCGGGGAGGCAAAGCCGCCAGCAGGTCGGCGGGCGACACCGCCACGCCGGGGCTCGGATAGAATACCAGGGTGACGGCCTGGTCCACCCCGTCCCCGACGGACTCTTCTTGCTCGAACGGACCCAGAAGATCCATGAGGATCGCTCCCACGATCTCGGCCGAACTCGCGGGGACGACGACCCGAAGGGCCCGGTCCGTCCCGCCGTTCCCGCCGGCGTGACCGTCGGTCGAGGCCTCGACCATCAACCGTTGAACAGGTTGCGGAGCTTGTGAAGCACTCCCTCAGGCTTGGGGTCGTATTGCTCGGCGGAGACGGCATCGTCGAAATCCCGAAGGATCTGTCTGTGCTGTTCGTCCAGGTCATGGGGGATCAGCACCGTGACGAGTATCTCCTGGTCGCCGCGGCCATGCCCATTCAAGTACGGGACCCCTTTTCCCCGAAGCACCTTGATCTCCCCCGGCTGGGCACCGGGTGCGAACTCCACTTCGGTCTCCCCATCAAGGGTGGGGATGGTCAGCGTGGCTCCCAGAGCCGCCTGGACCATAGTGAGCGGCAGGTCGTACAGGATATCGGCACCGCGCCTTTCGAACAGCTCGTGCGGTTCCACCCGCACACGCACGTACAGATCGCCCGACCGCGCCCCCCGTTCGCCCGCTCCTCCCCGTCCCGACACCCGGATACGCTGCCCCGCGTCCACGCCCGCCGGGACCTGCACGGCGACCTTGCGCTCGGTGACCACCCGCCCCGCGCCCCGGCACTCCTTGCAGGGCGACTTGATGATCGTTCCAAGCCCAGAACAGGTCGGGCAAGGCCCGGTCTGCAAGAACTGGCCCAGCATGGTGCGACGCACGGTACGCACCCGGCCGGCGCCCCGACACTCGCTACAAGTCTCCACCGAGGACGGGTCGGTCGTGCCCACGCCTTCGCAGGTGGGACAGGTGGCGTGCGCTCTGAAGCCGATCTCTTTTTCCACCCCGAACGCGGCTTCCTCGAGCGTGAGTTCCACCTCTACCGCCAGGTCGTCGCCGCGGGCCGGCCCCGTGGGCTGAGTAGCCGCGAACGGCCCTGCGCCCCCGAACGCTCCACCCGCGAAAGAGCCGAACAAGTTCTCGAACAAGTCGGAGAACCCTGGGAATCCGTCGAAGCCGTAGCCACCCGCTCCCCCTGCGCCCCCGCGCAATCCGTCGTGTCCGTAGGCGTCGTAAAGCCTGCGCTTGTCCGAATCGCAGAGCACTTCGTAGGCCTCGGTGGCCTCCTTGAACTTCTCTTCAGACTCGGGGTCGTTGCGGTTGACGTCGGGATGGTGCTCCCGCGCCAGCTTGCGGTAGGCTCTCTTGATCTGCTGGAGGTCGGCGTCGCTCTGGACTCCCAGCACGTCGTAGTAGTCACGCTTCATCGAATCGCGGCTCATTCGTAGCGAGATCCGACGAGGTCGGAAAGCCGTTGAGCGGTCCCGCGTACCGTGGCGATGGCTGTCTCGTAGTCCATACGGGTGGGACCGACGAGGCTCACGGTACCCAGCCGCCTCTGAGGCAGCCCATAGCTCGCGGCTACCACCGAGAACGGCTGCAGAGCGGTCGCTTCGTGCTCGGAGCCGATCCTCACGACGACCGTCCCTACTCCCAGAGCGGCCCTCAATACCTGCAACAACAGGAAGCGCTCTTCCAGCAGGGAGAGCAGACCGCGAAGCGAAGAGACGTCTTTCAGTCGCGGCTCGGCCAGCAGCCGTGAAGCTCCCCCGACAAACAGCTCCTCCTGGGATTGTTCGTCGACCAGCTTCTCGAAAGCGGGCGCCAGGGCGCGAAGGAAGTGAGCTTCTCGAGGACTCAGCTCGGGATTGTCGAGAGCCCGGCGGATCAGGCGGGCGGTGAGCGTATGGTCGTTCAGGGTCTCGTTCAGGTAGGTGCGCGCCCACTCCACCAGGCCCGGATCGACGGATCGCGGCCACTCGATCGCGCCCTTCATGACTCCACCGGTCGACACGATGAACACGTACATGAGCTGGTTGGGGTGCAGGGCGAGCAGCTCCACGTGACACAAGCGGGCGCCGCTGACCCTGGGCGCCAGGGCGAGAGCGAGAAGGTTGGTGGCCTTGGACATCGCATCGGTAGCCTGGTGAAGGGCCGTGTCGACCTCGCCGGCGAGCTCCTCGAAGAGGACGGCGTCCAGGATCTTGGGGGATCTGCTCAGGCCCATCTTTGGACGCAGCACGGCGCCGCTCATCAGGTGATCGACGAACTCCCGATAGCCCAGGTCGGTGGGGACCCGGCCGGCGGAGGTATGGGGATGCGTGAGGTAACCCTTCTCTTCGAGGAGGGCGAACTCGCTCCGGACGGTGGATGACGAGACGTTGAGTCCGGCCGCGCCGACCAACTCCTTCGACGGGACCGGTGCCCCCGTGTATATATAGCGCTCTGTGACGCTGTTAATAATCGTTCTTTGTCGCTCTGTGAGTGCCATCGCCTGCCGGCGCCTGTGTGAGCTTTTTCTCTTCCGGGGAGGCCAGAAGAGCTGAGATGACAGCGTTGCTGATATCCAAAAACCCTGGATTCAAGCGAAGTTTACCACAGTGCCTCTCCAAACAGCCCTGGGTGAGAAGCCGGTCTTGAGCCAGGGTATCGAGTACCGAGGCGACCTCGATCTCGTCGACCCCTTCGCTCGTCCGCAGACCCAGCATGGCCTTCTCCCACACCCTCGTGTGGGGCGAGAGGACCTCTATCTGCGGTGCGACGCCCGCTAGATAGTCCTCGACCGACCGCGGGTTCGTCCGGCGCTCGCCGCCGGCCGTGGACACGGCGGCGGCTCCTACGCCCAGGTAGTCCTCTCCCCTCCAGTACGCCTGATTGTGGCGGCACTCATGGCCCGGGAGGGCGAAGTTCGACACCTCGTAGCGCCGGTAGCCGGCCGCTTCGAGCTTCGCCACCGCCTGCGCGTAGTGTCGCTCGGCCCAGGCGGCGGCGGCCGCCCTGGCGCCGGTCCCACAGCGTCGCGTCGATATGCGCGCTGAACGAGGCTGTGTAGGTGAGATCGTAGAAGGAGATGTGAGTCGGCGCGACGGCTGCCGCCGCCACGATGTCGGCCAGGACGTCGTCCCAGGTCTGCCCCGGTATCCCGAACATCAGGTCGATGTTCCACTCGGCCCAGCAGGTCGACGCGATCGCGGCCAGGGCCCCCTCGATCTCTCCCTGGGTCACCCGGCGGCCCAGCGTCGCCCGCAGCGCCGGCGAGAACGACTGCACCCCCAGGGAGAGCCGCGTGACTCCGGCACCGGCCAGACGCTCGAGCAGATCGGCGTCGATGGTCCCGGGATTGGCCTCCACCGTGAACTCGGCCCCGGGGCCCTGTAAATACCCGGCGAACTCCCGCACGAGGGCCACCGACGCCTCGGCAGGGAGAACGGTGGGAGTGCCGCCGCCCACGTAGATGGTCTCGAAGAATGAAGGACGAGGAGGGGCTCCCGAGACCCCCAAGGGCGGGCCCACCAGGGCCCCCGCGGGCGCCGTCGTGGACGCCGCCAGGGTGGGGATGTCCGCCGCGCGCTCCGCAAGTTCGCCGCGCAGCGCTTCCAGGTAGCGCTCGACCCTCCCCGCCACGGTGTGAGGTCCTACCGGTTCGGAGGCGAAATCACAGTAGGCGCAGCGAGAGCGGCAGAAGGGTATGTGGACGTAGAGGTGCGCGGCAGGTCCTTCAGCGACCAAGGACTCCCAAGACGACCAGCAGGATGCCCAGGACGATGCTCACGCCACCCAGGACGGCCGTCCAGGACTCCCAGGCCCGGCCGCTTCGCACACCGCCTCGAGAGCTCCCTTGCCCCGCTCTGCTCCCGGGCTCCTGGCCGGCACCTTGCCCCGTCGCCGGCCGCTCCGAGCGCTGCGCCTTGTCGAGCTCCTTGGCCCCGGGGCCGTGTCGCAGCCAGGTCTGCACCGCCCCCATGACGATGAGGATCGCGCCCAAGCACGATGTACTCGACCGTCATCTCTTCCCCTCTTTCCCTTCACCCAGATCGAGCACCGCCAGGAAGGCCTCCTGCGGGATCTCCACGGTCCCCACCATCTTCATACGCTTCTTACCGGCTTTCTGCTTTTCGAGGAGCTTGCGCTTGCGGGTGATGTCGCCGCCATAGCACTTGGCCAGCACGTCCTTGCGCAGCGGGAGCCACGCTCTCCCGAGCGATGATCCGGCTTCCCACCGCCGCCTGTATGGCCACTTCGAACATCTGCCGGGGGATCTTCTTGCGCAGCCGCTCGGCCAGCCCCCGCCCGATGGCGTACGCGCGGTCGGCGTGCACGATGAGACTGAGGGCGTCGACGATCTCACCGGCTATGCGGATGTCGAGGCGCACGAGATCGCCGGGCTCGTAGTCCTTGAGCTCGTAGTCGAGGCTGGCGTAGCCGCGACTGCGGGTCTTGAGCAGGTCGAAGAAGTCGAGCACGATCTCCGCCAGGGGCAGATCGTAGTCGAGTCGTACTCGGTCCGAGGTCAGGTACTCCATGTGGGCGAAGCGCCCCCGTTTGTCGTTGCAGAGCTCCATCACCGGCCCCACGTACTCAGCCGGGACCAGGATGGTAGCGGCGATGTAGGGCTCGCGTACCTCCTGGATGTCGCCGGCGTCGGGGAAGTCGACCGGATTGCTGATGGAGAGCACCTCCTCCGTCACCAGTTCGACCTCGTAGCGGACGTTCGGCGTGGTGGCCAGCAGGTCGAGGCCGAACTCCCGCTTCAGGCGCTCCCGGACGATCTCCATGTGCAGCAGGCCCAGGAACCCGCAGCGGAAACCGAAGCCCAGCGCCTTGGACGTCTCCGGCTCGTAGAAGAGGGAGGCGTCGTTGAGCTTGAGCTTCTCCAGTGCGTCGCGCAGATCGGGGTAATCCTCGCCGTCGATGGGGAATAGGCCGCAGAACACCATGGGAGTGACTTCGCGGTAGCCGGGCAGGGGCTCGGCGGCGGCCCGGTGGGCATGGGTGAGGGTGTCGCCCACCCGCAGATCGGCCACTTCTTTGATGCCGGGGATGATGTAGCCCACCTCGCCGGCGTGCAGGATGTCGGTCTTGAGCATATCGGGGCTGAAGATGCCCACCTCTTCTATGTCACTGCGGCGCCGTGTGACCATAGCCAGCAACGGGTCGTCCTTGCGGAAGCTCCCGTCGCGCACGCGCACGAACGCCACCACGCCCCGATACTGGTCGTAGACCGAATCGAAGATGAGCGCCCGCGGGGGTCCATCGACGTCGCCCTGAGGTGGCGGGATCCGTTGCACTACCGCCTCGAGCACCGCCGGCACACCTTCGCCGGTCTTGGCCGAGATATGCAGGATGTCGGAGCGCGGACAGCCGATGACGCTTGCGATCTCGTCGGCCCGTTTGTCCGGTTCGGCGCCGGGCAGGTCGATCTTGTTGAGCACCGGGATTATCTCCAGGTCGTTCTCGAGAGCAAGGAGAGTATTGGCCAGAGTCTGCGCCTCCACCCCTTGGGTGGCGTCGACCACTAGGATGGCTCCCTCGCAGGCGGCCAGGCTCCGGGACACCTCGTAGGTGAAGTCCACGTGGCCCGGCGTGTCGATGAGGTTGAACTGATACTCCCGGCCATCCTCGGCTTGGTAGTAGATGCGCACGGCCTGGGCCTTGATGGTGATTCCCCGCTCCCGCTCCAGGTCCATGCGGTCGAGGACCTGCTCGCGCATCTCACGCTCGGCCACCGTGTTGGTGATCTGCAGGATGCGGTCGGCCAGGGTCGACTTGCCGTGGTCGATGTGGGCGATTATGGAGAAATTGCGGATGTGGTCAAAGGCTCCCATGAGGGCACGTATTCTAGCGCGCCCGAGCATCCGACGGAGGCGTCGCTCGCTTGACCCGCGCCCAACCCCGACAAAGGTTCGCGGCTCCTTTGCGATGACCGCGACAGTCGATCGAGGTGCTCGCGACTCGAACTTGCTCGGTTCGCAGGCTTGGCATATAGTCCTGAAGGCAGAGACTGCTGACGCTGGGCAGCTGAGAAGGAGGCGCGCATGGCTGTCCCCAGTTTTGATTCGTTGATGCTACCGGTCCTGTCCTCGCTCTCCGATGGCGCCATTCGCCGTCCCCATGAGGTGAGCGATGCGGTCGCGGGCCAACTGGGGATCTCACGAGACGCTCAGGCGGAGATGCTGCCCAGTGGTGCGATGAGCCGCTATCGCAATCGCATCCTCTGGGCGCTGCACTACTTGAAGCGTGCCGGCCTCATTGAATCGCCTGAACGCGGCAGGTACGTGATCACTGACCGCGGGCGTGCGCTCCTGGCCGAATCACCAGGTGCGATCAACACCAAGACGCTGGAGCGGTATCCAGAATACGTCGAGTTTTCGGAACGGAGTCGCAGCAAGAGTGACGGTAACGACGTCGTCGTCGACGCAGGTTTGACCCCAGAAGAGCGGCTGAGTGCTGCGCACGAGGAGATGCAGACCCACGTCGCGGCTGATGTGCTCGAGCGACTGAGACTCAGTGACCCACTTCGCTTCGAGAGCATAGTACTCAAGGTTCTTACGGCTATGGGCTACGGCGGATCGGATTCAGAGAGAGCCAGCCTGACGAATCGTAGTCACGATGGCGGACTCGACGGTGTGATCAAGGAAGACACGCTTGGCCTGGAACAGGTTGTGGTACAAGCCAAGCGCCACAACTCGCCGGTCGATGTAAAACTGATTCGCGAATTCGCCGGTTCCCTCGACGAGCACGGAACTGACAAAGGCGTTTTCTTCACGACCGACAAGTTCACAGGGCCGGCGCTCGACTATGCCAAGTCGATCAAAAAGCGGATCATTCTGATCGACGGCCCGGAACTCGCGCGCCTTATGGTCCTTCACGGAGTCGGGGTAAGCACCACCAAGGTATTGCGGGTCGTGCGCATCGATAGCGACTTCTTCGACGAGGCAGATTAGGCAGGGTTCCAAGAACCAGCGCGACAGCGACGGCATGGACCAACCTGAGGGCCGCCCTGGCAGAGTGCGTGTCATATCGGCAACCGAGCGAGATATCGTAGACATCGAACACAGTGAACCTCTTCTACAGCCCTGACTATGTTGGCTCGGCCTACGCCTTCGAGACAACGCGCAAGGCGAAGTGGGTCGCGGACTCGCTCGCGGACTCGCCGATCGGAGGTATCGAGTTGGTCCAGCCGCGACCGCTCTCGTGGGACCAAGTAGTCCAGGTGCACGATCCGGAATACGTCCGCGCCGTGCAGACGGGCGTTCCTCGGAGCCTAGCCGAGTCGCAGGGATTCTCGTGGGATGCCGGACTCTGGCCGATGGTGCTCGCGTCCAACGGTGGTGCCGTCGCCGCCGGGCTGGATGCACTCGAGCACGGGCTGGCCGGTTCCCTTTCCAGCGGCCTGCACCACGCGCGGCGCGGAGCAGGCGCCGGTTTCTGCACCTTCAACGGGCTGGTGATCGCGGCACGCGAAGCCCTGGCGGCGGGAGCCGGATCTGTCCTGATCCTGGACCTCGACGCCCACTGCGGAGGCGGCACTGCCTCCCTGATCGCCTCGGAGCCGCGCATCTGGCAGATGGACGTTTCGGTGGACAGCTTCGACTATTACGGCCACCAGAGCTACGGCCGCGACGAGAACGAGGAGTGACGGACGCGTCTCGCTGCGTCTCGTCGGCAGAAGCGGCGATTACCTGGATGAGATAGAGCGAGGGCTGGAAGAAGTCGGACGACGGGTCCCACGCTTCGATCTCTGTCTCTACAACGCGGGCATGGACCCTTTCGAGGGATGCTCTACCGGAGGATTGACAGGCATCACCCGAGAGGTCCTGACTGCCCGAGAGCAGCTTGTCTTCGACTGGTGCCGCGAGAAGGTGGCGGCGGTCGCCTTCGTTCTTGCCGGCGGCTACATAGGCCGGCATCTGGATGCAGAAGGTCTCGTCGACCTCCATCGCCTGACCCTGTCGGCGGCGGCGAAGTCCGGCCTGGCCAGGTCTGACGCCTGATCGGGGCCGGGCTTCGCCGCAAGCCGCGAGCAGTGCCCGCTGTATTCAGTGCTCGACCATGAACTTGAGGTTCTCAAGGATCTGGTGTATGGCTCGCTCTTCCAGTCTCTCCACGAAGAGGCGATCGGCCACCTTTCCCAGCACGCTCCCAGGGACCGTGTGGTCGATGTCGGCCGTCACTGGGGTGCCCCCCTCGGCCGGCTCGTAGTCCCACCGTTGCTCGCCGTGCATGGACCCGTCGACGCTCGCCCGCCTGCTGACAATTGTCGACGATCCGGGCCGCTTGTCAGCAGCGACCGACGCTACATGGTGCTTCGATCGGCATCGATCGCCGGGGACCTCCCGGCCGGGCCAAGGCGGCTAGCCCCCGCCCTCGAGATCGATCACCTCGTCGGTGGAGCGGGGCTCGCGCCGGCGGCGGATCACGTTCAGGACGTCGCGCAGTTCGGGCATGCGCATGACCCAGGCAGCCAGACAATAGGCGACTCCTCCGGCCACGTAGGCCAGACCCACCGAGATGATCTGCGCCCAGAGGTCACGCCCCAAGGCGGCATCCAACCCCCACCACACCCAGTAGGCCACGGCCGCCAGCGGGACGAGGGCAATGATCGCCCGACCTGCCGACCAGCTCACCCGCCGTGCATCCACTCCCCCTATGCGCGGACTGAGCAGAACCATCAGACCGAAGAAGTTGAACAGGCTAACCAGGGAGGTGGAGAGGGTGATTCCGCCGACGCCCATGGGCTTGTAGAGCAGAAGCATGAGGACCGCGTTGAGCGCAAGGTTCACCACTCCGACGGTCAACGGCACCCAGGGTTTCTGGATGCTGTAGAAGGCCCGGTTGAGCAAGGTATTGACGCTCACAAAGGCCATGCCCACGCTGAAGAACAGCAGAGCGGCGGCCACCAACTCGGTATCGCTGCTGGTGACCTTGCCGTGCTCGTAGATGAGTCGCACCGTGGGGACGGCGAGCACGGAGAAGAACGCGGCAAAGGGCAGGGTCATGAAGAAGATCTGGCGGATGCCGGTGGAGAGATCCTCGCGGAACTCCGCCATCCGTTTGGCCGCCGCGTGGCGCGAGAAGGCAGGGAACAGAACCGTGCCGATGGCGATCGCGAAGATCCCCTGGGGCAGCTGGAAGAGGCGGAACGCCCTCTCGATGATGGCCGGGGAGGGGATGCTGATGAGAGTGGCTATGACGGTCCCGATGAAGGCGTTGAAGTTGATGATGCCCAGGCTGAGGATCACCGGCCCGATGAGGATGCCGACCCGCCGCACCTCAGGACTGCGCAGGGCGAGACGCCAGGGAGAGACTTTCGGGTTCGGGCGCCTCGCCGGCGCCCGATCCGACACCGGGACCGCCCGGCGCGACACCAGCGTTCGGGCGCCACCGTCGCCGCCACACCGCCGGTACCTGCATCAGCAGTTCGACGATCGTCCCGATGAGGACCCCCCAAGCTAGAGCCTCCACACCGTAGCCCGCCGAGAATGCGACCACCACTCCGATGATCACCAGGTTCCAGACGATGGGAGCCAGGGCCGGAAGGGTGAAATGGTTGTAGGAGTTGAGTATGCCCATGAAGACCCCGGCGACTCCCAGGATCACCACCGTCGGAAACATCACGCGCATCAGATGCACGGTCAGGGCCACGATCTCCGGATCGTCACTGAATCCAGGAGCGACCACCTTGACCACGGCCGGCGCGAAGATCATCCCCAGTACCGTGATGACCCCCAGGACGGCAGTTGCCAGCACTGTGACCGTGTAGGCCACCTGCCAAGCCTCGCGGTTGCGCCCCTTTTCCAGTAGAGAGGAGAAGACCGGGATGAGGGCGGCCGAGAGAGCGGTGTCGGCCAAGAGGGTGCGAATGAGACTGGGGACCTTGTTGGCGACGGTGAAGGCCCCCATCTCGTCGCCCAGGCCCAGGTACGAGACCATGACGATCTCCCGGATCAGGCCCAGTACCCGGGAACCCGCGGTCGCCACCACGAGGAAAGCGGCGGCGGTCGCCAAGCGTCTCTTTGTGTCATTGCCCATGAGCAAGGGCTATGCTAAACTCCTGCGACTTTGAAGGGAAGACTGGAGGAATGAAGATTGGCTAACACCAAGCAGCAGCGTAAACGGGTGCGTATCGCTCAGCGTCAACGGCTGGAGAACTTGCGCTACAAGTCGTCCATCAAGACCCACTTCCGGCGCCTCAAGGACTCTATCACCGCCGGCGACGCCGACACCGCTGCTGACACGGCCAAGAAGCTGACCTCCACCATCGACAAAGCGGCAGCCCGCAACGCCATCCACAGCAACAACGCGGCCCGCAAGAAGTCGAGGGTGGCGCGTCTCCTTTCGCAGCTCTAGATCCTACGCGCCCCGGCCAGGCCGCCGGACCAAGACGTACCGAGGATTAGAGGCGGCACTCCAGCCACGCTCAGGCGGCCAACATCCGGCCGAGACACAACTGCAGCTCCATCTCCGCCGGTAACGTGCCCGATCCCTTCATGCGGGCATCAGTGTCGGCCAAGATGGCGAGCCTCCGCGCGATCCCGTCTGCACCCAGCAGGGCCGCTTGCTCCACCAACTTTCCCGTAGGATAGGGCTTCATCTTGAGCTCGGCCTGAATAGCTTCCCGGCTCATGCCTTCCTCCCGGAAGGCCGCTACCCGGTTAAGATTCTGGAAATGTCTGAGAATCCGGTAGAAGAGGTTCGCGGGCCCCTCCCCGGATGCCAGCAGCGAGTCAGCCGCTGAGAAGACCGCCCCTCCCTGTCCGAGGGCCAGGGAATCGAGTAGGTCGAAGATGCTGGCCTCGATCGTAGCCGTTGTGAGAAGACGGATATCGTCGATGGTCACCGGCTGGCCGGCCGCATAGATCTGCAGCTTCTCCAGGTCCCGCAGCAAGATGCTCTGATCGTCCCCGCAGCGACGGACCATGAAACGGGCCTCGTTAAGCCCCAGTCTCACCCGTTGGCGGCCCGCCTCACGCACCAACCACTGGGGGAGCTGCCCTTCTCTTGGGGCTCGGAACTCGAGTACCTCGCCGTGCTTCTCCATGGCCAGTCGCAGCACGTCCCCAGCAGGGACCTTCTCGGCCACGAGGGCAAGACAGGCATCGGGCGCAGGAGCCTCCAGATAGCCGGCGGCCACGGACCTATCCGCCTTGAGCCACGCCTGCACGTTCCGCACAAGCACGAGCCGCGTTCCACCCAGAAAAGCCATGGTGTTGGCCGCGTTGATGACCTCCAGAGCATCGTGCTCCTCCGCATCGAACTCGTCGATGTTGAGGTCACTGCCGGACTCCTCCACGATCCTGGTCTTGAGTCGCTTGAGGGCGTATTCGACCTTGGGTAGATCGTTGCCCATGATGAGATAGGCGGGCTTCAGCGGAGCACGGTTCGAGGCGGACGGGGATCCGTCGTCGGCCTTGTCGGCCTGCTCGTTCACTGCCCTGACCCCCTCTCCGTCATCAGCACCAGACTCTCACCTTCCACGGTAAAGGATACCCAACCGGATTGGTCCGTGCGCAGCACGCGAGCGACCCTTTGCTGAAGGAGCGACATGCAGGCGGGATCCGGGTGGCCGAAGGAGTTCCCCTCCCCCACCGAGACGCAGGCGACGTCGGCCCCCGACTGGTCGAGGAGATGGGCCGAGACCGCGCCCAGGCTGCCGTGGTGCGGGACCAGGAGGATCTCGGTCTGGGGCAGATCGTAAGCCTGAAGCACGTCTGCCTCGGCATCGCCGGGGATGAGCACATCGACGTCGCCGATGCTGATGACCGCCGCCAGGGAACTGCCGTTCAGGTCGTCACCGGTAGGTTGGCCGGAGGGCCACGGCTCCGGTCTGTCGACCATGGTCAGAGGCCGCGTCGGAGCAAAGAACCGCACCCTCACTCCGTCGAGTGCCACTTCGGTCCCGGTCGTTGCCCGGGCATAGCGGCAGCCGTTCTCGGCCAGACTCCTTCGCAGCTCCAAGTACTGCGCGGCCTCCCGCGCTCCGGACCTCGTTCCCGCGTCTCCCCCCGCGGAGGTCGATGTCGGGGCCGCGACCACCATCGTCTGGTCGACGAGCGCGTCGACCTCCAGCGAATCGACGGCTTCGAGCAACCCCGCGAAGTGATCGGCGTGGGGATGAGAGATGACCACCAGATCGAGCCTGGCGACCCCGAGCCTGCGCAGCTGCGAAGCCAGGCCGCAACCGGCGGGCCCTCCGTCGAAAAGCAGAGCGTGATGGCCCGCCGTCCGCACCAGGACGGCGTTGCCCTGGCCCACATCAAGGATCCGCACTTCGATCCCGTCGGGCCACCGCTCCCCGGAGGTATAGGCGGTCGCCGTCTCGACACCACGCAAGAGCAAGGGATAGAGGGCGCCGCCGAGCAGCATGGCCGCCAGGACCACGGTGGCTCCCAGGATCCCGGCCAACCGCCGGCCCCGGGGTCGCTTGGCGCGGCACCAGCGAAGGGTGCGCCCGAGGAAGGGGACCGCTGCGCCGAACGGTGTCGTGACCGCCCGTCCGGTCAGCGCCAGCGCGACCGGCAGCACGGCCACGCCGGCACAGACCGCCATCAGGGCCCTCCCCAGATCCTGACTGCCGAGCACGGGAGCCACCGCGAACAGTCTCGAAGCCATGACGATCCAGGCTACGGGGATAGCAACCATGAAATCGAGCGCGGTGCTGAATCCGCTCCAGAGGAAACCGAGGAACACGCTCGCCATGCCCAAGCCCGTGATGACCGTCAGCATGGGGACCACCAGAAGGTTAGCCAAGGGAGCGACGAGAGACGTCCTCCCGAAGACCACCAGCGAGATAGGAGCCGTTCCGAGGGTGGCAGCGATAGAGACGGCCAGACCGGAGCTGATGGGACCCGGCAGGCGTCTGAGAGCCCTCTGCAACGGTCCGATCAGGGCTACCATGCCCGCAAAAGCGGCGAAGGAGAGCTGAAACCCCACGTCGTTGATGGCGAAGGGATTGAGGGTCAGGACCACCAAGGCGGCCAGAGCCAGGACCTGCCACTGGTCGCGTCCCCTGCCCAGCCAGCGGCCGCCGAGCACTATCACGATCATTACCGCGGACCGCACCACCGGCGGAGAAGCTCCCACGAACGGGATGAGAAGGAGAGCGGCAAGCGCCGCGAGCAGGAAACCGACCCCTCTGGGAGCCCTGGCCAGCCCGGCCAAGCCGATCATGATGGCGGCAAGGCTGGCTACGTGGAGACCACTGACCGAGAGCATGTGAGCCGTACCAGACCGCCGGAAAGCTTCCGACCAGGCCTCGTCTATGCCGGCCGTATCGCCGACAACGACCCCTTGAAGGACCTCGTCCAGCCGTCGATCGGGGCCACGGCTGAGATGGGCCAGAGCGGAAGCGCGTAGGCGGTCGAACCAGCCTGAGACCCCACCTCGACGACCTCTCACCGAGATCCCGCCGCTCTGAGCCTCGAGGACCACCTGCACGCCCTGATTGCGCAGGTAGGCCGCCTGGTCGAAGCCAGAAGAGGAAGGCCCATCCGGTAGCCGGACCGTGCCCTCGACAGCCACGATCAGACCCTGGCTCAGCGGCACAGCATCGGTCCCGCGCGCCGGAGCAAGCTCGAGCAGGACCTTCTCGCTTGCGTCTCCACCGGAAGCGGCCGGCGCGGCCGGGACACCGGCCGGACCCGGGGAGTCGGCGCGGATCTCCCGGGCGACAGCGATGACGCTCTGCCAGCCGGCGTGGGAACGCACCTGGCCGGTGAGGACCAACTCTGCCCGGATGGATGTCCCGGCCAGGTCTTTCAGACAGCCGTCGGTCGATGCCGCCACCCTGACGCTCCCCCCGAGATATCCAGCCAAAAGGCCGATCAGTACCACCGAGCCGACCACGACCAGCGTGGTACAACCTCCGGTCGCGTGCCGCAGGCGTGAGGACACAAGACCTCCGACGGCGGAGAGCAGGGCGAGGGCAAGACCGACTATGGCCGTCGTCGGCCGGGCCCCGACGATGGCCGCGAGCACCAAGCCCAGCGCGCACGCGAAGGTCGTGACCCGGGCCAAGCCTGCCCGGCGCAGAAACCAGCAGGTCGGATCGACGGCGGATCGGACCGGCATGTCAGAACCCGCTCCGAGCCCGCTCAGGACGTGCTCAAAGCCCCACCAACGGACGGAGCCGCTCCATCCGCGCAGGACCGATGCCGGGCACCTCCGTCAACTGGTCCACGGACGTGAAGGGGCCGTTGGCCTCGCGATAGGTGATGATGTCCTGAGCGATGGCGGGGCCGATGCCGGGCAAGGAGTCGAGTTGCTCGAGCGTGGCGGAGTTGAGCGCCACAACGCTTGAGCCCGCGCCGCTCGTGTTCCCGTCGCCGACGACTGCACCCTCTTGCACCAGCGGCGTGACCGGCTCTGCCACAGCCTCCCCGACCCGGGGAACGTACACCCTGCAGCCATCGGTGAGCCGGGCAGCGAGTGTGAGCGCGTCCCGATCGGCCTCGTCGGTGAAGCCGCCCGCCTCTGTCACCGCCTGGAACACACGGGCGTCCGGCGCGACCCGATACACCCCCGGTCGGCGTACGGCCCCGGCCACCTGCACATAGATCAGCGGAGCCGTCGTGGTGGTGGTAGAGGAGGAGCTGACGGCCGGACCCTCCCCGCCGGCGACACCGAGGATGGCGTCGCCGCTGCCCAAGCTGAGGCCGGTCGCGGCCAAGACCTCGCTGCGGCCGGTCTCGCCCTCCGTCGGACCGTCGCGCATCGAGAGCACGCCCAATGTTCCGACCACAAGTACCACGATCCCGGCGATCACGTAGACAAGAAGCCGTCTTGTAGGGATGGAAGACATGCCCGTAGGCTAACGCCACAGCCCGAAGACATGCTAAGACCTAGGATCGAGCTTGGCTGCGTGGACGGCGTGCGACCGCCGAGTGGGCGCTCCGGCCTGAAAAAGCCGGGGGGCTCGGAGCGGGTTCCCGCTCCGAGCCCCCCGGCTCACTCCTCACCAAATCGGCTAGTACGCCTCGCAGTAGACCTCGAAGTATGCCCGGGGCTTTCCGCACATCGGGCACACCTTGGGAGCTTCATCGCCCTCGTGGACGTATCCGCATTCCAGGCATTTCCACAGAGTGGGTCCGTCCTTGCGGAAGACTTTGTCGCCCTCCAAGTTCGCGAGCAGCTTGCGGTACCGGCGCTCGTGGTACTTCTCCACCGCCGCGATCTTGCGGAAGGTGGCTGCCGCCTTCCTGAAGCCTTCTTGCTCCGCCACCTCGGCGAAATCGGGATAGAGGGTGCCCCACTCGGCCAACTCTCCCTCAGCGGCGGCCAGCAGGTTCTCGGCTGTGCCACGGACCGGTCCCGCAGGATACGACGCGGTGAACTCGGGCTCGCCCCCTTCAAGTAGGCTGAAGAAGCCGTAGGCATGAGCCCGCTCGTTGTCCGCCGTCTCGAGGAAGATGTTGGAGATCTGCAGATAGCCTTCTTCCGCCGCCACCTGGGCGAAGAACGTATAGCGGTTGCGAGCCTGCGATTCGCCGGCGAAGGCCTTCATCAGATTCTGCTCGGTCTTCGAGCCCTTCATGTCCATGGATAGACGCTCCTTGTGTTCGACGTGTGATCGACGCTCTCTTCTCGTGCCTGCCCGACCGGTCCGAAGTGATCACGGTCTGTCGGGAGACTACCCCAGCGGCCGCGAATCCAATCAGTACCGTGCAGGACCGTCCCGTCATGTCGACCGCGGACCGCCACCGTGACCCATGGCATCATCGAGAAAGGTGGCGACCCTCTCGCCCACTTCCCGCTGCAGACCCTCGAAGAAGTGGTCGGCGCCCTCCACAACAATCAAGCTGAAGTCTAGCTTAATATTAGTCAACGCGCGTTCCACCTTCTCGGGCGGCGCGATCTCGTCGTTCTCTCCGCAGAGGGCGAGCACCGGTCCGGAGAACGTGGCCAGCCTATCGAGCACGGTGGGGAGCATGTCCCCCCAGGGCACTACGAAGGCGATCAGCGCCAGGGCCTGCACCGGCACCTTCCCCGCCACGGCCATAGCCGCCATGATGCTCCCGAAGGAATAGCCGGCTAGGGCCAGGGGCCGGCTGCGAGGGACGAGACCCGGCTCGCCGTCCAAAGCATCCAGTCTCCCCCTTAAGAACAGCGCAGCCGCTTCCACATCCCGGTACTCTTCGAAGCCGCTGTATGTCCCTCCACTTTCGCCGACGCCACGGAAGTTGAAGCGCAGAGTGGTGAGACCGCGGGCCCGACAGGCCTGCGCCGTCCGGTACACAACGGGCTGTGCCATCGTCGCGCCATGCAGCGGGTGCGGATGGGCTACGACCACCCCGCCCCAGGCCTCCTCCCCCTCCGGCTCTTCGAAGATCCCCTCGAGGCGCTCCTCGGAGGGAAATGTCACATCTGCCATCCTCACACCCCGTCTCTGAGCCAAAGCAGGTGCTCGCGCGGGAGGACCACACCCAGGGAGTCGGGGGTCACCGGGCCCAGCACGGTCTGAACCGTACCCACCGCATTCTCCTGCCGGACCGCCGGGAGCGAAGCGGACGGCGTCGTGCCGTCGGTTCCCATCATTCTCCGGGTCACTCGCGGTAGTTCACGAACTGCAGGGGCATGCCAAGGTCGGTCTCTTTCAGCGTCGCGATGACTTCCTGGAGATCATCTCGTTTCTTGCCGGTGATCCGGACCTCGTCACCCTGGATCGCCACCTGCACCTTGAGCTTGGTGTCCTTGACCAGCTTGACGACGTGCCGCGCGGTCTCCACGTCGATGCCGTTGATCACCGACACGGTCTGCCGGACCATATCCCCGCCGGCCTTCTCCGGCGGCCCGAAGGTCAGCGCTTCGGCGTCGATAGAGCGGCGCACGGCCTTGGCGATCAACATGTCCTTGATGGCCCGGAGCTTCATCTCGTCTTCGGTCAGGACCTGGATCTTGCCCTCTTTGCGATCGAGACTCATCTGAGTCTTCGAGCCGCGGAAGTCAAAACGGGTGCCGATCTCCTTCTTCACCTGGTTGACCGCGTTGTCCATCTCCTGCATGTCCACCCGGCTGACCACATCGAAAGACGGCATTCTTCCTCCTTCCTGAGCAAGAACTGCGAGCCCCCAGCATACCGCACCGCCCGTGTCCGGGTGGCAAGAGAGGCTCGACCTTGGTACACTGCCTCCCATGTCGCCTGACGGAAAACGGAAGGGCGTCGCGGGTCTGTTCCGAGCTCTGGGACTACCCGTCGCCCCGAGGTCACGAGCAGCGCATCTGGCCACCTGGGTGATGGTCGCCGCTCTTGTCGGCAACCTCATCGCTGCCATCCTCCCCTCCCCGCAGCTGGGCCCGGATCCCGCCCTAGCCGCTGCGTCCAGCCTCGAGTCGGCTCGCGCAGCTCTCAAGGAGGCCAGAGCCGAGCTACAGGCGGAGCAGGCCCGTCTGGACAAACTAGCCCAGAGGCAGGCGGATGCGGAGACCCGTCTCGAGAACACGCGCATGCGCATCGAAGAGGTGCAGGCGAAGACCGATAAGGCCGAGGCCGATCTGGCCAAGAGCCAGGAACAGCTCGCCGCCCGCCTGGCCGAGATATACAAGAACCGCGGCTCGGAGGGGCTCGACGCGTTGGCGGCGATCTTCTCCAGCGACGATATGTCCCTCACTGCCGTCCTGGAGCGGCTGGCCCTGGTCAACCGCGCCGCCGAGACCGACGCCGAATTGATAGCGGCGGTGGAGGACCGGCTCGGAGAATTGGATGGGTTGCAGGCCGAGCTGCAAGAGCAGAAGACGGCGGAGCAGCAGAAGACGGCGGAGTACGAGGCGGCCAGGGAAGAGACGCTGCAGACCCTCGAGGCCTCGAAGGACAGCTACAACGCCCTCCGGGCGCGCGTGGCGGCGCTCGAGGAAGAGGAGCGCCGGCGCCAGGAGGAGGAGGCCCGCCGGATAGCGGAAGCGAAGGCGGCGGCCGAGAAGGCGGCGGCCGAGAAGGCGGCGGCCGAAAGAGCAGCGGCTGACGCGGCGGCGAAAGAGAACGGCTCCACCGCCACCACCAAGGCGAAGACCACGAACACCACCAAGGCGAAGACCACAGCCACCACCAAGAAGAAGACCGCCACACCGGCTATCGACACAAGCGGCGGTTGGGTCTTCCCGGTCCAGGGTCCGAACAGTTTCGTGGACACCTGGGGCGCGCCCCGTTCCGGGGGCCGGAGCCACAAGGGTACCGACATCATGACCGCCAGGAACACGCCCATCGTCGCGGTGACAAACGGGGTCATCCGCAAGACTAGCCCCAGCGACGCGGGCCTCGGAGGTATCACCATCTACCTCACCGGTGACGACGGTAACGTCTACTACTACGCCCACCTCTCGTCCATCGAAGGCGGAATCAAGGCCGGGGTAAGAGTGGAGATAGGACAGGTCATCGGCTATGCGGGCAACACCGGGAACGCGAGTGGCGGCGCCGTCCACCTCCACTTCGAGATACGTCCGGGAGGCGGGGCCGCGATCAACCCCTACCCCACTCTGGTCAAGTACCGATGACCGGTATCCCGTGTGGGCCGTCGGCCAGATAGGCCACTGACGGCTGGCGCCCTAACGCCGTTTCAGACTCCTCACAGGCCCGCGCGACAGCCGCGCAAACAAAGCGAGCCACTTGGTCTCCGGGTCCGCACCCTTCGCCTTCGCATAGCATGCCGTTGAGTAGCGGCTCCGGATGGGGGCCGGGGAGGATGTCGTAGTCCTCCATCACGGTCTGCGGACTGAAATAGAAGACGTGCTCGCGTGGGACCTTGGCGAACAGCTTGGCCCACACCTGCGCCCCCCACTGGTCGTGGACGAACTCCCAATCCTCCGCCATGATCGTCCGGACGAACGCTTCCGGCCCGATATCCGCCATGAGCCGGAGCATCCGGCGATAGGACTCGGTGCCCACGGGATCGGGCTCGGTGGTGTCGGCGATCACCACCACATAGCCGTCCTTCCTCACCGCTTTCGCCGCGACCGCGGCCGCCTTCTCGGCCTGATAGTGATTGACCCCCACCAGCCCCGCGTGGGCGACGACCACGTCGTACTCGCTCCTCAAAGGGATCTGGACGAAGCTCCGCACGTGCTCGACTGCGGCCAGGTGGGCCTGCTCCATGTCCCCGGCGAAGACCCCGGCGACCCTCCCATCCTGGCGCATGGTGGCGTTGAGGATGAAGTCCGGCTTTGCCATGTGGGCGATCTCCAGGGAGACCTCGTGGCAGGGGTTGCCCTCAAGGACCAGGTCGGTGGCCTTTTCGTGGGCTAGAGTCACGGGCCCGTGGAACTCACGCACGCTCTCCACGTCGAGAAGTCCGGGACAGATGCTCTTCCTGCCTCCGGAGACGCCTGCCATCAGGTGCGGTTCGACGAGGCCGGTGAGTATCCTGAAGTCGGCTTCCACGTACTCGCGGTTCACCGAGACCTCGACCCCTCGGGCCGAGCGACCGACGTAGACCAGCCTGTGTCGGTCGGTCGCGTCATGGCAGGACACCCGTACGCCTGCCCGGCGCACCCTCTCGTCCAAGAGCGCCCAGATCTCCTCTTCTGCAAGGACCCGGTGAGTGCCGGTGGCGACCAGAACGGTGATCGAGCCCGGAGAGAAGCCGGCAGCAAGGAGGAAGTCCACCAGGGGCCACAGGATGCCGCCGTCGCCCCGGTAGGGAGCCGGTCGAGTATTGTCTGAGACCACGACTACTACCTTGGGCTCCGACAGCCTTTGCGCTGCCGGGGCCGCCGGGGCAGCTGGGGCCCCCTCCGGCCCCGAGCCGCTCGGGGCCGCCGCAACTGTGGAGGCGGCCGTAGCTGCATAGGCCGCCGTAGCCACAGAGGCCGTCGTAGCCACAGAGGCCGTCCCGGCTGCTACCCCCGCCCGGGCGAGCTTCTCTCGGCATATCTCGGCGAAGGGCGCGCTGCCGACCGGCCGTGCGAGAGCGAAGGCGACCGCGGCGGGCACGTCGACGAGGGGCTCCGGTTCGCTCGTCCGAAGGACGTCCGTGCCCGGCGGGAGCACCAGATCGGTCGCGAAGGACCGCAATCCCAGATGGACCCGTACCGGGGTGTCTGCGGCTCGAGCCATCATCCGGCCCTCGTCCCCAGGGACTCGGCGATAATGCCCCACTCCTCATAGAGCGAAACGATCTCGTCGGCGAGGGCCATCGCCTCCGCGGAGGCAGAAGCTAGGAGCTCGTAGTCGGAGGCATGCTCGGGGTCGCTCAGGGTGGAGGCGAGCGCGCCCTGCCGCGCCTCTGCCGCCAGGATCCGCCGCTCCACCTTGCGATAACGGCTCTGCAACTCCTTGCGCTCCTTGTAGCCAAGCTCCACTGTCCGTGCCCCGACCATGGCCACGGCGCTGCCTTCCATCCCGGCGGCCACCGCAGCCGGAACGGCGGCGTGCGCCGAGGCGGCCGTCTCAGCCACCGTCTCGGCAGCGGTCTCAGCCGCCGGGCGCGGCCCAGCGGGAGACGGCGCGGGGCCGTCCGGCGAGGCTCCAGCGGAGCCCTGCGCCGAGGGCCCCGCCTCGTGGGCCTTCTTCCACGTGTAGTACTCCCAGTCCCCCAGATAGTGGGTCAAACGCCCATCGCGTACCTCGATGACCTTGGTGCCTATGGCGTTGATCAGATGCCGGTCATGGCTGATGAAGATCACCGAGCCTTCGAACTGGCGGAGCGCCTCGGTGAGCACCGCGCAGGAGTCTATGTCCAGATGGTTTGTCGGCTCATCGAGCAGCAACAACCCCGCGGGATCTATCAGCATCCGGGCCAGAGCCAGACGAGCCTTCTCACCCCCCGAAAGGACGCCCACCTTCTTGGTCACGTCGTCCTCACCGAAGAGGAAGGTGCCCAGGTAGCCCCGCACCTCAGGCAAGCGTCCGGCGGGTCCGGCCGCTTCTTCCATGGTCTTGAGCACCGTCCGGCCGGGATGTAGGACCTCCAGTTGGTGCTGGGCGAAATACTCTCGACGCACCGCGTGCCCCAGTTTGATCGAACCACCGTCCGGCTCGATGACCCCGGCAAGGAGCTTCAGCAGGGTGGACTTACCGGCCCCGTTCGGACCCACGAGGGCGATCTTCTCCCCGCGCTCGACGACCAGGTCGAGCCGCCTGTAGACGACGTTTTCGGCGTAGGCCTTGCGTACGTGTCTGACCTCAGCCACCACCCGGCCGGTTCGAGGCGGTTGGGGGAACCGGAACTTGATGGTCTTGCGCTCGAGGGTGGGGGCGTCGATCCTTTCGGTACGCTCCAACTGCCTGATCTTCTGCTGGACCTGCTTGGCCTTGGTGTTCTTGGCCCGGAAGCGGCGGATGAAAGCCTCGGCCGAGTCGATCTCGCGCTGCTGGTTCTTGGCGGCGTTCACGAGAGCCTCGTAGCGCTGCCGCTTCTCTTCCTCATAGTGGTCGTAGTCGCCGGCATAGAGATCGATGATCCCCCGGTCGAGGTCGGCGATGTGCGTGACCATGCGGTTGAGGAAGTACCGGTCGTGGCTTATGACGACAAGTGCCCCCGGCCAGGTGAGCAAGAACTCCTCCAGCCAGAGCAGGCTCTCCAGATCCAGATGGTTGGTGGGTTCGTCCATCAGCAGCAGATCCGGCTGTTCCAGCAAGAGCCGGGACAGGGCGACCCGCATGCGCCAGCCGCCGGACAGCTCCGCGATGGGACGGTCGAAGTCGTCCTCGCGGAAGCCCATCCCCCTGAGAATAGTCTGGGCCCGGGTCTCGAGCTCGTACCCGTGGGCGTCCTCGAAGGCGGTCTGGAGCGCGCCCATCTCGCGCAGCAACTCGTCGGGGTCCACGCCGGTCTCGTCCCCGGCCTTCCCCCGGTCCCCCGCCCTTCCCCGGTCCGCCGTCCTACCCGGGTCCTTTCCTCCGTTTCCGTCGGAGGCGCCACCCGCGGCAACGGCGTAGAAGCGGGCTATCTGCTCACCCAACTCCGCGATGCGTCGTTCCGTCGATAGGATGTCGAGATGCGATGCCAGGACCTCGGCGATGACCGCGTGATCGGCGATCTCCTCGATCTCCTGGGGCAGGAAGCCGATGCGCAGGTCCTTGCGGGCGCTGATCTCTCCGCCGTCCAGCGACATCTCACCCACGATCAAGCGGAGCAGTGTGGTCTTGCCGGTGCCGTTGGGACCCACCAGGCCGACGCGCATGCCCGGCTTCACGTGCAGGCTGGCCTGATCCAGTACCGTCTGGGTACCGAACGACTTGGAGATGTCGGTAAGGTGCAGCATCAGACCGGTAGGATAGCAGCCTGGCGACCTCCCGCCCCGCGGGGCCAGGACTCATCCTGTCAAGCCGGCACTTCCCTTGGCGGAGGATCGCTTCGTCAGCCGTCCCAGAAGAGGCTCTCGTCCGAGCCGGGAGAGAGACCAAGCTCGGCGGCGGTCTTCAGGAACCTCCGGATCGCTTCCTCCCCTTCGGGTCCGTAGTCGAGTGTGAACTCGTTGACGTACAGGTCGATGTGGGCCTTACAGACTGCAGGGTCCATCTCCTGAGCGTGGGCGCGGACGTAAGAGAGAGCGGCATCGGGATGGAGATCGGCGTACTCCACACTGGCGCGCATCGCGCTTTCGGAGTCCTGCTGGAGCGATCGTTCGAGTGTCCGGGACACGGCGATCCCGCCCAAAGGGATGGGTAGTCCGGTGGTCTCTTCCCACCACTCTCCCAAGTCCACGAGACGGCGAAGACCATAGGCGCCATAGGTGAACCGGCCCTCGTGGATGACGACGCCGGCATCCACCTGACCTGAGCTCACCGCCGGCATGATGTGCTCGAAAGGCATGACGACCGACCTGGCGATGCCGCCCGTGAACAGCCCCAGGAGAAGAGCGGCAGTGGTCAGTTCACCCGGGATGGCCACCCGGACCTGCTCGAGATGGTCCACCAGAGCCGCCGTCCGCTGCACCGACGGAGCCGGGCGCAACGGCGAATCCTTCCGCGCCACCACCAGAGGTCCGCATCCCCGTCCCAGCGCTCCTCCGGAATGAAGGAGGGCGTAGCTGTCCCGCAGATGAGCGAAGGCGTGCATGGAGACCTTGACGACATCCGCTTCGCCCCTTAGAGCGAGATGGTTGAGCACGTCGATGTCCTCGAGCCTCTCCTCTACCGGCGGCGCCCCAGGGATGAGGCCGTGGACCCAGGCGTGGAAGATATGGGTGTCGTTCGGGCACGGGGAATAGGCGAGGCGCAGCCGCTCCATCTCAGGCCCCGGGGGGACTCGGGAGCGGCAGCACGTCCAGGGCCACGGCCACGGCCAGCGCGGCCCGCCCGGCGGTCTCCACCGCTCGGTCTAGCTCCCAGGAGGCGCGCCCCCGATCGACGATAAGGTTGCTGATGCCCCTGACCTCCAAGAACGGCACCCGGTGAAGCGCGCAGACGTGGGCCGCTGCCGCGCCTTCCATGGATTCCGCCAACGCTCCCCAGCGCCGGACGATAGCCTCGCCCTCGCTCCGGATCCCGGTGACCAGGGAAGCGGTCACGCATGGCCCCGCGAAGACGGCAGGCCGGGGACCGGGCCACTCTTTGTCGTCGATCTCTTGGACGAGGTCGACCGCCGCGCGGACGAGGTCTTGGTCGAGAGGGAAACGCCCGCCCGATTCGATCCCAGCCACAACGGCGATCGGCAACCCCAACTCGGTGGCCGACAGCCAGCCGGCCGGGCTGGAGCTACCCGTATCGGAGTAGATCTCTTCGGTGGCGAAGACGAGATCACCGACCCTGGGCGCCGAGCCGACCTCGGGCTGCCTGGCGCCGCCAGGCCCCGGGAGCGCTACCCCCCGCGCCGAGCCGACCTCGGGGCTTGCCCCCCCGGCCGGCCAGGCGAACGCTCCCCCCACGCCCGCTTGGAGCACCAGGGACGGCAGGGGATCCATGGACAGCAGAAGGCAGGCGAGGAGATGGGCGACGTTGGCCTTGTCGCATCCGCTGACCGCGAGCACGGCCCGCACGGCGCGTCCGGCTTGACCTGCAGCCGCCGAGTCCCGGTCCGCCCCGACCGAACCCACGACCACGTTCTTCGTGGCCACTACGTGGGTCTCCGCATCCCGGAGCGCACGCAGGAGCGGCTGGGCTTCCGCATCGGTCGCCGCGAGTAGGACCAGCCTGCAGCCGCGCGTGACCTTTCGGATCTCCTCGCAGCCTCCCAGGTCCATCAAGCTCCTTCCAGGAGAAGGAGATCGGGATCCTCCAGGTACCCCATGACCAGATTCAAGAAGCGGACTGCCTCCGCACCGTCGATCAGTTGGTGGTCGAAGGTGAGAGACAGGGGCAACATCAGCCGGGTGACCACCTTCCCCGCGCGTACGACCGGTAGCTCTCGAACCCGGCCCATGCCGAGGATGGCCACTTCAGGATAGTTGATCACCGGGGTGGCGAACGTGGTCCCCACGGCCCCGTAGTTGCTGATAGTGAACGTCCCTCCGTGGAACTCGCTCAGATCGAGACGCCGCTCGCCGGCTCGGTCGACCAGATCCACTATCTCCTCGGCGATCCGGAAGATGCTCTTCTTGTGAGCGTCCTTGATGTTCGGGACGACCAGTCCGGACTTCGTGTCGATAGCGATACCGATGTTGTAGTAGCGCCTGAGAACGAACTCTTCCCTCGATTCCTCCAGCACGGCGTTCAAACGGGGAAAGCGCTTGAGAGACGCGGTACATGCTTTGACCACGAACGCCAGATAGGTCAGTCGCACCCCGCGCTCCGCGGCCACGCTGCGCTCCTTCTCGCGGATGCGCCTGATGATGGTGACGTCGGCTTCATCCATGGTCGTGACCTGCGCCTGCTTTGCCACCGACTCGGCCATATGCCGGGCCATGGTCCTCCGGACCCCCCGGAAGGCCACCCGCTCTACGGGGCCGTACGCGTCCGAGTCGATAGTCCCGCCCAAGACCGGGGCCACTGCCGGCCCTTCGCCGGATGGAAGCGGGACTGCGAGCACCTCGGCCTGTATAGGAGCCGGTGCGGGCGGAGCCGCCGCTGCGGGCGCGCTCGACGGAGCCGCCGCGGCCGCGGCGGCCGCCGGCAGGAGTCCCGGAGCGGGTGCTCCATATGCCATCGCCTCGGCGACGTCCTCGACGTCCTGTTTGAGGATCCGGCCACCAGGACCAGTCCCCCGAATACTGCTCAGGTCGACTCCCAGCTCCTTGGCGAGCGCACGGACAGAAGGCATGGCCAGCACCTCGGCGGCGGCCCCGGGCTCGGCGACGGCCGCGGGCGCGCCGGTCGCCGGCCCGACCGCCGCCTCGGCCTCCTCTTCCGGGGCCTCTTCGAGATACCCGACGACCGAGCCGGTGTAGGGCTCCGGCTCCTCGGTGGCGATCGAGGCGGCAGCCACCGGCGCGGCTTCGGCCGGAGAGGCCGGCACTGGAGCGGCTTCGACCGGGACCGCGGGGGCCGCCACCGGCGCCGCGGGAGGGGCGAGGCCGACTGTAGCCGCCACCACCGGGGCCGCCACCAGCGCCGCCAGCGCCGCCGGAGCCACCACCGGGCCGGCCGCACCGGCCACGCCCTCCTCGATGGTGACCAGCACATCTCCCACCTGGATGATGTCGCCCTCGGCGCCGTGCAACCTGCTCACCCGGCCGGCCCGCGGGGAAGGCAGCTCCACCACAGCCTTGTCGGTCTCCATCTCGGCCAGGGTCTGGTCTTCAGCGACGATGTCGCCCTCATTCACCTTCCAGGCGAGGAGCTCTCCCTCGGCTATCCCTTCACCGATGTCGGGGAACCTGAACTCGTAAGCCATGACTACCCTTCCATTGTCGCGGTGGGCCCGGCCGAGGCGCTTCGCGCCCTCGCCGGGCGGGACGGGGGCGGCGCGCCGCCCCGATCACTCACTCGTCGGCCTTCTCGGCCTCCTTGTGCCGAGCTACGTTGCCTACTCTGAGTTTGCGTATCTGCTTTCTCAACTCCTCCTCCGAGAGGAACTCTCCCTCCCCGGCTCGATCGCGGTGCACCATCTCGTCCAGGTGCCGCATGAGCTTCGCGGAAGGACCGCCTTCCATCGCGCTGTACCCGACCACTAGGAGTTCGTAGATGTAGATGAAGTCAGGAAGGTCGAGCAGGTGCTTGACCAGGCCCTGCACTCTCGAGTTCTTGACCGCGGAAACAGGCTGGGCGGCCAGGCCCAGGCTGTGGGCCGCCAGCCACACGTACATGAAGGCGTTGGAGAGAGACGACTCGAAGATGGAGTCGCCTTTCTGCTTCGAGTAGCGGGCGTTCATGGGTAGACCGACCCGCCGTCGCGTGTCGCCCAGGACGAGGATGAAGACCGGTGCGAGCGGGCACTCCAATCGGCCCTGCGTCGCAGGATCCCACGTAGGGCCCTGCCACTCTTCCCTGGTGGCCTCCAGGGCGTAGAAGTCACTGTCGATCCAGTCGTCGATGATCTTCTTGACCCGGGAACGGAGTCCCAGATCCTCGACCACCAGGAACTCCATGGGCTGCATGTTGAAGCCGGTGGGGGCCCAACGCGCCACCTCCAGCATCTTGTCGACCATCTCCCCCGGAATGGGGTCGGGCTTGATCGCCCTGATGGTGCGCCGACTCTTCACCAATGCGAGCAGATCCTCGTATTCCATGTCGTCCCTCTCTCCGCCAACAGGCCAGCCACGAAGCCGGCCACTCGGGCCCTATTCGTTGATCTTGTCGGCTTCTGCGTGCCGGGCCACGTTGCCCGCACGCAGCTTCACGATCTGCTTGCGGAGCTCTTCCTCACTCAGGAATTCGTCATCCGTGGCCCGATCGTAGTGCACCATCTCATCCAAGTGCCGCATGAGTTTGGCCGACGGGCCTTCTTCCATCGCGCTCCAACCCACCAGGAAGATGTCGTAAACGTAGATGAAGTCGGGCAGGTTCAGCACGTGCTTCACCAGGGCCTGCACCTTCGGGTACTTCACTCCCGAGATCGGCTGGGCGGCCAGCCCCAAGCTGTGAGCAGCCAGCCACATGTACATGAAGGCGTTGGAGAGAGAGGACTCGAAGATGGAGTCGCCCTTCTGCTCGGAATAGCGGGCGGCCATGGGCAAGCCCGCGCGACGGCGCGTATCCCCCATGATCAGGATGAACACCGGTGCCAGCGGACAATCCCACTCGCCGTGGGTCTCGATGGCCCAGGGCGAGCCCTGCCATTCCTCCCGAGTGGCCTCCATGGCGAAGAAGTCGCTGTTCTTGTAGTCGTCGACGATCCTCTTGACAGCTTCGCGCAGTTCCGGATCCTTGACGACCAGCATCTCGAGAGGCTGCATGTTGAATCCGGTGGGCGCCCAGCGGGCCGCCTCGAGAAGCTTGTCGATCATCTCGTCGGGCACAGGATCGGGCTTGAACGCCCGCAGCGTGCGCCGGCCCTTGATCAGGTCCAGAAAGTCCTCGTATTGCACCACGCACTCCTTATCTCTCGTAGTCGTTCCTGTAATAGACCGTGATGCACGAACGCGGTGGGCTAGAACCGGACGGCAGATTTCACGGCTTCGACCACCGCGTCCACATCGGGCTGGTAGTAGTCCTCCAGTTTGGCCAACGGGGGGACCGTGTCGAACCCGGTGACTCGGAGCACCGGGGCCTTGAGATGCAGTACCGCCCTCTCCATGATCTGAGCGGAGATCTCCGCTCCGAAGCCGCCCGTGCGCGGGGCCTCATGGACCACGACCGCGCGGCCGGTCTTGGCCACGCTGGCCATCACCGTCTCGAAGTCGAACGGCGACAGGGTGCGCACGTCCACGATCTCGACGTCGGCGACGCCTTCGGCCTCCAGACGTTGCGACGCTTCCTTCACCGTGCGGACATGGGCGCCCCAGGCCAGCACCGTGACGTCCCGGCCCTCGCGCACCAGGCGGGCCTTGCCCAGGGGAAGCGCGTACGGCTCCTCCGGTACCTCCGTCTTGATGGCCCGGTAGACCCGGGCCGGTTCCATGAACAACACCGGATCGGGATCGCGGACGGCGGCCGCCAGCAGGCCCTTGGCTTCATACGGGTCCGCGGGGATGGCCACTTTCAGCCCGGGCACGTGAGCGAACACCGCCTCCATGCTCTCCGAATGGTGCTCCAAAGCTCTAATCCCGCCGCCGTAAGGGGTACGGACCACAAGGGGGACGGTGAACTGGCCCCGGCTCCGGTTGCGCATGCGCGCGGCGTGGCAGACGAGTTGGTCATACGCGGGGTAGGAGAACCCCGAGAACTGGATCTCGGCCACAGGACGATATCCGGCTATGGCCATGCCGATAGCCATCCCCACGATCCCCGACTCGGCAAGAGGGGTGTCGATGACGCGCTCCTCGCCGAAACGCTCCACCAGACCGTCGGTCACCCGGAACACCCCGCCGTCGCGGCCAACGTCCTCGCCCAGCACGACTACCCTGGCGTCCAACTCCATCTCCTGAGAGAGAGCTTGATCGATGGCTTCCACCATGTTGAGTCGGGCCACGATCATCGCCTCCTGGCCAAGCGGGAAAGCAGTTCCGCTTGCTGCTCGGCCAGCGCCGGGGTGACATCCGCATAGACATGGGCGAAGATCTCCTCCGGTCCCGGGGGCGGGATCGCCTCAAAGGCGGCGACCGCCTCCGCCACCCTCTGATCGGCCTCAGCGAGAGCCTCCGCGGCGGCCTCGTCGTCCAGCAATGCCTGCGCCCGCATGTAGCGGGCCAGGCGCTCGATGGGGTCCCGTTTGCGCCAAGACTCCACCTCGCTCTCCTCCCGGTACCGGCGGGCATCATCGGAGGTAGTGTGATCCATCACCCGATACGTGTGAGCCTCGATGAGAGTAGGCTCGTGGCTCATGCGCGCTCGCTCAAGCGCCTCCGTGGTCACGCGGTACACCGCGAACACGTCGTTGCCGTCCACCTGCACGCCGAACATCCCGTAGGCGAGAGCCTTCTGCGCCACCGTCGGGGAAGCGGTCTGCTTGGTGAAGGGGACCGAGATGGCGTACTGGTTGTTCTGGCAGAAGAACACCACCGGCACCTGGAAGACGCCCGCCATGTTCATGGCCTCGCTGAAGTCGCCCTCCGACGTAGCTCCCTCCCCGAAGAAGGTGAGCACGGCCGCGCTCTCCCCCGCCTGCTTCATGGCCCAGGCAATACCGACCGCGTGCAACATGTGAGTGCCCACAGGGATAGACACCGGGAGCGTGCGCAGTTCCCGCGACCAGCCGGAGCCCCTTTCGTCGCCCCCCCAGAACTGGAGGAGTTGCCACATGGGAATACCCCGCAGCATGAGTGCCCCCGTCTCCCGGAAGGCGGGCACCAGCCAATCGTCCGGCCGGAGCGCGAAGGCTGCTCCCACGTGGGCGCCCTCCTGCCCGGCCACCCGGGGATAGGTGCCCAGCCGCCCCTGACGCTGGAGCTTGAACATGCGCTCGTCGAACTGCCTGGTGAGCACCATGTGCCGGTAGAGATCCTGGATCTGCCCCGGCGTGAGATCGGGCATCAGACCCTCGTCGACAAGGCCCTCCTCGCTCAGCACTTCCACTCGATCTATCTCGTACGAGACCAACGGACGCCTCGGCACGTCCTCACCTCCTTGTCCGCCCGGACCGTGTCGTCCCTTTCGCTGCCTTTATGTGCTTTCGCTGGTCAGCCGATACCGTCAGCCACGACCAGCACTGCCGCCCCCCTTATCGCTCCCCGGCGGAGCCGCTCGAGAGCGTCGTTCGCCTCCGTCAGCGCGAACAGCTCCACTTCGGTATGCACCGGCACCTGCGGAGCCAGAGCCAAGAACTCCGTGCCGTCCTGCCGGGTCAGATTAGCCACCGAACGGACTACACGTTCCCCCCAGAGGATCTCGTAGGGGAACGAAGGGATGTCGCTCATGTGGATCCCCCCGCACACCACGACCCCGCCCTTGGCGACGGCACGAAGAGCTGTCGGCACCAACTCCCCGGCAGGAGCGAAGATGATGGCCGCGTCGAGCTCTTCAGGGACTGCTTCCTCAGTGTCGCCGGCCCAGTAGGCTCCCATCTCCTTGGCAAATGCCTGCGAGGTGACGTCGCCCGGACGGGTGAAGGCAAAGACCTTCCTGCCCTGGTAGCGCGCTACCTGGGTGACGATATGGGCTGCCGCCCCGTAGCCATAGATACCCAGGCTCTCCGCGTCGCCGGTCATGGAGAGCGAGCGATAGCCGATGAGCCCGGCGCAGAGAAGGGGCGCGGCCTGAGCGGACGGGTAGCCGGAGGGGATGGGGAAGGCGAAGCGGTGATCGGCCACAGCGTACTCGGCGAAACCGCCGTCGATGTCGTAACCGGTGAACTTGGCCGAATCACAGAGGTTCTCGCGTCCGCTCAGACAGTAGCGACACTGTCCGCAGGTCCAGCCCAACCAGGGGATCCCCACCTGCTCGCCCCGCGCGGGGGAGGTCACGCCCTGGCCCAGCGCCTCCACCACGCCCACTATCTGATGACCAGGAATAAGGGGTAGCTTAGGGTGCTGCAACTCCCCGTCGACCACGTGCAGGTCGGTCCGGCAGATGCCGCACGCCTGCACCTTCACCCGCACCTGCCCCGGTCCCGGTGCCGGCACCGGCACCCTAGCCGGCCGCAACGGACGCTCGGCAGCGTCCAGAAGCATCGCCTGCATCAGATCAGACACCCGGGCCTCCCCCTTGGGTTCGCGGCAGTGACTCCTAACCCACCACCCGCGGTTCTTCCCCTTCACCCTCGCGCACGAACACCGACGGTCGGCGGAAATGCACGTTAACGTAGTAGTCCACCACCCGATCGATCAATCTCTGTGGATCGCTATCGTAGATGAGCGCCGCCCCCGTATCCTTGTCGATGGCTTCCACCAGATCCGGGACGATATCGGCGATACCGCCGCTGCCTTGGAGCACTCCGATCAATTTGCCCTCATCGTACGCGATGGCAAACTCTCCCAGGGTCCCCGAGTGCCCGCTCACGATCAGGACGATGTCGCTGGAGCGGATGTTGACGATCTCTCTCCCCATCAGGCCGCTGCCGGTGTAGATGAGGACGTCGAAGCCCTCCACGGGCGAGTGGTAGACGTGTATATGCTCGTCGAGGCTCAGAGCGGGAGAGATACCTATCGAGAGACCCCCCGCGGCCTGCGCGCCCAGGGCGCTTTCCAGGGGCAAGCCGGGCGCCGAGCCGCTTATGAGCACCATGCCGCGCGCGGCGATCACCCGCCCCAGTTCTCGGGCTTTGGCCCGTTCTTCTTGGGTGAAAGCACCCGAGGCCGCCCCCATGACCCCCACTTTGAGAGCCATGACTTCGACGCCTTTCGCGTACCGCTCGGGGTCGGCGCTGAAGAGGTCCCGATGTTCCTCCGAACAGAAGAGATACGCGCGGCCATTGTAGAAAGAGGCGGCCACCGCGTCCCGCTCGGACACAGTGACACCGCACACAGGGTCAGCGGTCACTCGGTGCCTCCCTCTAGTTCGAAGATCTGGTTCTTCTCAGCCACCACCACCCGAAAATGGAGCTGGTCCTCGAGCAGGCTTTCGAGGGCCAGCGCCGCCCCTATTTCTCCGTGAGTCAAGATCGTGAGCCGCGGCGGCCGGAAATGGGAAGCCCAGGCGAGCAGCTGCTGCTGGTCCGCATGGGCGGAGAGCCCGGTGATCTCGTGGATCTGAGCTTTGACGGCGATCTCTTCTCCGAACAGACGCACTCGCTTCTCGCCTTCCAGAAGACGGCGACCTAGAGTGTTCTGCGCCTGGAAGCCGACGATCACCACGTGCGCCTCGGGCCGCCACAGGTTGTGCTTCAAGTGGTGCCGCACGCGTCCGGCCTCGGCCATCCCGCTGGCGGAGATGATCACGATGCCCTTCTTCTCGTTCAGGGCCCGGGACTCGTCGGCGCTGGCAGTGTAGTTCAGTTGGGGGAAGTCGAAGATGCCGCCCGGTTCGCCGACCAGCTTCCAGGCTTCGGCATCGAACGCCTCCCGATGCCGGCGGAACACCTCGGTGGCCCGGGTGGCCAGGGGACTGTCCACATAAACCGGCATGTCCAGTTGTCGCTCGGCGAGGATCTCGCGTAGGAAGTAAAGGAGCTCCTGGGTCCGCCCCACCGCGAAGGCCGGGATGACGACGTTTCCCCCGGTACGCTTGGCTTCGGCCAGGATCGCAGCCAGTTCGTCCACCGGCTCTCCGTCGCGGACGTGCCGGCGGTCGCCGTAGGTGGACTCCATGACCAGATAGTCGGTCTGCTCGATGATCTCGGGGTCGCGCACGATGGGCTGGTCGGGCTGGCCCACGTCGCCGCTGAAGAGCACCTTGACCTTCCGGCCCTGTTCCTCCAGACGCAGCTCCAGGAACGCCGAGCCCAGGATGTGCCCGGCGTCGTGGAACACCACTGTGACGCCGGGAGCCAGTTCCCTGGGCGCGCCGTAATCCACCGCCGTTAGCAGGCGGATCGCGCGGCCGGCATCGTCCTCTGTATAGAGCGGCGCGACATCCCGGCGTCCGGCCCGGCGGGCCTTGCGGGTCCGCCACTCCGCCTCGTTCTCCTGGATGTAGGCCGAGTCGAGCAGCATGATCTCGGCCAGGTCTGTCGTGGGCGGGGTCGCGTAGATGGGCTTCGCGAAGCCTTTCTTGACCAGCCGTGGGATCCTTCCCGAGTGATCGATGTGGGCGTGCGTCAGGAGCATGAAGTCCAGCTCCAGGGGATCGAACGGGAAGGGATCGAAGTTGAGAGCCTCCTCCCTGTCTCCTCCCTGGTGCATGCCACAATCCACCAGGAAGCGGGTCTCACCAACCTCCACCACGTAGCACGACCCGGTGACCTCACGCGCCGCTCCGGTGACCTGCAGGAACATCCGACCTCCTTATCTGCCGCGGCAGCGTGCCGCGGAAGGCGACAAAGGCCGCAGCATCAGCCTGATGGGACATACTGTCTCACACCGGGCCAAACGGCGCTCTGAAGCGGTATGTTATCCTACGTCCGTGCGCATTCGCCCCCGGGAAAGCCGGGGGTCGATTGTTATTGTCCTGAAACCGGATAAGCGGAGGAAATGGTGGCAAACGAATCCCTTGACGAGAAGATCTTCGACGTGCCGGCCGAGTTCCAGAAGGACGCCTGGATCTCGAGCATGGCTCAGTATGAGGAGATGTACAGGCGTTCTCTCGACGACGCCGACGCCTTCTGGGCTGAAGAAGCCGAGAAGCGGCTGCACTGGTTCAAAAAGTGGGACCGCGTGCAGAACGACAGTTTCGCGCAGGCCAAGGTCCGTTGGTTCGAGGGCGGCAGGCTCAACGTATCCTACAACTGCCTCGACCGTCACGTGGAGAGTGGTAAGGGCGATCAGGTCGCCTACTACTTCGAGGGCGATTCCCCGGATTCCACCCGGACCATCACCTACCGGCAGCTTTGGGAGGAAGTGACCAAGTTCGCCAACGTCCTCAAGAAGCAGGGCGTCAAGAAGGGCGATCGGGTCGTCATCTATCTGCCCATGATCCCGGAACTCCCGGTGGCCATGCTGGCCTGCGCCCGTATCGGCGCCATCCACTGCGTGGTGTTCGGTGGTTTCTCGGCCGAAGCTCTGCGGGACCGCGTGCTGAACGCTGAGGCGACCATCATGATCACCGCCGACACGGGGCTCCGTGGCGGCCGGCCGACTCCTCTCAAGACCTCAGCCGACGCCGCCATGGCCGAGGCTCCGGCCGTCAAGACCTGCATCGTGGTCAAGCACACGGGCGTCGAGGGCATCCCCTGGACCGAAGGCCGCGACATCTGGTATCACGAGGAACTGGCGGCCGCCGACATCACCACCGACTGCCCGTGCGAAGAGATGGACGCGGAAGATCCGCTCTTTATCCTCTACACGTCCGGTTCCACAGGCAAACCCAAGGGCGTCATGCACACCACTGGGGGGTACCTCCTCTTCGGGAGCATGACCCACGAGCTTATCTTCGACTACCATCCCGGCCAGGTCTACTGGTGCACCGCCGACATCGGCTGGGTCACCGGCCACACCTATATCGTGTACGGCCCGCTGGCCAACGCCGCCACCAGCATCCTCTTCGAGGGCGTCCCCAGCTACCCCACGCCGGACCGTTTCTGGACGGTGGTGGAGAAGTACAAGGCCAACGTCTTCTACACCGCTCCCACCGCGCTGCGCGCCATCGCCCGCGAAGGTGACGACTGGGTCACGAAGCACGACCTCTCCTCCCTACGCGTCCTGGGCACGGTGGGTGAGCCCATCAACCCGGAGGTCTGGCTCTGGTATCACGACCTGATCGGCGGGGGACGCTGCCCGATCGTCGACACCTGGTGGCAGACCGAGACCGGCGGCATCCTCATCACCCCGCTGCCCGGCGCCATGAAGATCAAACCCGGTTCGGCCACCCTCCCCTTCTTCGGGGTGGAGCCGTGCATCGTCGACGAAGACGGCAACGAGATCACCGGCCCCGGCGTGGGGAACCTGTGCATGAAACGTTCCTGGCCCGGCATGATGCGCGGCGTCTACGGCGACCCCGAGCGCTTCCATGAGACCTACTTCGTCCAGTATCCCGGCCTGTACTTCACCGGCGACGGTTGCCGCCGCGACGAGGACGGCTATCACTGGATCACCGGCCGTGTGGACGACGTCATCAACGTTTCCGGGCACCGCATGGGCACCGCCGAGGTAGAGTCGGCGCTCGTCAGCCACGACAGCGTGGCCGAGGCCGCCGTCGTGGGCATGCCCCATCCCATCAAGGGTCAGGGCATCTACGCGTACGTGACCCTGAATGCCGGCGTCGAGCCCACGGACGAACTCAAGAAGGAATTGGTCAAGCACGTCCGCACCGAGATCGGCCCTATCGCCACTCCGGACGTCATCCAGTGGGCCCCCGGCCTGCCCAAGACCCGCTCCGGTAAGATCATGCGCCGCATCCTCAAGAAGATCGCCGCGAACGAGATCGGCGATCTGGGCGACACCTCCACTCTGGCCGACCCGCACGTGGTCGACGACCTGGTGGAGAACAGGTACCACCAGTAGCAATCCCGGGCGCGAGCCCGCACGAGCGAGCCTGATCGCGAAGGGGCGGCCGCAAGGCCGCCCCTTTTGCCTTCCTACTTCACCACCAGGCTCACCAGCCGCCCCGGCACCACCACCTCTTTGACCAGGACGTTGCCCTCCAGGTACTTCGCCACACCGGGCAGGGCCTTGGCAGCCGCGAGTACCTCCGAGGCTGCGGCGTCCTGGGCCACCACCACGCGGTCTCGGACCTTGCCGTTCACCTGCACCGCCAGTTCGACCGTCTCCGCGGCAAGGAAACGGGCGTCGGGCTCCGGCCACGGGGCATCCCAGACGTCCGCGTGACCCATCAACTCCCACAGCTCGGCCCCCATGTGCGGGGCGAACGGCTCCAGCAGTCGCACCATGGTCTCCAGGGCCTGGCCCAGCACAGCGCGGCCTGTCGCGGAGGCCGCGAGGCCCCCGGCCCGAGCGGCCCCGATGTCGTTGTTGAGCTCCATGATGGCCGCGAGCGCCGTGTTGAAGTGGAAGCGCTGCCCGATGTCCGCGGTGGCCTTCTGTATCACCTGGTTGGTCTTCACCAGCAGGGCCCGCTCCGCGGGGGCGAGTGCTGCTTCGTCGAGACCCGCCCCAGCCACGCCGGGGGCGGCTTCAGCCCCGGCGCCGGCGTGCGCCGGGGCGCCGTCCTGGCCCGCACCGTTGCCCGCATCGCCTGCACCGCCCAGCAGGCCCTCGTCGACCGCCTCGGTCACCTGCCGCCACACCCGGCCCAGGAAGCGATAGGTGCCTTCGATGCCCTGGTCGTTCCACTCGACGTCGCTCTCCCCCGGACCCATGAAGAGGATGTAGCTGCGCAGTGAGTCGGCCCCGTACTTGGCCACGTGCTCGTCGGGGTTGACCACGTTGCCCTTGCTCTTGGACATCTTGGCGCCCTTGTAGTAGATCATCCCCTGGGTGAACAGATTCTTGAACGGTTCCTCGAAACCCACCAGCCCTAGGTCGTAGAGCACCTTGGTGAAGAAGCGGGAGTACATCAGGTGTAGGATGGCGTGCTCCACCCCGCCGATGTACTGGTCCACCGGGAGCCAGTAGTCCACAGCGTCCCGGTCGAAGGCCACGTCGTCCCGCCAGGGAGAGACGTACCGCAGGTAGTACCAGGACGAGTCCACGAAGGTGTCCATGGTGTCGCTCTCCCGCCTGGCCAGACCGCCGCATTCGGGACAGGTGGTGTTCACCCAGTGCTCGGCCGCGGCCAAAGGCGATCTGCCCTTGGGAGCGTAGTCGGTGATGTCGGGAAGGAGCACCGGCAATTGGTCGTCGGGCACCGGAACTTCGCCGCAGGCATCGCAGTACACGATGGGGATGGGGGCGCCCCAGTAGCGCTGCCGCGACACCAGCCAGTCGCGGAGCTTGTAGTTGACGGCGAAGTCGGCCTTACCCTGCTCTTTCAGCCACTCCGTGACTTTGACGATCCCCTCGGCCTTCGCCAAGCCGTCGAAGGCGCCGCTGTTGACCAGGAGTCCGTCGCCGGGATAGGCCTGGGCCAGCCGACCCTGCTCGTCCTTGAACTCGGCCGGGCTCTCGATGACCTCGACCACCTCCAGCCCGTACTTCTGAGCGAAGGCGAAGTCGCGCTCGTCGTGTCCGGGCACGGCCATGATGGCCCCGGTCCCGTAGTCCATGAGCACGTAGTCGGCCACGTAGATGGGGATGTTTCCGCCGGTGACCGGGTTGACGGCGTAGCGCCCGGTGAAGACCCCCGTCTTCTCCTTCTCGATGCTGGCCCGCTCGATGTTGGAGGTGGCCATCGCCCTTGCTACATAACGCTTGACCTCCTCTTCCTGCGGCAGGCCGCGCACCAGTTCTTCCACCAGCGGATGCTCCGGCGCCAGGATGAAGAACGTGGCCCCGAAGAGCGTGTCAGGCCTCGTGGTGAAGACGGTCACCTCGACCGCGCCAGCAGCGGCGCCGTCAGCCGCCCGGGCGCCCTCGCCGGCGCCGTGGCCGGCCGTGTCGCTGGCCGTGTCGCTGGCCGCCGCGCCCTCAGCCGGGGCGCCTCCTGCCAGCGCGATGGTGAAGATCACGTCGGCTCCGATCGACTTCCCGATCCAGTTGCGCTGCATGGTGAGGACCCGCTCCGGCCACGACTCCAGCTTGCCGAAGTCGTCGAGGAGCCGCTCGGCGTAGTCGGTGATGCGGAAGAACCACTGGGTCAGCTTCTTCGCTTCCACCAGACTGTCGCAGCGCTCGCACGTCCCCTCGATCACCTGCTCGTTCGCCAGTACGGTCTGGCAAGAGGGGCACCAGTTGACCGGCGCTTCCTTCTTGTAGGCGAGACCCTTCTTGTACAACTGAAGGAAGAGCCACTGCGTCCATTTGTAGTACTCGGGCCGGCAGGTGACCACCTCCCGGGTCCAGTCGATGGACACGCCCAACCGGCGCAGCTGCTGGTTGATGGTGGCGATGGCCGCCTCGGTGTAACTGCCCGGCGGTTCCCCCGTCTTGATAGCCATGTTCTCCGAGTTGAGACCGAAGGCGTCGTACCCCATGGGATGGAGCACCCGCTGCCCCTGGTGGCGGCGGAAGCGGGCGATGACGTCGCCCATGGTGTAGTTCTTGACGTGCCCCATGTGCGCGCTGCCCGAGGGGTAGGGGAACATCTCGAGCACGTAGGTGGCGTCCTGCCCATTGGCGTCGGGACCCGGTCCCTCGGTCGGGTTGGTGACCACGAAGGTCTCCCGTTCTTCCCAGACCTTCTGCCACTTGGTCTCTATCTGCTCCGGATCGTACTTGCGCGCCATGCGCCGTCCTTCCGCGCTGTTCCAGTCTTCTTTGGTGTCAAGGGCCTAGCCGGCGACAGGGTCCCGGCCACCCGTTCCGCTCGCCCGTTCCCTTCGCCCATTATTCCAGCCTGTGTCCGGCTCGCCAAATCCAATGTCGCCGTCAGCCCGACCTCCTCCCTTACCGCAGACGCGATACTGCCGGGCATCCATCGAGAGCTGAGCTCACGTATCGCCGATGCCGCTGTTCCGGGCTCTCGGGATGCCTCCGGCTCCATCCTTGACGGCCACGAGCAGGTCGACCTCACAGTCCAGCACATGAAGAAGCTCGAGCACCTTGTCAACCGACTTGCGGTAGTTGGTGGGATCGAGGAGCCGATAGAACTGGGCCGGGGATGTACCAAGCCTCCGGATGATCTCACGCTTGGAGAGGGCGCTTTCATCCACGCGTTTGCCGGCCTCCAGAGTCAGCTTGTACAGAAGAAGGTCGCGCATGTAACCGGGATCCCGGTTGTACTCAAGGACCTGCTCGATGTGTACCGAGCCCTCCACACCAGAGGCCAAGCGGTAGGTGAACCCCTCTCCCCCAAGCTCGGCGTCGATCCCGATATCAACGATCGGATCGGCTGCGCCCGGAATCGGCGTGGTCTTCGAGTAGGGGAAGATGAACTCTCCGCGGAGCGTCGTGACTACGAACGCGTGCCTATGATTGTTGAATCTGACCGATCTGATCCTCACAGCAGACCCTCGGACTCCAGTTGGTGAATCAACTCCACTACTCGCCGTGATGGTCTGCCGACCATCGGCTTGTGGCTATCAAGATCCCACTTCAGGACGAAGAGCCCACCCCGATAGGCGTGCACGTGCCGGGACGAGTGGTCGCCCTTCCAGGCGAGAAAGACATATCCTCCCCGCCGGACCTTGGGCATGATCGAATGTTACCTTCAGTGATAACGTTTTTCAACTCACTGAAGCCCCGGTCGGCTGTTGTTGACCCCCATATTTCCCCCAGGTATGATTTGCCCCCGGCCGGACCGTCAAGCTGCGTGGGACGCTCGAGGCCAGGTCAGAGCGGGGGAAGCTCACCGAGCATCATTGTCACCGCGTTTCCATCCAGGGAGGTCTCCGAAGGCATGGTTGATTGCACCAGGGTTGTGAAGGGCGATCATGCCTGCTGCCTGGGGCGGATATGACCTGGAACCTCGCTTTCTGGGTGATCATCTTCGCGGTGTCGCTCCTTGCTTTGGTCAAGTCGGCCGACTGGTTCACCGAGGGCGCGGAGGAACTCGGTGTCTTCCTGGGCATGCCCTCGTACGTGGTGGGTCTTACCATCGTCGCTATCGGCACGTCACTACCCGAGTTGGTCAGTTCCATCTTCGCGGTGGCCGCGGGTTCTCCGGAGATCGTGGCCGGCAACGCGGTCGGCTCCAACATAACCAACATCTGCTTGGTGCTGGGCCTGGCGGCCATCCTTGGCGGACGTCTGTTCGTGAGCCGCGAGATCGTGAAGATCGACCTACCCATGCTGGCCAGCTCGGCCGCGCTCCTGGGTCTCACGGCTCTGGACGGCACCATCAGCCGAGCCGAGGGTCTGCTTCTTCTTGCGGGAGCCCTCATGTACGGAGTCTACGGGCTGAGGATGTCCAGGCCCGGCCCGGTGACTCAGGCCAAGATCGAGGCGGCCGTCCAGGAGGACCTAAGGCTCGAGCGGGGGCGGCTGCGCCCGATGGTGTTGTTCAAACTGATAGGTGGGGCAGCTGTACTCTACTTTTCTGCCCAGTACACGATAAAGTCGGTAATCGAGCTCTCCGCGCTCCTTGACGTGGGTGCCGATGTCATAGCCATATCGGCGGTCGCCCTGGGGACCTCTCTCCCTGAGTTGGTCGTCAGCGTGCTTGCCGCTCGCCGCGGCAAGCTGGAGATCGCCATCGGTAACGTCTTAGGGTCGAACGTCTTCAACGCCTTCGCGGTGGTCGGCATCCCAGCCCTCATCACCCCCCTTCCGGTGACCCAACCCGTGCTGACGATCGGTCTTCCGTTCATGGGGGTGGCTACGGTCCTCTATTTCTTCATGGCCCAAGACCGAGAAGTGACGCGTTGGGAAGGAATGCCGCTCATCCTCCTCTACATCCTGTTCTTGGGCATGCTGTTCAAGCTGTTCTAGGGACGATCTCCGCGTTTTGGGCTCAGCACGAGAGGTCGTCGTCGCGACCAGGCGCGCTGTCGGCCACCCGGGCGGGGCCGTTGGGAAGAGCCCAAAGGAGCGGAGGCCCGCCCCCCCGCCCCCTATCAGGGAGCGACGTTCTCGAGCGCCTGCAGCGCGGCGATGACCTCCCCGAGCCTGTTGGATCTTCTCCCCGTAGGTAGCCCAGTCGTCGAGCCGTTGGGCGGCACGCGCTTCTTCGTAGAGCTGCTCGGCCAGGTCGAGGAGGGCCCCGCGCTCGGTCGGAAGCTGCCCCTGAGATCGTGGTCGTGGTCGTAGCCGCCGCAGTCGTCGTGGTCGAAGAGGGAATCGTGGTCGTGGTAGCCCCAGGGACCGTGGTGGTCGGACCGGTGGGCACCGTGGTGGTCGGACCGGTGGGTGTTCCGGAGAAGATGGACATCGAGCGCCGACGGCAGGTCTTTCTCCATCACCACCACGTCGCCGTACGCGACGATCACCCGGGTCAACTCGGGGATGGCACTTTGCTCGGCCTGCAGGTACAGGGGCTCCACGTAGATGAGCGAGTCCTCCACCGGTATGACCAGGAGATTCCCTCGTATCACCTCACTGCCCGCCTGGTCCCACAAGGTGAGCTGGGCCGAGATGACAGGATCGTTGTTGATGCGAGACTCGACCTGGGCGGGGCCGAACACCAGCTTATCCTTCGGGAAGTTGATGACCACCAGATTCTCCGTATTTGTCGCCGTCCATGCGGGCGGCCATCCAGGAGACCATGTTCTGCTTGGTGACGGGAGTGAAGGGCTGCAGGAGGACGAACTCTTCCTCGCCCACCCCGGGCAGCGCCATCACCAGGTAGTAGGGCTCGACGACTCTCTCTTCCTCCGCCGTACATCTCCGTGGCTATCTCCCACACGTCTTCCTTGTTGTAGAAGATCTGTGGCTCCGTCATGTGGTAGACGGAGAGAGTCTCCGCCTGGATGCTGAAGAGATCCTCCGGATAGCGCAGGTGCCGGCGGATGTCGTCCGGCATCTCCTCGCCCGGGGTGAAGAGCCCGGGATAGATCTTGCCCCAGGTGTTGGCCAGCGCGTCGTCGGGATCCATCTGGTAGAAGGTCACGTCGCCGTTGTAGGCGTCGATGACCACCTTGATGGAGTTGCGGATGTAGTTGAGGCCGCCGAGACTCGGCTGCGAGTTGGGGAAGCGATCGGTGGTGGTATACGCGTCCCATATCCACACAAGGCTGCCGTCGTCGCGGATCACGATGTAGGGATCGCGATCGTACTGCAGGAACGGGGCGATGGTCTGCACCCGCTCGGCAAGCGCGCGCCGATACAGGATGCGAGAGTCGGGCCGCAGGTAGTCAGAGACCAGCAGCTTGATCGTGGCGAAGCGAACGCTGAAGATGAGCTTGCGCGCAAAGCTACCGATGTCCACGCCACCAGCCCCCTGGTACTCGGCAAACACGTTTTCGTCGCCCATGGGATAGTCGAACTCTTTGGCGCTCGTCTTGACCAAGACAAAGGAGTCGGGGACTTGCCCAAAGTAGATCTCGGGGCGCGTGACGCTCAGAGATGTCTCGCCCACGGGAGGTATGTCGCGCACGAAGAGCCGGGGAAGCCCCTGCTCAGTCGCCTGGCTCACCGGGCTGACCACCACCCCGTATCCATGCGTGTAGGTGAGGTGCTGGTTGACCCAGGTCTGGGCCTGACCACTCAGCTTCGAGTAGTCGAACTCTCGGGCCGCCAGCAGGACCTGCCGGTACATATCGTCGACGATGTAGCGGTCGACGTCCACGTCAGTGAAGGTGTAGTAGGTGCGTATCTCCTGTATCTGCCGGTAGGTGTCCAGCGCCGGGCTCGGATCCCACACCCGGACGTTATCGATGGTGGCGGAGTTGGCCGCGATGGAATCCGCGTCGAGATTGACGTTCGCCTCGAACGGGAACGTCCTCACCTCGTTCAACCCGAAGGCCCAGCGCGTCGAGTCGATGTTGTAGGCGATATAGGGCGTCTCTTTCTCGATCTCGGTGGGCGACACCCGGTACTGTTGCACTATGGCCGGGTAGATCTGTCCGGCGAAGAGCCAGGTGACGAACAATAGCCCGATGGCCAGGGCAGGCAGGCGCCAGCCCTTGAAATAGATGTTGACCAGGAAGAGCACGGCTGCGATCGCCGCCACGATGGCCAGGAAGCGCAAGACCGGTATCTGCACGTGCACGTCGGTGTAGCTCGGGCCGAAAGTGACACCCCGCTCAGAGTAGGCGAGACCCCACACACCCAGGAGGTAGTCCACGGCTTTGCCCAGCATCGCCACGGCCAGGATGATCGACAAGTGAGCCTTGACGTGCGGGGCCGCGCGCAGGCTGCGCCCCTCCACCCGGATCGCTCGATGGGAGATGTAGATGCCCAGAGCCCCGACAAAGCTGAAGAAGAAGCAGAGCATCACAAAGGTCAAGACCAGGCGGGCAAGGGGCAGGGTGAACACGAAGAAGGCTGCATCCCGTCCGAACACCGGCGCGCTGAAGCCGAAGTCGACCTGCCGGAAGAAGAGCCAAATCCGCTCCCAAGATCCGCCGTAGCCCACCGCGAATATCACTCCCAACACGATGGAGACCGCGAGGAAAAGGCGACGGCCTCGCCGAGTCTGAGTGTCGACAAGTTCGTAGACCTCACCCTCGGCATCACCAGCCGGTCTCACCTTGGGCAAGAAGTGGCGGGCGAGCCGCAGGTTGCCGTAGAAGATGGCGAAGAACACGACACCGGCGGCCACTGCGACCACAAGGGGCGCCCAGATCCTGGTCCAGAAGACAGTGGTGAAGCCCATCTCTTGGAACCAGAGATAGTCGGTTAAGAATCGGGAGACGACCCACAAGAGAACGACGAAGATGATGATCCCCAGCGGGACGAGGACGGCCGTCCGGCCTTTCCAGCTCGCGCCCCGCCACCAGCGCACCATGCCTTGCAGTTGATCCGCCGGCGTCTTGGGTCCCGCGCTGCTCTCTGCTCCGCCATTCTCGCGACCGGTAGCCATGAGGCCTCCTGGGTGAAAGGTCCCCGATGCGACCACGATGAGATCCCCACGGGTCCCCACCGCCTCGCCGGCTTGCGCCAAGAACTCTTTGCGCTCGCCCTGGTAATCTACCACATAGGCAGGATCGGCTCTGCCCGGGGGCGCGGCTCGAGATAAGGTGATCGAGGACGGCGCCATGAAGTGACCGAACACCGTCGCGCCCGCGACGATAGTCATGATCATGGCGGTGATCAGAGGCTCCGGCCCCAAACGGCCGCCTGCCGAATTGCGCAAAGAGCACCCCTCGACTGGGCCTTGATGTCGCTCCTCTCCGGTCCTAGTATGGGAGACGACTTGGACGGCCACCCCGCGGGAGACGCAGGTGCCCATACTGGACGTGGTCATACGCATCCTCCTCGCCGCCGTGCTCGGTGGAGTGATCGGGATCGAGCGCGAGATCCGGGAGCACACCGCAGGCTTCAGGACTCACATCCTGGTCGCGGTGGGGGCGGCCGCCTTCACCTTGGCCTCGTCCTACGGTCTCGAAGGGACGGATTTCGACCCCAACCGCATCTCCGCCCAGGTGGTGACCGGGATAGGCTTCCTGGGCGCCGGAGCCATCATCCGGTACGGCGTCTCGGTGCGGGGCCTCACCACCGCCGCCAGTCTTTGGGCCGTAGCCGCGGTGGGATTGCTCGCCGCTCAGGGTTTTTTCTCCGCGGCGTTGATCACCACGGCAGTGGTCATAATCAGCCTCTACGTCCTGCGACTGATCGAAAACCGGATCCTCTACCCTCGGCTGGGGCAGATGGTGGGAATGCGGGTCCACTTCCGCTCTCCCGGCTACGGGTCTCTTACTCAGCTAATCGGCGTCCTTCAGCAGGCCCAGGTGATCGTCAATGAGATGGCTGTGGTACCGGGCGAGGATGACAGCAACACTATCCATCTCCTTCTCAAGCTGCCGCGCGGCACCGATAGAGCGAAGCTGACCGCTCTCATCGCAGAACTGGACGAAGTGCGGTCGGTCAGCGTGGAGTAGACGACCCCGAGGGCCCAACGCCGCATCACCGCCGACCTCGGCGACCTCGCCGACCTCCATCCGAAGTCCGATTACCACCTCCTCTTGCAGGCCGCAGAATAGCCAAGACGATCACGCTCTCACACGGAGATGGTGCTAGAATGACGCCATTACAGAACCATATGCAGGCCAAGGACACGGTGCCGGTCAGCCTATCCATCAAGGACGTTCCCGAAGAGGTGCTCCAGCGGTTGCGTGCTCGCGCTCACCGGAATCATCGCTCGCTCCAGAAAGAACTCCTCGCGATCGTCGAAGCTGCTGCGTTCGGAGAAGCGGAGCTGACAGTCGACGTTCTTCGCCAACAGGTGGCGGCATCGGGCCTTTCCACACCAGACGAGTCCGCCGGTTGGATCCGGGAACTGCGTGATGGGCCTTAGCGACGCTGTGGTGTGTGATGCCTCGGTCCTGGCAGCCATCGCCTTCGGCGAGCCCGGTTCCGCCGAGGCCGTGGCCCTCACGCGCTCTCGGCGATTGCTTGCTCCTTCGCTTCTCAGGTACGAAATGGCGCAGGTGGCAGTCCGTAAGTGTTCCGCGGGCCGAAGCGACGCCGCCCTTGTGGAACAAGCGTTCGCGGCCAGTCTACGCGTCCCGATAAGGTTGGTGGAGCCGTCCTGGCTTGCCGTGGTCGGGCTAGCCCGGTCGAAGGACTTGACGGCGCATGACGCTGCCTATCTGCGACTCGCGCTGGAGCTGCGTGTGCCGCTTGCGACTCTTGACGGGCGCCTTGGCCGCGCGGCGGCGGACCTGGGTATCAGCGCCGCCCGACCGCGCTAGCCGGTGCCGGCGCGAGAGCCGCCGGCCGCTCCCCCCCGCATGAGGCTCAAGTCGCGGGCCAGGTCCCTGATCTCATCGCGCAGCTTGGCGGCGTACTCGAAGCGCAGCTCCTCGGCCGCGGCGAACATCTCTTCCTCCAAGGTAGCCATGAGCCGCTCGATCTCCTCAGCCGACATCGCGTCTCCCCGGGCGGTCTTGCGCCGCTCTTTGTAGGGCACGGTGCCGCTGATGCCAAGCAGTTCCGCGATGTCGGAAACGCCCTTCACGATGCTGCGCGGCTCGATCCCGTGCTCCGCGTTGAAGGCCAACTGAGCCTCGCGCCGTCGGCCGGTCTCGGAGAGGGCCTTGTCCATGGCCGCCGTGCGCTTGTCGGCGTACATGACGACCGTACCCTCGACGTTGCGCGCCGCCCGGCCTATGGTCTGGATGAGGGCCGTCTCGCCGCGCAGGAAGCCCTCCTTGTCCGCATCCAGGATGGCCACGAGCGTGACTTCCGGCAGGTCGAGGCCTTCGCGCAGCAGGTTGATGCCCACCAGCACGTCCACCTCCCCCAGGCGCAGTTCGCGCACGGTGCGCACCCGCTCCAGCGTGTCCACCTCAGAGTGCAGATAGCGCACGCGAAAGCCCATCTCCAGCAGATAGTCGGTCAGGTCCTCGGCCATCTTCTTGGTGAGCGTGGTGACCAGGGTCCGCTGATGCTTCTCGACGCGCTTGCGGATCTCGTTCATGAGGTCGTCGATCTGGTGACGGGTGGGCCGCACCTCCACGTATGGGTCCACCAGCCCGGTCGGGCGTACGAGTTGCTCGACTACCTGGGTGGAGACCGAGATCTCCCACTCCCCGGGCGTGGCCGAGACGAACACCACCTGCGGCACCCGCTCCATGAACTCGTCGAAGCGGAGTGGGCGGTTGTCGAGGGCGGAGGGCAGGCGGAAACCGTGCTCCACCAGCATGGTCTTGCGGCTGCGGTCTCCCTCGTACATCCCGTGAAGCTGCGGCACCGTCATGTGCGACTCGTCGATGAACACCAGGAAGTCCTTGGGGAAGAAATCGAGCAGCGTGTAGGGCGGTTCCCCCGGCTTCCGGCCCGACAGGATGCGCGAGTAGTTCTCGATCCCGTTGCAGTAGCCCAGCTCGCGGAGCATCTCCATGTCGTACTGGGTGCGCTGACGGAGACGGAAGGCCTCCAACTGCTTGCCCTGCGCCTCCAGTTCCGCCACCCGCACTTCCAGCTCAGCCGCGATCTCCCCTAGGGAGCGTTCCAGGGCGTCCTCCGAGGTGACGAAGTGGGTGGCCGGGTAGACGGCGACCGTCGGGAGCCGGGCCACGATCTCCTGAGTGAGCGGGTCGACCTTGACGATCTCCTCCACCTGATCGCCCCACAGGCTGACCCGCACCGCATAGTCGTCGTAGGCGGGCCAGACCTCGAAACTATCTCCTCGGACCCGGAACTTGCCCCTAACGAAGCCGATGTCGTTGCGCTCATAGTGGATCTTGACGAGCTTAGCGAATACCTCGTCCCGGCTTGCGTCGTCGCCTTCCTTGAGCAGCACCATCTGCCCCAGGTACTCCTGCGGAGAGCCCAGGCCATAGATACAGGACACGGAGGCGACGATGACCACGTCATCGCGCATGAGCAGGCTGGAGGTAGCCGCGTGGCGGAGACGGTCGATCTCCTGATTGATGGAAGAATCCTTCTCGATATAGGTGTCGCTCGCCGGCAGATAAGCCTCCGGCTGGTAGTAGTCGTAGTAGGAGACGAAGTACTCCACCGCGTTCTCGGGGAAGAACTCGCGGAACTCGTTGCACAGTTGCGCCGCCAGAGTCTTGTTGGGAGCCATCACCAGGGCGGGCCGGCCCACCCGGGAGATGATGTTGGCCATGGTGAAGGTCTTGCCCGAACCGGTGACGCCCAGAAGCGTCTGTTGCCGGTCACCGCGAAGGACCCCCGCCGTCAGCGCTGCGACAGCCTCAGGCTGATCCCCTTTGAGCTCGTAGTCGGCGCGTATCTGGAAGGCGGTCAGGTGGCCCCCGCCGTCGGCGGCGGCGCTCACGTAGCCCCCCCGTCGGCAGCGAAGGCATCGGGGTGGACGCGGGCGTAGAGGTCCCGGTAGTACTCCACCCGTTCCACGAACTCACGAGTCTCGTCGATGGGGATGTCGGTGATCTCGATGGACTCTCTGGTGCTTCCATCCTTCAGCCAGCCGCTCACTGCTCCCTGTCCCGCGTTGTAGGCAGCCAGGGCCAGACGGGTGTCGCCCCCGAAGTACTTGACGAGATAGGCCAGGTAGAAAGCCCCGAGCTCCAGGCTTTCCTCGGGATCGGTCAGGTCGGGATCGTCGCCATGCTGCCAGCTCTCGAGACCTGTGATCCAACCGGCCGTATCCGGCATGAGCTGCATCAGACCGACGGCGCCGGCGTGGGAGACCGCTTCCGGGTCCCAGCCGCTCTCGGTCCGCGCTACTGCCGCCACCAGGTAGGGGTCGAGATCGTTCTGCTCCGCCACCCGCACGATGCTCTCCTCATAATGAAGGGGATAGAGTTGCGCGGACACCCCGGGCACCACCGCACGGCCGGCCGCGACCCAGACCGCGGCGATCGCGATCACAACGACGACCATAACCAACGCCGCGAGGCGTAGCCTGCGGCGCCTGCGACTCGTCCGCGCGCGGGCACGCCGCGGCTCTGTCATCGACGTTCCCCGAGAAGCTCCAGTGCCCGCGCGTAGGCCTCCTGCACGAACCCCCGAAGCTCCTCCCTGTCACCGTCGTTGAAGAAGCTGAGGTCGCTGGCGGCTACCCTCCGCTCGCCGGAGGCCTGTAGAGCTTCTAACTCGGAGAACATGTGGATATCGAAGTCGTGAGTCGACCGCAGCCGGCGGGTCTCACTGCCCGCTTCGATGGTGACGACAAGATCGAACAAGCGCTCGAAGCCGGATTCGAAAAGCAGCGGTACTTCGCAGACGACCACGGTCCCCTCGGGCGCATCGCTGATGCGCCGCTCGATCTCTTCCGCCACCAAAGGATGGGTCAGCTTCTCCAGCCAGCGCAGCTCTCGCCGCCGCCCACGCACCGACTCGGCCAGCAAGCTCCTATCCACTGCGCCTTGGCAGTCAAGCACCCCAGGCCCGAACCGAGCCTCGATCTCGGCAGCTACAAGGGGCCGTGCGTAAAGCTGATGCACCAGTTGATCGGCCGACATAGTGATCGCTCCCAACTCCCCGAAGAGGGCAAGCGCTGTGCTCTTGCCCGCGCCTATGCCGCCGGTAAGACCGATGGTGACGACGCCCCCGTTCCCAGCCTCCTGCGGCCGGGCCCCGCGCGCAGGCTCAGGTTGGAGCGGAGACCGACCTTGAGACTCCCGCTTGGTCATGCTCTCCTTCCGGAAAAACGAGGAGCGCCCTGAGGCGCTCCCGTGTCACACATCACGACCCGATGGTCAGCCCTCTTCGCCCGCCTCATCGACAGCCTCAGCGTCCGCCGCAGCTGCCGCGTCCGGCGAGGCCTCGGCCGCAGTCTCGACCTCAGCCGCGGTTTCGACCTCAGCCGCGGTTTCGACCTCAGCCGCAGTCTCGACCTCAGCCGCAGTCTCGACCTCGGCCGCGGTTTCGACGGCCGCGCTCTCGACCTCAGCCGCGGTTTCCGACTCAGCCGCGGTTTCCGACTCGGCCGCGGTCTCGGCCTCAGCCGCGGTCTCGGCCTCAGCTTCAGCCTCGGCTTCTGCCGCCGCGGGCTCCGGCGCGGTCTCAACGGCGACTTCAGGTTCAGGCACAGCTTCCGGAACGACCGCTTCGGGAACGACCGCTTCGGCAACGACCGCTTCGGGTTCCGCAGCCGCGACCGGCGCTTCCTCCTCGGCAGCCGCTTCATCCACCGCTTCGCTCCCGTAGGCTTCGCCTGCTTCCGCCTCGGCGACTACCTCGGCCTCAGCTACCGCCTCGCCCTCCTCCATCTCCTCGCCCTCTTCACCCTCTTCGGCAAGCGCATCCTCATGGATCCGGTATTCCGGCTCCAGCCGCTTCAGGCTGAGGGAGAGCCGGCGCCTGTCGGGATCGATCTCTATGATCTTGACGTTGACGTCCTGCCCGGGACGCACGATCTCCGACGGGTCTTCCACATGGTGCTGGGCCAACTCGGAGATGTGGATGAGACCCTCCACGCCTTCTTCGATCTCGACAAAGGCGCCGAAGGACACCAGTTTGGTGACCTGGCCGTGCACGATCTCGTTGACCTGGCGGTTCTCGAACACCTGCTGCCACGGGTCTTTCTGGGTCTGTTTGAGACCGAGGGAGATCCGCTGCCGGTCGCGATCGATGTCAAGCACCCGGACTTCGACCTTCTGGCCGATGGTGAGCACTTCGGACGGATGGTTGACGTGGCTCCAAGACAGCTCGGAGATGTGGATCAGACCGTCGATGCCCTCCAGGTCGACGAAAGCGCCGAAGTCCACGATGTTGGATATGGTGCCTGTGACCAGGTCGCCCACGTTCATGCGGTCGAGGATCTGCTCGCGCACGCCTCGGCGCTCTTCTTCCAGCACGGCCCGGCGGCTGAGGACCACGTTGTTGCGGAACCGGTTCAACTCGATGACCCGGCACTCCAGACTCTGGCCGAGGAACTCGTCCAGGTCGGCCACCCGGCGGATATCGACCAGCGAGGCGGGCAGGAAGCCGCGCACACCCAGGTCGAGGATAAGACCACCCTTGACCACTTCAATGACGTTACCGGACACCGGAGTGCCTTCTTCGGCGGCCTTTTCGATGCGCTGCCAGGCCCGCTCGAACCGCGCCCGTTTCCGCGACAGGATCAACCGGCCGTCGGCGTCTTCCTTGGTGAGAACGAGGGCGTCGACGATATCGCCCACTGCCACTTCTTCTGAGGGATCCACCGACTTTCTGATCGACAGCTCGTTGGCGGGGACCACACCCTCGCTCTTATAGCCGATATCGACCAGGACTTCGTCCTTGTCTACGCGCACCACAGTCCCGGTGACGATGTCCCCCTCTTCGAAGCTCATCATCGTAGCCTCGTAGTTGGGGACCATCTTGCCGTCGACCTCGATCATGAGGTCTTGTCCACCCTGTAGTGTCTGTACGCTCTCGTCGGTGTATTCGTCTGGCATGTAGTTTCCGTTTCCCTTCGCAAAGCAACGCATGGGCAAGCCACGCCCTCACGTGGCTTTATGTGCCGGTAGTATACCTAGGCGCCCGCGAAAAGCAACGGCCGCGCGACATGCCGCTTCAAAGGTCGTTCCAACGGTCTTTCCACTACTTGGCCGAGAGCCAGTCGGGGCCCTCCCCCGCGTCGACGCCCAGGGCCGGCTCCATGGGAAAAGCCGCGACCATCTCCTCCACCACCGCCTCCTTCACCGCGGGCGCACGCGCCTCCGGCACTTCGAACACCAACTCGTCGTGGACCTGCAAGACCAAGCGGGCGCCGGGGAACTCTCTCCTCAGCCTGTCGTGGCAACGGATCATGGCCACTTTTATGATGTCGGCGGCGCTGCCCTGGATGACCGAGTTGACCGCCAGCCTCTCTCCCAGCGAACGTTCCTGGTAGTTGCCGGAGGCGAGCTCGGGTATGGGCCGGCGGCGTCCGAAGACGGTAGCCACGTATCCCTGGCGCCGGGCCAGCCCGATCGTGTCCTCGATGAAGCCTTTGACTCGAGGCATACGTTCGAAGTAGCGCTCGATGTACACGGCCGCTTCCTCCCGGTCGATGCCCAGGTTCTGGCTCAGCCCGAAGGCCGAGATCCCATACATGATGCCGAAATTGACCGCCTTGGCGTAGCGTCGGTGAGTGGAGTCGACCTCTTCTTCAGCCAAGCCGAAGACCTCGGCCGCCGTGCGGGTGTGGATGTCTTCACCCTGCCTGAACGAATCCAGGAGCGCGGGCTCGCCGGAAAGATGGGCCATTATGCGCAGCTCGATCTGGGAGTAGTCCGCCACCACCAGCGCATTTCCCGGCTCAGCGGTGAAGCACTGCCGGATCTGCGCGCCCAACGCCGTGCGTACCGGGATGTTCTGCAGATTGGGATCGCTGGAAGACAGGCGGCCGGTGGCCGTCACCGTCTGATGGAAGGTGGTGTGCAGCCGCCCAGTAGCCGGATCCACGGCCTGAGGTAGAGCGAGCAGATAGGTGGACATGAGCTTGGACAACTCGCGATGGTTCAAGAGATGGCCGACGATGGGGTGACTGTCGCGCAGGGCTTCGAGCGTCTTTGCATCGGTGGAATAGCCGGTCTTGGTCTTGCGCTGCCGGGCAAGCCCTAGTCTCTCGAACAGCATGTGACCCAGTTGCTGCGGCGAGCCTAGGTTGAACTCTTCGCCGGCCAGCTCGAAGATGCAGGTCTCCAGCTCCTCCAACTGATCCTGGATCTTGCCTGTGATCTCGCCCAGACGGTAGCAGTCCAGGTGTATGCCGGCCGATTCCATGGCGACGAGCACCCCGGTGAGCGGCAGCTCGATATCTTGAAGGAGGTCCCACATGCCCTGGTCGCGGAGAGACTGCTCCTGCCAGGCGGCTACGGGAAGGACCAGCGCAGCGCGGGCCGCCGCGGCTGCCGCGGCGGCCGCGGCATCTGTGGCATCTGTGGCCGCTGTGGCCGGCGGGCCGGCCTGGCCGATGCCGGCGGCGGGGCCAGCCCCCGTAGCCGGGCCGCACGACGGCAGGCGGATCGCCGCCTCCCGCGCACAGTCCTCCAGACGGTAATCTCGGCGGCCCGGAGCCAGCAGGTATGCGGCGATGTAGGTGTCGTGAGCGACCTTCTCGAGCAGTCCGCGCAGGACGGCGACCGATTTGAGATCGTGACAGACCGGGGCGCCCCCGACAAGAAGGGTGCGGAGAGCCGCTGCGTGTGCAAGGGGATCGTGTACCTCGACGAGGGCGAACGACTCGTATCCGTCAGCCGCGGCTCCTGCCCCCGGCTGCGCGAGCCAGAGCCGTCCCGTTGCGTCGTCCACTGCCAACCCGACCGGCCTGCCCCGATCCAAAAGGTCATCCCATGCGGCGGCATCCGCCGGTGCCGGGGTAGGCGCGGGTAGGCTGGCTCCAGACGGTTCGGACGCCCCCGCGTCCGCCGAAGGCGAGGCGGCAAACAGTGGCTCCAGCCGCTCGAGCAGCGAGGTGAACTCGAACCGGGTGAGCAGTTCGTCCAGCACCTCACGCTGGATCCGATGAGGCTCCACCTCGGCCGCGTGGATGTCGATCGGGGCATCGCGGTCGAGCAGGGCGAGTCTCTTGGAGAGGAGCGCGGTATCACGGTGCTCCCGCAGCAACTCCTTGCGCTTGATCCCGGCGACCTCGTCGGTGCGGGCGAGGACCTCTTCCAGAGAGCCGAACTGGACGAGCAGCTGCGCGGCCGTCTTTTCTCCGATTCCAGGTACTCCGGGTATGTTGTCGGAGGTGTCTCCCTTCAGGCCGATCAAGTCGGGGATCAGTCGGGGGGGCACGCCGAACCTTTCCTCCACCGCTTCGGGATCGTATACCTTGACCTCCGTCACGCCTCGGGTATTGGCCATGATGCTCACGTGCGGACCGGCCAGCTGGAAGGCGTCCCGGTCCCCCGTGACAATGACCGCGGTCCGGCCCTCCGCCTCGGCCTGCCGGGCAAGAGTGGCAAGGATGTCGTCCGCCTCGTACCCGGGCACGACCAGGTTGACGAAGCCAAAGGCCGCGCAGAGCTCGGAGAAGTACGGCCATTGCTCGGACAGCAGATCGGGCATAGGCTTCCGATGAGCCTTGTACTCCTCGAACTCCTCCGCCCGAAAGGTCTTCTCCCGTGAATCCCAGGCCACGATCACGGCTTCTGGATGGTACTCACCCAGGATCTTGACCATCATGAGGCAGAACCCATAAAGGGCGTTGGTGGGAAAGCCTCCGGATGTGGCGATATCCTGGGGAAGAGCGAAAAAGGCCCGGTAGGCGATGTTGCTGCCGTCCAGCAGGAAAATGGGGCCCCGCTCGGCGCCGGAACAGACGAATCCCATATGCCTATCCTCCTCCCGCGGGAGTCATACCGATCGGCTGCCAGGCGCCTCCCGCGGAGAGAAGCGGCTCGCTCCCATCCCTTCCTCGAGGGCGCCTTCGAACTCCCGGCGGGTCATGGCGAGGCTCTTGAGAGAACCGAGCACATCCGTGAACCACAGACGGATGAACTTGACGTTGTGCTCGTCCGCCATGTGGATGACGTCATCTTTAGTCGGGGTGGCGCCCACTCCGCTCCTCCTTCCGGCGTGCTCTCAGCTAAGACTAACATCGAGGGGGCGACCGCGCCGAACGGGCGGGCGGGTCGCCGCGCCGGGTCGGCGGAGGGCGCCACCGCGCCGGGTCAGTCGAGGAGGGTCTCGCTCCCCGTTTGAGAAACGTCATACCCGCCCAGAGCTAGGACGGCCTCTTTGAAGCGCTGAGAGTCCACGACTTCCCGAAGTGACCGCAGAGCCGGCGTGTCCCAGACCTCGGCGGGGATCACCAGGTCGTACCGCTCCTCACCCAGAGGCACGAAGCCCAGGCCGTAGGCGGTAGCGGCGGCACTGATGCCCACGCCGGCGTTGGCGCGGCCCTCTGCTACTGCGCGGGCCACCCCCAGGTGAGTCGTCTGTTCCTGGTCGTATCCCGCAATACTTTCGGGAGACATACCTTCGTCCCTCAGCCGGATGTCCAGCCAGACCCTCGTGCCTGACCCGGCCTGGCGGTTGACGAAGCGGACCTCCGGCCGGGCCAGATCGGCGATCGACCGCAGCCCTCGAGGGTTGCCTGCCGGTACGATGAGTCCCTGCAGTCGTTGCACCAGATTCAGCAGCACGACCTTGCGATTGGGAAGGACCCGCTGCACGAAAGGCACGTTATACACACCCGTGGCTTCATCCCATAGATGCGCGCCGGCGACGTCGGCCTCGCCCCGCGCCAGCGCCATGAGCCCTCCCAGGCTACCGATGAAATCGATCGAGAGCGTCACCGGCGGCGTCCGCTCGAGGAGCGATCGCCCCAGCAGTTCCACGGAGAGGTCGTGGCTGCCGGAAAACCGCACTTCGCGCTCATCGCGGTCGGCGGACCTGGTGACCTTCTCGGGAGATACCGGCCGGCGGAGATCCTGCCAACGGGATATCGCAGCAGCCAGCGCCGCTTCGGCGTGCGCCGGGCTGTGACCCAGGCTGAGGCTTTCCAGCAAGTAGGTCTCCGCCCGATTGACCAGATTGGCCCATTCCCATTCCGGAGGCGCAGATCCATCGACCGCGGCCCTGGTCGACGCAACGCGGGTGCCGCCGCCTCGATGGCCTACCACCAGCCCTTCACGGGAAAGAAGCGCGTAACCCCGGCTGACCGTGTTGGGCGTGCATCTCCATCGCTGGGCCATGGCCCGCACCGACGGCAGCCGGTCACCGGGCTGCAGTTCGCCGGACACGATGAGCCTACGGATCGCTTCCGCGATCTCGAGATAGACGAAGCTCTCCCCGGTGGACATGAAGGCGCTGCCTCGGGAGCGAGGCCCTACCCTATTCGGGCTTTTCGGTCGTGTCAGGCTTCACCGGCTCGGCCGCGGCCCGCTGAGCATCGGCCTTGAGGGGCTCGGCGCCTTTCTGCTCTGCCGTTGCCTGCGCTTCAGCGACCGTCTCGTTGCCCCCCTCCTGGCCGTCTTTCATGCCCTTCTTGAAACCGCGGATGGACTTGCCCAGTGAAGAACCGAGCTCAGGTAGTTTCCTTGGGCCAAAGATCAGCAGGATCAGAACAACAACGATCGCTATCTCCCACGGTCCTATCCAGCTGGGCATCGCTCAACTCCTCCTTGTCGCCCCCAGACTCCTGCACGACGGACCTGCATCAATCCACGTCCGCCTCGCGTAGGACGAACCACACGGCCCTCATGGGCTGCGAGCCTCGATTCTCGAACCGATGGGGAGTCCTCGACGAAAACCCTACGCTGTCGCCAGGGCGCAAGACGGCCTCTCCAAAACCCAACGACACCCACAGCTCCCCCTCGAGTATTAAACCATACTCCCGTCCCTCGTGACGCATGAGAGCAAGGGCCGAAGACGCCCCGGGCGCGTAGGTTATCTCCAGGAAATCAGCCCGCTTCTCGGGCCTGGCCGTCAACAGCTCCCAGGTGATGTCGCCTCCATGCCCCTCGATCTCCACCCGCCTGCGCCGAGCCTTGCGGACCACCGGCACGACGAGAGCCTCCTCGCCGAAAGGCCCCTCTGGGTGCTCGGCGCCCGTCCCTCCCGCCCCGTGCTGCAGTGTGTCCGCACCGAGATCGGGCCGGTAATCGAGGAGAGCATCCGTGGAGACGCCCAAGGCCCTGGCGATAGCGTAGAGGGTGACGACCGAAGGATTGGTCTTCCCTCGCTCGATCTGACTGATGAGACTGGGCGTTACCTGGATGGCCGCGGCCAGCCCGCGGAGACTCATCTGCCGCCGCTGGCGCAGGCCCCTGATCCGTTCCCCAAGACCCTCCATCGCCTCTAAAGCCTTACGGTCGGATCGGCCCGAAGGGGGATGGCGCTGCTCATCCGCATTCATCCCTCCGAACATAGAGCACGTGCCGAGCGACTGTCAAGCGTTAGTGAACACCACAGGCGTTCGTTAAACTGCATTTGACGAAGCGGCCGCCTCGTCGTCGTTCCGGCGACCACGGGGAAATCGGCTTCCAGCATGTTCGCATCGTGCGCGGGTGAGTGCTTCCAACCGGCGAACACGGCGGTAGCGCCGGCGTAGCGTAGTGGTCGAAGAAACCACGGTCCCCCATGTCGAGACTGTGTCTATCGCCGGCTTCGGAAAGCGCGGCCGTTCGCACTGACTATGAAGTCTGATCGTACACGAGGAGGCCGCCTCACGGCGGCCTCCTCCGACACTCGATGATCTTACAACGCCCGGTCTAGCCGGCTGCTTCTCCGCTTTCCGTAGCCACAGGAGGCGTCGCTCCCGCTTCGTCCTTGTACCCCAGCTTGCGCTGGAGCGGGAAAAATAGGAAGTTGGTCTTTCGGTAGATCCAACCGTAGATGCCTGTCGGGCTCCACACGGTCACCAGGATGGCCAGGAGACCCAATATGATGAAGTACCATTCCCCGTACTTACTCGTGGTCTCCCGAAGGACAAAGTAGATGACGGTACCGATGATCGGCCCCTCGATCGTGCCTACCCCCCCGATGATCGTGATAAAGAGCATGTACGCCGTCCAGTTGATGCTGAAGGCTGCGGCGGGCTGGACCCTCAGGAGGTGGATGGCCACGATCGCTCCCACCATAGCGCCTCCGGCCCCGGCGATCACGAAGGTGTAGAGCTTGCTGCGCCACAAGTTCACTCCGGAGGCCTCTGCGGCCACATCATTGTCGCGCATGGACTTCAAGGCAAGACCGGTACGCGACCGCAGCAAGAAATAGGTGACCGCCATGGCGAGCACCGCCACGCCCAGTCCCCACCAGTACGTCCCCGGTACCCGCGTCTCGGTACCCAACTGGGTAGCCGCCTGGATGGTGATCCCGGACCCACCGCCGGTCCTCTTGATGTTGGCGACGATCAACCGCAGGATCTCTGCTATGACCCAGGTACCGATGGCAAGGTAGCCGCCCTTCAGTTTGAACACCAGGGCAGCCGTCGGGAAAGCGATGAGCGCACCGCCGATGGCGGCAGGGATCACGGCGATGAAGGGGTTGATGTGGAAGATATCTGCAAAGAGCCACAGCAGATAGGACCCCATGCCGATGAAGCCCTGCTGCCCCACCGAGATGATGCCGGCATAGCCAAGCATCAGGTTCCAGAGTTGAGCCAGAGCAAGCAGGGTGAAGAAATCGACCAGCCGGCGGGTCCACGGTATCCCTCCGAACAGCGGAAAGAGAGCCAAAAAGACAAGAACCAGGACCCCGAACGCGAGGATGTAGAAGTTCGTCCGACTGGCTACGTGGACCGAGAACTCCTTGCGCTCGGCTTGATATGTAGGTGTGTCGACGCTCACGCTGTCACCGTCTTCGCCAGGAAGCCTTGCGGCCTAAGAGCCAGGATGATCACAAAGACCAGGTGCCCGACCAGGATGGACCAGGCCGAACCGAAGGCCTGCGCGCCCAGGGTCTGGGATAACCCTAGAATGATCCCGCCCAGAAGGGTCCCCCAATACGATCCCATCCCGCCGATGATGACGGCCTCAAACGCGTAGATCAGGCGCTGGGTGCCGAGCAACGGATCGAAGGTGGTACGGATGCCCATCATGACCCCGCCGATGGCGACGATCCCCAGAGCCACGCCCATGGCGATCGCCCAGACGTGCTTGGTGTTGATACCCATGAGCCGGGCGGTATCCGTGTCGTCCGATATGGCACGGAAACCGCGCCCCATCCTGGTCCGGCTGATCCATGTCTGTAGGGCGGTGATGACGACTAAGGACATGAGGAAGATGATCAGCGGCAGCCAACCTACGGCCAGCCGGTCGTTGATCTTGATGCTCAAGTTCTCGACCGTGCCCGCGTCGAGCCCCTGGGAGTTGGCTGTGAAAGCCAGCAACAACGCGTTCTGGATCACGATCGAGAGACCGAAGGTGACGATCACCCCGGGTCCGTCCCCCTTACCGACAATGGTATTGAGGAGGCCCCGCTGGAGGAAATAGCCCACCACGAACATGATCACCATGGTGATCGGGATGGAATAGAAGGGGTTGAAGCGGAACGCGTTTACGAGCATGAGTGCGACGTAGGCGGGTATGACCGTCAGGTCACCGTGAGCCAGGTTGACCAGGCGCATCGTCCCGAAGACAAGGGCCAAGCCTGTGGCAAACAGAGCATAGAGGCCGCCCAGGAGGATGCCTTGGACAGCTGCATTTATCCAGTCCATATCTACACTCCGAAGTAGGCCGCGGTTATCTGGTCGTTGGTCAGATCCTTGGGTTCACCCTCCAGGGCGATCCGACCCTCAAGAAAGCAGGCCACATGATTGGCCACTGCGAGCACGTGCTGGACGTCCTGCTCGACGACGAGGATGGTGCAGCCGGAATCGAGGAGTTTGGGAAACGCGTCGTAGATCCGTTTTATGACCACCGGAGCCAGACCCAAGGAGACCTCATCCATCAGGATGAGCCTCGGATTGCACATGAGCGCGCGACCGATGGCCAGAGCCTGCTGCTCCCCACCGGAAAGACCAGCGGCCTGGCGCTTCTTGAGAGGCTGCAGGAGCGGGAACATCTCGTAGACGGCATCGGTGTTCCAGGGACCCTTGCGAGTACGCCAAGCGCCGATCTGCAGGTTCTCGTGCACAGTCAAGCTGGGGAACACCCGGCGACCTTCGGGCACCATGGAGATGCCCAGATCCACCCGCTTGTGGGGGGGCATGTGATCGATGGGTTGGCCGTCGAAGAGGATGCGCCCCGAGCGGGGGATGAGCACGCCGGAGATGGCCCTGAGCATAGTGCTCTTGCCTGCCCCGTTGGCGCCGATGCAGGCGAATATCTCCCCTTCTTCCACCTTGATGGAAAGATCGTAGAGAGCCTGGAAGTCTTCGTAGAAGACACTGGCGTTATCGAGCTCGAGCAGACTCATGCCGGCGTCCCTCCCATGTAGCAGGCCTGGACTTCCTGACTGTTCATGACCTCGTGAGGGTCGCCCTCGCACAGCTTGCGTCCGAAGTTGATGACCACGATGCGATCGACCACAGCTAGGAGGGCCCGGACGATGTGCTCGATCCAGACGATGGTCACACCTCTGGTCCGGAGGTTCTTGATCTCCTCGAGTAGTTCGTCGACCTCGACCTGGGTGAGGCCGCCGGCTATCTCGTCCAGAAGGAGCACGCTGGGGTCGGTGGCCAGAGCCCGGGCAAGTTCCAGGCGCTTGCGATCGAGCAGGGTGAGCGACCCGGCGACGACGTTCACCTTCTTGTGCAGACCGGTCCACTCCAGGATGTCCACACAGTGCTCGTACGAAGCATGTTCGCCCATATTGCGGCCGTGGGTGGCTCCCACCAACACATTCTCGAAGACGGTCATGCCCGTGAAGGGCCGAGGGATCTGGAAGGTGCGACCCAAGCCGACGCGGCACCGCTGGTGCCGGGAGAGACCGCTGATGTCCCTGCCCCCGAAGATCACCTTGCCGGCGTCCTCGTTCACCTGCCCGGTGATCAGGTTGAACCAGGTGGTCTTACCTGCCCCGTTGGGACCGACGATGCCCAGCGCCTCCCCCGTATCTACGCTGATGCTCAGATCGTCGATCACCAAGACCCCGCCGAAAGACTTCCGAAGGCCTTGGGTTTCAAGCGCGACCGTCAAGTGGAATCACCTCGATCCAACATCCTACACTCCCCCTTCGATTTGGCTTGGTCCTGGCGCCAGCCTGACCGGAGAAGACCGGGCGCACAATGTAACAGAATGTCATACGTCGCCGCCTGAGGTCAAGAAGACCGATAGACCCATTTTCAGACCCGACCCGCGTGTGTGGTCGGGCCGCTCCATTGTCCTTGACCCACATGCTCCTCCAAGAAGAGGTAGAGGACCTTGGGCTTGGTCCCGTGCTGTTCCAAGCGAGCCCGCGCCCCCCGGGCGACGAGCCGGGCCACGTCACTCTCGGGGTCGTCGAGGTCGCCGAACACCCGGGCTCCGGCCGGGCAGGTGAGCACGCAGGCCGGCTCTCCGCCCTGATCCAGCCTATGCACGCAGAAGGTGCACTTCTCGATGACCCCTTTGCCGTGCTCGACCGGCCCCAGGCGCTGGAAGTAGCCTATCCGCTCGAACGGAGTGAAACCATGAGGCGCATGATAAGGTCGAGGTTCAGCACGGTTCAGCACCCGAGCCTGGTACGGACAGGCCAGGGCACAGTATCCGCACCCCACGCAGCGATCGTTGTCAATGGTCACCACCCCGTCGGCCCGGCGGCTGGTCGCGCCGGTGGGGCAGGCTTTCTCGCAGGCCGGCTCGTCACAATGCATACAGTGGTCCGGCAGGGACCGCAGTTTCGAGTCAGGGTACCGGCCGGTCTCATAGATGTGCACCTTGCTCCAGTGCACGCCGGGAGGAGTGAAGTTCTCCCGCTTGCAGGCGACATCGCACGACATGCACCCGGAGCATTTGGAGAGATCGATGACCATGCCGTACCTCATCGCGCACCTCCCTCTCCCGAGGCATCCGCTGCGGCGGCAGGCGCCCCGCCTGCGGTCCCCTCGACGCCCGTGCCCCCGGCGCGCGCGCCGGGGGCGGCGATCTTGGTGACGCGCACTCGAGGGCTTATGTCGGTAGCGCAGGAGATGGGATCGAACTCGCCCTCCCTATCGGAGAGGAGATCGTTGAAATCGGGCCCCTTCCAGGTGATGGGATTGCGCAGACGCCCCTTGAAGCCGTGGTGGCCGGGAAAACCGAGCGCCTCCGGATGGATCAACTGCGTGAGTTTGAGCACACCTGTGGTCGCCCCTCCCCAGAACGCCTCCACCTTGACTTCATCCCCGTCGCCCAGACTCTTCGCCCGCGCCGTCTCGCTGTTTATGAGGATGGCGTAGTCGTAGGGATCGAACTGCTCCACCGGCTCCCGTACCCAGGGATTGCCTATCTGGTCGCCCGCGCACATGCGGGTCTGCGGCGTGGTCCAGACCATGGCCCGCAGGTCGAACTCGGCGGCGTAGTCGTCGTCGCAACGCCCCACCCACTGCGGGATGGGCTCCCAGTGTTCCCAGTACGTGGCAGAGTCCCACCCAGGGGGAGCCTCCAGCCCGACGCCGGCAAGGTTCTTTTTGAACTCCTGGCCGTTCGCGTAGAACTGGTTGAGATACAGGGGATGACGGGTCTTGCCCCAGGGGAAGTAGTAGAAGTTGTAAGCCTCCGCTTTGGGAAGCAGCTCGGGGATCAAGGCGTGCTCGTCAAAGTAATCCATCCCGTATTGCTCGCCGAAGTGGCAGCGGGCGATCCGGTCGATCAGTTCGGGAGTCAGATACTTCGTGTTCAGGTCGAGCTTGTGCTCGCCGCAAAGGTTCAGGGTCCGGTTGAGCTCTGCGTTCAAGCCCCGCTCGCCGAACAGGAACCCCGCCCGTTCGGCGATCTCGATGTACATGTCGTCCGCCTGGCGGGTGTTCCACACCGGATCGATGATCGGCTTGGTCACCTGCACCGTGCGGGTGCGCAGGATCGCCTCGTCGGCCGCGTGCACGACGTGGTCGCCGTACTCGAGGAGCGCATGCCGCTCGAGTACGGTGCTCTCCGGCAGGATGATATCGGCGAACTGGGTGGTCTCGTCGTAGACGAGAGCGACGACCGCCATGAACGGGATCTTCTTGAACGCCTCGATCGCCCGGAGAGGTGTGCAGTTCGAGTGGATGGGATTGCTCCCGTACACCATGAGCATATCGAGGTTGTGGTCGACCCCGTACTTCTCGGGCTCGAGCACCGTCTTCCAGACTAGATAAGGACCGGTGTGCCGGTGGGGGTAGAACTCCCTCAGATCCAGATGGGGAGGCTGCTGCCAAGGGATCGGCTGCGCCTCCTGCTTGGGCGACACCACGCCGTCCGGTCCAGGGCTGAGGACCGGCCCCTGCTCCGACCCGAGGAAGCCACCGGGCACGTCCGTCGCCCCCACCAGACCGGCCACGATCTTGACCGCGAAGTGCTGATACGCGCCGTGGGTGGTGGAGTAAGCACCCCGCTCCGACTTGATGACGGCCGGGCGCAACGGGAATTGGAGACCGTCCAGGGTGATGGTGTCTCCTATCCGGGCCGCGTCGACGAACTCCCGGGCGACGTGGCGGATCGTCTCCGGCTGGACCGTGGTGTGCTGCTGCTGCCATTCGGGCGTGTATTCCGCCATCCGTTTCTTGAGAAGAGCGAAGGCCGGCGTGCCGACACGTCCCTTGATCCCGTAGGTCCCCTCGAGGGCGTAGTCCTTGATAGTGGAATCATCGAAGGTCTTCGCGTCTTCGTCCACCGGGTCCCAGACGAGCGGCTTGCCGGTCTCGGGATCGGTGACGTACAGCTTGTCCTCTCCGATGAGGTAGCCCAGATTGCTCCGCTCCTTGATGAAGCGCAGGTCCAGGTCGATGACCGGCATCTCGTGGAGCATGACATGGAGCATGCTCAAAGTGAAAGCCAGGTCTCCCCCGGGCCGGATGGGTATCCACTCGTGGGCCATGGCTGCTTCCGGGCTCATCCGCGGGTCGACCACAACCAGCTTCATCCCCCGTTCCATGGCCCGAGAGACCGCACGCATGCCGTGCGCGCTGCCGGAGTTGGGTCCCAGGCTGCCGCCGATCGTCAGGAAGTAGTCGGCGTATTCCACATCCTGCTTGTCGAGGAATGTCCCGTTGACGAAAGAGGCGCCGATGTGGACCGGGCACAGGTGGCCTCTCCCCTGTATGTCATAGGGGCTCCCAAAGGCGCGGCAGAAGGCCTCGTCCGAGACGATGTTCGCCCAGGCCGCGAACCCGAAGCAGTGACCGAAGCGCCGGGGGTCACCGCGTTCCGCGATATCCCGCATCTTCGCTGCCACTGTGTCCAGGGCCTCGTCCCAGCTGATCTCCACCCAGCCGGGATCCTCGTCCAACCCCTTGCTGGGATTGGTGCGTTTCATAGGCGCTTTGACCCGGTATGGATTGTAGACGTTCATCATGGCCGCCTGGCCCCGGCCACAAAGCTTGCCCTCGTGCATCGGGTTCTCTGTGTCGCCGGCCACGCTGAGGATGATCCCGTCCTTCACGTAGGCCTCGGCCGTGCACCAGGTCTTGTTGCCGCACAGTTTGCACATGACCTTCTTCCACTGCCCTCCGGCGAGGGCGGGATTGACCAGGGTCTGCGGTTTGCTCGGTGTCATGGCTATCACTCCTTCCCACCCGCAGGCGCAGGCACGTACCAGTTCACTTCGGCCCTCCAGTCCAGGGAAGCGCCGGTGACGAAGAACAGGCGCCAGTGGGCGAACAGGCCCACCAGCAGGCAGACGAAGCAGATGATGATCGCCCAATCCCAGGCGAAGCTGACGGCCGTCGCCACACCGGCCACGATCACGAGCACCGCGCTCGCGAGTCCGCCCCGGGCTCCCCGGCCTCCGGCGGACGCGCGCTGCTGCTCCATCCATGGCTCGGGCATGGCCGCTCGCGCGGCCCTTCCCCATGCCGCTGCCAGTAAGACGACCACCCCCACGAGCACCACGATCCGGGCGGCGACCGCGCCGGGCGCGTCGGAGAGGAGAGCGTCGCCCCAGCCGAGAGCGACCACCAGGCTGGTGGAGACTCCCAGGGCCAGCAGACCGCCGAAGAGCGCCAACAGAGTCGACCAGTGGCGCCAACCTGGTTGAGATCCCAATAGATAGACGAGGGCGACCGCCAGAACCGCTGCCACTCCCACCATAGCAGTGACGATGCCCAGCCAAAGAGCGCTGACGTCGGCCAACACCAGGATCCAGTAGACGAGCAGGAGCAGCGTGAACACCCCCACCAGTGCCGCCTGCCGACTGAGCGGGGAGTGACCGATCCCGGCAAGAAAGCGATAGGAGCGGAGCGGCTTCTTGATGCCCAGGACCGGAGCCGCCGCTCCCGCGATCGTAAAGACCAGGGAAACGGTGACGGAGGCGATCACGAACGCCCGGGTCTCCCCCGCCTGGTCGAGTATGAGGGCTCCGAGAAGGCATCCGACGGCGGCCGGATGCAGGACTAGGAAGATCTGTGCCGCCCAGTTGGGCTTCCCCTGCATTGCGACTCCTTATGAGCTGGATGAATCTGCCGTTGGGATCGCGTAGGTCCGGGTTGTCGATGACGTAGCAGGCGGCCGGTTCCGGGGGCATCTTGTCCCAGCACACCGAGAGGCCCTTGGCGCCGCTACTCGTCGACGACGGCGATCGCGTCGATCTCCACCAAGCAGCGAGGGTCTGTGGCAAGCCGCTGTACCTGCACGGTGGTGGAGGTAGGCTTGTATCTGCCCATGTACTCGTTCCAGACCTTGTTGAGGTCGTCCTGTAGATCCAGATCGGTCAGAAAGCGTTTGCAGTGCACCACGTTCTCGAGGGTACCCCCAGCAGCCTCCACCGATTTCTTCAGGTTCTCCATGGTCATGCGTGCCTGGCTCAACATATCCGGCGGGATGTTGTCGAACTCGGCCGGGATGTGAGGGTGGCTGTGATACACGGGAGCGGCCGTTACACCGGCGAAGAACAGAAGGCTGCCCCCCGTCACTTTGATCGCCGGTGAGTACGGCATCATCACGTCCGGCCGGTCCGGCCACTCGATGTGCTCGATCTTGACGCTCATAGGTTGTCTCCTCTCATGACTCCCTTGGTTGACTCTGATTCTGATCTGGCCCTCGCTCTCACCGGCTAGACGAACATATCGACGATCTCCATGACGCGCACATCGGCAAGACCGAGGTCACATACCTTGAGCGAGGGAATGGAGACTGCGAGACAGACAAACGCCACTGAGGTGTGAAGACCGGCGAAGTCGGTTCCCAACTCACTGGCGATGGCTTGGTTGATTCCTTGGATACGCTGCACCACCTGGTCTGCAGGTTCATCGGAGAACAGGCCGAGCAGCGGTAGCGGAAGCTCACCAAGGATCTCGCCTTCGCGAGCGACCACGTAACCGCCCCCCAACTCCGCGATCCGGTTGGCGACGAGGCTCATGTCTGCATCGTTGGTTCCCGCCACCATGAGGTTCATCTGTCCGGGATTGAACGAAGAGCCGATGGCCCCTGCTTTGATCCTGAACCCCTGGACAAAGGCCTTGCCAATGCGGCCCGAGGCTTCATAGCGGTCCAGCACGGCGATCTTCATGACGTCCTGCGCCGGATCCGGCCGGACCTCCCCGTCACGCACCGGCAGATCGAGAGGCCGCTCTTCGGTGACGAGGTTCCCCTCGGTCACCCCGATGACACGGACCTTCGCAGTTCCTGAGGCCGCCGCAGGCGCCTCGACGGCGAAGTCCTCCGGCACCGTCATACGCGCGATCTTGATGGTGTTGTAGAAGTAATCGGGGTAGTCGGGCGCTTTCAACTCGCCCACATACTTCCCATCCTGAGCGACCAGCTTGCCATCTGCCACTACGGTGTTCACGTTGAATGCAGCCAGGTCATCGACAAGCACGATGTCCGCCACCTTGCCCGGCCCGATGCTACCCATGTCGTCGCTGATACGGAAGTACTCGGCGGCATTGATGGTGGCCATCTGAACGGCTGCAAGTGGAGCGACACCACAACGGATGGCAGTGCGGATCTTGTGATCCACATGCCCGTCGATGATAAGAGAGTCCGCCTCTTGCTCATCGGTGGAGAACGAGAAGTGCCGGGGGTCGGCCTTGTGCTCGGTTATCGCCTTGACCACATGCCTCAAGTCCCTTCCGGCGGAGCCTTCCCTGGCTTGGATGTGGACTCCCAGCCGAAGGCGATCAAGAGCCTCCTCCGCTGACACGGCCTCATGCTCGGAGTAGATCCCCAAAGCCGCGGTGGCGTTGGCCAGTGTCGAAGGCACCCCTCCGAAATGACCACCCATCAGCTTCTTCTGCTCCCAGACCGCCTCGGTCAACTCTCGCACTCCAGGCGCCGGGATCGAGGCGACAAACATGTTCCACTCGGCCAGCCCTATGCATTCGGGCCAACCGAGAAGGGCGAACACGTCCTCGGTCGTGATGTTGTTGGTGTTACCAAGCGATCCGTGCCCGAGATAAGCGTGCGGTGGGATGTTGAGCAGCACCTTGACCGGCGTGGCGTTGAGTTCGTCGAGCGCGAAGCGAATCGCCTTCCTACCGGCCACCACCCCAATCTCGTAGAAATCGGTGGATATGACCGTGGTGCCATGAGGCACGACAGCCCGGGCGAACTCAGTCATCGAGAGCTGCGACCCGCCGACGTGTATATGCCCATCGATCAAGCCTGGGCACAGATAGCGGCCTTCCGCGTCGATGACCTTGGTCTCCGGCCCGACCGTATGCTGCACTTCACCGACGGCGGCGATGCGGTCCCCTTTCACGGCCACGTCGGCTGCATAGATCTCGCCGCTGTTGACGTTGACCAACTTGCCGTTGACGACCACCAGATCGGCAGGGGCGTCACCCCGGGCGACCTCGGCCAATGAATACCTGTCCACGAAGAAGAACCTCCTCTCAACAAGCCCTACTCCCAGCCGTCCGTCAAGCCAACCAGTCCACGATAGCCCGGGCGATATCGGCCGCCTCCAACGCGTAGATCTCGCCGGTTTCCGCCGCCGCCACCGATGGATCCCCGATGTAGCCTAGAGGAGATAGTTCCCGCCACTTGCCTTCCAGGATGGCCTGGTCGAACTCCTCCGGAGTGGGAAGCACCGGCACGAGGTCCTCCACCTTGGTCTGGGCGTCGAGCACGTCCGGGTACCAACGCATGATCATGCTTGTCTCGAACTCCTCGGCGTGTACGTGCAGAGCCGACTTCGTGTAACGCTCGCGCGCCAGTAGCGTCTCTTCCGACTCGGGAGCCTGGAGGAGGGCAGATTCCGGCAGCGGTAGGGGCTTGTGAAAAGCGGAGGCATAGGCCTCCTCGATGAACTGCCGCACGAAGCCGCCCATCGTGTACACGGCATCCACCCCTTGTGACCGCACAGTGCGTATCGCCTCCATGATCGCGTCGTTGTGCGTGGGGTCGCCGTGATGATTGAGAATGAACTGCCGCTCAAAGCCCCAGCGCGCGTAATTTAGGAGGAGTTGAGCGGTGATAGTGAGCATCGTCTCGCGATCGATGTGGAGAGACCCCGGAAACATCCCCGTAGTCGGGTTCATGCCGAAATAGTAGGGCGGCGCAACCAACGCTTCAATCCCCGCCGTCGCAAGCTCAGCCTTGACGCGGACAGAGAGAAGATAGGCGCCATAGATGTCCGTGGCCAGCGGTAGGTGCGGCCCATGCTGCTCTATCACGGCGATCGGTACCAGCATGATCGCCCTCCGACGAGCGGCCTCGTCGACCGCTGGCCAGGTCATGTCGGCGATGGTGTCCTTGAAGATCGAGTAGCTTTCCACGTCCATCCTCTCGCTGCGCGGTGGTCTTCACAGTCGATGATGGAGCCAGGAGACCACGGGCCGCGACGCGCCGTTGGTGGCCGCGGCCCCGGTCCTGGCTTCCCCTCATTCCTATGATCCCAACCTGCCCCCCTTTCGAGAAGCCGGCGCTGATTGGGATCTACCTTCGTCCACACAGATTCGTGACCCGGGGCTATCCGGGTCAGTACGATTCCGGCTTGGAGCGGCCGCCCTTTCACCATGCAGTACTTCAACACCCGCAACGTCCGCCTGGGCCGCCGCTTCAGATCTTCGGCATCGGCAGGACTTCCGCCTGGACCGGGACCATCGGTGCCACCGGGTTTGCCACTATCGCCAGCTCGAACGGCCACTCTCCAGTTCCTTTGACCCACTGGGAGCCGACCTGAGGGGTCTTGTAGACGTTGGGTACCGGGTGATTGCCCATGGGGTCGACGGGCTCGGTGAAATCGATAGGCCCGGCCATGGTGTCCATCTTGGTAGTCCGCACCGCCTCGATGATCTGCTCCTTGTCCTCAACGTCGGTCGTGCGCTTCAGGGCGTCCGCGACTACCTCCATGAGCGCATAGTGCAGTATGGGTTGGGTCCATTGTGTGCCGGCTGTGTTCTCGAAGTCGGCAGCCAGTTCGGCAGTGGTCTCGCCTGTCAGCGACGACTTGAAGGGATGGTACGGGGACCACCAGCACTCCGTTGTCGTATTGGCGGCGATCTCACCCAGAGCTTCGACCGACTGCGGGAAGAGGAGGGCCTTGGCCATAGTGAGGAAGACCGGCTGAAGACCTTGCTGTATAGCCTGCTTCCAGAAGTTCGTGAAGTCAGGAGGAGGCATGACGCCGGTGATGATCTCAACCCCCTCTTTCTTGAACAGCGAGATCATCTGGGTGAAGTCCTCAGTTCCCAGCTGGAAGGCGCCGGGATCGATGACCGTCCACCCGCCGAGCTCCTCGAACTTCTGCAGCCATGCGGGTCTCCAAGCGTTCCCGTCTGCATCATTTGGCCACATACCGCCGACGACCTGGTTGGTCGGAATCTTCGCCCACATGTCGAGGAAGTTGGCGTGAATCTCATCAAGCCCCCAGAACATGTGATATGTCCACTTGAAACCCACCTCGGGGTCCCCGTTCCGCCCGAAGAAGTAGGCCTGCCAGGGGGCGTCATTGGACACGCACGGCATCCCGGCTGCTTCGCATTGGTCGGATGCCGGGTTGACGAGATCGGGAGTCGAGTCGCAGATGACGATGTCTACCTTGTCATTGTTGATGAGGTCTCCAGTGACCTGTGAGGCCCGGTTCGAGTCGGACTGGTTGTCCTTGACGATGATATTGATGGGATGCACCAGGCCGTCTCCGCACAGAAGCCCGTCCTTGAAGACCGCGTTCCACTTGTCCACGCACCAGCCATCCGGCACGCCGAACGAGGCATAGATCCCCGTCCCCGGAGACGAGAAACCCACCTTGATTTCTCGACCGGTCTCCGCTCCGGCGCTGACCGTGGTCGTGGCGCCCGTCGAAGTGGTGGCGCCTGCGGTAGTCGTCGTGGCGCCCGCGGTGGTAGTGGTCTCTTCATCCCCGCCGCAGGCGGCGAGCATACCGGCCAGCCCGGCCCCCATACCGATGCTCGCGCCGGCGATCCCCGCCAGCTTGAGGAAATCGCGGCGACTGACGCCCGTGCCGTCAGGCCTGCCGGCGTGATCCTCGCTCAGGGCTTTCACTTCTTTTGTACTGTCACCCATGGTTCCCCCCTTGGGCTCGCGGTGACCGAAACTGATTCCGCTTTCGCTCATTTCTCCGAATCGACTTCGCTCCAGTACGCATCCACTCACCGATCCGCGTCAGAAACCGACGGCACGGTCCGGTTGTCACTAATACTCCAGAAGCTTGAGCGGCTGCTCTACCGCTACATCCGGGTAGTTGGTGTTGTCGACCACCACGAACTCGTACTTGTATTTCTCGCTCACTCCGGTGACCCACTGGCCACTCACCAGCGGCGACCGGTACACGTTCTTCACAGGATGCATGGTGCCCTCGGCGACCGGCGAGGTGAAGTCCACAGGTCCAGCTATCGTGTCCAGCTTCGTGGTCGCGATCGCCTCGATGATGGCCTCTTTGTCGTCCAAATCCGGGCAACGTTTAAGCGCGTCTCCGACCACCTCGAACACGGCGTAGTGAAGCAGGTACTGGGCCCACTGGATCCCGGCACGCTTCTCGAACTCGTCGGCGAACTGCTGACACGTCTCGCCGGTAAGCGACGACTTGAACGGCATGCGCGGGGTCCACTGGCATTCCACGGTGAAGTTGTTGCCGGCGTCGCCCAAAGCCTCGACGCCCGCTGGCAGGTCCAGTGCCTTGGCGATGCTGCCCATTATGGGCTGATAGCCCTGCTGCGTTGCCTGCTTCCAGAAGTTGGTGAAGTCGGGCGGGATCGGCACGCCGGTGACGATCTCGCACCCCTCGTTCTTGAACATGGATATTTGAGCGGTGAAGTCCTCGAGCCCGTTGGGATAGCGGCCCGGGTCGACGATCTTGTAGCCTAGCGGCTCGCAGACTGCCGGGAAACCGGTGGTGGGATCGGAGAACGCATTTCCGTCGGAGTCGTTCGGCCAAAGAGCTCCGACGACCTTGTTGGTGTCTATTTGCTCCCAGACCGCCAGGTAGACGGCGGTGAGGTCCTCGAGACCCCAGAAGTGGTGATAGGTCCATTTGAAGGGTGTGTCCACACTGGCACCGCGGCCGAAGAAGTAGGCCTGCCAGGGTGCATCGTTGCTGTAGCAGGGGACACCGTTCGCCTCGCACTGGTCGGCCACCGGGCTGACCGTCTCCGGCGTGGAGGCGACCATCATGATGTCGATCTTCTCATTGAGGATCAGGTCGGCGGCCACCTGAGAAGCTCGGTTGGTGTCGGACTGGCTGTCCTGAATGCTGAACTTGATCGGGTGCGTCTTGCCGTCTCCGCAGTCCCACCCGTCGACCACGAGCTCTTCCCAGCGCTCCAGGCAGTACCTGTCGGCCACCCCGAAACTGGCCAGGCCGCCTGTGAGCGGGGCCACGAAGCCTATCTTGATCTCTCTGCCGGTCGCCGGCTCGCCCGAGGTGGTCGTGGTGACCGCCGCGCTCGTGGTAGTTGCGGCCGCAGTGGTCGTCGTGGATTCCGCAGCACTGGTGGTTGTGGTCTCTTCTTCCTCGCCGCACGCCGCCAGCAGCCCGCCCATCCCGGCGCCAAGACCGACTACGGCTCCCGCAGCGCCGGCGATCTTGAGGAACTGGCGGCGACTGACCGCTCGAACGCCCAGGTCCTTCTCACGCTCATCCATGGTTCTCTCCGTCCCTAAGTGACTCTAACGGTGGTTGGTTGTTAAGCCCATGGCACATCGCGTCCTCTACCTTGATCCCCCAGGTCCGACCCCCTTTCGCCCAGGTCCCTCGACGCACGGGGGGCCCACCCCTTACGAGGCGGGCCCCCGGATCTTCACCGCGTCTGGCGCTGCACCCTTCGACCGGGTCGCGCCGCGGCTACGCTTTCCAGATGGCGATGTCGCCCACGTTCATGTCCTTCTGCGTGACATCCACGGGGCCGAACTTCTGCGTCAGGTAGCCGGGCTTCTCGATCAGCAACGTGTAGGTACCGTTCTTGAGGCCGTTCAGCCAGAAGTCGCCGTAGCTGTCGGTAGCGGCCTGGTACTTGTCGCCCGTCACGGTGTCGGTCGCCGTGACAGTGGCGCCTTCCGCGCATTCATCGGCTTCCTGGTCGAACAACGCTCCGGCGATGAACTTCTTGGGCAAGCCGATGTAGTAGACCCGTGGTTTGACTTCCAGTTCCGGCTTGAGCGGCGCCGCTTTGGCAATGAGTTCCTTCATCTTGGGGTCGTCTTCGTCGCCGAAGGTGAAGGCACCAGTCGGGCAGGCATCCGCGCAGCGAGTTTCCGACCAGCCGTCATCGAGAAGGTGGGCGCAGAACGTGCACTTCTGAGCGATGTTGAGCATGTCGTTGAAGTAGATCACGTTCTCGTACGGGCAGGCGGCGAGGCACATCTGGTTGCCCCGGCATTTGTCCGGGTCGATGATGACGATCCCGTCATCGCGCTTGTAGATGGCGTGCACGTTACAGGCCTCGATGCAGGGGGCATCGTCGCAGTGCTGGCAGATGCTGTGCTCGTACGTGATCTTGACCTTGGGGACCTGGCCGCGCACGTTGTCGTGCACCTTGTTCCAGAACTGGCCGGTATCGGGCTGCGGCTTGGCGATGGGCGACCAGTCGTTGGCCACGTGCTCGTCTTTGCAGGCTATCTGGCAGTTGTAGCAGCCGTTACAGATGTCGTAGTTGATGACGAGGACCTTGCCCATCACTCACCTCCCATGATGCAGGCCTCTAAGCCGGGACCCGCGCAGGGGTGGAAGGGCTTCTCGAAGGCTTCCGGATACCTGGCTTTGAGCGCTTCCATGTCGGTCTTCTCGACTTCGGCAAGGAAACCGCTGACCGCGTGACCGACCGCGTTCTTGGACGTGGTATTGCTGGGGACGATGGTGTTGATGGCCCCGCCGCGATCGATCACGCCGGGCTCGATCGGGTCCCACTTGGCCCCGTGGTCGATGTAGATGACGCCGGGCATGATGCGCTCGGTGATAAGTGCGGCGCCGAGCACGGTGCCGCGCTCGTTGAAGATGGACACGACGTCCCCATGCTTGATCCCGCGAGGCTCAGCCGTCGAAGGATGCAGCCAGACCGTGTGGTACTGGTAGCCGTCGGGACCGGTGATCTTGCAGGTCTCGATCTCGCGCAGCCAGGTGATGTCGTCGTGCTGCGAGTGCACGCCCCACCGCGGGTGGTTGGAGCATACAAGCAGCGGATACTTCTTGGAACGTTCGGTGCCGAGGGTCTCCTCGTGGCTGATGCCTTTGGCGATCCACTTCGGCACCGGCGGCCGTTCTAGGTCCTCGGGGAAGTGCTCGACCAGACCGGTGGCCTCGAACTCGAGCAGGCCGGTCGGAGTCGAAAGCGGGTACTTCTCGGGATCCTTGTAGAAGTTGTAGAAACCGGCGGGTACATCCTCCCAGTTGTCGGCAGTAGGCACCACGTAGTAGCCCTTGTCGTTGAGATCTTCCCAACTGACCAGGTCCTCGACGCGAGACGTCTCCCAGCCGTACTTGATCAGATCGGGAATGGTCTTGCCACCCGTGTACTCCTCCAGCAATCCTAGGCGCTCAGCGATCTTGCAGACGATCTCGTAGTCGCTGAAGGACTCGCCCAGCGGTTCGATGCACCTGTGCTCCGGGAAGAGCAGGTTGTACTGGCCGCTGAAGATGTCGACCGCGATGTCGTCCTCTTCAAGCTTCGTATTGACCGGCAGGATGATGTCGGCCAAGAGGGCATCGTTCTCCAGCCATGGGTGCTGGCAGAACATGAACTCGACGTCGGGGTGCCGCATCGCCCGGACATAGTCGTTGCCCGAGTTCCAGCAGGTGATCCAGGACGGAGAGTCGGTCCAGACCATGTGGATCTTGGAGCAGCCGTCGGCCGGATACTTGTAATGCACGAACTGGTCGACGCGGTCGGCGCATTCGGATTCGACGCCGTACCAGTCGCATTTGCCCTCAAGGATGGCCTTTGGGATGTAGGTCTTGGGAATGAACGACGGGTGGTTGGTGTTGTCGGGATGACCGCCGGTGTGAGCGGCGCGTACGTTAGGCACGCGCAGAGGCAAAGGCTGTGCGTATTGGTCCGGCTTGTCGAAGAGGCCCCACTCGATCATCTTGGCCTGGTTGATGCCGGGCTTGCCCAGCCCCTGCATAGCAAGGCAGATGCACTGCAGCCGCGCGGCTTCAGTCGCATAAGGGCCGCGGATGCCGGGCCCCCCGTTGCCGATGACCACCGTCGTGCGCTTTGACGCCCACTCCTTGGCCAGCGCCTTGATGACCCGCGCCGAGATACCGGTGATGGGCGCCGCCCATTCCGGGGTCTTGGGAACTCCGTCCTCTTCACCCATGACATAGGCCTCGAACTTGTCCACGCCTACAGCGTGAGTCGCGAGGTATTCCTTGTCGTAGGTACCGTCTTTGAACCACTGGTAGGTGATGCCTAGGTACAGGGCCGCATCCGTGTTCGGCAGGACCGGGATCCATCTGTCGGCATGCACGGCGGCCGCGTAGTTGAGGTCGGGGCAGACGTAGATCTGCTTGATGCCGAGCTCTGTCCAGTAGTAGCTGAGGCGGCTCGGTAGCTGCCCCTGCCAGCCCCACGGAGTGGTCTCCTGGTCGCAGCCCCAGAATAGGAGCAACTCGGCGTTCTTGGACATGTCGTAGAGCAGGTTGCTCTGCTGACCCTGGCCGACCGGCTCGCAGCCCCAGAAGTGCTTGCTCCCGAACCACCAGCCTTCCCAACTGTCGGGCTGACGGTTCTGCTGAGTGAAGCCACCCCAGAGGCGAAGCAGCTTGCGGCCGGCGCCGTGGTCGGCGTGCACGACCTTGTTCTCACCGTGCTGGTCGCTCTCGTAGAGAAGCGCGGTGGGTCCGTACTGTCTCTTTGATGCGATTCATCTCGCCGGTGATGATGTCGAGAGCTTCATCCCAGGAGATGCGCTTGTACTTGCTGACGCCGCGGTTCTGCGGGTTGCGGGCGCCTTTGGGATCGAAATCCACCCGCATCATGGGGTAGCGGATGCGCGCAGGCGAGTAGACGCGCTTCTTGTAGGCGATGGAATACGGGGGGATCAGCGTCTTCATGCTGGGCTCGAAGGTCTTGCCCCGCACTTCGAACTTCCACGGGTTCATGTCCTTCTCGGGATCATACTTCCAGTCGTAGTGCATCGGGCGGATACGGATGATCTTGCCGTCCTTGACGTCGACCATCGATGCGTTGGAGCCGTTCTCGGGCACCCCGCAGAAGCTGATGTCCCGTACCAGCGTGCGTTCGCCCGACTTGCTGTTCTTGGTCCGGTCTTCCGCCATATTGCCTCCTTCGCTCTGCTCCTCTATTCCGTCTAGCGGAATATCTATTCCGCTGGCGTCCTCACCAACACTATGCCACCGGAGTGGATCGCAGTCAACTTCCGACGAGCCGCGGTCAACCGCCTGCAAGGGTAGCCCTGCTCAGATAGCGGGTCATTTCGGCCGCGGTGCTTTTCACCGCCTCTGTGTTCTTCCTCTTTTCCCGCAGCCCGAAACGCTCCGACGGCGCCACGATGGTGACGACCGCCCGCACGTCGCCATCGGCGCCGAAGACCGGGGCCGAGACCGCGCACACACCGAGGTCCTGCTCCTCGATGTCGTACGAGACGCCGTCGCGGACGGCGGCGGCCAGCTGCCGCTCGATCTGCTCGGGGTCGGTCACGGTGTTGGGGGTGAACCTCAACTGAGCCGAGCGCAGGATCTTCTGCCTTTCCGCCTCGGGCCTGAAGGCGACGTGCATGCGAAACGACGAATTGGCCACGTTAGCAAAGGACCCGGCCGATGGGAAGGTTGGGTTTGAACGGATGGGTGGTGGCGACCTGATCGACCACCACGGCTCCACCCGCCCCTTCCACAGTGAGCTCCACCGTCTCCCCGGTAGCATCGGCCAATTCCTCCAGGAACGGGATGAACGGCCCGTACAAAGCCTACGTACGACAGAGCCAGATAGGCACCCGGGATCGTGGCCCGACCGAGGCGGTAGAGCTCCGTCTTCGGGATCGAAGACCACGAAGTCCTTCCACTCCAGGGTCCGCAGCATACGGTAGGCGGTGGTCTTCGAGATGCCGGTCCGTGCACAGATCTCGTTGAGGCTCCATTCCGGATGCTCGATATCGAACAGCGCCAAGATGGTGAGGCCCCGAGCCAAGGCTCGGACGAAGAGATCGCTCTCCTCGCCCGACTGGTCCCGGACGGGTGACCGCGGCCGGCCCCCAGACCTCACCATCGGCCCTACACCTTCCAGAGTACGATGTCGCCCAGGTTCTGGTCCTTCTGGGTGGCGTCGATGGGCCCCAGCTTCTGGGTGAGGTAGCCTTCTTTCTCGATGAGGATGGTGTAGGTGCCGTCTTGGAGGTCCTTGAGCCAGAAGTCGCCGTAGTTGTCGGTCGTAGCGGAGACCTTCTCCCCCGTCTCCCGGTTCTTGGCGGTGACTTTCGCTCCTTCGGTGCACTCGTCGGCTTCGGAGTCATAGACGGCCCCGGCGATCCACTTCTTGGGGCAGGTTCAGGTAGTAGACCCGGGGACGGGTGGGAAGCTCCGGCTTTAGGAGCTCGGCTTTGCGCTATGCGTGCTCTATCTTAGGTCTTCTTCTTCCCCGAAGGTGAAAGCTCCGGTGGGGCAGGCGTCCGAGCAGCGGGTCTCGGTCCAGCCCTGGTCTAAGAGATGGGCGCAGAAGGTGCACTTCTGGGCGATGTTTAGGTCGTCGTTGAAGTAGATGACGTTCTCGTAGGGGCAGGCCTCCATACAGAGCTGGTTACCCCGGCACTTCTCCGGGTCGATGATGACGATGCCGTCCGGCTCTTCGGTAGATGGCCTCGGCCGGGCAGGCCTCCATGCAGGGGGCCTCTTCGCAGTGCTGGCAGATGGTGTGGTGGTAGGTCACCTGCACCTTGGGCACCGTACCTCGCTCTAGGTTGATCACCTTGTTCCAGAACTGGCCGGTGTCGGGCTGGGGTTTGGCGATGGGGGACCAGTCGTTGGCCACGTGCTCGTCCTTACAGCTGACCTGGCAGTTGTGGCAGCCGTTACAGATGGCTAGATCTATGACCATGACCTTGCCCATCAGGCACCTCCCTCGGTGAATGCCGGCCAAGCACGGCCCGGCCGTGATGTGACATTCCCGGGCAAAAGCCTCCGGGTACTTGACCCTCAGTGCCTCCAGGTCGGTCTTCTCCACCTCGGCCAGGAAGCCGCTGACGGCGTGCCCGCAGGCGTTCTTGGAAGTGATGTTCCGCGGGACGATGGTGTTGATGGCCCCGCCCCGGTCGATCTCGCCCGGCACGATGGGGTCGTACTTGGCCCCATGGTCGATGCCGACCGCGCCCGGCATGATGCGCTCGGTGACGTAGGCTCCCGCCAAGACCGTGCCTCGCTCGTTGAAGATGGCGACCACGTCCCCATGCTTGATGCCCCGGGCTGCGGCATCGACCGGGTTCATCCACAGAGGTTGGTACTGGTATCCGTCCGGCCCCGTGACCTTGCAGGTCTCGATCTCCCGGAGCCAGGTGATGTCGTCGTGCTGGGAGTGCACTCCCCAGCGGGGGTGGTTGCTCATGACCAGCAGCGGATACTTCTTGCTGCCTCTCCGTGCCGATGGTCTCCTCGTGCGAGACGCCCTTCGGGATCCAGTTGGGCACCGGGCGGCCGCTCCTCGTCGTCGGGGAAGTGCTCGGCCAGACCGGTGGCGTAGAACTCCAGCTTGCCGGTGGGCGTGGAGAGCGGGATGTCCTCTCGGGATCCTCGTAGAACTCGATGAGGCCGGCCGGGATGTTTTCCCAACCGGGTCCAGGGGCGGGATCACGTAGTAGCCCTTCTCGCTGCAGCTCTTCCCAGCTGATGCAGGTGCGCGGCCCGGGACGTCTCGTAGCCGATCTTGATGAGCTCCGGGATGGTCTTGCCGCCCGTGTACTCCTCGAGCAGCCCCAGCCGCTCGGCGATCTTGCAGACGACCTCGTAGTCGCTCAACGACTCGCCCAGCGGCTCGATGCACCGCTGCTTCGGGGAACAGCAGGTTCATCTGCCCGCTGAAGATGTCGCTGCCGATGTCGTCCTCTTCCAGCTTGGTGTTGACCGGCAGGATGACGTCGGCGAAGAGGGCAGTCGTTCTCGATCCAGGGATGCTGGGCCGAGGATGAACTCGATGTCGGGATGCCGCATGGCCCTGACGAAGTCGTTGCCGTCGTTCCAGCAGGTGATCCAGGAGGGCGAGTCGGTCCAGATCATGTGGATCTTGGAGCAGCCGTCGGCCGGGTACTTGTAGTGGACGAACTGGTTCTCGCGGGTGGCCATCTCGTGCTCGTTGCCGTACCAGTCGCACTGACCTTCGAGGATGGCCTTGGGGATGAGGGTCTTGGGGATGAACGAGGGGTGGTTCGTGTCCATCGGCGTACTGCCGGTATAGGCGGCGTGCAGGTTGGGCATGACCGAGGGCGCCGGCGGCGACATCTGCTCGAAGTTGTCGAGCAGCCCCCACTCGATCATCTTGGACTGGTTGCAGCCCGGCTTGCCCAGCCCCTGCATGGCCAGGCAGAGCACCTGCAGGCGGGCCGGTTCGGTGGCGTAGGGGCCGCGTATGCCCGGACCGCCGTTGCCGATGACGATGGTGGTGCGCTTGGAGGCCCACTCCTTGGCCAGAGCCTTGATGATCCGCGCGGGGACGCCGGTGATGGGCGAGGCCCATTCGGGGGTCTTGGGGACACCGTCTTCTTTGCCCATGACGTAGTCCTCGAACTTGTCCACCCCATAGGCGTGGGTCTCGAGGTACTCCTTGTCGTAGGTGCCGTTCTTGAACCACTGGTAGGCGATGGCCAGATAGAGGGCGGCGTCGGTGTTGGGGAGGATGGGGATCCACTTGTCGGCATGGACGGCGTTCGCGTAGTTCACGTCCGGAGCGATGTAGATCTGCTTGATGCCCAGCTCGGTCCACCAGTAGCTCAGCCGGCTCGTGAGCTGGCCCTGCCAACCCCAGACGGTGGTCTCCAGGTCGCAGCCCCAGAAGAGCAGGAGCTCGGCGTTCTTGGAGATGTCGTAGAGCAGGTTCTTCTGCGGCATCTGCTGCCCCACCGGCTCGCAGCCCCACACGTGCTTGGCCCCCCACCACCAGCCTTCCCAGCTGTCGGGGTCGCGGACCTGCAAGGTGTAGCCGCCGAAGAGGTTGAGCAGCTTGCGCCCACAGCCGTGGGGACCGTGGACCACCTTGTTCTCGCCGTGCTGATCGGATTGGTAGAGGATGGCGGTCGGCCCGTACTTCTCCTTGATCCGCAGCATCTCGCTCGTGACGATGTCGAGGGCCTCGTCCCAGCTGATGCGCTCGTACTTGCTGACGCCCCGGTTCTGGGGGTTGCGCTCGCCCTTGGGATCGAAGTCCACCCGCTTCATGGGGTAGCGGATGCGGCCGGGAGAGTAGACCCGCTTCTTGTAGGCGAGACTCAAGCGGCGGGACGAGGCTCTTCTCGCTCGGTTCGAAGGTCTTGCCGCGGGCGTGCATCACCCAGGGCTTGACCTCTTCTTTCGTGTACTGCTCGTAGTAGCGGGCGGGACGGATGCGGAGCATCTTGCCGTCCTTGACATCGACCATGCAGGCGTTCGCGCCGTTGAAGACCCCGCACCAGCTGATGTCGCGGACTATGGTCTTCTCGCCATTCTTGCTCCGCTGCTCACCGTTTGCCATGCGTCCTCCTTCGCTCATGACTCGACCGACCCAGTGTAGCGTCAGCAACCGGCCGTGCCTAGCGGGTCGACCGCGCACAGGCCGATATAGGACTCGGGGCCCGCCTTACGGCGGGCCCCGATGGTCACAGAGCACGCGCGCCCGGTACGCGGCCGCGCGGTCGGACGGGCTACAGGCTAGGCCTTCTCCAACAGGATCAGACCCATGTTCACGCTCTTCTCAAGAGTGACTTCGGTCGAGTACGGCTTGTAGCCGGCCGCGGTGACCACGACGGTGTAGGACTTGCCCGGTTCGAGCTTGTCCACCACGAACTCGCCGTAGTTGTTGACCACGCCCTCGCCCACCGAATGGCCCGCCTGCAGCCACCGTCACCTTGGCGCCTTCGGCGCATTCGTCGGTGTCCTTGTACGCCACGCTGCCGGAGGCGAACACCTTCTTCCACCGATAGAGGTTCTTGTAGTAGACCCGGGGCTTGGTGCCGAACTCGGGATGCAGGACCTCGAGGCCCTCGGCGGCGACCAGCGCGGCCATCTCGGCGTCGTCGGCCAGGACGAGCTTGATGGCCTCAGTGGGGCAGACCTGCGAGCAGCGGGTCTCGGTCCAGCCGTCGTCGAGGAGATGGACGCAACCCGGTGCACTTCTGGGCCACTTGGGCTTCCTCGTTCCAGTAGATGGAGCCGTAGGGGCAGGTATCGACGATCTCCGGATGGCCCTTGGCCTTCTCGGGATCGATGATGACCAGGCCGTCCTCGCGCTTCTAGATGGTGCCTCTTGGGCGAGTCCTTGATGCAGGGGGCGTCGTCACAGTGCATGCAGGGTGTCGGCAGATAGCACACCTGGACGATCGGATACTGGCCTCGCTCTTTGCGCTCGATGTTCATCCAGCGATGACCCGACCAGGGCTGAGCCACCGAGTAGGGCGGGAAGTCGTTGCCTACGAACTCGTCCTTGTCGGCCAGGAAGCAGTCGTTGCAGTCGTGACAGCGGGCGAGGTCGATGACCATGTTCCACTTCTTCATTTAGCTTCTCCCTCCCATTTCTCCACCTGGATGAGGCAGGAGTTGTTGGCCATAGCCGTGGACGTCGGCGTGATGTAGCGTTTGGGCGCAAGAATGTTAACGCACCCCGACGTGTCCGGCGAGTACCCGGGCTCGCCCAGCGGCAGGTAGTCGGCGCACGACTCGTAGGAGTGCACCGTGCCCGGCCGGCACCCGCTCGCCCACCTGGGCGGCGAGGATCACCGAGCCGCGGTCGTTGAACGCCCGGATGAGATCGCCCTCCTTGATGCCGCGAGCTTCGGCATCCTTGGTGTTCAGGCGCATGATCCAGTAGCGGTGGCCGTTCACGAGCACCCGGTGGTCTTTGACCTCGTTCAGCCAGCTCTCCTTGCAGTCACCCATGGTGTGGAAGCTGAAGCGCGGGTGCGGGGACACCATCTGCAGCGGGTACTTGCCGTAGAGCTCGGCGGTGCGGTGACCCTCCCACGAGGGGATGTACTGCGGGCCCATGATCGGGCGCTCGGGATCGACGACACCGCTGACCTTCTCGAACCGCGTAAGGCTGCTGGACACGAACTCGATCTTGCCGGTCGTGGTCTGCAGACCTTCCAGCGCGACGGTGTCGGCCGGGATGCGGACCCCAGTCCGGGGTGTCTCTCTTGCGCCCCTCGGCGAACCAGCGCATAGCCGGGGTCGATTTGTGGTCGTTCGGGAAGGGCACCACGTAGTAGCCCTTCTTCTCGAAGTCCTCCCAGCGTGATGTTCTTGGGCAGGTCGGTGGCGTGGAAATAGTCCTTCACCCACTGGTATTCGTCCTTGCCGCCCATCGTGAAGATCTCGCCGATACCGAGCCGGTCCGCGAACATCGCGAAGATCTCGTAGTCGGACTTGCGACTCGCCCAGAGGCTCGATGCACTTCTTCTGCAGGACGATCACGCGGTGGTTGCACTGGGTGAAGGTGTGCGGGATGTAGCCGGAGCAGTTGGCGAACTCGCTGATGTCCCAGCGCTCGAAGTTGGTGCAGGCCGGCAGGATGATGTCGGCGAACCGGGCTTCGCCTTCGAACCAGATGGACTGGTTGACCACGAAGGGCACTTTGCCCTCCCGGTAGGCCTTCACGTAGCGGTTGGTCTCGGTCATGGTGCCGATGAACGAGGTGCCGTACTTCCAGTACATCTCGACATGCGGATAGCCCGGCGCCGGGTACTCGTACTTCTGCAGTTGCGACTCGATGGACGAGCCGCAGAAGCCCTTGCCCCGCCACTCGACCTTCTCGTGCATCATGGCTTCGGGGATACGGATGCGCGGCACCGTCTGGCCCTCGGTGGAGTGATGCGCAGTTCGCGTGGCCCCGCCGGTGTTCGCGAACATGCGGTAGACGAACTGGTAGCCGGCAGCGGAGTTGTCGACGTCGCCGGAGATGCCGCCTTCGGCGTAACCCGGGAAGAAGAACGACTCGTCGCACGGAGCGCCCTGCGAGGTGCCCCAGATGTTGCTGCCCGGCTTGCCGTAGCCCTGCATCGCCGCCAGGGCGATCATGACTCGGGCCCACTCGTTGCCGGTGGCCGAGCGGCAGGCACCGCCCCAGCCACCGAGGCCACCGGCGGCCAGCATGGTCTTCTTGGCGCCCCACTCCCGGGCCAGGGCCCGGATCTCACGCGCAGGGATGCCGCTCTCGACCTCGGCCCACTCCGGGGTCTTGGGCTGACGCCGTCGCTCTTGCCGAGCACGTAGTCTTTCCACTCGTCGAACCCGGTGGTGCGCTTGGCGATGTAGTCCTTGTCGTACAGGTCCTCGGTCAGCCACGTGAAGGCGATGCCCAGCCCGAAGGCCACGTCGGTGCCCAGACGAGGCGAGAACCACTTGTCGGCGAAGAGACCGGCGGTGTGGTTGAAGTACGGGTCGACGAACACCATCTTGATGCCGAGCTCTTTCATCCAGAAGCGGCGCGGAGTGCTCTCGAACGCGGAGTAGATGCCGCCTCCGCTGGTCTCCGGGTCGGACGACCAGAAGACGACCATATCGGTGTGCTTGAGAGCGTCTTCCAGCAGGTCGTACTGCTCGGGGATGCCCAGCCGGTGGCTGTTGCCCCACATGTGGGTGCCGCCCCAGTGCCAGCCTTCCCAGCTGTCGGGGTTGTGCTCGCCGTAGGTGAAGCCGACCAGGTTCATGAAGCGGAAGTAGGTGCTGTGACGATAGCCGACGTTGCCCCACAGATGGTGGGATCCCGGAGTGGTGAGGATCGCCGCCGGGCCGACCTCCCTCTTCACTCGGATCATCTTCGTCGCAGACGATGTCCAGGGCCTCGTCCCAGGATATGGGCTCGATACCCGGAGACACCCCGGTTCTGGAGGTTGCGCTTGCCCTTGGGATCGAAATCCACCCGCTTGAGCGGAGTGAGGATCCTCTTGGGCGAGTAGACCATGGACTTCTGAGCCACGGCGTGCGGCGACAGCGTGGTCCGGCGCGGGGGCGTGAACTTGCGCCCCCGAGCCTCGATCGTCCAGCCTTGCGCGTCGTCTTCGTCCAGGTCGATGGGCGTCATGCGGATGATCTTGCCGTCCTTCACATCCACGAAGACGGGACCGCCCGTCGTGCAGTTTGTCAATCGTTCGACTTTTCCCATGCGTGCCTTACCTCCGTTCACCGTGTTGCGGCCCTTGCCCCCTGCGGCACGACGGGCACATGGACCTCCTAGCGATACCATTGTACATTCGAACCCCGGGCGCGCTCGCCGTCTCTGCCCGAGGCCCGGAGACCTCCGCGAACGGTATCCCGTCAAGCAGAATCGTGTTCCGTCAAGCGGGCCTTGGGTCTAGTGGCGGGACCCTAGATGCATGGAGCCCCCCGCCGGCGAACCGGCGGGGGGCTCCATGCAACATTCCGTACCGGACCGACCCCCTCGCCTAGCGACGAGCCAGATCGGACCGAATGTCAATAACCGGAGACCGGGCCGTATCCCGTACCGCAGTACGTGTAGGTCCTATCCGGAACATCGTTCACGTCGATCTTCGTCGATCTCGGCCACGCAGCGGACCATCGCGCCGTCGCCCATGTACCAGCGGATCGGGAAGCAGTAGAACCGGAAGCGCTTGCCGGACACCTTGTCCAAGTCTCCGCCGAGGTTCTCGACGCCGACGATGCCGTGACCCAGCATCTGCTTGTGGCAGGGTTCCCAGGTTCCTTCATTTCCAATCGCTTCGAGATCACCGAATTTGGCATCATAAGCGGCTTGGCCATGCAGCTTGATGTAGGCCGCTTTCTCAAATTCGGCATACGCTTCTTCACCGAACTGCTCGGCGTATTCTACCGTGATAGGCTTTCCCGAAGCTCCGGGCAGATTCATCTGCGGCGGGCCGTTTTTGCCCATGGCCGTATGAAGCGGATGATCCAGTGCCTGCGAATCCATAGCAACGCACTTCACCTTGTGCTTTACAAACCATTTTCCCGCTTCGACGCCGGTACCGCATGAATAATGATAGTACTCTTTGGAGTCGTCGAATTTGCGATGCATGCCGGTATTCAGGCAGACAACCATGCCCTCGAGCTCTTCCGGCTTGATGTTCGCGCGCTTGCAGGCGTCCTCGAGATGCTCGGGCAGGATCAGGCCCCAACGATGGATCTTGATCTCGAGGCAAATTGCATCACCCGTGTATGCATCAACAGGCATTTCATGGGTATAACGAGTTCTCTTGCCGTCGAAGTCGGTTTCCATGACGTGACGAGGTGCGTCGGCATGAGTGCCTGTGTGCTGAACACAATCGACCCTCTGTGTGAGGACGCCGCCCTTTGCCATGGTGTGCATCGAATCAATGACCGGCTTCACGAAATACGGCCAACGAGGAATCTCCACACTGAATGGATGGGTCAGGTCTACGAATACTTTCTTTCCCATGGTGTTCTTTTTTCTCCTTCTTCTGGTTACAGTTTCGACATACGGACACTCTCGTGCCCGGACTGTCCATCATCGCCGGCTCGCTCTTGGCGGTGCGCCGGTCCCTACTTGGCCTCGGCCTCCTTCATCTCGCCGACGACCTTGGTCAGGTAGCCGAGCAAGTTGGCGCGCAGCGCCTTCTGCCCTTCCGGCGTCCACTCCTGGAACCCGACTCCGCCGGTCTTGAAGCCCAACTCGCCTTTTTCCACCTTCTCCTTGAGGAGCGGCGAAGGCTCGTGGGAATCCTCCAGGTATTTTAGAACATAGCTGTGTATCGAAAGGGTAAGGTCCAGACCGACCATGTCGGCGTTCTCCAGAGGCGCCAGCACGGGCAGCCGGAGACCCGGGCCATACTTTAGACTCTCGTCGACGGTGGCGGCGTCAGCGATGCCTCGCTCCACGATGGAGATGGCCTCACGCCACAAAGCGTGCTGGAGCCGGTTAGCGATGAATCCAGGCACGTCTTTCTTGGCGTGCACCGGGTGCTTGCCGATCGCCCGGTGGAGACCCATGGTGACATCGATCACCCAGGCCGGCGTCTCTTCCGTCTGGACCACCTCGACCAGCGGGATGAGGAACGGCGGGTTCCACCAATGGGTGCCAAGGATCCGGTCACGCTTCTGGGACTTGCTCGCGATCTCGGTCGGGCTCATCACCGACGTGTTCGTGGCCAGGATCGCGTCGGGCTTGCACATCTGGTCCAGCTTCTGGAAGGTGTCCTGTTTGAGGGCCATGTCCTCAGCGACGCACTCGAGCACGAAGTCGGCATCGGTAGCCGCTTCCTCCATGACCTGCGTGGTGGTCACGCGGGCCATGGCGGGTTCGACGTCCTCGAGCTTTCCGAGACCACGTTCGGCCAGGAAAGTCAGGTCGTTACGCATGCCTTCGATCGCCTTCTCCAGCGTCTCCGCCCGACGGCTGTAGAGCCCGACCGGATAGCCGGCACCGGCGAAGACCATGGCGCAGCCGTGGCCCATGGCACCCCCGCCGATGATGGCGATCTTCTTGACATCTTCCAGCTTCATCATCCAGCCACCGCCCCGCCGTCAACGGAGAGGATGAGGCCGGTCACGTAGTCAGAGGCAGGAGAGGCGAGAAACACGCATGCGCCGATGAAGTCGTCCAGTTCGGCGGCGCGGCCCAGCGGGATGCGCGCCATGAAGATCTTCACCATCTCGGGATCGTTCTTGATCTGCTGCGTGAGCGGGGTCCAGAAGATAGAGGGAGCGATACAGTTGCAGTTGATCTTGTATTTGGCCCATTCGGTCGCCAGCTGTTTGGTGAGCAGATGGACGGCGCCCTTGGACGTGCCGTACGCCGCGTACCCACCGGGGTGGCCGAGGAATCCGCGTACCGAGCCGATGGTGATGACCTTGCCGCCGCCTCCCTGCTTGACGTACTCGGCGCCTGCGTACTTGGCGCACAGCAGGGTGCCGCGGACGTTGATGTTCATGACCTTCTGCCACTCGTCGATGTCGAAGGTCTCGGCAGGCTGGCGGTTGCCGGCGCTACCGGCCACGGTGACCATGATGTTGACCTTGCCGAAGTCCTTGATCACGCCCTCCATGGCGGCTTTGACGTTCGCATCGTCGGTGACGTCGACGCCCGAAGCGACGGCTTTACGGCCCAGGCCGTTGATGTCGGCCACGACGTCGTCCATCAGCTCGGGCTTGATGTCCCAGGTGGCGACATCGGCACCGAACACCGCAAGGCCCTTCGCGAGCGCGTGCCCGAGCGTGCCGCCCGCGCCGGTGACCACGGCCACTTTGCCGCTCAGATCGAAGATCTTCCTGAGCTCCTCGACTGTCTTCCTTGGTGTGTCTTCAGCCATCTTTGTCCTCCTGACCAGGGGTTATGTTCTTTTCCGGGCGGCGTTCGTGTGGGCTCAGGTGGTGGGATAGCCCAGGATCACGAGCATGCTCGCCGGGTATTGGGTCTTGTTGGTGATGGAGCGGCCTTCATCCGGGGCGATGTAGATGGAGTCGTGCTTCTTGAGCACGATGTCTTTGCCGTCTTTGTCTGTGATGGTGACTTCGCCCTCGATGCACATGTAGATCGTGTCGAAAGGCCGCGCGGGGCTGAAATCAGCTCCTCCGCCGGGTAGGAAATGCGTGCAGCCCAGGGAGAACTGGGTAGTCCCCGTCTCGTCCTTCCCCTGCAGCCTGAAACAGGCGCAATCATTGTGTGCCGGAGGCGAGTACCGCACTGCTTCGCTGATTGAGACCTTCTTCATGCTCTAGCTCCTGCGTCCAGCGACCGTCGTCGCATTTCCGATCCGGCAGCCCGGTCCACGAACAGACCTGACGAGAGGGACTCTCGAGTGGCGCCATCGCGCGGCACCGGGCTATGTAGAACGGGCGGGCGGTGAAGCCTCCCGCCCGTCTGACACCTTATTTCTTGGCAGGCAATCCTAGGATCTGCCGCGCTTCCGCCACGTTCGCGACCGGGCGCTTGAACTCTTTGGCCAGCCGCTGCACCTTCTCGACGAACTCGTAGTTGTGCTTCGCGAGCTCGCCCTTGCTCAGGTAGACGTTGTCTTCCATGCCGACCCGTACGTGGCCGCCCATGTTGATGGCCATAGCCATGATGAGGTTGGCCGTGGGGCCGCAGCCGAAGGCGGACCAGGTGGAGCCTTCGGGAAGCGATTCGACCAGATGGACAAGGTTCCTCGCATTGCCTTCCATGCCGCCGTACACGTGCATGCAGCACTGGAAGTGGATGGGGGCCTGCAAAAAGCCGTCTTTCATGAGGCGCTTCGCGTTCCACACCATACCGGCGTCGAACACTTCGACTTCGGGCTTGATACCGTTCTCGATGTAGGCCTTCCCGAGCTTCTCGAGGAAGGTAGGGGAGTTGACGAAGACGCCCTGGTAGAAGTTCATGGAGCCGGCGTCGAAGGTGCCCATGTCGGGCTTGAGCTCGACATGGGGAGCGATGCGTTCTTCGTCCGAGAAGCCGAGGCCACCCGAGGAGGTCATGTTGATGACTATGTCGCACTTCTCCCGTACGAGGGCGACGGTCTCACGGAACCTCTCCAGGTCCATGGTGGCCTTGTCTTCGGTCGTGCGCACGTGGATGTGAGCGATGGAAGCCCCGGCCTGGTAGGCCATGTAGACCTCTTCCGCGATCTCTTTTGGCTGCGTGGCAAGATACGGGGTGTTCTCCTTGGTGGTCATGGCCCCGGTCGTCGCCACGGTGATGATCAGCTTCTCCATATGTCAACCTCCACGCCTTGGTTTTCCAACTTCCAGGACGCCCGAGCGTGTGGGCGCACCGCGATGATCCCGGTGGGCAACGCAAAGATACCCAAGAGGACGGATAACAACTCCACTTGGAAGAAGCACGAGTGTGATATCTACTCTACATCATTTCGCATCTGAACGATAAGACCGTTCGCGCCCTTCCGGGCGGATGACGTCGTTTCGTCCCGTTTAGTGGAATGCACCTCCACCAAATAGACAGCCTGGAAGCCGGGACTCCGACCGCAGGTGTCGACTATAATATCTGCTGTCCTCGAGGGCGCCGAAGTGGCGGAATTGGCAGACGCGCTGGACTCAAACTCCAGTGAGGCTCACACCTCGTGCGGGTTCGACCCCCGCCTTCGGCACCTTGTCCCTCCCCTCCCTTTGTAGGAGGGATCAGAGCCCGCGCTCAGTGGGCCCGGAAGGAATCTCGGCCGATCGCGCGAAACAAGAAGAACGGGCGCGACGATCGACGCTCGATTGCATAAGAAACGTATAGATATCCTGAGGGACTACTGTTACACTCATGGTTATGGAGAGACCACAAGAAGCGACGGAAAAGCGCTACGCGGAACTGGTGGGTGAGAAGCTACGCCGGTTGCGCCAAGACCGAGGTCTCAGTCTGCAAGAGGTCTGCGAGCGGTCGGGTGGCTCCTTCGTGGTGTCAACACTGAGCGCGTACGAGCGCGGCAAGCGCAGCCTCAGCCTCGAGCGGCTCTACGAACTCGCCTCCATCTATGGCCAGTCACCCATGTCCCTACTGGACATCGAGGACGACGCGGAATTCCAGCGTACGCTCACCCGCAACGGGCCGCTGCGCATCCGCCTCGATCTTCTGGAGAGACTGTCTCCCGAGGAGCGGCGGCCATTGGAGACGTACCTAGGATTTCTCCGCGAGTTGCGGAACGATCCCTCCCGCGACCTGCTTACCATCCGCAAGGACGACCTGGCCTATCTTTCCGGGTTGTACGGGGTGCGTCCGCAGGCGTTGAAGGACTACCTCGCGACCGAGGGCATCCTCACCGCCCAGTAGTCAGAGGCGCCGGCTACGCGCGGCGCCCGTCCCTCGTCCGTCTCCCATCCTGTTCCCCCGAGTCCTATCTCGATCGTCACACGGCCCCGAGCGTCACTCGGCCCTTTTCGCCGACCCGATAGCCGCGTCTGCCTCCCTGAGGAAGGAGCCAAGCCGGCCCGTCACCGCGGCCGGATCCGCGCCGCCGCCCAGACCCTCGTCGGCGGCCACCATCTCGACCAGGGCGCTACCGATGATGACCCCATCGGCGTAGGTCGCCACCGTGGCCGCCTGTTCGATCGTGGATACGCCGAATCCCACTGCCAGAGGAAGGTCGGTGTGCTGCCGGACCCGGGCCACGAACTCGGGAAGACCGGTGTGGAGCGACGCTCGAGCCCCAGTGACCCCAGTAGTAGAGACACAGTAGATGAATCCCGAGGCCGCGGCAGCGATGCGGGCCAGCCTCGTGTCCGTGCTGGTGGGAGCCGCCAGCAGGATCACGTCCACCCCCCTGGCCTGCGCGACGGCTCGCACCTCGCCGGCCTCTTCCACCGGCAGGTCGGGGATCACCACCCCCAGGACACCGCCATCCCCGCACCGATCGAAGAACGCTTCGACACCCAGGGCCAAGATGGTGTTGAGATAGCTGAGCAGGACCATGTTCGCGCCCTCACCGGCGGCTCGACCGGCAAGATCGAGCACATGGGCCGGTCGCACCCCTTGCCGGAGCGCCACCTGGGAAGCCGCCTGGATAACAGGCCCATCAGCCAACGGATCGGAGAATGGTATGCCCAGTTCGATGACGCCCGCCCCGTTCCGGGCGTAGGTCCGGAGGATCTCGAGGCACGTGTCCGGGTCGGGATATCCCCCTACCGCGTACGGCATGAGCAGTGGGCGTCCGGCGTTCCTGAAGATCTCGGTGAGCGCGCTCACGACCTCACCCCCAGGGCGTCGGCGACACTGTACACGTCCTTGTCTCCACGGCCGGAGAGGTTGACCACCACCACCTCGTCCGGCGCAAACCCGTGGCCGCGCCTGCCTGGCGCGAACCCCTGGCCCTCCCCGTCGTGACCCGCCTCCGGATCGCCCCGCCGGAGAAGGTGGGCGATGGCGTGGGCGCTCTCCAAGGCCGGTATGATCCCCTCCAGCCGCGACAGCACCTGGAACGCCTCCAGGGCCTCGTCGTCGGTGGCGCTCGTGTACTCCACCCGACGTACGTCCTTGAGGTACGAATGCTCCGGGCCCACCGAAGGATAGTCCAGACCCGCCGCGACCGAATGAGCTTCCTGGATCTGGCCGTCTTCGTCCTGAAGCACATAGGAGAACGATCCGTGCAGTATGCCCCCCACTCCTCGAGCAAGAGACGCTCCATGCTTGCCGGAGTCGAGACCGAGACCGGCCGCCTCCACCCCCACCAACCGCACGGCCGGCTCGTCTAGGAACTCATGGAACATCCCGATCGCGTTGCTGCCGGCCCCCACGCAGGCGACCAATCCGTCGGGGAGCCGCCCCTCCTTTTCCTGTAGCTGCCCGCGGGTCTCCCGGCCGATCACAGCCTGGAAGTCGCGCACCATCGTCGGATAAGGAGCCGGGCCGACCACCGAACCGATTATGTAGTGCGTGGTCTCCACGTTGGCCACCCAGTCGCGGATGGCCTCGTTGGTGGCGTCCTTGAGCGTCCCGCTGCCGGACGTCACCGGGAGGACCTCGGCCCCGAGCAGACGCATGCGAAAGACGTTCAGCTCCTGGCGGCGGATATCTTCTTCCCCCATGTACACGTGGCATTCGAGTCCGAACAGGGCCGCGACCGTGGCAGTAGCCACTCCATGTTGGCCCGCCCCCGTCTCCGCGATGATGCGCTTCTTACCCATCCTCACGGCGAGCAGGATCTGACCCAGGGTGTTGTTGATCTTGTGGGCACCGGTGTGGGCGAGGTCCTCACGCTTGAGGTACACGCGGCAGCCGGCCCTCTGCGACAACCGTTTCGCGAAGAAGAGCGGCGTCGGCCGGCCAGCATAGTCGACCTGTAGCGTCTGCAGATCCGCCCGGAAGACCGGATCGTCCCGATAGGTCTCGTAGGCCTCTTCAAGTTCCTCCAGAGCCGAGACGAGAGTCTCGGGCACATACCGTCCGCCCCAGGGACCGAATCGCTGCGGCACAGTCACTTCCGTGGTCCTTTCTGTGGTTCATGTTCATCATCCCCCTGAGCTTCGGCGCGGTCTTCAGGACTCCCGCAGGCGTGCCCGGCTTCCGCCACCTCGGCAAAAAGCCGTTCCATGAGCCGGGCGTCCTTGACCCCCGGGGACACCTCCACCCCGCTCGACACATCCACCCCCCGCGCGGAGGATCGCTCCAACGCCGCCCGCACATTTCCCGGAGCTACCCCCCCGGCCACCAGGAGCGGACAGCCCGCCGCCACTTCTTGGGCAAGTCCCCAGGGGAAAGGGGTGCCGGTGCCTCCAAGACGCCCCGCCTCTCGGGTGTCGAGGAGTAACAGGTCTGCGTCGGCGCGGGCCTGTTGCACCCTTTCCCAGAGGGCGTGCCGGTCCTCCTCGCGAGGGTCGACCGGGACGGCCTGAATGATCAGGACGCCTCGCGGGCCGGCGTCGGACAGAGGGCTCGTCAGGGTCGGGCCCGGTTCGGAGCCGCCGGCAAGCGGGTGCGACGACCGACGGCCACCGGCGAGGCGCAAAGGACGTTCCCACCCTGCCAGCGCTAGCCTGACCGAACCGGCCGAAGGCCCCGCTGCCCCGTGCAGTTGTACCGCGTCCAGCCCCACCTGTTCGACGATCCAGGCGACTTCCCCGGCCGGGACATCCCCAAAGACACCTACGGCAAGCGGAGCAGCGGTCAAGCTGTCCACCCAGCGCGCGGGCGAGTCTGCCGACGTCCGGGACGTCGCCGCGACCCGCTCGAGGAGCTCCCGAGCCACGTCCGGCGTGAGCCGGCGCGGACTGGGCGCGAACACGAAGCCCAGCGCCCAGGCTCCCAGGTCCCTGGCCGCGGCGACGTCCTCAGCCCGGGTGAGGCCGCAGATCTTCACCACCGGGCCCGGCGGGAGAGCGCCGGCTCCGCTCAGAGGGCGCGCGCTGAAATCTCGCCCGCCGATGACTTAGGCCCTCCGGCGGGCGTACAGCACCATCGCCGCCACTGAGATAAACAGGAGTATGAACATGATCACGAGCCAGGTAGCACTCCGGTACGGGATCATGGTGAAGTTCGTGCCGAAGAACCCGACGACGACCGACAGCGGCAAGAATATGGTGGCCACCACGGTCAGCTGGTTCATGATCCGATTCAGGCGATTCGACACGCTTGAGAGGTGCAGGTCGAGAGCCGACGACAGGATGTCGCGGTAGGTGTCCAGAAGCTCGATATCCCGCATGATGTCATCGTGCACATCGCGGAAGTACACCTCGGCCTCTTCCTCCACGTATAGAACGCCGTGCGACCCGAGCCGCTGCATCACGTCACGCAGAGGAGCCACCCGCCTGCGCAGGTCCACGAGGTCACGCTTGAGACCGAAGAGCTCCTGCATCGCGCCCTCTCCGGTAGCCACTACCACCTGGTCCTCGAGAGCATCTATCCTGTCGTCTAGCTGATCCAGGAACGGCTGCAAGCTTTCGACCAACCATTCACAGATGTGATAAGCGATGAAGCTGGGCCCCCTGTCTCGGGAGAACACCTGTCGCTTCATCCGCTCTGCGAGGATCTTGTAGTCTGCCTCATGCAAACGCCCCACAGATATGAGCCACCGGGGGCCAAGGAACAGCCTCAGTTCGTGCATGTGGGGGAGCACATGTCCGGCCTCGACCGGCTCCCCTGGTGGCAGAGGACTCGCGACGTCGGCCGCAGGAGCCCCCGCGGAGAAGAGGGAGATGTAGAGATGATCGGCGAACTCCTCCACCCGTGGGCGTTCCGGTCCCCCGCGCAAGCTTTTGACCGCGATCTCGTCCAGGCCCATGTCGTCGAGAGCCTGGATCACGGCGGCCTGGGGCTCGGCATGGATCCAGGTGGTCGGGCAGCTCGATTCCTTGAGACCGGCCAGCACAGCGGCCAGGTCGTCCGCGGTCGGAGTACGGCCTCCCTGAGGCGTGAGTACCCGTATTGTGCCGTCCGCGTCATTCATGGCACGAGGAGAACCGGGATCTTCACGGAGCGCATCAGTTGCTCGGTTGTGCTCCCCAATATGAGATTGTGAAACGCCGAGTGGCCGCGCATGCCCAAGATCACCAGGTCGGCGGATTCCTCAGCCAGGAGGGCGGCGGCGGCCTTGGCCGCCCGCCCGGGCACCACGGCGTACGTGGTCGTGAGGCCGAGTGGCTCCAGGTAGGCTTTGGCCTCCTCTTGGCTGAACTCTCCCTGGGAGATGTCATCGTCCGCCGTCACGATCTTGAGCGCCATGCCGGTATGGGAGGCCACATCCGCCCCCAGTTTCAGGGCCCGGTTGGCCGGGTGACTGCCGTCGAAGAGAACCAATGCTTTCTCCAAGGGACGGTACTCGGCCTCGGCCAGCAGAACGGGAGTCACCGACCTCCGCGTCACCTGCTCGGCGGTCGACCCCAGGAGGTCGCGACCCCACTTCGCGTGCTCGCCGCGCTTACCCATCACGATAAGGTCGTTTGAGTCCCCGATATCGGCGATGACCTGGCTGGGGACCCCTTCCTCGGTGCGGGTCTCCACAGTCAGTCCCGCTCCCTCGACTGCTTCGCGAAGGTCGTTTAGGATGCGTTCGCTCTTGACCCTGAACTTCTCCATGACGTCGAGACTGACAAGGGTCGGGGGAACAGCCTCGAAGGTATAGGAATAGTCGATGTACGGCGGCATCTCCAGGTAGCGGATGTCTAGAACGTACAGTCCGGTCACCCTGGCCTTATAGAGCTTGCCCAGCGCCAAGGCGTGGCTCAAAGCGGCCTGCGAATGAGCGGATGAGTCTACGGGCACCAGCAGCGATTTGATCATCAGGGCTCCTCTCTGTTCAGAGTGACGATCGATCTTGGGGCCGCCACCTGAGCGGGCCGCATGAGTTCCTCGACCGCGGTCCCCACCTCGGGGCTTCGCAGAAGACTTTCCCCCACCAAGACCGCGTTAACCCCGCTAGCCGCCAGCCGCACGACATGTTCGTGCGTCCAGATCCCGCTCTCGCTCACCAGGATCCGCTCTGGAGGGACCAGAGCGGCCAAATCGATCGTCGTCGCGAGCGAGACCTCGAAGGTCCTTAGGTCGCGGTTGTTGACACCGATGATGACCTCTGTCAGCGGCAGCGCTCGCTCCAGCTCTCCTTGGTCGTGGACCTCCAGCAGTACGTCAAGATCCAGGTCGAGGGCCAACCCTGCCAGACGATGCAACTCCCGGTCGGAGAGGAGGGCGGCGATGAGCAGCACAGCGTCCGCGCCCCAGGCCCGGGCCTCGTGGACCTGGTACTCGTCTATTATGAAGTCCTTGCGCAACACCGGCAGCCGGGCGGAAACTACGGCCACCCGCAGATCGGCAGGGCCGCCCAGGAAGAACTCCTCTTCGGTCAGCACGGACACGGCCCGGGCGCCGGACATCTCGTAAGCCCTGACCAGGGGGCCGACTTCCAGCCCGGGATAGATCGGGCCTTTGCTGGGCGAGGCCCTCTTGACCTCGGCAATCAGGGACACATCCGCAGTCCGCAGCGCCGCGGCAAAAGAGACTCGAGGCCGTGGGGCCGCGACGGCCTCGAACTCCTTCAGCGGAGCCTGTCGCTTCCGCGCCTCGAGCCGGGAGACGACCGAGGGCAGTATCCTGTCCAGGTAGGTCTGCGCACCGGAGGTCATTGGGAGGGTCGCCCCGAAGCATCGGGCGACGTGTTGGACGCCCGCCCGGTGAACAACACCATCTCCTCCAGGACCCTGGAGGCACGGCCGGAGTCTATCGACGCCCGAGCAAGAGCTATGCCCGCATCGATGGACGGCACCACCTCCGCCACGTATAGAGCGGCGCCGGCGTTCAGCAGCACGGCTTCACGCGGGCCACCGGGCTTCCCGCCGAGCACGTCCCGGGTGATGGCCGCGTTCTCCTGTGGGTCTCCCCCAGCCAAGGCGTCCGGCTCGTGCAGGGCGATCCCGTGCTCCTCGGGATACAGGACACGGGCGGGGCCGACCCTCCCCTCGTTCACTTCTAGGACCGCGCTGGCCCCGCTCACCGACAGCTCGTCGATCCCTTCCTCACCGTGGACGAGGAGCGCTCGCGCGCACCCCATGCGCGCGAGCGCTCCGGCGAGCACTTCCATGTACTCCGGCGCGCTCACGCCCAACAGCAGTCGCTGGACCCCCGCGGGATTGGTCAGCGGGCCGAGGAAGTTGAAGACCGTCCTCACGCCCAGAGCCTTCCTGATGCCCGCCACCCGGCCCGAAGCGGGGTGATGGACCGAAGCCAGCATGAACCCGATGCCCACCTGTTGGATGCACGCGACTATCTCCGCCGGCTTGAGGTCCAGCTTCACCCCCAAAGCTTCCAGTACATCCGCCGAGCCGCAGCGGGAACTGGCCGCGCGGTTGCCGTGCTTGGCCACCTTCACCCCTGCTCCAGCGACCACGAACGCAGCCGTGGTGGAGATATTGAACGTGCCCCGGCCGTCCCCCCCGGTGCCGACGATGTCTACCAGTTCGCGAGGGTCCGGGAGCGTCACGCGGACGGCCCGCCGGCGCAGGGCTTCCGCCAGACCGGCGATCTCGTCGGCCGTCTCCCCTTTGGCGCAAAGACCCATGAGGAAGGCGGCGGCCTGGGCGTCGCTCACTTCGCCGTCCACCATCTCGTCGAGCGCCGCGGCGGCCTGATCTCGCGACAGGTCGTGCCCCTCGGCCAGGCGCTGCAGGGCGTCGGTGAAGGTGAAAGCCGGCGTTACGATCTCGGTGGCCATCGTCGTCACCGCCCCTGCGGACGCCGGCCTGCGCCCTCGGCGCCCTCGGCACCGACAGCGCCGGAGCGCCGGCCCGCGGCCTCCACGGTGTCCCCGCCGTGCCGGTCGCCCGCCCCGTGCTGGCCGCTCGTGCCCTCCCGGTTACCCACGCCCGGCTTGTCGCCCGCGCCGTGCTGGTCGCCCGCGCCCTGCCTGTCGCCCGCGCCGCCGTCCCAGCCGTCCCACCGGGCCCTGCGCCGGCCGAGGAAACCGAGCAGCAGATCCTTGCCCACCGCCGTCAGGAGGCTCTCGGGGTGGAACTGGACACCCTCGACCACGAACTCGCGGTGCCGGACCCCCATGATCACGCCGTCCTGGGTCCAGGCCGAACACTCGAGCACCGGCGGCAGGTCCCGGTGCAGCACCAGCGAGTGGTAGCGAGTCGCGACGAAGGGTTGGGGTAACCCGGCGAAGATGGTGCGACTGTCGTGGTGTATCAGTGAGGTCTTCCCGTGAACAGGCGCCGCTCCCCGGATCACCCGGCCGCCGTAGGCCTGCCCGATGGACTGGTGCCCCAGGCAGACCCCGAGGATGGGGCACTCCCCACCCAGGGCGGCGACAGCTTCCAGGCTGATACCGGCCTCATCCGGGGTGCAGGGACCGGGCGATATGACCAGGTGAGTGGGCCGTTCTTCCCGGATGCCCGCCACCGATACAGCGTCGTTACGGAACACCCTGATCTCGGCCCCCGAGATCTCTCCCAGGTACTGCACCAGGTTGTAGGTGAAGGAGTCGTAGTTGTCGACTACCACGATGCGCAGGTCTCTCAACCCCGGGGCCGGGAAACGGGCGGAGTTCTGACCTATGCTGAAGCTTTCCTTAAGCTTCACTCTCTCGGATGTTATCGTCATCATCATGACCTACTCCCATTCCTCTTGAGCGGCCGCCAGTTCCATGGCTCGGAACATGGCCCGAGCCTTGTTCTCGGTCTCCACGAATTCGCGCTCTGGGTCGGAGTCGGCGACGATGCCGGCGCCGGCCTGCACGTAGGCGCGGCCGTCACGTATCAGGATCGTGCGGATATAGATGCATGAGTCAAGGTCGCCCGAGTAGCTCAAGTAGCCGATGGCTCCGGCATACGGACCTCTTCGGGTCGGCTCCAACTCGTCGATGATCTGCATGGCCCGTACTTTCGGCGCCCCCGAGACGGTCCCCGCCGGGAATACCGCCCGCAGAGCGTCGGTGGCGCCGACCCCTTCTTCCAGTTCGCCCACCACCGACGAGACCATGTGCATCACATGACTGTACCGCTCTACCTGCATGAACTCGTCTACTTTCACCGTCCCCCGGGTGCATACCCGGCCCAGGTCGTTGCGACCGAGATCCACCAGCATCAGGTGCTCGGCCCGTTCCTTCTCGTCGCCCAGCATCTCCTCGGCAAGAGCGGCGTCCTCCCCCGGAGTGGCCCCCCGAGGCCTGGTCCCGGCGATGGGCCGAGTCTCGGCACGTCGGCCGGTCACGGTCACCAGGGGTTCCGGGCTCGAACCCACCACCTCGAAGTCCCGGAACGACATGTAGTACATGTAGGGACTCGGGTTCACGGCCCGTAGCCCCCTGTAGATGGAGAAACCGGTGGTCGCCACCGGGCGCTCGAACCTCTGAGAGAGCACCACCTGGAAGGCGTCGCCTGCGTGTATGTACTCACGCACCCGCTCGACCCCCTTCAGGAACCGCTCCCGGTCGAAGTTCGAGAGCACCGGCGTCCGGTGCCCACCCTGGGCTCCACCCCTACGGCCGAGGCTCCAACCGGGGTCCGGGATCGGGTCCCGGAGCCTGGCCTTGACCTCACGCAGGCGCCCCACAGCGGCCTCGTGGGCAAGATCCAGGTCGGGCTCGTCGTCGCAGAAGATGTTGGTGAGAAGGGTCACGGTGTGGCGCAGATGGTCGAACACCACTACCACGTCGGTAAGGAGGAAGGCCATGTCGGGAAGGCCGAGGTCGTCGGGAGGCGGATCGGGGAGCCTTTCCACGTGACGCACGCAGTCGTAGCCGAAGTAGCCCACCGCCCCGCCTACGAACGGCGGCAGATCATCGAGCGGGGGTATCCGATACCGGTCCAGATGCCCGGCCATGAAGGCGAACGGGTCTCCCCCGTGCGCGGCCAGATCGTGATGGGTGTCGACCCCGCCCCGCCTGATGGTGACGGAGCCGCCGGACAGCCGGATGCTCTCCCATGCCTTGATCCCCAGAAAGGAGTAACGGCCGAGTCGCAGGCCCTGCTCCGCGCTCTCCAGCAGGAAGCAGCCCGCCGCTTGTCGCAGTTTGAGGAAGGCCGAGACCGGGGTCTCGGTGTCGTCCAGGAACTGGTGTGCGACCGGGATGACGTTATAGCTGGCGCTGAGCCCTCGCGCCTCTTCGAGGGAGGGCGCGACGGCGATACTGGCGGATGTCATGGCCGCCTACCTTTCTCGGCGAGCGAGAAACGGGGGCAGCTCTCCGGTGGGAGAGCTGAGCCATCGGCTGTCGAAGCAGGTCAAGTCGCCCGTGTGACAGGCGGCGCCGATCTGCTCGACCAGGGCGAGCAGGGTGTCGCCGTCGCAGTCGTAGCGAAGCTGGCGCACCTTCTGGAAATGACCGGACGTGGCTCCCTTGTTCCAGAACTCGTTGCGCGAGCGGCTGAAGAACCACGTGGTGCCCGTTTCGAGGGTGCGGCGAAGAGACTCGGCGTTCATGTAGGCGAGCATGAGGACCTCACCCGTGTCCCATTCCTGCACGATGCACGGAACGAGGCCTCTCGAATCGAACTTGACGGCGGAGATATCGGGGGCGGCCCCGAGGTCTGAGTTGTCCTTTCGATCTTGCACTGTATCCCTTTCGTGGTCACGTACCAGCCAGACGGCGCATGTCTGCGCCCGGATCCGGCCACGATGATCGTCAGATCATCCGGCCGCTGGAGGCGCCCCCCGCATACCGCGAGGGGCTAGAACCACGAAGGCTGCAAGCCGGGGAAAGGACCAAGGTGCTGACGACGCCACCACAGACCGGCCCCGGGGGGGAATGGGGCGCCTCTGCGCCGCTCGGTCACGTGTGTGGTCGTACCGCTCATCTCATCGTTCTCCATCAGCACTTCGGTGGTGAGCCGGTATGATACACGGTCAGGCGACCCTTGTGAAGAACGGAGCGGATGACCCATGGACAGTGCAGCCGAGATGATCTTCACCGGCGACGAGTTGTTGCGCGGCGATGCCGTCAACACCAACCAGTCGTACCTGGGACAGAGGTTGCTCGATCTGGGGATCTTCGCCACCCACGCCCTGTGCGTGGCCGACGACCTCTCGGCCATCGTGACCGCGATCCGGGACAGCCTGGCCCGCCGCCCCACGGTGCTTGTGCTCTCAGGCGGGCTGGGCCCTACGGAAGACGATCTCACCCGTGAAGCCACCGCTGAGGCCCTCGACCGTCCGCTCGAGCATCATGAGGACCTCCTGGAGCTCATCCGCGAGCGCTTCGCCTCTCGGGGTTTCACCATGGGCGAAAGCAACCGGAAGCAGGCCTCGCTCCCACGAGGGGCCTTCCCCATCCCCATCTCGGGAACGGCGCCCGGTTTCACCGTCCAGCAGGGGGAAACGCTTGTGGTCGCCCTCCCCGGGGTGCCCTGGGAACTCAAAGAGATGTGGGAAGGGACCGTGGAGCCGATGCTCCAGGCCCGTGAAGGCGCGGGAGCCGGCCACGCGGTCAGGCGGATACGCACGTTCGGCATCGGGGAGTCGGCGGTGGCGGAGATGCTTTCGGAGTTCGAGTGGCGCGGCTCGGAGGTGGAGATCGGTACCCGGGCGCAACTGGACGGCCTCACGGTGATCCTGCGCGGCCCCGCCACGCCCGAAGGGAACCGCAAGCTGGACGCGATGCAGGAGCGCATCTGCGCGATCTTGGGCGACCGGGTCTTCGGGGTGGGCAGCGAGGGGATCCCGGAGATCACCGGTGGGCTTCTCCGCACGGCGGGTCTGACGGTAGCGGTGGCAGAATCGTGCACGGGAGGCCTGGTGGCCAAGCGGCTCACCGACGTCCCCGGAAGTAGCGACTACTTCGTGGGCGGAGTGACCGCCTACAGCGACGACGTCAAGACGGGAGTCTTGGGCGTGCCCGAGCGGTTGCTGGCGGACCATGGTGCCGTGAGCGACGAGGTGGCGGCAGCCATGGCTCAGGGAGTGGCGGAGCTGCTGCACGCGGACTGCGCTCTGTCCACCACCGGTATTGCCGGCCCTGCGGGGGGAAGCGAGGACAAGCCGGTCGGGTTGGTCTTCATCGGCAGCGTGGTACGGAGTGTCACCCAGGTGGAGCGGCTCCGCCTGTTCGGGCGCAGGGACCAGATAAGGGAAAGGGCTGCCATGGCCGCTCTCGACCTGCTGCGGCGCAGGTTGCTGCACGAGAAAGGGACATGCGGTGATCGCCAGAGACAAGATCGGCGTGCTCATCGCGCGCGAGGAGGAGCGTTACGTCGCCGACCGTCCCCAGTCGCGTGCCAGGTACGAGCGGGCGAGGAAGTCGCTGTTCAGGGGCGTTCCCATGGGTTGGATGACGGAGTGGCCGGGCTCCTTCCCCATCTTCGTCAGCGAGGCGCAGAACGCCCGCCTGAAGGACCTCGACGGTCATACGTATGTGGACCTGGCTCTGGGCGATTCCGGCTCTCTGACCGGTCATTCTCCCCTGCCCACGGCCGAGGCCATATGCCGGCAGGTCCATCGGGGCATGACCACGATGCTGCCCTCCGAGGATGCCGTCTGGGTCGGTGAAGAGCTCGCCCGTCGCTTCGGGCTAGCCTACTGGCAGATCTACACCTCCGCTACCGACGCCGATCGATTCGCCATCAGATTCGCCCGCATGGCTACTGGAAGGGATCTGGTCCTCGTGTTCGACGGTTGCTATCACGGCAGCGTCGACGAAGCCTTGGTGTCCGTCAAGCACGGGCCAAGGATGGCTCAACACCGACAGGTCATCGGCGCGCTGCCGAACCCCGCCTCCCGGGTCATCCAGTTCAACGATGTCGACGCCCTCGAGAGCGCGCTCGCCCCCGGTGACGTGGCCTGCGTGTTGGCCGAACCGGCCATGACGAACGCGGGCATAATCCTGCCGGGGAGCGGCTACCACACGGCACTCCGCACCATAACGCGCAGGTACGGGACGCTCCTCATAATGGACGAGACCCACACCATCTGCGCGGGACCAGGTGGATGTACCCGCGCGTGGGGCCTCGAACCGGATCTTTTCACGATCGGCAAGTCGATCGCCGGAGGACTGCCGGCGGCGGCGATGGGCCTCACTCAGGCGCTGGCGGACACCCTGACGACCCGACCAATGGGGATCCCGGGTAAGCACTTCGGCATAGGCACCGGCGGCACGGTGGCCGGGACGGTCCTCCAGACGGCGGCGATCAGGGCCACCCTGTGCGAGGTGCTGACCGAGAGCGCGTTCGAAAGGATGATCGCCGTCGCCACCAGGCTGGCCGAAGGCGTCTCACGGACCATCGAGGCCTACGAGCTACCGTGGCACGTGAATCGCCTTGGCTGCCGGGCTGAGTACAGATTCGTGAAGGACCCACCCCAAAACGGGGAGGAAGCCGACAGGGCTTTCGACGACGAGTTGGACGTCCTGGTCCACGTCTACATGGCGAACCGGGGGATCCTGCTCACGCCCTTCCATACCATGGTGCTGATCTCACCGCAGACCACGGAGGAAGACGTCGATCTTCACAACGCGGTGTTCGAGGAACTGGTAAGGGAGCTCGTCGCTTAGCTTCGGGTACCGCCGGTCGGCCGCCCTAGTAGTAGACGTCCACCGGCAGCCCGATAGGCAATTCGTTGTAGAGTTCGTCGGCCGTCCACACCGGCACGCGGACACATCCATGACTGGCCGGGTACGACGGTACGCTCTTGTAACCGTGGATGGCGATGTGGGGCATGATGTACGAAGGCGAGTACATCCATCCCACCGGGCAGTGGGTCCAACCCTGGCTCTTACTCCGCACGTGACAGTGTCCGGTGGGAGTTCCCAGTTTCCCCGTGGATACGTGGAGTACTTTGGTCACCCGGCCGTCCTCGATCACCAGAAGGATCTGCCGGGATATGTCCACTTCCACCCGATCACCACCCTCCGCGCGACGTGGTGTGGGAGTCTGGGCCGTGAAGAGATGCTGCCAGACTCCGGGTCCGACCTTTCCATCCCGGCTGAGTCGCTCCGCCTTCTCGAAGGCCATCACGGCATCCTTGGTGCGGTAGTCGTAGACGCCGTCGACCGGACCACACGGGTAGCAGAGGGCCGTCAGCCGGGACTCCAGAAGCGACACGAGCGGCCCCTCCGAGCCCACCGACTGGGAGGGATAGTACGACACCGCCGGCACCTCGGCCGGATAGGCGTCCCTGCCTACTATCGGCTGCAGGAAGGCTCGGTAGAGTATGGCCGCCATCTGAGCCCGGGTGAGAGTCAGGGCGGGGTAGAACCAGCCGTCCGCGGTCCCTTCCATAATGCCCAGACGATAGGTGTTGGCCACGGAGTCGGCGTGCTCGGGCCCTATGAGGACCCGGTCTTGAAAACCGGCCAGCCAGATATCGGTCAGAACGTATTCCAGGCCGTAGTCGACCCCCGTTTGGGACTGCGTCCCCATGAAATAGGACAGCGCACGTATGACAAAAGTGGCCGCCTGCTGGCGGCTGACGGGCAGATTGGGCGAGAACGTCTGCGAACCGGTCCCGGAGACGATCCCAGCGTCGTAAAGAGCGCCCACGGCCCCAGCGAACCAGTCCTGGGTGGTGACGTCGGCAAACGGGCTCGATGCCGAGTCCTGGAGACCGAGGGTGCGGGCGAGGAGTGCGGCCAACTGGGCCCGGGTGACCGGGTTCGACGGTCCAAAGGAGCCGTCGTCGCGCCCGGCCACGATCCCTTCTGCCGCCAACGCTTCTACGGCCTCGGCAAACCACTCGTCTCCCTTGACGTCGGAAAAGGACTGGGCCGACGCGACGGCCGGCAGCAACAAGACCAACACCAGGGCGATCACGAAGATCCCCCCGATCACGCGAAACACCTTCAGCCGCGCCTGTTCCAGGGCGCATTTCATGTTCGCCTCCCGGGCACATGGTGGACGATCCGAACATTCATCATGTCGAGCATCATGTCAAGCATATCAACCGGCCTGAGGCATAGTTCAAGGCGACTTGGGGTATCTCCTCCCGCGATGTTGACAATCCGGGTATCGAGGGCCCGGTCACGACGGAAAGGTGACAACATGGAGCAACCCAAGGTCTTCCTTTACGCACTCAGCACGTGCGGCCACTGCAAGAACACCAAGAAGCTGCTCGACGAGAACAACGTCGAGTATGAGTTTGTGTATGTCGACCTCCTCAGTAGAGACGAGATGGGCAAGACTCTCGACGAGGTGCGGAAGGTGAATCCGCAGACCTCCTTTCCCACTCTACTTATCGGCGACAAGGTCATAGTCGGTTACCGCGAACTCGAGATCCTGGAGGCGCTGGGGCTGTGAGTACCGTCGAAGAGATGTATGAGCGTCTGAAGAAAGTCAACGAACCCAAGGGCTACTTCTTCAGCGACAACCAGCCGATGGTCATGGAACTGCTGGGGGGCCTTCTCACCAACAAGGAGCGGTACGGCTACATGTCCTGCCCATGCCGCCTGGCCTCGGCCGATCGGGAGCACGACAGAGACATCATCTGTCCCTGCGACTACCGCGAAGCCGACGTGGCGGAGTTCGGCAGCTGCTACTGCAACCTTTACGTGTCGAACGAATGGCTCGATGGGACCATGCAGCGCGCCTCGGTGCCCGAGCGGCGCCCGCCGGAGAAGTTCTTCTTCCAGTGGCCTGGTGGTGACGCCTGATTGACTTCTGACTCCATCCGGCCGGATCCCAGGGTGCAGGGGGCGGCGGGCTTGCGCCCGCCGCCCCCTGCCGCTGGTGCGTCCCGAACGCCCCTCCCCTCCCGCCTGTGGAAGCACGACGCGGCCGTGTGTTAGCCTAGCCTCTCAGACGTGAACGACGCGTATCGCCGACGCGCCAGGTGAGGGAGACAGGGTTGGGACGCCTTGAAGATGTCAAGGTCCTCGTAGCCGAGCTCATGGACGATGACGCCATCGCCCTGCTCTCCGCCGCATGCCACGTGGACGTGAGATACCGCCTGAGCAGCGATGAGCTGCTGGCGATCATTCCGGAGTACCAGGGCATCATCGTCCGCAGTGAGACTCAGATCAACAAGCAGCTCCTCGACGCCGCCGCCAACCTGCGCATCGTGGGCAGAGCCGGCTCCGGCCTGGACAACATCGACGTCCCCTATGCCACACAGAGAGGCGTGATCGTCTGCAACACGCCAGAGAGCAACGTCATCTCCGCCGCCGAGCACACCATGGGCCTTCTGCTCGCCAGCAGCCGCAACATCCCCTGGGCCGACCGTTTCATCAAGAGCGGCAAGTGGGGGCGGAAGCAGTTCGAAGGCAGCGAGCTCTACGGAAAGACTCTGGGCATCATCGGTCTGGGGCGAATAGGCGGGTTGGTATCGCAGCGGGCTAAGGGGTTCTCCATGCGGGTCATCGCCTACGACCCGTATATCCCCGATTCCCGCTTCACGAATCTGAACGTGGAGAAGAAGACGACCCTGGTAGAGCTACTAGGGGAGTCCGACTTCATCACGATCCATACACCTCGGACCAAAGAAACCCTGAACATGGTGACCGACGAGCAGATCGCCCTCATGAAGCCGGGCGTGCGCCTGGTCAACTGCGCCCGGGGAGGGCTGTTCAACGAGGAAGCAGTCTACAGGGGCCTGAAGTCGGGCCGCATAGCCTCCATCGGCGTCGACACCTGGGTGCACGAGCCTCAGGAAGGCCACCCCCTCTACGAGTTCGAATCGGTGGTGGGCACTCCGCATCTGGGAGCTTCCACCCTCGAGGCGTCCAAGCGCGTGGGCGAAGAGGTGGTGACGGAGGTCATCGCCGGCCTCAGAGGGGAGATCGTCAAGAACGCGGTCAACATCCCGGCGCTCTCTGAGGAATCTTTCACCAAACTGCGGTCGTTCATCCAATTGGCCGAACAGATGGGGACCCTGTACAGACAGCTCCGCAGGGAGAGCGTGAAGCGAGTCGAGGTGGTCTTCGCCGGGAAAGAGATCGACGCCCCGGCCGACGCCAAGATCCTATCGTTGGTCGCCCTCAAGGGTATCCTCCAGGAAAGCATGGCTTCGGGCAAGGTCAACTTCGTCAACGCCAATTACCTGGCCGAGCAGATCGGGATCGAGGTCGGTGAGACGATCTCCCTGGAGAGCGGAGACTACCGAAACCTCATCCGCATGATCGTCACCGAGGGCGATGGCACCGAGTTCGTCGTGGCAGGGACCGTGCTCGAACGAAGGCATCCACGCATCGTCCAGATTGGGGATTTCCCCATCACCTTCATCCCCACGGGCCGGATCGTGTACGCTCCTCACCGCAACGTACCAGGCGTGATCGGCCGCGTGTGCACCGCCATGGGCGAGTTCGGGGTGAACATCTCGAGCATGGTGACCTCCAGCGGCATAGACGATGGCTCCAGAGACTCGATCATGATCCTCAAGGTCGACAACGAGGTTCCCCAGGCCGCTATCGACAAATGCCTGGAACTCGACGAGATCTACGAGATAAAGACCATCGATCTGTGACGCCGACCGCGAGTGACCGCTGGAACACGACGGCCCTTCGTGGTTAGAATGGCCTCAGGTCCCCCGGCGTCACGCCGGTGCAGCGCTGCGCTAAAGAGAGGAGACGAAAGGAGGTCACACCAGGCATCAGACGGCGGTTCTCCGCATGCTGGACCGTTGGGCGTCAAGTTTGAACAAGAAGTGTGAGGTGCTCTCCGCAATGCCCGCATTACGATCACGCCGCGTCTTCATCTGTAGCGCACTTGTGGTACTCCTCGTCGCCGTGGGTTTGTTCGCGGCCGCGTGTGGCGAGGACACCGAGGAGACGACGACCACCACTGCCGCCGCTCCCGAAAGCACGACCACGACCGCCGCTCCCAGCACCACGGAAGCGGAAGCGACGACCACCACGGCTGCCCAAGCCCCCGAGGAGTTCATCTTCGGCATGGTGCTCGTGGGGCCCTATAACGACAACGGCTGGAGCCAGGCGAACTACGAAGGCGGCCTCTACGTCGAGGAGAAGCTCCCCGGCGCCAAGATGGTCTACGTCGACAAGGCCAACCTGTCCGACCGGCCGGGCACCACCGTCGAGCAACTGGCTGAAGAGCTGCTCGCCCAAGGCGCCAAGATGATCTTCTTCACCTCCGACGACATGAAAGACGGCGCCATCACCTTCACGAAGGCCCACCCGGACATCCCGGTGGTCCACACCTCCGGCGACGGCGCCTGGAAAGACGGCAAGGACTTCCAGAACCTGCCCAACCTGAGCAACATCATGGGCCAGATGGAGTACGGCAAGATGATCGCCGGCGCGGCTGCCGCCCTGACCACGCAGACCGGCAAGATCGGCTACCTGGGACCGCTGATCAACGATGAGACCCGCCGCCTGGCCGCTTCGGTGTACCTCGGCGCCAAGTATGCTTGGACTGAATACTTGAAGAAAGACCCGGCCCAGCTGCAGTTCAGCGTCAACTGGATCGGTTTCTGGTTCAACATCCCCGGCGTCACCTCCGACCCCACACAAGTAGCCGACAACTTCTTCAACCAAGGCTATGACGTGGTCGTGTCGGGCATCGACACCACCGAGGCTCTGGTCGAAGCCGGCAAGTTGGCAGACGCCGGCAAGCAGGTATGGGCGATCCCCTACGACTTCGTCGGTTCCCTGGAGGAGGCTCCTGAGGTCGCCCTCGGCGTGCCCTTCTTCAACTGGGGCCCTGCCTACCTCGCCGCCATCACAGCCGCCCGGGACGGGCAGTGGAGTAGCTACTGGGAATGGAACCCGCCTGATTGGGCCGACATTAACAATCCGGACACTTCGGCCGTGGGCTTCCAGAAGGGTGAAGGCCTGTCGGCCGACGCTTCCGCCAAGATCGACGAGTTCATCGCCGCCTTGGCCGGAGGTCTGAACCTGTGGAAGGGCCCCTTGAACCTTCAGGACGGCACCAGCTACCTCGCGGACGGAGTCGAGGCGACCCCGCAACAGATCTGGTACCTGCCCCAACTCCTGGAAGGTATTGAAGGCCAGAGCGCATCCGAATAGCCATCGCATAGTCGACGAAAGATGGATCCAGTGAAGGGGAGGCCGCGCCGGTCTCCCCTTTCTGGTTCCCCTAGGAAACGACCCCGAGGACCCCGGACACGTGGAAGTCAGGCTCACCGACATCCGTAAGCACTTCGGCCCCGTAAAGGCGAACGACGGGATCAGTCTCACCGTGCCCGCCGGCACGATCCAGGGCATCCTGGGCGAGAACGGGGCCGGCAAAAGCACCCTCATGAAGATCCTGTCCGGCTTCCAGCCGGCCGACAGCGGCCACATCTTCCTGGACGGTAACAGAGTGCAGATGCGCAGCCCGGCAGACGCGATCAGGCACGGCGTGGGCATGCTCCACCAGGACCCCCTCGATTTCCCTCCCATGCGGGTGGTCGACAATCTGCTCATCGGCGCCCCTGGAGGGATCGTTCCCCGAAGGGCAGAGACCACCGCAGCCATCGAGGAGTTGGCCGGTTCGCTTGGACTCTCCATCGATCTGAAGAGTGAGGTCGGATCTCTTACGGTCGGCGAGCGGCAGCAGCTCGAACTGCTCCGTCTTCTCTGGCTGGGCGCGGGTGTGCTGATCCTGGACGAGCCGACCACGGGGATCAGCGCCCGGCAAAGGGCCGAGCTGTTCGAGACCCTGCGGCGTCTGGCCACCCAGGGTAAGACCGTGATCTTTGTCTCTCACAAGCTCGAAGAGGTCCAGGAGTTATGCACCCGAGCAGCGGTGCTCCGGCAGGGCCGCCTCGTCGGAGAGGCGCTGCCCCCGTTCGCGGTGCAAGGGCTTGTGACCATGATGTTCGAGCGCGAGATCTCGCCTGGAGAGCGGGCGGCCTGCACGCCCGGCGAGACCTTGCTGCAGCTTTCCGCCGTCGAAGCCGAGCAAGGTCGCATCCGCATCCGCGGAGTGGATCTCGAGGTGCGCGCGGGCGAGACCATAGGATTGGCGGGCATGGAGGGCAGCGGTCAGAGCCTGCTCCTGCGGGCGTGCGCGGGCCTGGTGCCGGTCTCCAGCGGACGTTTATCGTTCGATGGCGTCGACATGACCGGCAAGACCTACCGGTATTTCAAGAGAAGAGGCGTGGCGTATGTGCCGGCCAGCCGCCTGGAAGAAGGCTTGATCCCCGGCCTCAGTCTTACCGACCATTTCTTGCTCACCCAGCCGAAGCCCGGGTTCTTCATCGATCGCGAGAAGGGACGCCGCCTGGCTCAGGAGCGTATCGCCGAGTTCAACATAAGGGGAACGCCTGCCCACAAGGTCGAGTCACTGTCGGGAGGAAACCAGCAGCGGGCCCTGCTTGCCCTCCTCAAAGCCAGAGCCAAGTTGATGCTCCTCGAGCACCCCACCCGGGGTCTCGACATCGAGTCGGTCATCTACCTTTGGAGCAAGCTCAAGGACCGCTGCAACCAGGGTGGGGCCATCGTCTTCGCCTCGAGCGACCTGGAGGAACTCCTCCTCTACAGCGACCGCATTTTGGTGTTCTTCGCCGGCAACGTATCGGCGCCGCTCAACGCGGCTACCACCACTGTGCAGGAGCTGGGGCAGTTGATTGGCGGGGGCCTCGAAGGGAACCAGGCACGGGACCGCTCGGGGGATCGCTCAGGGGACCGCGCAGGGGGCGGAGATGCCTGAGACGGCCCCGACCCCGCAGGGAGACGCTCGCGCCCCGGGTCAAAGCCGCCGACGCTTCACCCGTCAGACCTGGATCAACCTGGGCATACAGCTGGGCGCCCTGGTGCTGGCCTTCCTGCTCACCAGCCTCATCCTCCTGGTAACGGGAGCTCCGCCTTTCCAGGCCTACGTGGAGATCGCCAAGGGAGCGGTGGGCTCCCTCAACAGCTTTTCCAACGTGCTCGTGGCGTGGGTCCCGCTCCTGCTGGCGGCGGCGGGCGTCCTCATCACCTTCGCGGCCGGTCTGTGGAACATCGGGGTAGAAGGGCAGATCGTCCTGGGCGCGGTGCTCACCACCTGGGTCATGCGCCTGTTGCAGGACACCGCGCTCCCCCCCGCGCTGATCATAGTGCTGGCCATGATCGCCGGCATCGTGGGCGGAGCCCTGTGGGCCGCCCTGGCCGGGATCTTGAAGACCTTCGGCGGGGTCAACGAGATCTTCGGAGGCTTAGGGCTCAACTACGTGGCCACTGCGCTCACCTTGTGGCTCATCTTCGGGCCCTGGAAGCGCCCGGGGATCGGCTCCATGAGCGGCACCGAACCCTTCCCCGACCAGCTGGCTCTGCCTACCGTGGGCGGTCTGCGCCTCAGCCTGTGGTCGCTCGGGCTGGGCATCCTGGCGGTCATAGTGGTCTACATCCTCCTGGAACGCACCTACTTCGGCCTGCGCCTGAAGGCGGTGGGGCTCAACAACCGGGCGGCCTATCTCCTGGGAGTGCCGACCTGGCAGTACGGGCTGCTGGCCTTCCTCTTCTGCGGTGGGCTGGCCGGCCTGGCAGGAGCCATACAGGTCACGAGCGTCTACCATCGCCTCATCCCTTCGATCTCGAGCGGATATGGCTTCCTGGGCCTCATGGTGGGGATGCTCATCCTCTATCGGGCCATATGGGTGGCCCCGGTGGCTCTATTCTTCGCCGCCCTCAACATCGGCAGCATCCAGCTGCCCATCGTCCTCAAGCTCGACTCCACTCTCGCCGGAGTGCTCCAAGGCGCGTTGGTGCTCTTCGTGATCCTGGTCGAGGGGGCGCGGCAACGTTACCTGCGCCGCAAGCGCGCGGCCGCCACATCGGCGACCCCGCCGGGGACACCGGCGGACGCACTGCTGGAGCCGGCAGAGGTCCACCTTCCGGCCAGCCTGGAAGTGGGTACCCCCAATCCCGGAAGCCCAGGATAGCCTCATGGACGCGACCACCATACTCATAGGTCTGGCGGGGGTGCTGGCGACGGCCGCACCCATTGTGGTGGCCGCCATCGGCGAGACCCTCACGGAACGGGCCGGGATCATCAACCTCTCCGTGAACGGGACCATCCTTCTTTCGGCAATGGGCAGCTTCGTCGTCGCGCTCAGCACCGACAGCCTCGTCCTGGGCTTCCTGGCGGGGTGTGCCATCGGGGCGGCGGTGGCCCTGGTGGTGGCTTTCGGTAGCATCACCCTGCGCCAGTCGCAAGTGGCCGTGGGCTTCGTACTCACGCTCTTCTGTCGGGATCTGTCCTACTTCCTGGGCAACCCCTACATGGGCGAGCAGGGCCCCACGCTGTCGATCCGGCCCATACCCCTGCTGGAGGACATACCGATCCTGGGCACGCTCTTCTTCAAGCACGACGTCATGACCTACTTCAGCTTCGCGCTGATCCTTCTTGCGGCTTGGTGGATCTTCCGCACCCGCCCCGGCCTGGTCCTGCGGGCCGTGGGAGAACGCCCGGAGGCCGCCTTCGCCCGGGGAGCCCGGGTCAACGTCATCCGCTACTTCTACACCGCGTTGGGCGGGGCTCTGGTCGGCCTGGCCGGCCCCATGTTCTCGCTCAGCGTGAAGGCCGGCTGGAAGGGGACGATCTCGGGGCTGGACGGCCTGGGTTGGATCGTCCTCGCCATCGTCATATTCGGAGCGTGGAGCCCGGTGCGTGCGGCCCTGGGCGCCTATCTGTTCGGGTTCCTGCAATGGCTCAGTGTGGTGTTGCAGCCGGACCTGCAGGGCATCCCTTCCCAGGTGCTGCAGGTGGCACCGTTCCCGCTCATGATCCTCACGCTCTTGCTGGTCAACGTCGGCAACGCGGAGTGGGTGGAGCGGGTGCTGGCCGCTCTACCCGAGCGATCACGGCGAGTGGTAGCCCGGGTACTCCGGGCGATGCGGGTGGTCCAACCGCGAAGTCTGGGGATACCGTTCGAACGCGACTGACCCGCGGCGTCACCGTAATCTGGCCAACTGTATAGTAGAACCAGGCAAAACTAGGCCACCTGGATAGACACCGGAGGGTCTGCCGTTGTTATCCTCCCTTCGTCCCGCCGAGGCGGGGCAGCAGGGTGGACCGGCAGCAACACAGGGTGGTGAGCGCGCTATGCAACGGATGACGATGTTCTGGGGTTGCACCATCCCTGCCCGCTTCCCGTTCATCGAGAAGTCCACCCGTCTGGTCGTACGCGAGTTGGGCATCGATCCTGTGGACGCCCAGGGCTTCACCTGCTGCCCGGAGACGACCTTGGTGAAGGCCGTCGACGAGGACGCCTACTACTTGACGGCGGCCCGTAATCTGGCCGTGGCCGAGCGCTTGGGTAACCCCCTCCTCACCCCGTGCAACGGCTGCTACTCCACCTTCAAGTCGGTCATCTCCGCCCTTAAGGTCGACTGGCGGCTGCACGAGAGCGTGAACCGGCGCCTGGCACCGAGTGGACTCCAGTATCGGGGTGAGGTTGACGTCCGGCATCTGGTGGAGTGGCTGAGCGAGGATCTGGGGCCGGCCGCCCTGAGCAAGCGGGCGGTGAGACCATTCTGGGGCATGCGTATCGCCGTGCATTACGGCTGCCACCTGCTCCGCCCCAGCCCCGCCATCCGTTGGGACAGCCCCACAGCGCCGACCAAGTTCGAGCAGCTGGTGCGGGCCCTGGGCGCCACCGTGGTCGACTACGACACCAAGATGGATTGCTGCGGCAACGCCCTGGACCGCGTCGGGGAGCGCCAGGCTTCTCTTGACATGTGCAGCAGGAAGCTCTCGGATGTCCGGGGGCAGGGGGCGGACGCCCTCGTTGTCTCGTGCCCCTCGTGCTTCCTGCAGTTCGACCTGAACCAGGCTACCCAGTTGCGCGGTGCCGCGGAGGCCGGCGTACCGGTCTTTTACATCACGGAGTTGATAGCGCTGGCTCTGGGCATGGATCCGTGTGAACTTGGCTTGGACATGCACCGCGTGAGTGTCGAGCCGTTCCTGGAGAAGTGGCCGGTCAAGCTGGCGCAACGGGCGGCTGTCGCCCGCGAGTTCGACCTGACCGAGCTGCAGACCTGCGCGGCCTGCAAGGCCTGCGACGACGATTGCCCGGTCGCTCAGACCGACGATTCCTTCCTGCCTTCGGCCATCCTGGGCGAGCTCCTCGCCGGCGACCTGGAAGGTATCCTGGAGCGCGGCGATATCTGGCGCTGCGCCGACTGCCTGACCTGCTACGAGCACTGCCACAGTCGCCTCGGTATGGCCGACGTGTTCCAGAGGCTCAAGCTTCTGGCCCAAGAACAGGGCAAGGTGCCGGTGGCGGTGCGCTCCAACTACCAGACCTTCGCGGACACCGGGATGCTGGGCGCGCCCCGCCAGAACGTCCGAGATAAGCTCGGTCTCCCCTCGCTTCCCGCGAACGGCTCCGACGAGCTACGGGCGATCCTAGAAGAGACAGAGGATGGAGAATGAGCCTCTACGACAGACGTGACAGCGACGGTGACCGCGCCGAACCGGCAACGCCCGCGCTCAGGCAGCGGTCCGCCGCGGCGCCCGCGCCCGGACGGCGGTTCCGGCCGGAGCCCGGGCGGCATTTCGGCCCCCGGCCGAGTTACCGGGAAGAGTCCGAGCAGCGCATCCTGGGTGGTTGCGGCCTGATGGGCGTCTGCGACCAGTCGGGCGCCCGGATGACCGGCGAACTGGCCCTACGCAGCATGGCTTCCATGCACGACCGCGGCAACGGCCTGGGCGGGGGGTTCGCCGGCTACGGCATCTACCCCGAACTCCCCCACCTGTTCTGCTTCCATCTGCTCTACAACGACGACTTGGCCAAGGAAGACACCGAGTTCTATCTCAAGAAGCACTTCCGGGTGGTCATGGACGAACCGATCCCCACGAAGCCCATCCGTGGCATCGAGGACGAGCCCATCCTATGGCGCTACTTCCTGGACATCGCCGAGGAGCAGCTGCACGAGACCCAACTGAGTGCCGAGGATTACGTCGTCCACGCGGTCATGGACATCAACACCTACGTCGACGGCGCGTTCGTCGCTTCCTCGGGTAGGAACATGGGCGCGTTCAAGGGTGTCGGGTTCCCGGAGGAGATCGGGGAGTTCTTCCGCATCGATGAGTATCAGGGCTGGACCTGGACCGGCCACGGGCGGTTCCCCACCAACACCCCGGGCTGGTGGGGTGGGGCTCACCCCTTCGCCCTGCTCGACTACTCGATCGTCCACAACGGCGAGATCAGCTCGTACGGCATCAACCGGCGCTATCTGGAGATGTTCGGGTACAAGTGCTCCTTGCAGACCGACACCGAGGTGGTCACCTACCTGTTCGATCTCATGCTCCGGCGGCACGGACTCCCGGTGGAGATAGCGTGTAAGGCTTTGGCCAGCCCTTTCTGGAAGGATATCGACCTCATGCCCGAGGAACAGCGCAAGCTGTTCACGGCTCTGCGGATGGTATACGGGCCGGCCCTCCTCAACGGGCCCTTCGCCGTGGTCCTGGGGATGAGCGACGGCATGGTGGCCCTCAACGACCGAATCAAGCTGCGCCCGCTGGTGGCCGCGCGGGACGGCGACGTCGTCTACGTGGCCAGCGAGGAATCGGCCATCCGAGAGATCTGCCCGCATCCGGAGGAGAGCTGGATGCCCCTGGCGGGCGAGCCGGTGGTGGCGCGGGTCAGCCACAAGGGTCGGCAGAAGGCCATCGCCCAGGCCCACCGGAGTGCCGGACAGAGACGAGCGGCCCAGCAGGCTACGGTGTCCGGGGTCGTCTGATGGCGCTCACGACCTTCATACCTTCGGAGTTTCGGGTGGTCATCGACAAGGATGCCTGCCTGCAGTGTGGGCGCTGCGTCCGGCAGTGCGGCTGGAACGTGTACGGGTGGGACGAGGCTGAGCGGCGGCCCCTGCCCGACCACGGCAAGTGCTCCGCCTGCCATCGCTGCGTGACCTACTGTCCGGGCGGGGCCATCAGTGTCAAGAAGAACGAGCTGGCCTTCAAGCAGTCCGACAGTATGTCGCCCGACTTGATCAAGGCCATCTGGAAGCAGGCCGAGACCGGGGGCGTGCAGCTCACCGGCATGGGCAGCGACAAGCCGTACCTGCGCATCTTCGATCACCTGTTGCTGGACGCCTGCCAGGTGACGAACCCCTCCATCGACCCGCTACGGGAGCCTATGGAGATGCGCACCTTCCTGGGCCGCAAACCCGACTTCCTCGAAGTGGCGATGGATGGTCGCGGCCGGCCGGGCGCCTCAAACGGCGCCGGTCCCCTTCTTATTACCGAGCTCGACCGCCAGCTGCAGATGGAGACCCCCATCATGTTCGGGGGGATGAGCTACGGCTCGGTGTCGCTCAATGTACACCGCTCACTGGCCATGGCGGCGGCAGAGCTCGGTACCTTCATGAACACCGGCGAAGGCGGCCTCCACGCCGACCTCGAGCCCTACCAGGACCACATCATCGTGCAATGCGCTTCGGGCAGGTTCGGGGTGGACTCGAGCTACCTGCAGGCCGGCGCGGCCGTGGAGATCAAGATCGGACAGGGCGCTAAGCCAGGAATCGGCGGCCACCTCCCCGGGGAGAAGATCGACTACGAGGTCTCCATCACCCGAATGATCCCCCAGGGCACCGACGCCCTCTCCCCCGCGCCTCACCACGATATCTACTCCATCGAGGACCTGCGCCAGCTCATCTACGCCCTCAAAGAGGCTACGGGCTACAAGCCGATCTCGGTGAAGATCGCCTGCGTGCACAACGTGGCGGCCATAGCCTCGGGCGTCGTCCGGGCAGGCGCCGACATCATCTACCTCGACGGGTTCCGCGGTGGTACGGGAGCCTCCCCCACGATCATCCGCGACCATGTGGGCCTCCCCATCGAGATCGGCATAGCCACGGTCGACCAGCGTCTGCGCGACGAGGCCATCCGTAACCGAGCCTCCATCGTGGCGGCCGGAGGCATCCGCAGTTCGGCCGACGTGGTCAAGGCCATCGCCCTGGGTGCCGACGCCTGCGCCATCGGCACCGCGGCGCTGGTGGCCCTCGGCTGTCACGTATGCCAGAAGTGTCACACCGGCAGCTGCTCCTGGGGCATCTGCACCCAGCGGCCGGAGCTTACCCGCCGACTCGACCCCGAGTGGGGCGCTTCGCAGCTGGTCAACCTAGCACACGCTTGGACCCACGAGATCGCCGAGGTGCTTGGCGCGTTGGGCGTGAACGCCATCGAGAGCCTGCGCGGCAGCCGGGAGCGGCTCCGCGGCCTCGGGCTGGACAAGATGACCCTCGACATCCTGGGCGTCAAGCCCGCAGGCCTGTGAGGGGGGTCGGTCCTATGACTGCCTACGAGGATAGGACGACGGCCCCCGACTCCGCAATGGTGAGGAGAGTGCCCACCGGCCCGGCTCGCAGAGGCCCCACCGGGATCGAGCCGGCGCGCATCACGGCCGGCCAACCGGGAACCAAGCGGGGGATCGCCACCCGTCGGGGGCACCGGGCGCACATCGACGGCAAGGGGGTCTACTACAAGACCCTCAACGAGCAGATACGCGAGGAGATCGAGCGCGGCGTCACCGAGGTCGTGCTCGACAACGTGATCGGCCAGCGCTACATCGGCACCGGGCTGGCCTTCCCCGGAGTGACCGTGATCATCAACGGCGTGCCCGGGAACGACCTGGCCGCCTTCATGAACGGTCCCACCCTGGTGGTGAACGACAACGCCCAGGACGGGGTAGCGAACACCATGAACTCCGGCCTGGTGATCATCAACGGCAGCGCGGGAGATGTGGTCGGCTACGGCATGCGCGGCGGCTCGGTGTATGTGCGCGGCAACGTGGGCTATCGTGTGGGCATCCATATGAAGGCCTATGGTGATAGCCGGCCGCTCATCGTGGTGGGCGGTTTCGCCCGCGACTTCTTGGGCGAGTATATGGCGGGCGGCGAGATCGTGGTCCTCGGCCTTGGCGATGACGGCGACCGCGTGGTCGGCTCGTACGTGGGCACCGGCATGCACGCTGGCGCCATGTACGTGCGAGGCACGGTGGCGGAACATCAACTGGGCAAGGAGGTGCGCGTCGCCGAGCCTGACGAGACCGACCGCGCGCGCCTGCGCGACATAGTCGGCGACTATTCGCGAGCCATGAACCTGGACCCAGAGGCGATCCTCGAGGCGCCTTTCGTCAAGATCTATCCCTACACCTCAAGGCCGTACGGCAGGATGTATGCCAACTAGCGTCCACAAACACGGAGTCCACACACGCGCCTACTGTGAAAGGAGCAGTTGATGGCGGAGAAACTGACCAAGGAAGATGTCATCCGTATCGTCGAGGAGAAACAGATCAAGTTCATCCGCTTCTGGTTCACGGACGTACTCGGCTTCCTCAAGAGCTTCGCCATCACTCCCGCTGAGCTCGAAGGCGCGTTCGAAGAAGGCATGGGCTTCGACGGCTCCTCCATCGAGGGCTTCGCCCGTATCGAGGAATCCGACATGGTGGCCTGGCCGGATCCGAGCACCTTCGCGGTTCTGCCCTGGCGGGCCGGCGCCGGCGGCACGGGCCGCATGTTCTGTGAGATCAGGCAGCCCAGCGGCGAGCCCTACGCGGGCGATCCCCGCAACGTCCTCAGGAAAGTGGCGGAGAAGGCCGGGGCCCTGGGCTACACCATGAACATCGGTCCCGAACTGGAGTTCTTCTACTTCGAGGACAGCCGCGGCACCAACGTGCTCGACCACGGCGGGTATTTCGACCTCACCACCCTGGACGCCGGCGGTGATCTGCGCCGCGACACCATCAACGCCCTGCACGCCTTTGGGATCCAGGTGGAGTACTCCCACCACGAAGTCGCGCCGTCGCAGCACGAGATCGACCTGCGCTACAAGGACGTCATGACGATGGCCGACCAGGTCATGACCTATCGCCTGACGGTCAAGGAGATAGCGCAGTCCAAGGGTCTGTACGCCACCTTCATGCCCAAGCCCATCTTCGGGGTCAACGGGTCCGGGATGCACGTGCATCAGTCCCTGTTCAAGGGTGATCGCAACGCCTTCTTCGACCCGAACGACGAATACCACCTGTCGAAGGTCGGCAAGTCGTACGTAGCCGGCCTTCTCGCGCACGTGAAGGAGATCGCGCTGGTCACCAACCAGTGGATCAACTCCTACAAGCGGCTTGTGCCGGGATACGAGGCCCCCGTCTATATCTGCTGGTCGCGCCGGAACCGCTCGGCCATGGTGCGCGTGCCTCTTTATAAACCGGGGAAGGAGAACGCCACCCGGGTGGAGTTACGCAACCCCGACCCCGCCTGCAACCCCTACCTCGCATTCGCGGCCATGCTTGCCGCCGGCCTCGACGGCATAGAGAAGGGGATGGAGCTTCCCCCGGAAGCGAGCAACAACATCTACGAGATGACCGAGGCCGAGCGCGAGGCCGCCGGTATCGACTCCCTGCCCGAAGACCTCTATCAGGCGATCAAGGAGTTCGAGAAGTCCAGTTTCGTGCGTGAAGCCCTGGGCGACCACGTGTGCGACTACCTCATCCGCAACAAATGGGCGGAGTGGGACGAGTACAAGACCCTCGTCACTCCGTACGAGATATCGCGGTACCTTCCGATCCTCTAGACAGCCACCCTGCTGTCCGCCCGGCGGCTTCGGCCGCCGGGCGGGGTTCTTCCAGCTGGGGCCGCGCGCTTTCGTCTTGGGGCGACAACTCGGAAGACGGATCGGTCGGCAGTCAAGCAACCATCGCAAGGACCGGCACTGTGAGCTATGTCGAATAGGAACTAATAGATCGCCGCTGGTACGGAGGTTATCTATGCAGGCGACCTGTGATGCCACCACTGTCGTCGTCACGGCCTTCGTATGTGCCAATTGCGCCCGTCCGGGCCAAACGCCGGACTCCGCCGACCGGTCGCGCCCGACCGTCCCGGAATTCGATTGGCCCTTCCCCGTGCGGCAAGTGCTGGTGCCCTGCACCGGACGGCTGCAGCCGGAGCACGTCCTCAAGGCGTTCGAGTCCGGCGCCGACCTGGTCCTCACGGTCTCTTGCGAAGAGGACAACTGCCACTACCTCGAGGGCAGCAAGCGATGGGCCCGCCGGGTGGACTACGTGCGCACCATCCTCGACGAGGTCGGGCTGGGAGGTAAGCGTCTGATGCTCTTCCACCTGGCCGGCACCGCGACCGAAGACATGGCGCCTCGCGCCGGACGATCCGAGCCTGCTCGCACGGCTGAGGCTATCGAAGTGCAGGTGGCCGCCATCCGGGACGCGACTTCACGGGCCCTCGATGGTCTGGACCCCAACCCGCTCTACGCCGGGCCTACTGACCGAAGTCGCCGAGGAGCTCTACCAACAAGTGGACATCAGCGATGACGCCAATGAAGACTGATCTTCGTCCAGGCACTGAACTCCGGCCGGCTGGTTCTCACCGCCGAGTGCGTGCCGCCGCGCAGCGGCGGCGCAGAGGCCGTCACGAGGCTCTCGACCATGCTTGCCACCCCGCCTCGATGCGGTGATCGTTAGCGGATAACCCCGACGAGATCCACGGTTCGGCCCTGGCCTGCGCCGCCCTCTTGGCTCGGGAAGGCCGCGCGGTCGTACTTTCCATGTCGACCCGCGACCGCAACCGCATCGCCCTGGAGAGCGATGCCTGGGGAGCCTCGGCCCTGGGCATCGGCGCCATCCTCTGCCTCAGCGGCAACCACCAGTCTCTGGGGGTCTGTCCCCAGGCGGCCGGAGCCAACGACATCGACTCCATCCAGCTCACTCAGGCCCTGAAGGGACTGGACCTTCCGGAGCTGGTCGTCGGGGCGGTGGCCCACCCTTACCAGCAGCCTCTGGAACTCAACCTGCTCCGGCTCAAGAAGAAGATCGCGGCCGGAGCGGAGTTCCTGCTGACGCAGCCGGTGTTCGACCTGGCCGGGTTCACTCTGTGGATGGATGCGGTCCGAGCAGCCGGGCTGGACGAGCGGACCGCCATCATCGCGAGCGTGCTGCCTCTGACCAGCGTGGAGAAGGCCGAGTCCCTTCGGCAGCGGCAGACCTACGGCCCGCTGGACGAGGCCGTGGTCGCCCGGTTGGCCGCGGCCTCCGATGCGGCCAAAGAGGGCCTGGCCATGGCGGTCGAGATAGCCGGCCAGCTCAAGACGGTCCCCGGCGTCCGCGGCATCCACATCCTCAGCGGCGGGTCCGAAGCGGTGGCCGGCGAAGTGATCGAAGCAGCGGGATTGGCGTAAGGCGAGGTCAGACATGCCCGACCGTTACCACATCCACACCGTTCCGACAGCTCCGCGGTTCCACCGGGTGGGCAAGTTCGGCAACGTCGACTGGCGCGAGGACTGCTCGCGCTGCACCAACTGCGTCAAGCTGCGCTGCCTCTACGACGTCTACCGGCACGAGGCGGCCTACAATCGCGACCCGCTGACCTCGGTCGACACGCTCGACGAGTGCAAGGCCTGCCTGTCCTGCGTCCAGGGCTGTACCAAGGGCCTGCTGAGCGTCTCGGTCAACCCGGAGTTCCTGGACATGGGCGACGAGTACTGGAAGCCCGACATCCTGCTCACCACCTGGAACCAGTCCGACGCCGGCAGGATCCCCGTCTCCGGGGCCGGCTATCGCGGGCGATTCCACGGCCCCGGCTTCGACTCCATCTGGACGGACATGTCGGAGATCGTGCGCCCCACCCGCGACGGCATCCACGGGCGCGAGTACATCTCCACCTCGGTGGACATCGGCCCCAAGCCCATGCGCCTGCGGTTCACGCCCGACGGCGAGCTGCTCACTCCGCCCTCTCATCTTCTGGAGATCCAGCTCCCGGCGATCCTGGACATGCCGGGCTGGCCGGTCGAGAGCGAGCACCTGGCCGCCGCCCGGGCCGCGGCGGCCCTAGAAGCTCAAGCTCCCTGGCCGTGATGCCGGCGGCCGAGGCCTCCGCGACTGCCGCCCGAGCAACTGCCTTTCGTCGTGCCCGTCTGTCGAAGACGAGACCGAGATCGAGCGGTACCGGGACCTTCTCGCGGCCGTGCGCATGGCGCAGGTGACTGGACGGTCCGGATGCGGCGGAGTCGGCCGGCCGGATGCAGACCGCCCACCCGCAGTTGATCGTCTCCGTCCGCATGGCGCTGCGCCCCTACGACAGCCGAGCGCGTCGTCGAGCTGGGGCGGGCAGGGCGTCAAGGTCTTCCACCTGTGCGCCGACCAGCACGGGCGCGAGCGCCTGGATGACGGGCGGCCCGGCCGGCACATCAAGGACGCCCTCCGCGAAGTCCACGGACGGCTGGTGAAGGAAGGGCTGCGCGACGAGGTCACCTTGATCGTCTCCGGCGGCATCGCTCTGGCCGAGCACATGGCCAAGGCGATCATCTGCGGGGCCGACCTGGTGGCCGTGGACACGCCGCTCCTGGTGGCTCTGGGCTGCCGCGTCTGCCGCGGCGGCCGCCAGTGCGACTCCGGGAAGGCCTGCCCCGTCGACATCGGTTCCGTCGATCCCGCCTACGCCGCCCAGCGCATGGTCAATCTCATGGGCGCGTGGCACAGCCAGCTCATCGAGGTGCTGGGCGCCATGGGCATCCGTGAGGTCCGCCGCCTGCGTGGCGAAGTGGGACGAGCCATCTTCATGGAGGACATCGAGAAGGAGGCATTCGGCGATCTGGCTCGCGTGTCTCAGGTCTGAGGATGACGGTCGACGGCCACACTGCGGCGATCCGGTCGACCCGGCACAGCACCGGCCGACAGGCATCGTCCGGGCCAAGCGAGGGCCGCAGAACAGGTCGACCGGGAGGTCCGTCCGGCACCCGACCGCTACCGCAACGTCTTGGGCAAGTACAAGATCGACCGTCTGGCCCAGTGCGCGTCCTGCGGCCGGTGCGTCGAGGTCTGCCGGTATGGGGTCCACGTCAAGCCCGAAGGCTATGCCTTCACTCTGCGGCCGCAGGACCACCTGTGCATCGGCCCGGAGTGCGCCGAGACGGACGCAGTCCTGCATCGCCCAGTGCCCGCAGAAGGCGCTGACCATGCGGCGCAACCCCAGCGCCGACTGCATGGGCGATCCGCGCTGGTCGAGCGACCTGATCCTCTCCACCTGGCATCAGGCCGCCACCGGGCACGCCGCGCCGCCCCATCTCGAGGAGCGCACGGCGCCTCGGGCGGCGGGTTCGACAGTCTGCGCTTCAAGTTCGAAGCGCCGGAGTTCTTCGGCGCAAGCCCGAACGGGAGCGGTCCGCCCCTGGTCGACGCCGCTGCGGTCGACACGAGTCTGGATCTGAACCGGCGCGGCGACGGGCGGCCGCAGGTCCACATCGACATCCCCGTCTACGGCGGCGGGATGAGCTTCGGGTCGGTGAGCATCCACACCATCCTGGCCAAGGCCCGCGCGGCCGCGGCCTGGAACAGCTTCACCTGCACCGGAGAGGGCGGTTATCACGATCGCCTCAGGCCCTACGACGACCACGTGATCACGCAGGTGGCCACGGGCCTCTTCGGCGTGCGCGAGGAGACCATCCAGCGCGTGCGGATCGTGGAATTCAAGTACGCACAGGGCGCCAAGCCGGGTCTGGGCGGCCACCTCTTGGGCGACAAGAACACTCCCCCGGTCGCCCGCATGCGCGAGGCCGTGGCCGGCAACGCCTCGTTCAGCCCGTTCCCCTTCCACAGCGTCTACAGCGTGGAGGACCACAAGAAGCATCTGGACTGGATCAAGGAGATGAACCCTAGCTGTCTGGTGAGCGTGAAGGTGTCGACGCCCACCGACGTGGACATGGTGGCGGTGGGCAGCTACTACGCGGGGGCGCACATCGTCCACCTGGACGGCAGCTACGGCGGCACCGGCGCGGCGCCCGACATCGCCAAGAAGAACATCGCGATGCCCATCGAGTACGCCGTCCCCAAGGTGCACAAGTTCCTCTCCGCCGAGGGCATCCGCGACCAGATCACGCTGATCGCCTCGGGCGGCATCCGCACGGCCTACGACGCCTTGAAGGCCATCGCCCTGGGGGCCGACGGCGTGGTCATCGGCACGGCCGAGATGGTGGCCCTGGGCTGCGTGCGCTGCGCCTGCTGCGAGAGCGGGCGGGGCTGTCCACGCGGCATCGCCACCACTGACCCCGAACTCGTGGACGCAGATGAGCCTGGAATGGGCCACGCAGCGGCTGATCAACCTTCATAACGCCTGGCGCGAGCAGATGATGGCCGTGCTGGCGCGCCTGGGGATGGCTTCGATCCGCGAACTGCGGGGGCGGAGCGACGTGCTCTGCTACCTCAGCGACGAGCCGGCCGTAGCTGGGGAGGTGCACCGATGAGCGAATTCGCCGAGCGGTTGCTGGCCGGCCGGTCGCAGGTCTACTCGGGTCCGGACGAGCCCATCGGATCCGAGCCGGTCGAGGAAGGCGGCTGCGGTGTCACAGGCTTCGCCTGCACCGTGCCGGTGAAGGGACGGTTCATCTACGAGCCCTCCAAACAGATGCAGAACCGCGGCAACGGCAAGGGGGGCGGCATCGCGGCCGCAGGCCTCGTGCCCGAGCAACTGGGCATTTCCGCCGATATGCTCGAAAGCCACTATCTGCTGCAGATCGCTTTGCTCGATCCCGACTGTCACGCCGAGCCTGGAGCGGGAGTTCATCCTGCCTCACTTCGACATCGCGCTCTCCACGCGGCAGCCACATGTCGACGACTATCGCGATATCCCCGGCCTGGAGGTCAGGCCGCCGGACGTGCACCGCTACGCGGTGCGCGCGAAGCCGGACGTCCTCAGAACCTTCGCCGAAGCGGCAGGACTGCAGGATCTCGCGCCGCGGGCACTCGAGGACGAGTTCGTGTGGCGCAACTCCTACCAGCTCAACGACGCATACTACGCCTCACTGGGCGAGAAGCGCGCGTTCGTGCTTTCCCATTCGCAGAAACCTGCTGATCTTCAAGATTGGTCGGGTATGCCGAGCAGAACGTGGAGTACTACCAGCTCCAGGATTTCGGCGCCCACGTGTGGATCGCTCACCAGCGCTATCCCACCAAGGGCCGAGTGTGGCACCCCGGCGGGGCGCACCCGTTCGTCGGCTTGAACGAGGCGCTGGTCCACAACGGAGACTTCGCCAACTACCACTCGGTCTGCGAGTACCTGCGCCAGCGCAATATCCGGCAGCAGTTCCTCACCGACACAGAGGTGTCGGTGCAGCTGTTCGATCTGTGGGACCGCGTCTACGGGTATCCGCTGGAGTACATCATCGAGGCGCTGGCTCCAACCACCGAACTCGACATCGACCAGTTGCCGCCCGAGAAGCAGCTCATCTACCGGGAGATCCAGGCGACGCACATACACGCGTCACCGGATGGTCCCTGGTTCTTCATCATCGCCCGTAGCCAGGGAGACCGGTTCCAGTTGCTGGGCATCACCGACACGGCCATGCTACGGCCGCAGGTCTTCGCGCTCTCGGACAGCGGCGACGTCCAGATCGGCCTCATCTGCTCAGAGAAGCAGGCCATCGATGCGACGCTGCGGAGCCTGGCCGAGGAGGATCCGCGCTTCTGCCCGGTGGCCGACAAGTATTGGAACGCTCGGGGCGGCTCTTCCACCGACGGGGGCGCCTTCATCTTCACGGTGGCGCCGGGCAACAACGGCAACAACGGCCAGATGCGACTCTCGTGCACCGACAAGTTCGGCCGCGAGGTCACCTGCGAGACCGGCACGGTGCGCTGCGACCTACCGACGCGTCGATGTCATAGATGGTTCACATGACGACGTGCCCCGCCGAGCAGGTGAGCGTGGAGGATGTCCAGGAGAGACTGCACCGAGGCGAGGTGGATGCCCTCTTTGAGGAGGCGCGTGAAATCGGCCTCGTGGCCGGCCGAACACTTGCGCCGGTTCTGCGAGCACGTGTTCGCCGTGGCGGGCGACTCCGCAGTCGATTCGAAGACACGCAGTGCGGGCATCGAGCTCCTCACCCGACTCCACGACCGGCGCTTCCCGACCGGCGACAAACGCCGCGCAACGATCGTCCGGGTCCTCGAGGACGAACTCGACCGGCTCTTCGACACCGCTCCTGTCTTCGGCGAGCCTGCGAATCGCGCCTGGCGGCGGATAACCTGGTACACGCGCGATCGCGCTGGCGCCCCCGCAGCCCGGGGAGGAGCTGCTGTGCATCGACGGCGAGGGTTTCCCGCCCGAGGGCGACGACTGCGACGCGGTCCTCCTGCGGGAGGCGTACAGGGCGGGTTGGAAGCGGTTCATCGTCTATCGTCTGCGCGGGCAGCGTTTTCACGGGGTGGGACTGGGCCCGGCGACGGACGGCGTGCGCATCGATCTCTACGGTTCCAACGGCGACTACATTGCCAGCGGCATGGACGGCCTGGAGCTTCACATCCATGGCAACGCTCAGGACCAGGTGGCCCAGATCGCCAAGCGCGGCAAGCTGGTGATCTACGGCGACGTGGGCCAGACCTTCATGTACGGCGCGAAGGGCGGCGAGGTGTACGTCCTCGGCAACGGAGCGGGCAGGCCGCTGATCAATGCCGTGGGCCGCCCGCGCGTGGTCATCAACGGCACCTGCCTGGACTTCCTGGCGGAGTCCTTCATGGCCGGGGATCCCTTGACGGGCGGCGGGTTCGTCATCCTGAACGGCATCGAGTTCGACGGACAGCGGCCGCATCGTTCCCCAGGCGAACGCCGTACCCGGGCAGCAACCTGTTCTCGCTGGCCAGCGGCGGCGCGATCTACATCCGCGACCCGCACCACAAGGTGGTCGAGCGCCAGCTCAACGGCGGGGGCTTCTCACCCTTGGACGACAAAGACTGGCGGTTGATCCGCGGCTACCTGGAGGAGAACGAGCGGCTCTTCGGCATCCGGGTGGAGGATCTGCTGACGGTGGACGGCGAGCTCACGGGCCCCGCAGGACGTCTACCGCAAGGTCAGCGCGGTCAAGCTGTCGGTGCTGGCCGGGTCGGAGGAGAAGAAATGACCGCCGAGATGATCCCCGCAGTGACCCCGCGCGACCCCGGTGACCTCGAGATCGAAGAGATCGGCGGCAGCCTGGCCGGCGAGGTGAAGGCCATCGAGCGGCGCCTCGCCCATGAGCTGCTACCAGTGCGCGAAGTGCTCCAGCGGCTGCCCTGTCGCCGGCCGGGGCGATCTCAGGCCGCACGAACTCGTCCGGCTGGTGCAGATGGACCAGCGCGAGGCGGTGCTCACCAGCCGCTTCATCTGGGAGTGCACGTCCTGCCAGACGTGCATCACCCGCTGCCCGCAGAAGCGTGGACATCCCCGCCATGAACGACGCGCTGCGGGCGCTCAGCCTGCGCGAGGGACTGGCGGCGGCGAGCACGGCCGTTCCGGTGTTCAACGAGGCGTTCCTGAGGAGCGTCCGCAAGCGAGGACGGGTGCACGAGCTGGGCCTGATGGCGGTCTTCAAGCTGCGCACCAGACGCCTCTTCGAGGATCTCGACAAGGCGCCCATGATGCTGAGAAAGGGCAAACTGCCGCTGCTTGGGCCGGCGGGTCGCGCGGGCGGCGCGAGCGCGAGGAGCTTTCCGCCGGCGCGGCCGAAGGGAGGTAAGCCTTGAGCTACACGTTCTACCCCGGCTGCTCGCTGGACGGCACGGCCAAGGATTTCCATCGCTCGACGCTGGCGATGGCAGCCAAGCTGGGCTTGGAGTTGCCCGAGCTGGAGGACTGGATCTGCTGCGGTTCCACCGCCGCCCACAGCACGCGACCCGCTCCTCGCCGACGCGCTGCCCGCGCAGAACCTGCGCGCAGCCCGCGGCCGAGACGGTCGCGGTGGCCTGCGCCGCCTGCTACAGCCGTCTGAAGATGGCCAATCACCACATCGCCGGCGACGCCGCCGTCCGGGCCGAAGGTCGCCCAAGTGCTGGGGGCCGACTACGACGGCCTGACGCCGGTCCGGCACCTGCTGGAGATCCTGGGCCAGGACATGGAGCGGCAGGAGATCGCCGCGGCCATCCGCCGTCCGCTGACCGGGCTGAGGGTGGCCTGCTACTACGGCTGCCTGCTCTCGCGTCCGCCCGAGGTCACGCAGTTCGACGACGCGGAGAACCCCACGCTGATGGACCAGCTCCTCGAGATCGCCGGAGCCACGTCCGTCGACTGGCCGCACAAGACCGAGTGCTGCGGAGCGAGCTTCTCCATCACCGACTCGAGCATCGTCCTCGAGCTGACCGACAAGATCCTGTCGATGGCCCAGGCCGCCGGAGTGGACTGCATCGCGACCGCCTGCCCGCTCTGCCAGCTCAACCTGGACATGCGGCAGAAGGACGTCGAGGCCAAGTACGGGCGCCGGTACGACCTGCCGGTCTTCTACTTCACGCAACTGCTGGGTCTGGCCATGGGCTGCTCGGCGAGCGAGTTGTCGCTCGACAGCCTGGTCGTAGACCCGCGAGGGCTGCTGCGATCCAAAGGGTTGCTCCGGGAACGAGGCGCAGTACGATGAGCGGAGACAACGGGAACAAGGCGGAATGGCGACCTCTGCCCCCGAGGCCGTAGGCGCCGTACTGGTCTGCGGGGCCGGCATCACCGGCATGCAGGCCTCCCTGGACCTGGCCGAGAGCGGCTTCAAGGTCTACCTGGTGGACTCCTCGCCCGCTATCGGCGGGAGGATGGCCCAGTTGGACAAGACCTTCCCCACCGGCGACTGCGCGATGTGCATCCTCTCCCCCAAGCTGGTGGAGTGCGCCCGCAACAAGAACATCGAGATCATCACGCTGGCCGATGTCCAGGGGATCTCCGGCACGCCGGGCAACTTCAAGGTGAAGCTCCGCCAGAACCCGCGCTACGTGGACCTGAACAAGTGCAACGCCTGCGGCGATTGCACCGATGCCTGCCCGGTCGACCTGCCCAGCGAGTTCGACCGCCGCCTGGGCACCCGCAAGGCGATCTTCCGCCCCTACCCACAGGCGATCCCGAACGTCTTTGGCATCTCCAAGGCCGCCGGACGCGCGCCGTGCAGGATCCTCCTGCCCCGCCGGCGTCAACGCCCAGGGCTACGTGGCTCTCATCGCCGCGGGCAAGTTCAAGGAGGCCTACGAGCTGGTCCGCGAGCGCTGCCCGCTCCCGGCCGCCTGCGGGCGGGTCTGCCAGCATCCCTGCGAGGATGAGCTGCAACCGCGGCGAGATCGACCAGGCCGTGTCGGTGCGCGATCTCAAGCGCTTCGCCGCCGACTACATCGATCTGAATCCAGACCGAGTATCCGCCGGTCAAGCCCGCGGCCGCCAAGATGGGTACCAAGGTCGCCGTCATCGGCGGTGGCCCGGCCGGCCTGACCGCGGCCTTCGATCTGACCCTGCTGGGCTACGGCGTGACCATGTTCGAGGCCCAGCCGCATCTGGGCGGCATGCTGCGGTACGGCATCCCCAGCTACCGCCTGCCCAAGGACGTGCTGGACCGGGAGATCCAGTACATCCTCGACCTGGGTGTGGAGGCCAAGACCGGCACCCGCGTCTCCGACCCGAAGACCCTCCTGGAGTTCCGGCTTCAAAGCCGTGTTCGCGGCCCCGGGAGCATGGATCAGCCGGAACCTGGGCATCGCCGGCGAGGAGGCCCCGGGCGTCTGGGCGGGTCTTGACTTCCTCCGCCGGGTCAACAGCGGGGAGACACCCGCGCTCGGCCCGAACGTGTTGGTCATCGGCGGCGGCGACGTCGCCATGGACGCCGCGCGCTGCGCCCGCCGGCTGCCCGGCGTGTCCTCGGTGCACCTGGCCTGTCTCGAGAGCCGCGCGGAGATGCCGGCCCACTCCTGGGAGGCAGCCGAGGCACTCGAGGAAGGGGTCGTCTTCCACAACAGCCTGGGGCCGACCCGGATCGAGACGAGCGGGGACAAGGTCACCGGCGTCTCCTTCCGCGCCTGCACCAGCGTGTTCGACGAGCAGGGGCGGTTCGCTCCCCAGTTCGACGATTCGAAGACCGCCGTTCCTGGCGGCCGACACGGTGATCGTGACCATCGGCCAGGGCATCGACGCGGCCGGGCTGGGCGTGGCCACCGGCCCGGGTGGGCGGATCGTGGCCGACAAGGACACGCTCGCCACCAGCGTCCCGGGTCTGTTCGCGGGCGGCGATGCGGTGCTGGGACCGGCCTCCATGGTCGATGCGATGGCCCACGGTCACAAGGCAGCCGAGGCCATCGACGCCTATCTGCGGGGCGCCAAGCTGCTCCAAGCCCCGGCTTCGGCTGCGCGAGGCAGAGACGGCCAAGAACCCCAGGCCCGACGCCCCGCGGCAGGAGCGCGTGAAGATGCCGCAGGCCGACCCGGCCGGGCGCGTCGGGCGGCTTCACCGAGATCGACCAAGGCTACAGCGCCGAGCAGGCCGTCGCGGAGGCCAAGCGTTGCCTGGCGTGCGGTCTCTGCAGCGAGTGCATGCAGTGCGTCAAGGCGTGCACGGCCGGAGCGGTGTGCCACGACCAGCAGCCCGAGGAGATCGAGATCGACGCCGGCAGCGTGATCCTGACCCCCGGCTTCGAGGAGTTCCAGGGCTCTCTGCGAGGCGAGTTCGGCCACGGGCGATACGCGAACGTGCTGTCCAGCGTCCAGTTCGAGCGCATGCTCTCGGCCGCGGGTCCCACCGGCGGACACGTCCAGCGGCCTTCGGACGGCGGTGAGGTCGAGCGCATCGCCTTCATCCAATGCGTGGGCAGCCGCGACGCCGCCCGCGGCAACGGCTATTGCTCGTCCATCTGCTGCATGAGCGCCACCAAGGAGGCGATGGTCGCCCTGGAGCACGCGCACGGCAAGGAGTTGGACGTCTCCATCTTCTGCATGGACGTGCGCGCGTTCGGCAAGGAGTTCGACGGCTACGTGAACCGCGCCCGCGACGAGCACGGCGTGAAGTACATCCGGGCCATCCCCTCGCGCGTGGTCGAGATGCCCGGCACGAAGAACCCGCGCGTCCGCTACTTCGACCAGGCGGGGATCGAACAGCAGCAGGAATTCGATCTGGTGGTGCTGAGCGTGGGGATGCAGGTTCCCGACAGCGTCCGGCAGACGGCCGGACGGCTGGGGCTGGAGCTCAACCAGTTCGGCTTCGCCCAGACCGAACGGCTGGCTCCGCTGGCGACGTCCAAGCCCGGCCTCTACGTGGCCGGGGCGTTCCAGGAGCCCAAGGACATCCCCGAATCGGTGGCCCAGGCATCGGCGGCCGCCGCGTGCGCGATGGACCAACTGGCCGAGGCCCGCGGCACGCTGATCCAGCGCCGCGAGTACCCCTGGGAACGCGACATCACCGACGAGCCGCCGCGGGTGGGCGTGTTCATCTGCCACTGCGGCCAGAACATCGCCTCGGTCATCGACGTGGAGGAGGTGGCCCGGAAGGCGTCCGCTCTGCCCAACGTGTGTCCACGCCGAAGCCAGCTTGTACACCTGCTCCGACACGAACCAGCAGCACATCAAGGACATGATCGAGAAGCACCGGCTCAACCGGCTGGTGGTGGCCTCCTGCTCGCCGCGCACTCACGAGATCCTCTTCCAGGAGACGCTGCGCGACAGCGGGCTGAACCAGTACCTGTTCGCGATGGCCAATATCCGCGACCAGGGTTCGTGGGTGCACAAGGACGACCCCGTGGCGGCCACGGCCAAGGCGGTAGACCTGATGGCCATGGCGGTGGCGCGGGCGCGGCATCTGAAGGCGCTGCAGACCGGGACAACTGCCGGTGACGGCCTCGGCGCTCGTCCTGGGCGGCGGACTGGCCGGCATGACCGCGGCGCTGGGCATCGCGGACCAGGGGTTCGAGGTGCACCTGGTGGAGAAGGAGCCGGCCCTGGGCGGCCTGCTGCGCGAGGTTCACAGCACGCTCGAGGGGACCGACGTCGAGGCGTACCTCCGCGAACTGGTGGACAAGGTCCAAGCCCATCCCGGGATCGACGTCTACCTGAACGCAACGCCCGCGAGCATCAGCGGACACGTGGGCAACTTCAAGAGCGTCCTCAACGTGGCGGGGCGCGAGCTGCCGGTCAGCCACGGAGTGGTCATCGTCGCGACGGGCGGCCAGGAGCGGTCCACCGAGCTGTACCTGCACGGCAAGAACCCGCACGTGACCACGCAGAGCAAGCTGGAGGCAGTGCTGGCCGGAGGCGGCCTCCCGCCCGAGCTGCAGGGCAAGAAGAACCCCACCGTGGTGATGATCCAGTGCGTGGAGAGCCGCAACGACGAGCACCCCTATTGCAGCCGGGTGTGCTGCTCGGAGGCGGTCAAGAACGCGCTCGAGATCAAGCGCCGTTTGCCCGGCGCCAACGTGGCGATACTGGGCCGAGACATCCGCACCTACGGATTCCGCGAGCTGTTCTTCCAGAAGGCTCGCGAAGAAGGGGTCCTGTTCGTGCGCCATCCGGAGAAGGGCGACCCGGTGGTGGTCGAGGAAGGGCGGACGGCTCGAGGTGACGGTGCACGACTCGTCGAGCAACCGCGAGCTGGTGCTGCGGCCCGACCTGCTGGTGCTCTCCACCGGTATCGCTCCGGCCGCGGGCAACCCGGTGCTGTCCGGGCAGCTGCGCAGTGCCCTCACGGCCGACGGGTTCTTCCTGGAGGCGCACCCCAAGCTCCGCCCGGTCGATCTGGCCAACGAGGGCGAGTTCCTGTGCGGCCTGGCCCACTCGCCGCGATTCATGGACGAGACCATCGCCCAGGCTCAGGCCACGGTGGGGCGGGCCACGACGGTCCTTTCGAAGACTCACCTGGAGATCCCCGGACAGGTGGCCAAGGTCGACCCCGAGAACTGCGTGGCGTGCGCCACCTGCGTCAAGGTCTGCCCCTACGGCGCTCCCATGATCAACGAGCTCGGGAAGGCCGAGATACAGGGCGCGATGTGCATGGGCTGCGGCAGTTGCGCCGCCTCCTGCCCGGCCAGGACGATCACCCTGCTGCACCAGGAAGACCAGGCGCTGGTCGCCATGCTGGACGAGCTGCTCGTCGGAGGAGTGAGCACGTGATGCCATCGACCACCTGGGAACCCGAGATCATCGCCTTCTGCTGCAACTACTGCGCCTACGCCGCGGCGGACCTGGCGGGCTCCAAGCGCATGCAGTACCCGGCCAACGTGCGCATCATCCACGCGCCCTGCACCGGCAAGATCGAGATGGAGCACATCCTCGACGCCTTCCTGAAGGGCATCGACGGGATCCTGGTGGCCGGCTGCCTGGAAGGCGGCTGTCACTTCCTGGAGGGCAACCTGCGCGCGCGCAAGCGCACGAACCGCATCCGCGAGATGCTGGCCGAGATCGGCGTGGGCGACGAGCGGCTCAAGATGGTGAATCTTTCGGCCGCCATGGCCCCCACCTTCGTCGAGAGCGTGCAGGAGATGGTGAACACGGTCAGAGCGCTGGGGCCGAACCCGCTCAGGGAGCCCCAGCCGCTGGAAAGTGAAGGATCCCTATGATTGTCGCTTCCCCGAAATCGATCACCGAGCTGAAGAACCTCATCGCGGGCCACGACAAGGTGCTGTTCGTCGGCTGTGGCACCTGCGTCACGGTGTGCCTGGCCGGCGGCGAGCGCGAGGTGGGCATCGCCTCCTACGCCATCCGGATGGCGCGCAAGCTCGAGGGCGAACCGCTGGAGCTGACCCAGGTGACCATCGAGCGCCAGTGCGAGAACGAGTTCATCAAGGACCTGGCGGAACCGGCGGCCAAGGTCGACGCCATCGTGTCTTTCGGCTGCGGCGTCGGGGTGCAGGCCATCGCCGAGAGATTCCCCGGGAAGCCCGTCTACGCCGGTCTCAACACACAGTTCATGGGGACGCTGGAAGAGCAGGCGGTCTGGACCGAGAAGTGCCTGGGCTGCGGCGACTGCATGCTGGCCCAGTTCGGCGGCATCTGCCCGGTGACGCGCTGCGCCAAGCGGCTGCTTGAACGGGCCCTGCGGAGGTTCGACCGAGACGCACTGCGAGGTGGACCCGGATCGCCCATGCGCCTGGCAGCTCATCTACACGCGCCTCAAGAGCATCGACCAGTTGGACCGGCTGGATGAAATCGTTCCGCCCAAGGATTGGAGCACCTCCTGGCACTCCGGAGCGCGCAAGGTGGTGCGCAAAGAGCACCGGGTGTAGGTGACCCGGCCTGTCTTGTCGCCGGGTGCCGGTCCGCCCTCGCGCCTCTGACCTCTGCCAACGAATCGCGCTACGCTATCGGCCAGCCGGAACCGATGCGCGTGCTCAGAGCCAACGATCAAAGGAGAGGACATGGACCACCGCCTCACAACCACTGCCCTGACCATCCCCGGCTACCGCGTGACCCGTACCCTCGGGGTCGTCCGTGGTGTGACGGTGCGCGCCCGCTGGATCGGCAGCCAGATCACCGCCTCGCTGCGCACTCTGGGCGGGGGCCAGATCCCCGAGTACATCGAGTTGTGCGAGCAGACCCGCGCCGAGGCCTTCGCGTGGATGGTGCAGCACGCCGAGCAGATGGGCGCGAACGCGGTCATCGCCATCAGGTACGACGCCACCGACTTGGGCAACAACATGACTGAGGTGCTGGCCTATGGGACGGCGGCGGTGGTGGAGCAGGACTGAGCCCAGTCCAACGCGGCAGCGAAGCGACGGTGGAGGAGCACGAGGGTCTTGCTCTCCTCGGCCACGAGCGCCTCGACCTTGGTCCGTTCGTCATCCGAGGAACGTGTAGGCCGATTCCTTGTGCTGTGTGAGATCCAGACCGATCAGCTCTTGGTCCGGGCTCACTCTCAGCCCCATGAGCTTGTCCACGAGTTTCAGCAGCAAGAACGAAACCACGAACGAGAACGCCGCGGTGACCACGACTGCTACGAATTGCACCAGCAACTGGCGCGAGCCTCGAATGGAACACCCCATCCGCCCCGTTCGCGTTGACCGCTAGGCTGGCCCACAGTCCCACGGCGAACACGCCCCAGGCTCCCGCGACTCCGTGGATCCCGAAAGCGTCGAGGGAGTCGTCGTACTGCAGCTCGGCTTTCACGATCATGACGCTGACGTAGCAGAGGGCACCGGCGATGGCTCCTATGCCAAGGGCGGCCGGTGGACCGACGAAACCGGATGCCGGAGTCACGGCCGCCAGCCCTGCGATCAGACCGGAGAGCAACCCCAGGGTGGTGGGCCTTTTCGCCACGATCCAGTCGAGGACGACCCAGGCCAGCGCACCGGCCATCGCGCCGAACTGCGTGTTGGCGAAGGCGAGCGCGGAGAGAGCGCCGGAACTGAGGGCGCTGCCGCCGTTGAACCCGAACCAACCGAACCAGAGGAGAGCGGCCCCCAGCACGACAAAGGCAAGGTTGTGAGGAGTGCCGGTGTCTGGGTATCCCCGGCGTTTGCCCAACACCAGAGCCGCTGCCAAGGCCGCCATGCCGGCGCTGATGTGAACGACCGTGCCACCGGCGAAGTCGAGCGCCCCATACTCCCTGAGAAACCCGCCCTCTCCCCACATCCAATGCGCCAGCGGGTCGTAGACGATGGTGGCCCACAGGATCGAAAAGACGAGAAAGGCGCTGAACTTCATCCGCTCGGCAAAAGCCCCGATGATAAGCGCCGGTGTGATAACCGCGAACATCATCTGGAAGACCGCGAACAGTAGGTGGGGGATCGTCGCCGCATAGGCGGGGTTCGGGATCGAGGCCGACATTGTGTAGCCCGACGTAGGACAATCCTCCTATCAAGCCGCCGTGGTCAGGGCCGAAGGCCAGGCTGTAGCCAACGAGCACCCACTGTAGGCCGACCACGCAGACAGCGGTCAAGCACTGCATAAAGACCGAGAGGACGTTCTTCCTCCGCACGAGTCCACCGTAGAAGAAGGCCAAGCCCGGGGTCATCAGCAAGACCAGGGCGGAGCTCGTCACCATCCATGCTGTGTCGCCGCTGTCGATCAAGACGCGCTCCCCTCGTCAAGTTAGTTACGTGCCCCTCGGGTAGCCATTGGAGCCATAGGACCGCGTTAGTCACCCGCTTGGGCACGGCCAGAGGGCCCGCTGCCAAGCAGAAGTCCTAGGCCAGCGCCGACACCCCGGTCTCGCCGGTCCGGATGCGCAGGCACTCCTCCAACTCGAGCACAAAGACCTTGCCGTCACCGATGTTGCCCGTGCGGGCTCCCCGGGTGATGGCGTCGACGGCCTGCCAGACGTTGTCGTCGCTGACAGCCAACTCGACCCTGATCTTGTGCAGGAGGCCGCCCTTCTCCACATGGCTGCGGTAGACCTCGGCGACGCCCTTCTGCCGACCCCGGCCCATCACGTCGGAGACCGTCAGGAGCACGATCTCTTCCTCTTCGAGAGCGGCGATCACCTCGTCCAGGCGGTCGGGCTGAATGATGGCGATGATGTATTTCATGATGCTGACTCCTGCTCGGCGCGGCTTGCCCCGACCTCACGTGCCACACGACAAACAACTCCCCCTATTACAGCGTGTGGAGAGAGAGAAGGAAATCGCCACAAGTCCAATGGTGGGCCCTAGATATTGGACATTTGTAGAAGCAGTAAGGCCGAGGGGCCCCGGCGAAACGCCGGGGCCCCACGGCAGTCCCTCACAGGACTCTACCGAGGTGTCGCCGAGCTAGCCTATGGCAACGAAGCCGGCCTCACCGGTACGGATGCGCACGCACTCCTCGAGGTTCAAGATGAAGATCTTGCCGTCGCCGATGTTGCCCGTGCGCGCCCCTCTCGTGATCGCCTCGATCGTCGGCACCACGAAGGATTCGTTCACGGCGATCTCGATCTTGACCTTACGCAACAGTCCTCCTCGCTCGACGTGGCTTCGATAGACCTCCGCCACTCCCTTCTGCCGCCCGCGGCCCATCACATCGGAGACCGTTATCAGGTTGACCTCTTCTTCTTCCAGCGCGGCCATCACTTCGTCTAGGCGATCGGGCTGGATGATGGCGATGATGTATTTCATGATCCCGCTCCTTCCTGGTCCGGCTTATCCGACCACCGTGTAGGCGGATTCCCTGTGCTGGGTGAGGTCCAGACCGATGTTCTCGTTGTCTTCGCTCACGCGCAGGCCCACCAGTTTGTCGACCAGTCTGAGTAGTCCGTAGGACAGGACGAAGGAGTAGACGGCGCAGATCGCCAGGGCGGCAAGCTGTTTCAGCACCAGTCCGCCGCCGCCATGGAACAGACCGTCCGCTCCAGCAGGGTTCACGATCGTGGTGGCCCAGAAGCCGGTCAGAAGAGCGCCTGCCATCCCTCCGATGCCGTGCACACCGAAGGCGTCGAGTGAATCGTCGTATCCCAGACGGTCCTTGACGAGGACCACCGCGACATAGCACGCCAAGCCCGCCAAAGCGCCGATCCCCATCGCTCCAAGGGGAGTGACGAAACCCGAAGCGGGTGTGACAGCCACCAACCCGGCCACAGCTCCCGAGATGAGACCCAGAGCTGTCGGGCGCTTCCTTGTGATCCATTCGAGCACGGCCCAGGAGAATGCAGCCACAGCGGCCGCCATGTGCGTGGCCAGGAACGCCGAGGTCGCGAGGCCGCCGGCGGTCAGCGCGCTTCCCGCATTGAACCCGAACCAGCCGAACCACAAGAGGGCGGCTCCCAGGATGGCGAACGGCAGGTTGTGTGGTGGAGAAGTGTCGGGATAGCCTTTGCGCCTGCCGATGACCAGAGCAGCCGCCAAGGCCGCCATGCCCGCGTTTATGTGCACGACCGTCCCTCCGGCGAAGTCGAGCGCCCCGAGCTCCCGCAGCCACCCGCCCACTCCCCACACCCAGTGAGCCATGGGGTCGTAGACGATGGTGGCCCAAACGAGAGAGAAGATCAGGAAGGCACTGAACTTCATGCGCTCGGCGAACGCCCCGATGATAAGGGCTGGGGTGATCACGGCGAACATCATCTGAAAGATCATGAACAGCTGATGAGGGATAGTGGCGGCGTAGTCGGCGTTCGGTTCCAGACCTACCCCGCTGAGGGCGGCCCAACTGAAATCCCCGATGACGCCGCCGTGATCGGGGCCGAAGGCCAGGCTGTAACCGAACAGCACCCACTGAATGCTGATCACCCCAGCCAGCATGAAGCACTGCACCATGATGGAGAGAACGTTCTTGCGACGGACCAAGCCCCCGTAGAAGAAGGCCAGCCCCGGCGTCATCAACATGACCAGCGCGGTGCTGACGAGCATCCAGGCGGTGTCGCCAGTGTTGATGTTCTCCATGTCCACTCTCCTGTTCTGGGTCGACTGACTGGTCGTTTGTCCAGGACGCTCGGCGGCCAGAAGAAACGACTACTTAATTACAGCCGATAGAAAGGGGAAAGTGTATCGCCGGCCGTACAAGGCTCGGAGTGCTCGCTTATACAGTTGGACAAATAAGCGGCCGAACGGGGGCCTGCCGGATCAGCTGGTGAGGAGGCTCCGAGCCTTGAGGCCCAGACCAAGCCGCTCTTTATGCTCGGTCTGGAACGCGCTCAGTCCGCTTATCTCGGCGATCTTCTCCAAGCGATAGCGGATGGTGTGCCGGTGGGCGTAGAGCTCGGCCGCCGTCTTGGTGAGACTCTCGTCGTTCCTGAAGAACACCGCCAGTGTGTCGGTCAGCTGGGTCCCGTTCGCCGAGTCGTAGCGGTCCACCGGTCCGATGGTCTCCTCGTAGAGTTGGCGGATCTCGTCGGGATCTCGCTCCCAGATGTCCAGGAGAAGGCGGTAGGTGCCCACGTCCCGGAAATAGAGCACGCTTCCGGGTCCGTTCAACTTCCGTCCCACCTTCAGGGCCACAAGTGCTTCCTGATAGCCCCGGTCCATCTGGGCCGAGTCGGGGACGAACCCGCCCACGCCGATGGATATGCTCAGTCCTCCGGCGGTCTCCCCCGTGCTTTGCAGCACCGCGGCTAGACGCTCCAGAGCGCCTGTGTCTTGAGCGGTCTTGCCGCATACGAAGATCACTACGCGTCCCGACTTGAGGCTGACGAGCGAGGACGGCTCGGACGAGGACACAAAACGAGAGCATAGCGAGAAGAACCGTTCTACCGCCTTGTCGAGGGCCTCCAGGTCCAGACCCTTCCTGGCGACGGGTCCATCGAACTCATCGACTCCAAGAAGCAGTACCGTCGCTCCCTGGCTGAGGTCACACCCGAGGAAGGCGCCCCGGCGAAGGAGGGAATCACCACCCTGCTCGCCCCCGCTGATGACGTCATCGACGAAATCCCCCTTCAGACGGACCTCAGTCTCGAAGCGGACCCGGTCCTGGGCCATCCCCAAGGCGGCGATGGTGGCCGAATGCTCCAACGCCAGAGTCTCCATCGAGGAGAGGTCCGGGGCGTCACTCAGCGCGCACACGTAACCCAGACGCTTGTGACTGGTCACGATGGGAAGGGCGAACATCGGGGGAAGACCCTCTTCTTGGACGCGAAAGAGCTTGTCTCCTCAGCGCTGCGCCAGTGAAATGCTCGCGTACCTCCGGCCTGCCCAGCTGTGATTCGAGGTCGGCGCCGGCGAGCGGGAGACCTTCCGACACGGCCAGGACTTCCAGGGAGATGTCGAGGATGACCACCGGGTTCTCCAGGAGGTGAGCGGCCTCGTCGGCCAGTTCCTGCCATCCCCCGCCGCGGATCACCACGCCGAGCAGAGCTCGGTGTATCGACTGCGATTGCTCCAACTGCGAGGCCTGGCGGTTGATGATCACCTCAGTCGCGTCCTGCATGAGCCGAGTCCAGCGCAGCCCCTGGGGGACCTCGATGATCGGGAACTTGCGCTTCTCGGCCAGGGCGATGACATCGGCGGGTACGTTCTCGACGAAACGGGTGGTCTTGACGAACAATGCGGCAGCACCGGCCATCATCACCCGGCGACAGAACTCGCGTTGGCGCTCGAGGTCGCCCCTCACCGCGTACATGGTGGACAGCACCATCTCTCCCCCAGAGAGCCAATCCGCGATGTCGGGGACTTCTCCCACCGTCACAGAGGTCACCTTCCGGTCCAGTCCGGCCGTGCCGGCCAGCAGACGCGCCTCTTTCAGCACCTCGAGCTGGAGTATCTGGGCGATCGTGACCGGCATGGTGCGACGAACGATATCATCAGACGCCTTGATCGGACATCGGTATAGGCCGGGCGGTCCGCCGCCAAGACAGGACGGCTGTGGCGGACCATCACCATGCTAAGCTGGGCAACTGCCATGAGCATCGAACTGGGCCAACAACTCAGCCCCTGGACTCTCATGCCGTTCGCGTGCATGCTGATAGCCATAGCCGTCCTGCCTTTGGTGGCGGAGAAGTGGTTCGAACCCAACCGCAACAAGGCGATCGTGGCGGCCGTCCTGGGCGTCCCCACCCTCATCTACTTGTTCGCTCGTTTCGGGAGCCTCGGCCTGCACGTGGCCGCCGGCACGGCCGAGGAGTACGTCTCCTTCATCGTGCTGCTCCTGGCTCTCTTCGCCATCTCCGGAGGCGTCTATCTGACCGGCAACCTGGTGGCGACGCCTCGGACCAATCTCACCTTCCTGGTTCTGGGAGGGTTGCTGGCCAGCTTCGTGGGCACGATGGGCGCGTCGATGCTGCTGATCCGGCCGCTGCTCAGGGCCAATTCCGAGCGGACCCACACCCGCCACACCGTGGTCTTCTTCATCTTCGCGGTCTCCAACATCGGCGGGATGCTCACGCCACTGGGCGATCCTCCCCTCTTCCTCGGTTTTCTTCGAGGCGTCCCGTTCTCCTATACGCTGGGCCTATGGCCCCAATGGCTGCTGACATTGGGCCTGACCCTTCTAGCCTATATGGCGATCGAGATCCGCCAGTATCGGCGCGAGCCGGCCATAGCCAGGCGCTGGGACGAGGCCGACTACGTGCCCATAAGGGTCAAAGGCACCATCAACCTGCTCTTCTTCGGCCTGGTCATCATCACGATCCTCTTCTCAGATCAGCTGGCGCGGATCGGCGAGGCCATCCACTTCCCCTTCGTCCGCGAAGCCGTGCTGGTGATCCTGGCGGTCCTCTCGGTCAGACTGGGACCCAGGGGGCCCAGGGCGGCAAACCACTTCCGCTGGGCCCCCATCGTAGAGGTGGCGGTGCTCTTCGCCGGGATCTTCGCGACCATGATCCCAGCCCTGGCCCTCCTCGAGGCGAACGGGGAGACGATCGGTCTCAGCCAGCCCTGGCACTACTACTGGCTTACCGGGGGCCTGTCATCGTTCCTCGATAACGCTCCCACCTACCTTGTCTTCACCGCCACAGCCCAGGGCCAGATGGGAGTCTCCACGATAGGCGGGTTGACCTCCACCCAGGTCGTCCCCGGCATGGGCTTTTCCCCAGCGGAGTTCCTGGCCGCCATCTCCTGTGGAGCGGTCATGATGGGAGCCAACACCTACATCGGCAACGCTCCCAACCTCACCGTGAGGGCCATAGCCGAGCACTCCGGCCTGAAGATGCCGTCCTTCTTCGGCTATATGGGCTATTCCGTGGCCGTCCTCATCCCCATCTTCGTGGTGGTGACGGCGGTGTTCTTCCTGTAGGCGCCGGGCTCGGGCGCGGGGTTCGGACGCCGAGCCAAGCCGCGGGGCTTGAGCGCCGAGCGCCGCGGCCGGACGCCGGGGTCGGACTCCGGGATCGCGGCGACCGGTCGACCGTCTCAGAACTCGTTTCAGAATGACGCTTTGCCGACAGGGTGCGATCGGCGCGGGTGAGGCAAGGACGCAGGGAGCGCCCGTAGCAGCGCTACGGGCGCGACTGAGGACGACGGATCACTCCGCCCAGTGCAGAACCGGCGGCCAAGACTTCATTCTGAAACGAGTTCTTTGGCGTGGCAAAGGGTGCCCAGACCGGCCTTAGAAGCAGCCCACGTGGTAATCTATCCGCGCTGCGATCGAGGGTGAAATGGGCCCGTACACGGTGTCGGGAATCCCAAGAGAGCGCGCATCAACAGTGTACTGCCCCCTGGCTGCTCTCCCCGAGAGCGGGTCGGGGACGATCGGCCGACGGGTGTCGCCCGGAGGCAGGGCCGGGGACCACCTCATGCGGAGGCTGCACACAGACGATGGCTACACTCGGCATCGATATCGGCTGCATCAGTGTGAAGATCGCTGTTGTCGGCGGACCTGAAGACCAGGAGCCGTTTCGGGCTCTGGCTTCGGGATCCGCCCTTTTTCTTGACCCGTCACGTACAGCAACGGACGACAGGACCCTCCCCCACCCGGGCGCCCCGGCCATCCTGGCGACTACCTACCGGCGGATCAAAGGTTCTCCCACTGAGACGGCTCGGGACCTCATCGGCCACGTGATGGCGGCCTTGCCCCGCGGCTTGATCACCGACGTGCGGGTGACCGGCACCGGGGGCCGCCTGGTCGGAAAGATGCTGGACATCCCCTACGAGAACGAGTTCAAAGCGATCGCCCGGGCAGTGGGTGCGCTGCACCCGGACGTGACCACGGTCTTCGAGATGGGTGGCGAGACCTCCAAGTTCATCCGCCTGGAGACCGACGAGGCCTCGGGAAGGGTGGGCATCGCCGACTACGGCACCAACGGCGACTGCGCCGCCGGCACCGGCTCCTTCATGGACCAGCAGGCCAACCGGCTGCTCTACGACATCGAGGATGTGGGCGATATCGTGCGGGGAGCAGGCAAGGCGGCCTCCATCGCCGGTCGCTGCTCGGTCTTCGCCAAGTCGGACATGATCCACGCGCAGCAGAAGGGCTACCAGCCGCCCGAGGTGCTGAAAGGCCTCTGCAACGCCGTGGTACGGAACTACCGAGGGACCATCACCAAAGGCAAGGAGATCGGCGATCGGGTGGCCTTCATCGGCGGGGTGGCGGCAAACAAAGGAGCCGTGGCTGCTCTCCGTGAGGCCTTCGACGTGGACGAGGACCAGTTGATCGTCCCCGCTTACTACGCCTGGATGGGCGCCATAGGCAGTGCGTTGACCGCCGCCGACGAGAGTGCCGGCCTGGAGATGGTGACCATCGACCCGGACCGGCTCAGAGGCGGGCGATCCGCCGATTTTGAGACCAGCGAGGCCCTGTCCATGGAGCGGGTCATCCTCCTCCGCGACCGGGTCAAGCCTTATCGTTTCCCGTCCGAGGGGCGGATCGGCGCCTACCTGGGCGTCGACGTGGGCTCGGTCTCCACCAACTTGGCAGTGCTCGACGAGGACGGCGAGGTGGTCAAGGAGATCTACGTCAAGACCGACGGCCGCCCGGTGGAAGTGGTGAACAAGGGTCTGGCCGACATCTGGAGCGAGATGGGCCCCCGCCTCAACATCCTCGGGGTCGCCACCACCGGCTCGGGCCGGGAGTTGATCGGCGAGCTCATCGGAGCCGATACCATCAACGACGAGATCACCGCCCACAAGACCGGGGCCACCTTCATCGGGCGCAAGCTCATCGACCGGGTGCCCGACACCATCTTCGAGATCGGCGGGCAGGACTCCAAGTTCATCAGCCTTCAAGACGGGGTGGTGGTCGATTTCGCAATGAACGAGGCCTGCGCGGCGGGGACCGGCTCCTTCCTGGAAGAGCAGGCGGAGAAGCTGGGGATCAGCATCATCGGCGAGTTCGCCGAGTTGGCCCTCTCCTCAGATGCACCGGTGCGACTGGGTGAGCGCTGCACCGTCTTCATGGAGCGAGACGTCAACTCCTACCTCCAGCGGGGAGCGGACAAGAAGGCTCTCGTGGCCGGACTGGCGTTCTCCATCGCCTACAACTACCTCAACCGCCTGGTCGGCCGGCGCCACATCGGCGACACCATCTACTTCCAGGGTGGCACCGCCTACAACGATTCGGTGGCAGCCGCTTTCAGCATGATCCTGGACAAAGACGTCGTCGTGCCCCCATACAACGGGGTGGTAGGCGCCATCGGGGCGGCGCTGCTGGCTCGGGAGAAGATGTCGGCCACCCAGACGCCCTCCCGCTTCCGCGGTTGGGACCTGGAGCAGGTCGATTACACCATGCGGGAGTTCACCTGCAAGGGCTGCAGCAATGAATGCGACATCCGCCAGTTCACCATCGGCGAGGAGAAGACCTACTGGGGCGACAAGTGCTCCGACCGCTACCGCAAGCGGGCCAAGGTCGACAAGGAGCCGATCATCCGCGACCTGGTCGCTTTCAGGGATGCTCTCTTCTACTCCTACGTGACCGAGGCCGAAGACACCTCCACCCTGCTACGCAGCGGTACCGACGCTCCGCGGGGCACCATGGGCATACCGCGAGCCATGTACACCTACGACCGGCTCCCCTTCTGGGCGACCTTCTTCAAGGCCTGCGGGTTCGAGATCATGCTGTCCCGCCAGACCGACAAGAAGATCAGAGAGCTGGGTATCGAGGGAGCGGTGGCCGAACCCTGCTTCCCCATCCGCGTGGCGCACGGGCACGTGGCCGAGCTCCTCGAAGAAGGGGCCGACCACGTTTTCGTCCCCAACCAACTGAACGAAGAGACCGACCACCCGGAGATCGAATCCCATGCCTGCCCCTGGGGTCAGACCCTCCCCCACGTGATCCGCCTGGCCCCGCACTTCGACGCATACAGCGAGCGGTTCTTCGCGCCCACGTTGCACTTCCGCCGCGGCCCGGAGTACGTGAGGCGGTCGCTCCGCGCGGCGATGAGGGCCTTCTCGGTGCCGGCGCGCGTGGTCGACGAAGCCCTGAAGGAGGCCTACGAAGCCCAGGCCGAGTTCCACGGGCGCCTCATGGTGGCCGGCGCCGACGCCCTGGCCACCCTCGAAGAGCGGGACGAGCTGGGGATCGTCTTGGTGGGCCGCCCCTACAACATCTACGACGCCGGGGTCAACATGGACATCCCGGCCAAGCTCCGCCGCTACTACGGGGTCAACGTCATCCCGCTCGATCTACTGCCTCTGTGGGGCAGAGAGACGCGCGAGGTGACTCCCAACATGTTCTGGAACTACGGGAGGAAGATCCTGCAGGCTGCGCGGGTGGTGTCGGAGCACCCCAACCTGCACATCATCTACATGACCAACTTCAAGTGCGGCCCCGACTCATATATCAAGCACTACATCGGCCCGGCTTCACCCGACCCCTTCCTGGTGCTGCAGTTCGATGAGCACACCAATGACGCCGGAGCCATGACCCGCTGCGAGGCTTATCTTGACAGCAAGGGGTTCCTGCGCTGGTGGGCCCGCGAGGACAGGGCGAAGCAACCGGTGCGGGAGACCTAGATGGACACCGAGACCGTCACCAAGAGCGACAATGGTAAGGGCAGCCGGGCGGCGGCAGAATCTGCGCTGAGCACGCTCCCCAGACCCGTGGCCGCCTATGGCGCCGAGACCAGCCCCACGGTCAAGGCGGATGTCGACTTCAAGACCCGGGTGTTGTGGCTCTGTCGCATGCCCTACGGCGGCTCGCGCATGCTGGCCGGCGCCTTCCGCTCGATCGGCTTCGACACCCGGGTGACGCCGGCAGAGGACTCTCGTACCCTGGAATTAGGGGGCAAGTACACCTCGGGAGACGAGTGCTATCCCCAACGCATAGTGCTGGGCGACTACATGAAGCTCATCGAAGACGAGAAGCTTGATCCGAAGAAGACCGCCTTCCTCCTTCCCACCGCGAACGGGCCCTGCCGCTTCGGCCAATACGTCGCCTTGCTCCGCCGCATCCTCGACGACCAAGGCTACGAAAGCGTGCCCATCCTGTCGTTCACCTCCGCCGATGGCTACGCGGGCGTGGGCGACCAGGCCCGAGAGCTCATCCGCACGGCCTGGCGCGCCGTGGTGGTGCAGGACATTCTGCTCAAGCTGCTGCTCAAGACCCGGCCCTACGAAGTCGACCCGGGCCAGACCGACGAGGTCTACCTCGACTGCCTCGATCTGATGTCCGAGATCGTCGCCCGCCAGGGCATCACGAACAAGGAGCGCATGGCCGACCTCAAAGCCGGCCTCCGGCGGGTCAAGAAGGCGTTCCTGACCATCCCGGTCAGGGACGAGGACCGGCCTCTCATCGGAGTGGTGGGCGAGATCTTCTGCCGGCTCAACACCTTCGCCAACAACGAGCTCATCCGTCACATCGAGGCTCAGGGCGGGGAGTGCTGGCTGGCCGGAGTGGGTGAATGGGTCTGGTACACCAACGCGGAGGCCTTCCGCCGTCATCGCGAGGAGAAGCGGCGGGTGAGCAAGGACTGGCTGCGGACGTTCATCACCTCCCGCATCATGCACAGCGACGAGAAGGCGCTCATGGAGGACTTTCACGATGTGTTCGCCCATCGCCCCGAGCCGCACGTGACCGAGATCCTCGAGTATGCCCACCCCTACCTGCCCCAGGAGGGGGCGTTGGGCGAGATGGTGCTCTCCACCGGCGGCGCCGTCTATCTCTATCACCAGGGAGCCGACGGCATAGTCGATATCAGCCCCTTCACCTGCATGAACGGCATCGTGACTGAGGCTATTTATCCCCGGGTGAGCCGCGATCACGACAACATCCCTATACGGGTCTTCTACTTCGACGGTACTCACAGCGACCTGGACCGCGATGTGGGCATCTTCCTCGAGCTGGCCAAGACCTACAAACGGCGCAAGAAGATCTCTCGCGCATAGCGCCTTGCGGGACGAGGCCCATCCCACCGTGCCCGCCAGCCGGTAAGCCGAGCATGTTCTCCCGCTTAGGTTCCTTCGCGGTCCGCTTTCGCTGGCTCATCATCGCCGCCTGGGTGGTGGTGGCGTTGGTGCTCACCCTGGTCGCCCCCAACATCGACGATGTGGCCGTCAGCGATCAGCGGGCCTTCCTCCCTTCGTCCGCGCCCAGTCTCGACGCCAACGAAACGGTCAAGAAGTACTTCCCCGACCGGGTATCGCCCTCCAGTGCCGTCCTGGTAGTCGACGCGGGCGCCGGCGGCCGGGCCGACGAGGGAGAGGCCGCGAAGTTCGTGGCCGAGCTCACCGACTGGTTGGGCGGCGCCACGGCGCCCGCCGCGGTCGACCAGGTGTGGTCTCCGTCCCTGGGGGACGAGCAGACCAGGGCCGGCTTGATCAGCGAGGACAAGCAGGTAGCGCTGGTACTGGTGCGCTTTAACGCGATCGGGACGGAGCCGGTCACCGAGGAGGCCATGGCCGAGATGCAGGCCCGCGTCGACCAGGCTCCGGAAGGTGTGCAGGCGTACATGACCGGGGACGGCCCCATCCTCGGAGCATACGGCAGTAGCTCCAAGGGTAGCGTCGATTCCACCACTTGGATCACCATCTTGCTGGTGGTGGTCATCTTGCTGGTGATATACCGCTCGCCGGTGAGCCCCATGATCCCTCTGATCACCATCGCGCTCGCGTATCTCATCTCCAGGGGCATAGTGGCCCTCCTGGGAGCGCACACGCTCACCATCTCCATGTATACGAACGTGTTCCTGATCGTGGTGCTGTTCGGAGCCGGTACGGACTACTGCCTCTTTCTCATCAGCCGCTTCCGCGAGGAGATGGCCGATGTCGGCACCCCCGCCCCGGCCGTCAAGACCACGGTTCGGGCCGTCGGCGAGACCATCGCCTCCAGCGCAGGCACGGTGATCGTGGGCCTGGCCATGATGACGGCGGCCGAGCTGGGCCTGTACAACACCAGTGGACCCAGCATCGCCATCGGAGTGGCCATCGCCCTCTTGGCCGGTCTCACCTTGACACCGGCGATGCTGACCATCCTGGGCGACCGCGCCTTCTGGCCGCGCAAGGCCCGGCATATGAAAGAGGCCGGCCTCTGGCACGCGTGGGCGGGCAAAGTGGTCAAGAGACCTATCGCGGCCCTTCTCGTACCCGTGATCGTCCTGGTGCCTTTGGCCATCTACGGTACCGGGCTGTCCCGGGACTTCGACCTCCTCGGCGACCTGCCCAAAGAGGACCCGGCGCGCCAAGGCTTCGATGTGCTCGCCGCCCACCTGGGCCCCGGCGTGATGCAGCCGCTCACCGTGGTAGCGGTCGACCCCGAGGGCTTCGACACGGGCCAGGGGCTGACCGGCATCAAGGAACTGGAGGCCACGTTGGCCGGACTGCCCCATGTGACCACCGTGCGCAGCTTCACGGGATCGCTGCCGGACCAGAAGACCCTGAGCGTGGCCGATCAATTGGGGGGCCAGGCGGCGGCCGTGCGAGAAGGCATAGCGAGCCTGGAACAGGCGGCGAACGGGGGCTCGAGTCCGGCCGGAGGCTTGCAGGAGGCAGCCGAAGGCCTGACCGACCTCTACGACTACTTGCTCCAACTTGCCGGTGACTACCCGGAGGTCGCGAGCGATGCCGGCTATCAGAAGGCCGTAAGCGCGCTTTCCGAGTTGGCAGGACTGGCCCAGGACCCAGGTGTGACCCCAGGCACGGCGCCTTCCTCCAGTGGAGCACTGCTGGAACAGGCCATCACGCGACTCGGCGCTCTCACGGACGGCCTGGAGGAGCTCCAGGGGGCTTTCTCCGCCCGTCCCGAGGCCATCCTCCTCCCTGATCTCTACCTGAAGAGCAACGAGGGACTCCGCGCGCTACGCGACTCCTACATCTCCGAAGACGGCACTGCTGCCCGCCTCCAGGTAGTGCTCGACGTGGGACCGTACAGCCCGGAAGCCGTCAGCACCGTGGAGGCCATACGCGCAGCCATGAGCGAAGGCGGCTTCCAGGGCGTCGTCGACGGCACCACCGCTGTGCTCCTCGATCTGAAGGACGCCTCGAATCGGGACATGACCAGAGCCATCGTCTACGTGCTATCCGGGGTCCTCGTGGTCCTGATCATCCTGCTGCGGGCTGTGGTAGCCCCGATCTACCTGATCCTCACCATACTGCTTTCGTACACGGCCACACTGGGCGTGGTGCGCCTCCTCTTCGTCGACATCCTGGGGGCCGCCGGCATCGTGTGGTGGGTACCGCTGTTCATGTTCGTGATGCTGGTGGCTCTGGGGATGGACTACAACATCTTCTTGATCGGACGGGTCAAGGAGGAGGTGGGCCCCCACGGCACCCGGACCGGTACCCGTCTGGCCCTCGCCCGGACCGGGGGCATCATCACCTCGGCCGGGATCATCATGGCCGGCACCTTCGCCAGCATGCTGAGCGCCAGCATCCTGGGACTGCTCCAGATCGGGTTCGCGGTGGCGTTCGGGGTGTTGCTCGACACGTTCGTGGTGCGGACCACTATGGTGCCCGCCATCATCGTGCTGCTGGGAAGATGGAGTTGGTGGCCGCGCAACTGGGACCCATCGAGCCGACAGCAGCAAAGCCCGGCAGACCGCCCGGAGCAAAGCCCGGCGAGTAGCTCGGAGTGAAGCCCGGCCCGCCCCCCGGCTAATGTCGTAGACTGGCGCTATGACCACACCGGTGACAGGACGACAAAGGTGACCTGCTCTTGAACAACGTGTGGCTTGCCCTCGCCCTCACTACGTTCGCCGGGCTCGCGACCGCCATCGGCAGTCTGATCGCCTTCACGGCCAGAAGGACGAACTACCGCTTTCTTTCGGTGGCGACGGGTTTCTCGGCGGGGGTGATGCTCTACATTTCCTTCGTGGAGATACTCTTCAAAGGCTCGAACACGCTGACGGAGAGCTACGGGGTCCGTTTGGGTAGCTGGATAGCCGTCGGCGCCTTCTTCGGGGGGATCCTGCTGATGGGATTCATAGATAACCTCATCCCAGCGGCCGAGAACCCCCACGAGACCCACTCGGAATCCGAGATGGCCCCCCTTCACGACCCATCGGCCCCGCTGCCGGACTTCGGGGCTGCCCAGCAGAGCGTGGCGGGAGGCGGCCCCCATTCAGGGGGAATGCACGATCACGGCGGGGTCGACAGGAAGCTCATGCGTATGGGGCTGTTCACCGCCCTCGCGATCGGGATCCACAACTTCCCAGAGGGTCTGGCCACCTTCCTGGCCGTGCTGCAGGATCCGAAGCTCGGGCTTGCGATCGCCATCGCCGTGGCTCTGCACAACATCCCCGAGGGGATCAGCGTGTCCGTGCCTATCTTCTACGCCACCGGGAACCGTAGAAAGGCTTTCACGTACTCGGCATTGAGCGGTTTCGCAGAGCCTGTAGGCGCCGGTATCGCCTATCTGATCCTTCGTGCCTTCTTCGGCTCAGACGGTGGCTCCTTCCCGCCCCAGGCTATGGGGATAGTGTTCGGGTTGGTGGCCGGCATCATGGTCTACATCAGTCTGGACGAGCTTCTGCCCACCAGCCGGGCGTACGGCAAGGGCCATGACAGCCTCTTCGGTCTGGTGGCGGGGATGGCCGTGATGGCGATCAGCCTGTTACTGTTCAAGTAGACCCCGCCCCGGCGCGAAGACTGAGGTGCCGGCGACCGGGCCCACGACCTGGGAGGTCGGAATTGCAGAAGCAAGAGCAAACCAGGAGGCTCGTGCAAGACCTGCTTCGTTCACAACGCTTCGCCGTCCTTGCCACCGAGTCCGAGACCGGGCCCTACTCTAGTCTCATCGCTTTCTGGGCGGCCGACGATCTGACCCACGTCGTGTTCGCCACCATGCGGGCCACGCGCAAGTTCAACTACCTGGTCGCGCATCCCCGAGTGGCTCTGCTCTTCGACGATCGCTCGAACCGGGACGTCGACGTGCGCCAGGCCATGGCCGTCACCGCCACGGGCTCCGCCCGGGAGCTTGCCGACGTTGATGCCCGCGCCACCGCTGTCGGCGAGTACCTGGCCAAGCACCCGCATCTGGCGTCGTTCGTCGCCTCCCCTGGCTGCGCCATAGTGAAGGTGGACATCGACGCCTACTATGTCGTGACCCACTTCCAGAGTGTGGTCGAGCTGCATATGCCGCGCACCGACCATGCCGGCTGAAACGACGCCGGTGGACACGGAGTCCTGGGTCTTAGGCCTATATGAGGTCGGCCCCCGAGATCTCGGCCGAGCCGGCGGCAAGGCAGTGGCGTTGGCGGCACTGTGGCGGCGCGGCCTCCGGGTCCCGGGAGGCCTGTGCGTACTCACGGGTGCCTACGACCGATTCGTCGACGAGGCCGAACTCCGCCCCGCGATCACGCTCGAACTGGGGCGTAAGCCCTTCGAGGATATGCGCTGGGAAGAAATCTGGGACGCGTCCCTCAGGATACGCAACCTGTTCCTGCGAGCTACTCTGGAACCCACGCTTGCGGGCGCGTTGGAGGAGGCCCTGGGCCCCCGGTTCGGTGATGGCCGGCCGGCAGTCGTGCGTTCCTCGGCCCCCGCGGAGGACACGGCGGCCACGTCGTTCGCCGGGCTGCACGAATCCTACGTGAACGTGAAGGGTGTGCCCGCGCTGCTGGAGGCCGTGCGCCAAGTGTGGGCGTCGCTCTGGACCGACCGGGCCCTTCTCTACCGCAAAGAGCTCGGTCTTGACGTCTTCGAAAGCAGCATGGCCGTGGTGGTCCAAGAGCTCATCGCAGGCGAGGTCTCGGGGGTCGCTTTCTCACAGAACCCCCTGGAAGAGTCCCAGGCGGTGGTGGAAGCCGTCTGGGGCCTGAACGAGGGCCTGGTCGATGGGACCATAGAGCCCGATCGGTGGATCGTGGAACGCGGCACAGGCACCCTGGTGGAGCACTTCCAAGCGGTCCGCCGGCACAAGGTTGCCTCAAGGGTCGCCCACGACGGCCACCCCGGCGGAGCACCGGTAGCCGGTGGCGGCGCGGCCGACGGGACGCAGCTTGTCGCACTGGCCGAACGTGAGCAGATCACCCCTCCCCTGAGCGACTCTCTACTTCGCGTCGTTGTTTCCGCCTCCTTTGTGGCAGAGGCTCTGTTCGGGAGCCCCCAGGATATGGAGTGGACCGTGGCCGAGGATGACCTGTGGATCCTGCAATCGCGGCCTATCTCGACCCTGGGAGCAAAGCTCAAGGCTGAAGCCGATACCATCGCCCACGAGCGAGCCCAGGAGGAAGTCCAGCACATACTGGGTGCCAAGGCATCGCCCGGGGGGAGCCCGATCGAGCGGGACGAACGCCCCTGGTATGTGAATCTGCACAAGAGCTTCAGCACGCTCCGCGACCTGCGGCACCAGGTGGAGCAGGTGGCCATCCCCCAGATGGTGACCGAGGCAGTATCTATGGCGGCGACCGATCTGACCGTTCTGTCGGACGAGGACCTGGCAGCGGAGGTCGCCCGGCGGCAGGAAGCTCTAGCCCGCTGGGAGGAGGTCTACTACCACGACTTCATCCCGCTTGCCCATGGCGTGCGCCTGTTCGGGCAGGTCTACAACGACAAGGTGAGGCCGGCGGATCCCTACGAGTTCGTCGACCTGCTCTCCGGTTCCGGCCTGCTGAGCGTGAGCCGTAACGCGACCCTGAGGGAGTTGGCAGCACGGGTGAGCGAAGAACCCGGCGAACCGACGGAAGCCCTCGATGACTATCTCGACCGCTTCGGATCGGGGCCGGGAACGCCGGAACCCGTACGGGCCCGGGAGCGCGCGCGCTTGGTGAGCCTCTTGGCCCAGGTAGCCCGGCAGCCGGACAAAGGGGCCGCTCCGCCGGCGGAGGCACAGGAGCCGGAAAGGGCCGAGCGCACCACAACCTCCGGCGGCTTGGCCAGAACCTCTGGGGAACGATCCGTCGACCGCGCCGAGGAGTATCTGAGTCGCTTCCAGGGAGACGAGAGGCGGTTCCAGGAAGAGCTGCTCGACCTGGCGCGAGCCAGCTACCGCCTGCGCGACGACGACAACGTGCATCTGGATAGCTTTCGCCGGCTGGTGGAAGCCGCCCTCGCCGAGGCTCAGGCCCGGGAGGGCGGCCCCGCTTCAATCGAGATGACCGGCATAGGACCCAAGGAGGCGGCTCAGCCCGGATCGTTCGGAGAGCCGGTCCCGGGCACGTCGCCGGCGGCCGGGGCCGGGACGGCCCTCGGCGCCGCGCCGGTAGCACGCTTCAAGGTCAGGCAGCTGGTGGGCCAGCCGGCCGGTCCGGGACTGGCCGTCGGCCGGGCACGGGTCGCGCTGAACGAGGACGAACTGTACTCCTTCGTCAAGGGGGAGATATTGGTGTGCGACAGTCTCGACCCCGCTATGACGTTCGTCGCCCCTTTGGCTGCGGCCATCGTGGAGCGGCGAGGAGGCATGCTGGTCCACGGCGCCATCATCGCCCGGGAATACGGCCTCCCCTGTGTCACCGGCGTCCCGGATGCCACCCAGGAGATCCATACGGGCGACCTGCTCACGGTGGACGGTTTTCTGGGGATCGTGGTGGTCGGGGGAACGCCGCCCGGGACTGCTCCGCCCGCGGGGACCTGATCCCCTTGCGTCAGGCGGCCACCGGGGTGGCCGCGCCAGACGACCACGCAGCCCGGACGACCGCAGGACCTACATATAGAAAGGCCGCACGTCCCTTGACCAGTCGTCGGACGGCCTCTCCAGTACGAAGGTACTGGCAAAATCCACCCCAGGCTCGAGGAACGGGTACTTGCCATAGTTGGCCCAGGGCGGCCTGGTGTAGGTCGGAGGCGAGGTGATGACAGAATCGACCCATCCGTTGCTGTCCTCGTACCACTGCTCGGAGACCCGGTGCCAGTCGGCCGACATCGACGACCTGGGATGCAGGAACGCGGGCACTCCCCCTTGCAGCCCGGCACGCGGGGGCAGGATCCGGTAGCTGAAGAAACGGGTCAGACCGGGCTGCCGCATGACCTCCTTGGCATGGGTGTTCAGATACCAGTCCTCACCTTCCTCCAGACTGACGCCTTCCGGATACTTGAAGACGATCACCCAGCGCAAGATCGTCTTCTCGTCGATCGAGATCTCTTTGCCCTTGAAGTCCTCGGTGGGGGTGACCGGGACGTTCACCATGATGACTCTCAGCGGGACTACTTCCCTGGTCATACCGGTCAGACCGCTCGGCCGGTCCTCTTCACCCAGACCCACGTGTTCATGGACCTTGTAGTTGAAATAGCCGTACTGCTCGGCCCCCGGCGGCGGGGGCACTGCCCGGTAGCTCACGTAGCCTATGGGTCTGTTTCGAAGCACCTCCGGCACGTGATACCTGTGGAACCAACGTTCTGCCGCCGGCAGATCGTTCATGTCCAAGAGGTGGTGAAGGATGATGGTCTTTATCATGAGATGCTATCTCCCGACTCTTGACGGCGTTGAAAGCCTGGTGGGCTGCCCATAGAACGATACACGCCGCCTGGCTCCGCATCCACCGACGACACGGCTTCTTAGGCAGGCGACCGGTCTCCCGCCAGCCTCTCGAGCAGGGCGTCGTCCACCATGTGCGGGAGCGTGATATGACCACCGGGAGCCGGCGCGACACCGGTCGCCTGTGCCGCCGACTGCCCGGCGTTCCACGCGGCCGCCGTCTCCAATGCCGCCTCGTTACGCGCCCAGGCCCGCCGGGCCACGCCGCCCATCACGTCCCACTCGACCGCCGAACGGATGATGGCGTCCACTCGTTCCGATCCGTCCAGTACCAGGCCGAAGCCGGTATTGATGGCCCGGCCGATGCCGACCCCCCCGCCGTTGGAAGCCACCACCAGGGTCATGCCCCGGGCGGCGTTGCCGGCCCAACAATGAAACGCCATGTCGGCCATTACGTTCGAGCCGTCGCGGATGTTCGCCGTTTCTCGGTAGGGCGAGTCGGTGCCCGAGACGTCGTGATGGTCGCGGCCGATGATCACCGGCCCGATCTCGCCTCGCCGCACCATCTCGTTGAAGGCCAGGGCGATGCGGACCCGTCCCTGCGCGTCGGAATAGAGGATGCGCGCCTGGGAGCCCACGACCAGATCGTTCTGGGCCGCATCGCGCAACCAGTTGTAGTTGTCGCGGTCCTGCCAGCAGCGCTCGGGGTTTACGCAGCTCATCGCTACCGCGTCGGTGGCGGCCAGATCGGCCGGATCGAGACTGCAGCACACCCAGCGGAAAGGACCGTAGCCCCGGTCGAAGCAGAGGGGGCCCATGATGTGTTCCACGTAGGAGGGGTAGACGAAGCCTTCCTTGGTGTCGGACCCGTTGGCGGCCACCTCGCGGACCCCAGCCTCGAACACCGCCTTCAGGAAGCCGTTGCCGTAGTCCCAGAAGTGAGTGCCCCGGCGCGCTATCTGGCCGATCAGTCCGATCTGTCTACGGAGAGACGTGTCTACCCGCCGCCGGTACTCCTGAGGATCGGCGCTGAGCAGCTTCCGTGCCGCCGCGAAGTCCAGCCCCTGAGGTACGTAGCCCCCCTCGTAGGCGGCGTGGCACGAGGTCTGATCGGAGGCCAACTCCACCGACACGTCGTGGTCCACCGCGTACTGCCACAGGTCGACGACGTTGCCGTGGTAGGCGACGGACAGAGGCGCCCGGGCGGCGCGCGCAGCCGCCGCCCAGCAGAAGGCCTCGTCGAGATCGGCGGTGACCCGCTGCACCCAGCCCTGCTGCCGGCGGGTCTCGATCCGAGACGCGTCCACCTCCGCCGTGATGCTTACGGCCCCCGCGATGTCGGCGGCTTTGGGTTGGGCGCCGCTCATCCCGCCCAGCCCCGAGCTCACGTAGAGGACGCCGGCCAGATTCTGATCCTCCGGTATCCCCAGGTACAACCGACCTGCGTTCAGCAAGGTGAGATAGGTGCCGTGCACGATACCCTGAGGCCCGATGTACATCCAGCCCCCGGCTGTCATCTGGCCGTAGTTGGCCACGCCCAACTGAGCCGCCTCGCGGAAGTCGGCCGGGTTGTCGAACTCGCCCACCATGAGGCCGTTCGTGTTGATCACCCGGGGGGCGTCTCGGCTGCTGGGGAACAGACCCACCGGGTGGCCGGAAGCGACCACCAGGGTCTGCTCCTCCGTCATCTGCTCCAAGTACTGCTTGACCAGCCGGTACTGCATCCAGTTCTGGAACACCTGGCCCGTCTCCCCATAGGTCACAAGCTCGTAGGGATAGAGGGCGACGGCGAAGTCAAGGTTGTTGTCGATGTTGAGCTGGAGCGCCCGGGCCTCGAGGATGCCCCGGTACTGGTCGATCGGCCGGGCCTTGATGTTGCCGGTGACGTCTGCTCCCTCCGACCCCGGTGCCGGCCGGAACCGGTAGCCGTAGATACGCCCTCGCGCTCTCAGTTCCGCCAGAAACTCCGGCGCGACAGTCTCGTGCAGGACCGGCGGCACGTAACGTAGCGCGTTCCTAAGCGCCAGCACGGTCTGGCGGGGCGACAGGGTGTAACCCCGGTCGGGCGCTCGGCGGATCCCGGGGGCGAAGGTCGCCGCGGGAGGCAGCTCCTCGGGCAGGCCGAGGGTGAGGCGTGTCTCGTTCCGGGTCGTCATGACGGGCGACGCCTTCCCGCCGGGTTTGGGTCACACCCCCAGAAGCCGGCTCTCTATGACCTGCTTCACGGAGAAATCGTGCAGTTGCAGATAGTGACGGATGACTTCTTCGAACGCCTCCATGGGAGCCAGTCCCACCAACTCGCAGCCGGCCACCGCCACCCCGTAGCGGGCCGCCTCGGACCGCACGGTCTCCAGCACCCGGTGGATGGGGGTCTTCTCGTACTGCAGGATGTCCATGGAGACCTGCACCTGGCCCTTGCCCTCCAGCGCCACCCCCATCGCCCGCACGTAACGGTACCCACCGCCCGAGAAGCGTACGGCCTCGGCGATGCGCCGGGCCACCGCCAGATCGCTCGTAGCCAGATTCACGTTGAAGGCGATCAGGGGGAAGCGCACTCCCACGATCGAGGCCCCTGAGCGGGCGTTGAACTCGGCTGGGCCGGCGTCGGGGGTGCCTGCGGGAGTGGCCAACTCGGCGGCCAGGCCCTCATACTCGCCTCGCCTCACGTCGGGCAACGCCTGTCGCTCGGGCCGGGTGGCGGCCTCCTGGTAGTAGTAGACAGGCACGCCTTGTTCCCCTATCCACTCCCCCAGCCGCCTAGCCAAAGCCACCGCTTCCTCATCGGTCACCCCGCGCAGGGGCACCAACGGGATCACGTCCACGGCTCCGATGCGCGGGTGCGCTCCTTCGTGGTTGCGCATATCGATGCCGGCAAAGGCCACGCGGCACAGGGCTTGAGTGGCCACCAACACGGCCTCCGGCTCGCCCACGTACGTCAGCACGGCCCGGTTATGATCGGGATCCGCGCTCCAGTCGAGCAGTGAGACCCCTTCCGTTCCCCTGACCGCTCCAACGATCCGCTCGATGACGCCCGCGTCCCGCCCCTCGCTCACGTTGGGTACGCACTCGATCAGCCGCATGGCTAGACCTCTCCGTGGATATCCCGCTTCACCATGAGCTTGCCCTCTTTGAATACGCGCCACACCGGGTTCATCCCATAGTTGTACGGGATCTCGACGTGTCTCGAGTTGTCGAGGATGAGAATGTCCGCCTTCTTCCCGACCTCCAGGCTTCCCACTTCGTCGTCGACGGCGAGCGCCGCCGCCGCCTCGATGGTGGTGGCCCTGATCACCTCCTCCGCGGTCATCTGCAGCGCCGAACAGCCCATGGTGCCCATCAGCCAGAGATTCTGGGTGGGGCTTGAGCCGGGATTGAAGTCGGTGCTCAGCGCCACGCGCGCGCCCGCGTCGAGCAGTCGCCGGGCGGGTGCGTAGCCGCCCTCACCAAGGAAGAAGGTGGCTCCGGGCAGAAGAACGGCCACCGGCGCGCGCTTGTCCCCGGGTGCGAGCGTGAGCGCGGCGATGCCGGCTTCGCTCACGTGGTCGAGGTGATCGACCGACACCGCCCCCAATGCGGCGGCCATCTCAGTGCCTCCCAAGTAGCTGAGTTGATCGGCGTGCAGCTTGGGCAGCAGTCCGTGCTCGAGGCCGGCCTCGAGCACACGGCGGCACTGCTCGACCGAGAAAGCCCCCTTCTCGCAGAATGCGTCGCAGAATCGAGCCAGCTTGTGCTTGGCCGCCCCCGGTATCATCTTCTTCACTATCATCTTCACGTAGTCGTCAGGCCGATCTGAATACTCCACCGGCACGACGTGGGCGGCCAGGAGGGTCGGCACCACGTCGACGGCGTGGGCGAAACTGACGTCCCGGTATACCTCGAGAAGCCGTAGCTCCTGCTCCAGAGACAGGCCGTATCCACTCTTCGCCTCGACAGTGGTCACGCCGTAGCGGAGGAAGCGGTCGAGCCGCTTGCGGGCCAGCGCGCGGAGTATGCCGTCGGACGCACCCCGGGTGGCGTGGACCGTGCTCATGATCCCGCCGCCGGCCGCGGCCACCTCTTGATACGTCGCGCCGGCCACCCGCATCTGGAACTCATCGGCCCGGTCACCGGCAAAGGCCAGGTGAGAGTGACACTCGACCAGGCCGGGCATGACCACCCGTCCGTCGGCGTCCACCGCCTGCCCACCCCGGGCCAGGCGGACTTCCTCTATCAGCGCCGATCCTTTGCCCACCCATACCATGCGCCCCTCGCGGGCCGCCACTGCCCCATCCGTGATCTCTCCCAGCGTCGAGCGGGCGCCGGAACCAGGAGCACCCCCCGCGCAGGTGAGCAATTCCCCTGCGTTCTTGATGATCAGATCGGCCTCGATCCACGTCCTGCGTGGACTCGTTCATCGTCGTCCCCCTATCTCCCGTAGGCCGGCTCCAGCGGCCCCACGTGCCTCTTCTACGCTCGCGATCAGCGAACCATCGCGTACCATCTCGCTCAACGCCTCGATGTCCGGAGTCTGTGGACGATCATCCTCAAGTGGAGGTATAGCCTCACGGATGAAGTCGTGCGCCGCTGCCACCCCCCGTCCCGGCCGCAGGCCTTCACGGAACTCCAGGCCCTGGGCCCCACAGAGGAGCTCGATGGCGATCACCCGCAGTACGTTACCCACCACTTCCCGAGCCTTGAGCGCGGCAAACGCCCCCATGCTGACGAAGTCCTCCTTGTTGGCCGAGGTAGGGATGCTGTCGACGCAGGCCGGGTGGGCAAGGGTCTTGTTCTCCGAGACCAAGGCCGCCGCTGTGACCTGGGCGATCATGAGGCCGCTGTTCAACCCTCCATGCGTGGTCAAGAACGCGGGCAGGTGGTCGGAGGTGCTGGGGTCCATCATGCATTCCACGCGGCGCTCCGAGATGTTGGCGATCTGGGCCAGAGCCATCGCCAGGATGTCCATGGCCTGGGAGACGACCTGACCGTGGAAGTTGCCCCCCGAGATGACCTTCTCCTCTTCCGGGAAGACCAGGGGATTGTCGGTGGCGGAGTTGATCTCCACCTCGAGTACGCCTCGCACGAAGCCGAGGGCGTCCTTGGCCGCTCCGTGCACCTGCGGCGCGCAGCGCAGCGAGTAGGCATCCTGTACCTTGCCGCACCCTTCATGCGAGGCCATGATCTCGCTATCGTCCAGCAGGCGGAGGAGGTTGCGGGCCGTCGCCACCTGGCCCGGATGCGGCCGCACCCGGTGGGTGATGTCGAGATAGGGGGTGCGGGTACCCCTGAGGGCTTCCACCGCCTGGGCACACGCGATGTCGGCCGCCTTGCTTATGTTCTCGGCCTCGACGAGGCTGAGCACCCCCACCGCGGTCATCATCTGAGTGCCGTTGATGAGGGCCAGACCTTCCTTGGCCTCCAGGACCACCGGCTCGATACCGGCCGCCCGTAGCGCCTCCCCGCCCGGCATACGCCGTCCCTGGTAGACCGCCTCTCCCTCCCCGATGAGCACAGAGGTCAGATGCGCCAGGGGCGCCAGATCGCCGCAGGCCCCCACGGAGCCCTTGCTGGGGATGACCGGCAGGACACCGCGGTTCAGGGCAGCCAGGAGGGTTTCGAGCACCACCAGGCGGGCGCCCGAATAGCCCTTGGCGAGGACGTTCGCCCGCAGGAGCATCATGGCCCGGGTCTCCTCGGGCCCGAGAGGCTCCCCCACGCCGCAGCAGTGGCTGAATACCAGGTTGCGTTGGAGAGCAAGTGCATCGGCGCCGGCGACGCGCACGTCGGAGAACTTGCCGAATCCGGTGGTCACTCCGTAGACGACGGCATCCTCGGCCAGCAACCGCTCGACGTACTCGCGGGCCCGCTCCATGCGCGGGATGGCAGCTGGGGCAAGTGCCACAGTAGCCTCGCCCCGAGCCACGGCCACTACGTCGTCGAACTCGAGCGAATCACCGTCGATGACCACTGGGCCACGACCCGCTATCCTTTCTCGACGTCTTTCGACGTGCCATTGCCGGCGTCCCTCTTCCTGCCGGCCGCAACCGCCCCGATATGTCGGGGGATGCTCAGCACGCCGAAGCTACTCAACCTGCGTCCCCATGTGGAACGGGATGCTTATCACCACCACCCAGGGTACGCCCAGGAGGGCGGCTTTGAGCCGGAGCGCATTCTGGTTGTGGAGGAAGTTCTCCCACCAGTGCTCCACCACGAACTCTGGGATGATGACCGTTACCGTGTGCTCCGGGCCCGGACGAGAGGCTCTGAATATACTCCACCGCCGGCCGGGTGAACTCCCGATAAGGCGAGTCGACGACCACCAGCGGTACGTCGATCTCCATCTCCGCCCAGGTCCGTTGCAGCGCGAGTACCCGTTCCGGGTCGCTGGCGATGGTGACGGCATGGAAGTCGTCGGGCGACAGCCCGCGACCCAGGGCCAGAGAGCGGGCCGTGAGCTCGTTGACCTGGGAGACGAAGAGGACCACAGTGGTCCGCGGTCGGGATACGGCCACTTTCCCCAGGCGCTCGAGTTGCTCGGGGTTCTGGGGTTCGAGAAAACGCGCGACCCGGGTGTAGTGACGGCGCACGGTGTAGAAGGCGGTCACCAGAACCGCCACCGCGATGACCACTAGATAGGCGCCGTGGACGAATTTCGTGACCAGCACGACGATGGTGACGATGCCCGTGAGGAAGGCGCCGATACCGTTCATCGCCGCCCGATGCCGCCAGCCTGCCGTCCGCAACCGGCGCCAGTGGACCACCATCCCCGTCTGCGACAGGGTGAAGCTGGTGAACACTCCCACGGCGTAGAGCGGTATCAGGCGGTGGGTCTTGCGCCCGGAAGATGACCAGGACCACGATGGCTGCGACGGTCAGCCCGATGATGCCGTTGGAGAAGACCAGCTTGTCTCCCCGGTTCATGAACTGCCGCGGCATCAGACCGTCACGGGCAAGCACTGAAGCCAAGCGAGGGAAGCCGGTGAAGCTGGTGTTGGCAGCGAGGATCAGGATGGCCATCGTGGCTATCTGTAGCGCGTAGTAGAAGAAACCTCCCCCATACACAGCGTGGCCTATCTCGCCGAGGACCGTAGTCCCATCTTGCGGAACGACGTGCAGGACCTGCGCCAGCGCCGTGACACCGAGCAGGAGGAAGGCCAGGACGCCGGCCATCACGCCCAGGGTGATCGAGGCGTTCTTGCTCTCCGGTGGCTTGAAGGCCGGTACCGCGTTAGAGATGGCCTCTGTACCGGTCATCGCCGAGCATCCTCCGGAGAAGGCGCGCAAGACGATCCACAGAAGGGCCATCCCCTGCAATGTACTCCCGACGGTTCGTCTATCGCCTGCGCCTGCAGGTCGCCCATCACCCAGCGGATGAAACCCACAACCACCAGTCCACCACACAGGAGAACGAAGAGATACGTGGGAATGGAGAAGAAGCGGCCCGACTCCCGTACTCCACGCAGGTTGGCGAGAGCGACTAGGATGATGAGGGCTACGCAGATATAGACCCGCCAGCTCTCCAGGACCGGGAAAGCTGCAATGATGGCCGCGACCCCGGAAGCCACGCTCACGGCGACCGTCATCACGTAGTCCACCATAAGCGATGCCGGCGGCCACAGTCCCGGGCGGAAGACCGAGGTTCTCTCGGCTTACGACATAGGAGCCGCCCCCGTTCGGGTACGCGTGCACCGTCTGCTGATAGGAAAGGGCGACAAAGGCCAACAAGGACTACGACCGCTATCGCTACGTATATGGAGAGCGTGACCGCCGCGACACCGGCCAGGACCAGGGCGAGCAGGATCTCTTCCGTCGCGTACGCGGTGGATGAGATCGCGTCTGAAGCGAAGACCGGCAGCGCGAACTTCTTGGGCAGCCGTTCCTGCATCTCCTCAGCAGTGGCGATCGGCCGGCCGAGCAGAGCCCGCTTGATCATAGAGGCGGCACCCACACACTCCTCCAGTTCGTGTGCTCACAAAGACGCCGGCGGCGCACGGCTCCATTTATCCGCCGTCGCGCGGCCGGAGTCAAGACATGGAACGGGGCCGCTTGCCGCACCGGGGTGCGGCAAGCGGCCCCAGACTCATCGTTCTCGCCGCGGCGCCCCAAGAAGCGCCGCGGCATCACATCCCCGTACCGCTTAGGCTTTCTCCTTCTTGATGCGCATGCCGTAGAACGAGCGGACGACAAAATAGAACGAGACTGCGAAGAACACGGCCGCAAGGATATAGGTGAGCACGTGGTCGCCTTGCCGGTTGGCGATGCTCACAGCCAACTCGACAGCCAGCAGACCGAAAAGGGTGGTGAACTTGATGACCGGGTTCATTGCCACGGACGAGGTGTCCTTGAACGGGTCGCCCACCGTGTCGCCGATGACCGTGGCGGCGTGCAGTTCGGTGCCCTTCTCCTTCAGGTCGACCTCCACGATCTTCTTGGCGTTGTCCCAAGCGCCACCGGCGTTGGCCATGAAGATGGCCTGGAACAGACCGAACACGGCGATGGAGATCAGATAGCCGATGAAGAAGAACGGCTCGAGGAAGGCGAAGGCCAGCGTACCGAAGAACACCGCCAGGAAGATATTGATCATGCCCTTCTGCGCGTATGACGTGCAGATGCTGACCACTTTCTTGCTGTCCTCCACCGACGCCTTCGTGACACTGCCGTCCAGCTTGATATTGCGCTTGATGAACTCCACGGCCCGGTACGCCCCGGTCGTCACGGCCTGGGTGGCAGCACCGGTGAACCAGTAGATCATGGCCCCACCCATGATGATCCCCAGGAGGAACGGCGGGTGGAGCAACGACATCTTGTCCAGGTTCGCCGTGAGTCCGTCCGTGAGCATCATGATGATGGAGAAGATCATGGTGGTCGCACCGACGACGGCCGTGCCGATAAGCACCGGCTTCGCCGTGGCCTTGAAGGTATTGCCGGCCCCGTCGTTCTCCTCGAGATTGTCCTTGGCCACGTCGAAATTGGGCTCGAAGCCGAATTCGCCCTTGATCTCGGCGGCCACGCCCGGGATCTCCTCGATGGTCGAAAGCTCGTACACCGACTGGGCGTTGTCGGTCACCGGTCCGTAGGAGTCGACGGCGATGGTCACCGGGCCCATACCCAGGAAGCCGAAGGCCACCAGGCCGAAGGCGAACACGGCCGGTGCCAACATGATGTCTTCCAGTCCTTGAGTACTGACAATGTAGCCGATGCCCATGAGCACCATGATGGTGAAGCCCAGGTAGTAGCCGCTGAAGTTGCCGGCCACGAAACCGGAGAGGATGTCCAGAGAAGCTCCGCCCTCCTTAGCCGAGCTCACGACCTCCTTGACGTGCGCCGACTTCGTGGAAGTGAAGACCTTCACCAGTTCGGGGATGACCGCGCCTGCCAGGGTCCCCATGCTGATGATGATGGAGAGCATCCACCAGTACTCGGGGTGCGCCTGGCCTATCTCTGTACTACCGCCTATCAGCAGGTAGGACACCACAAAGGTGAGGATGATGGAGATGATGGAGGTGATCCAGACAAGCGACGTCAAAGGACCCTCGAAGTTCATCTTGTCGGCGTTCTTGTAGCGGGCCTTGGTAATGGCCGCGTTGAGGAAGTACGAACCGCCGCTCGAGATGATCATCATCACGCGCATGGCGAAGATCCACACCAGAAGCGAGACCTGGATGAGGGGCTCCTCGACTGCCAGGATGATGAAGGTGATGAGGGCCACACCGGTCACGCCGTAGGTCTCGAATCCGTCGGCACTCGGGCCCACCGAGTCGCCGGCGTTGTCGCCGGTACAGTCCGCGATCACACCCGGGTTGCGGGCGTCGTCTTCTTTGATGTTGAACGTAATCTTCATGAGGTCGGAGCCGATGTCGGCGATCTTGGTGAAGATGCCGCCCGCGATCCTCAGGGCGGCCGCGCCCAGAGACTCACCGATGGCGAAGCCGATGAAGCACGCGCCGGCATAGTCGCGCGGGATCCACAACAGGATGATGAGCATGATGATGAGCTCGACGCTGATGAGCATCATGCCCACGCTCATGCCCGAGCGCATCGGGATGGCGTGGATGCCGTACGGCTTACCCCGGAGACTCTCGAAGGCCGTGCGCGAGTTGGCGTAGGTATTGACCCGAATGCCGAACCAGGCCACCCCGTAGCTGCCGAGGATCCCGACGATGCTGAAGAGGAGGATGATGATCACCCTCAGCCCGGTGCTCCCCGTCTCCGGCTTGCTGAGGAGTCCGAAGTACACACCGATGACTATGGCGATGAACACCCACAGCAGGATCAGGAATTGGCCCTGCTTCATCAGATAGGTCTTGCAGGTCTGCCAGATCAACTCGGAGATCTCCCTCATAGACCTGTGAACGGGCAGCTTGCGGACCTGATAGAAGATGACGAGTCCGAATAAGAGGCCCAGGGCGCAGATGATGAGTCCGAGCGCAAGAAGCAGTTGACCGGAGATGCCATGGAAGCTGACCTGTCCCAGGTCGGGCAGTATCAGATTCGCTTCCCCTCCACCGCCCTCCGCCGCCAGAGCGGCGGGCGCCAGGCCCAGGGTAGAGAGCACCAACGCGCTGAGGAAGAGGGCCAGTCTCCTCCAGCGGCGCGAAGGCGCCTTGGGTGGTTTACCTTCCATGCAGCGTTGCCTCCTTCTGTACGCGCGCGGCGTTGTATATAGGCGGAGAAAGCCTTGGTCACAGGGCACAGGCGTACGACCACCTTCGAGCACCTGAGAGAGAATGAGGGACAGTGTCCCGGGGATGTTGGCGTCAACATACCCGACTTCCCCCCGGGCGCTCAAGGCCACCTCCGGCTCGTACCGAGCGCGCCCGAACAGGCTTCGTCCAAGGCCTCATCCTACCGAACTCCGACCGCGTAAGTCAAGGAAATCGCGGCCTGCCCCCACCCGCCGGTCGTCGCCGCCGCAGCCGGCCGAAGGGACTCCCGCCGCACTCGAACGCCTCTCGCACCCAGCCGGCCTCGGACAGTCACCACGGCGGCCGGCGATCGCTCCCGGACGCGCGGCGGCAGGCTGAGGCCGCGGGGGGAGGGATTGAATATCCTACGAAATGGAGATAACAGGGGCTGGTGAAGCAGATCACCCGATCGGCTCATGCGAGAAAGGATTGACCGATGGACAAGTGGCAGTGCCTGTTGTGCGGATACATCTACGACCCCGAGGTGGGCGACTCCACGCAGGGGATCGCGCCTGGGACCGCCTTTGAAGACCTGCCCGATGACTGGGAATGCCCGGACTGCGGCGCCAGCAAGGACGAATTCGAGATGATGGCCTGATCAAAGACCCCGCTCGAGCGGGGTTCGCACGAGCGGGGTTCGCGCGACTGACGCTCCGCGCGGGCAAGCGGTACGCGCCCGGCGGGTCGTCCTAGCCGCCGCCTCCGCAGCGGCCGTATAGCAACTTCCTCATGAGCAAGTGGCCCGGCGCCACGGCCAAGCCCGTGGCCCGGGCCTCGGTCTCAGTGTAGGCCTTCGCGCCATTGGCTTCGAACCCCGGCCCCCACATGAGGAAGGGCACCGGCTCGCCCACGTGCGTCTTGATCTCGAGCGGGGTGGGATGGTCGGGGAGCACCAGTAGACTGACGCCCTCTCCTCTGTCGTCGGCGCCGTCACCGGCGACAACCCCGGCGCGCCTCCCACCCAGCGCGGCGACCTGAGGCACCATCAATCGGTCGACTTCCTCGATCGCCCGCACCTTCCCCGGCACATCGCCTGCGTGTGAACATTCGTCGGGCGCTTCCACGTGCACGAACACCACGTCATGATGCGCCAGCGCGTTCAGAGCCCCGGCCATCTGCCCGGAGAAATCGTTGTCGAGGCCGTCGGTGACTCCGGGGAGGGAGATGAAGTCGATGCCCGTCTGCAGAGCCAAGCCTCGCAACAGATCCACGGCCGAGTTGAGGGCCGCCTTCTTTCCTTCGTACACTCGGCCGAAAGTCGGCATCGTTTCGGGCCGCATCCCCGGCCAGAAGAGCCAGATCTGGGTGGCCGGCAGTTGCCCGCGGGCGATACGAGCCTCATTGACGGGATGGCCGGCCAATACCTCTTTGGAGCGCTCCATCAGGGACGAGGCCAGGCCGGCGCCGGGCCCTACGGGCCCGCGGCCGGCCACCGCCTGGTCGGTGATGTCGTGAGGCGGCGTGAACGCCGTCTCAAGAAGCTCCGCGCCGTCGCGGATCGTCAGGATGTGCCGGAACCCTACCCCGTTGTGAAAAGCAAGGCGTTCGTCGCCCAGATCCTCCTGCAGGGCGGACACCAGGTCCGCGGCTTCGGCCGACGAGATGTTCCCCGCCGAGTAGCTGGTCATGACCCCGTCGGAGGTATTCACGAGGTTGCAGCGCATCGCGATCTGTCCCGGAGCGAGATCGATCCCCATGGCCATGGCCTCGATCGGACCTCGTCCCGCGTAGTAGAGGCTCGGATCGAATCCCAGGACGCTCATGCACGCCACGGCACTCGAAGCTTCCATACCTTGAGGCACCGTATGAGCCATGCCGAGCGTGGCCTGCCGCGCCAGCCGATCGAGATTGGGCGTGTGAGCGGCTTCCAGCGACGTACGATCCCCGAGAGCGGCCAGCGGCCAGCCGGATGCACCGTCGATCACCAGCACCACGTACTTCACCTATCGACCGTCCCAACCGCCCATCCGCCGGAGGGCCTCTCGTGGCTTTCTCTCGAACGGGCTCCATTATATGCGGTAATGTTCGGGTAGGAGAAAGCCGGAGCGAGGAGGCCATCACCGGTGAGCACAGACGCATGTCCCCCGGCCCCAGAACCTTGGCAGGACGCGGAACCATTACTCGAAGAAGCGGCGGTCGCCTACATGGCCCTGGTGGAGCACTCGACCGACGAGGCGACCGCAGGCCTCCCCTATGTCGTGCCGGTCAATTTCGCCTACCACAAGTCTGCCTCCGCTACCGACCGCTCTTCGGCCCGTCTCTTCTTTCATACGGGGATCGGGCGGAAGACCCGCGCGTTGGCGCTGGATCCGCACGTCTGCTTCGCCATCACCGCCGATGTGTCTTTTTCCGCCGGCGCCGGGCCCTGCGAGGACGGTTTCGACTATCGCTCGGTCCTCGTATGGGGAAGGGCGACACCCCTCGAGGAACGCAGGGGCCGGGTGGCTGCGCTGCGCGAGATCGTCGCCAAGTACGACCCCAGGGCCGTCGAGAAGCCCTTTGATGAGCACGATCTCGAGCAGACGCAGGTCTATGCGGTGACGATCGACACCATCAGCTACAAAGAGCAACCGCGGCACCGCTCCGGCTAACCTCGGCTCTTCGGCCAACCCGGCACCGTCACGGTCGACCCGGCACCGCTCCGGTCAGCCCGATGCAGGCCGCCGGGGCGCCGCTGCGTCCGCGGACCGCTACCGCTTGGAGCCGAAGTACTTTTCCCCCACCTCTCGGAAGGCGGGCAGCGCCCCGTCCACGACCTCCGGCGGCACGCAATAGGCTAGGCGGAAGTGACCCCCCAGCCCAAAGCCGCTCCCCGGCACCACCAGGACCAGGTGCTGCTGCATCTCCCGGCAGAAGACCACGTCGTCCCGGATAGGTGACCGGGGGAACAGGTAGAAAGCGCCTTCGGGCTTGACCACGTGGAAGCCGGCCTCGGTGAGCGCTTCACACAGCACGTCGCGGTTGCGTTGATAGGGAGCCACATCCACCCCCACGCCCTGCAGGCGGGCGACCGCCCGTTGCATAAGCGCCGGCGCGTTCACGAAACCCAGGATGCGGTTCGCCGTGATCAGCCCCTCCATAAGCGTCGCTACCCCAGGGATCGACGGACAGGCGGCTAGATAGCCGATCCGCTCCCCGGCCAGCGACAATTCCTTGGAGTAGCTCGAAGCGATCATGGTGTTCGCATATGCGGCCATGACAGGGGGCACCCGGTGACCGTCGTACACTATCCGCCTGTACGGCTCGTCGGACACCAGATAGATGATCCGGGCATGATGGCGGCACTTGTGCCGCAGGACATCCCCCAGCGCTTCCAGAGAACTCTGGGGATATACCCGGCCCGTGGGATTGTGGGGAGAGTTGATGAGCACCGCCCGGGTCTTGCGACCGATGGCTGCCTCGATGGCATCGATATCCAGCTCGAAATCCGGGCCGCTCGCCACCGGCTTGAGCACTCCCCCGTGATTGTCCACATACGACTCATACTCCACGAAGTACGGCCGGGGGACGACCACCTCGTCCCCTGGGTCGAGAATGGCTTTGAAGATGCAGTTCAGGGCCCCTCCGGCGCCACAGGTCATGACCACGTTCTGCCCCGGAATACGCACGCCCTGGTCGTGCGAGAGATACGTGGCCACCGCCTCGCGCGCCGCGGGATAGCCGGCGTTGGACATGTAGCCGTGGAGCCCGGGGGTCGGATCGCACACCAGCCCTTCGATCACCTGTTGGAACTCCGCCGGGGGCTCCAGGTTGGGGTTGCCGATACTGAAATCGAAGACCTTCTCCCGCCCGTGGATCTCGGAAAGCCGCGCTCCTTCTTCGAACATCTGCCTGATCCAGGAGGAGCGCTCCAAGGATTCCCCGATGTTCTTGGCTACGGGCATGACGTTCCTCCGGTCGACCGGGACATGACCATGTCACCCACCTGAGACGGCCGGAAAGAGGCCGAGCCTGTCGTTGTCGCTCAGCAGCGAGTCGAGCTCAGCAAGTTGACCGTTGATCATGACGATGGCCACGTCTTCCACCCTGATCCCGGCAGCGACGACGACATCCCTGACGGCAAGACCCGGCCGGGCTTCCACCTCGAACTCGGGCGAACTTGGATCTGACGCCCGGGCAAGAGCGGCATAAAGTCGAACATCGATCATCCTCGGTCACCTCTCGGGGGGTTCCCGCTTGAACCGCGGCTGGACGCGAGTGAGCCGCACCAACGGCGCCCAGGCGCGCTCGCGAAAGTCTAGCATGCAGCGGGCAGGCCCCCGAGATAGCCCTCAGCCGCTGAGTCTGCCGGTTCGTCGACCACGGGCTGCCTTATGGGCTCGAACGAGTTCCTCGATCAGTGGCGCCAGCGACAGGTATCGCGCACGTCGCAGAACTCGCACGGCGCACGCACCTCAGCCGACTCGTAGTCCGGGCCGATACCGACCATGATCGAGGCGGACTTCTGCGGCACCAACATGCCGGTCTCGGTGACGGTCACCCCAATAGGGTCGATATCTACCAGGCTGCACAGGAGCTTCTGTTCCTCGATGCCCCATCCGGCCAGTTGACCGGGAGCCAACTCCGCCCCCACGCCCCATCCTCTCCGGGCGGCCTCCTCTTCGGCCATCCGGTGCGCCCTCTCTATGAGCGATCCCACCGCGAAGACCCCTACCTCCCCCAGCACGTAGCTCTCGAGCGCCCTGCCTGCCGCACCCAGTTCGCGGGCCCGCTCCTCCAACCGCGGGCCTATGGTGACGACGCTGACGAAGGCTTCCCTGGCCGGCGCCAGCAGGTCGGCATGCCGTCCCAGGGTGAAGAGGATCCCACCCACATGCGCCCGCCGGTCATCGATCGCCCCCACCGGGAGCCACTCATAGGACATCGCCGGCGAGATCGACCCGCGTCCCTCCTCGATGGCCCAGCGGGCCACTTCCGTGACTTCGGGGCGACGCAGTGCCTCCCCCTGGACCTCGAGGAACCTCCCGAACTCCAGGTCGATATCGACGGGGGCGAGGATGGTCATGCGAGTCGCTCAGATCCCTTGCTCGACTTCACGATCGACGACGCACCGGACGCCTTCGCCCTTCACACCCATGGCGAAGCACCGATTGTCTGAGCGGCAGGAGGACGGCCTTCGGTCTCCCGATCTCCAGCGGTTGACAAGGTCAGGCTCCCGAATGAGCGGCCGGCAGAGCGAGATGTAGTCGGCGACTCCTTCCACCACCAACCTCTCGGCCGTTTCGTACGTGCGGATACCTCCAACCAGCATCAGAGGCACGTGGATCTCCTGTTTGTACCTGATGGCGGCCGCCTGGTAGTAGGCCTCCGGCTCTTCACGGGCGGCGTTGCCAGAGCGCATGCTCCTCCGGTCGCCCGAGAGAAACGTGCCCCCACTCAGTTCGATCGCGTCGACACCGGCTTCAGCAAGCAGAGCGGCGATCTCGAGCATATGGTCCACCGTGAGACCTCCCGGGAAGGAAATCCTCCGAGTTCATCTTCACCAGGACTGGGAACCCGGGCCCGACAGCCCTCCCCGCCGCCCCGATTATCTCCACCAGCAGCCTGGCTCGGTTCCGGACACTGCCGCCGTAAGCGTCGATCCTCCTGTTGAAGTAAGGGGAGAGGAATTGGCTCAGGAGGTATCCGTGCGCCGCGTGGATCTGCACGGCGTCGAAGCCCGCGGTCCGCGCGCGGATGGCAGCCTGGGCGAACGCCTCGGTGACGGCCTCCAGATCGCCCGAGTCCATCTCCCGGCCGACCTGACCGTCAGCGGTCTCGAGCACCGAGGGACCGAGGGGCGGCGCCCCATCCGGCCGATCGACGCCGCGGAGCCCGGCATGGGCGATCTGCAGGGCGATGACGCCCCCGGCTGCGTGCACCGCGTCCGCCATGCCGGCGAGCCCGGGGGTCATCGCGTCCGCGTCCGCGCCGAGCTGCCACGGTCCCGCCCGGCCTTCGGCACTCACGTACGCGTGGCCGCTGATGATCAGACCCACACCACCCCGGGCGAGAGCGGCCGACATCTCGTTCAGCGCCTCGGTGGAAGAGCCGTCCGGAGCGGCCAATCCTTCCCAGGTCGCCGAACGCACGAAGCGATTGGAAAGGACCATCCCCCCGATGGTCGTGGCGTCAAACAGGTCCGGGGACTCCCTCACCTCACGAACACGACGAACTCGTCGACCGGTATGCGCGTCCTCGGGAAGCGGTTGATCGGGGCTTCCCAGTCGGCGTATCCAAGGGCGATCGCTATGACGAAGCTCCTGTCCTCCGTGTCAGGGATCACCTTTCGCAACAGGTCGGGGTACCGGACCAGCGAGCCTGCTATGCAGGTCCCCAGACCGCGGGCGTGGGCCGCAAGCGCCATGGACTGGGCGAACAGTCCGGCGTCGAAGCAGCCATAGGGGACGGCGAAGCCCTTGGGCACGGTCAAGACCAGGAGCAAAGGCGCCCCGTAGACCTCAGCCGCCACGACCATGGGGGGAAGCGGCGGCACCTGCAGTGGTATTCCCATCCTCCCCTCTTCGGCAGCGATGAAGGATGCCCTGGTCTGGAACAGATCGTCCTGCCTGGCCTGCAGAAGAGGGGGCAACTCGAGGCTGCTGCCCAGGTCGGGGGCCGGCGGGACCTCGGATAGCGCGTATTCGCGGAGGTCGGCTTTGAACTGCCGGAAAGGCTCGCCTGTGAGTACATAGACGTAGGTCGACTGGGTATTGGTAGCCGAAGGCGCCCATCTGGCCTCGGTCAGTATCTCCCGTACGAGGTCGTCGGATACGGGCTGAGGCAGGTACTTGCGGACCGCCCGCCGCTCTGTAAGGGCTGTGGTCACGGTTGTCATTTCTGTTACCTCCATTGGAACCAACATTTGGGTGCTGACGCAAAACGACACGCTACGGCAAGTACCCGAAAGGCCCGGTCTCCAGTCCTGGCGGCCCTCAGCAGGCCGGCCGGTAGCGCGGCACGGGCCGCCCGGCGGTCGGCCGGGCGACTTCGGCCAAGGACCGGCTGATATACTGTCGAGAACCATCACCCGCATTTCCCGACTGCGCCCGCGGCCCGGGAAGGAGGCGCGAACTATGGCTTATTCTGAGGACGTCTTCCCTCCGGACGACCAGTGCGAGATATGCGGAGCCCGGCTGGACGACGAGATCGTGATCCAAGAGTTCGCCGATGGGAGCCTAGCCCGCTTGTGCAACGAATGTGCGGCCGGCGCGGCTCTCGGGACGGAAGAGCATCTGGGGCACGACCTACCGCGACCTGAACCCGATGACCGGGCTCTGGCAGATGCGGACCCTCTGGAGCGGACCAGAGAGCTCCTCACACCGGTAGTAGACCTCATCGGGCTGCAGAGAGAGATGCAGGCGGCGCTGGAGCGACTGGCCGCTTCGCTGGAGACTTTCGCAGCTGGAGTCCTCACCGAGAACCAGGACAAGACGGCCACTGTCGAAGACCGCGTGCAGAGCCTGGAACGGGAGCTGGAACTCACCCGGGCCCGCCTCCAGGAGGCCGAAGCGCAGCTGAGTGGAGCTGCCATCACCCCCACGGGCGCCGAAGCCGGCGCGATCAGTCCGAGCCCGACCCCGGGCGCGGAGGTGGCAGCCGCGGCCGCGCTCGCGGCTGAGGCCGCGCCGGCTGCCGAGGGCGCGCCAGCCACCGCAAGCGCTGAGTCCGCCCAGGCTGCCCCCGTAGTCGAGACCCTCCCACCAGCGGAAGCCGAGCCCGCGGCTGAAGCCGCGCTGGCAGCTGAAGCGGCGTTGGTCGCCGCCGGGGCGGCGGTCGCGTCTGAGGCCACCGCGCTGCCGATCCCGGAGCCAGGAGTGGCGCCGGCGTCGCTCTTCGCCGAAGGAGCCGAGTCGACGTGGCCCGGCACGACAGCCGCAGCGGGCGCTGCGCCCACAGTCGGCGACGCCGCCGAGGGCCCCCCGCCGACGCAGCAGCAAGCGCCGCGGCATGGCTTCCGCATCGAAGAGGTACAGGCCGCGCAGCGCTATTTCAACGAGAGCCCCTTCACCGGGAAGACCCGGGACGTGCAGAGCAGCCTGGGCAAGCCGCGCGCCAACCTCACGCGCGCCGTGGGTACTGAGCCCAGGGCCTTTGTCACGATCACGTGGGACATCGTCTGGTATCAGTACCTGGTGGACATGCGCCCCGACGTCCCCAGCGACCAGCGGGTCGTCCTCCATCGCGAGGGCATGGACCTGGACGAATTGGCCCACTACTTCAAAGAGAAGAACGCCACCATCGACGACAGTGGCCGGCTCGACGCCTCCGAACTGGAGGTCAAGCTGCTCAGCGACCCGTCCGCTCTCATCACGGAGATGACGGTCGACGAGGAGAAAGCGCTTGAGGACGCCACCGAGGAGATCTGGGACCAGCGCATCGCCCCCGAGTTCAATTGGGATGACTGAGAGGAGCGCCGACATGCTGAGCGTGCAGGCCTCGGCTGGCCCAGCATACATACTGAAGCCCCCTTACGGGAGCGACCTTCTCAAGGAGCTCGAGGACTTCGTGCGGGCCAAAGGGATCAACTCTGGCCTGGCTGTTCGGGGGTGGGCGCCGTCTCCCGAGCCACCATCCGCTATTACGACCAGCCGAAACAGGAGTGGATCGACCTGGAGTTCGACCAGCGTATGGAAGTGGCCGGCATGCTGGGCAACGTGTCGCTGATGAACGGCGAGCCCATCGTGCACGTGCACATCACGGTGGCCGACGAGCAGGGCCGCTGTTTCGGCGGTCACCTAGGCCAAAATACCCAGGTCTTCAATCTGGAGATCCTGCTGACGACCCTGTCCGGTCCGCCGGTCACCCGCAAGATGGACCCCCAGACAGGGCTGTCTGTCTGGCACTAGGCGGGTAGGGCCGCCCAGGCCGCGGAGCGCATCGGAGGCCGGTCACGCACCAGGCGGGGTCGGGTCGCGAACAAGCGCATCGATACACGGTTCATGACGACCCGTTTTGAGTGGTTCGTCGGCAAGGCGCTGGCAAAAAAGTCCGCGCGTGTAGCCGATGACTTTGAACGCAGGCGCACTTGTGCTGATACCCACGAGCGTTTACCCTGCAACGGGAACTCGGGGGAACCGCTCGGGCCAGCCCGCGCGGTTCGATCAGACGACAGGAACGAGGCGAAGACCATGGCAGAGCTCGTGATCCTAGGCTCATCGGGGTGGATCCCGCAAGACGGGAGGATGACGACCTCGCTGGCCCTGCGTCTAGAAGAGGACCTCCTGGTCTTCGACGCCGGATCGGGGCTTGGTCGCTTGGGCCGCGAACCGTTTCGCCGGCTCGTGCCAACGGCCGATCGCCCGATCCACGTCTTCCTGACCCATCTCCATCTGGATCACCTTGTCGGGCTCACGTTTTTGCCTGCGCTCTGGTCGAATCAAACTCTGGTGCGCGTCCCTGCTCAGGAAGGGACGGGCGTCGGTCCACAGACGCTTGACTCCATCTTGGGGGGCCCGTTCTTCCCGCTTGCCTTTGACGAGCTCCTTCCCGGTATCTCTCGGGAGCTGATGCGACCCGGTGAGTGGCGTGTTGGTGACCGGCGTCTGACGGCAAGACAGCAGAAGGCATCCGGGCGGCTCGCTCGCGTACCGGGTGGATGACCTCCTTGCTTTCCTTACCGACTGCACCTACGACCCGGGTGCCAGTGAGTTCGCCGCCGGCGTCCAACTCCTCGTGCACGAGGCCTGGACGCACGAGGGCGACGACCCAGGCGCGACCCAGGCGCGGGCGAGCGGGCACAGTTCGGCGGAACAGGCAGCCCAGGTGGCGCGAGATGCCGGGGTGGGCGAGCTCCTTCTCAGCCACCTCCCGCCGGCCGATGACACCTACTCCGCGGAGATGCTCGGTCGGGCCCGCGCTATCTTTCCAAATACAACTCTTTGCTCGGATGGACTCATCCGCCGGCTGGACCAGCCAAGCTAGGAAGACCTGACCAGCTTCAGAAACTCGGCCGGATCCACGTGTAACGCCAGCTGGCCCTCCGGGGGAAGGCAAGACCGGGCGAAAAGCGACTTGCCCGCTAGTGAGCACTGGTCGATGATCGCCTCCATGGAGCGCGCGCCGTGCGTGAAACGATCCACCGCCAGGAAGGCCCTTAGCACCCCCTCGTCTACATTCAACCGTCCGTCGCGAACGATCTGGGGCGCTTTCTTCAGAAGCATCGAGCGAAAGACGAAAGCGCGGCGCAAGGGATACACTCGGTCGTTCTCGTCGAACGGGTTCGGTCCAAGGATATCGAGATAGCCGCGGAGCCTGCTGAGGAAATCGAGCTTCTTGGCGGCCCGATCCGCGGCCGGGTCTGTCGAAGACTGGAACTCCTGCAGAGTGGCCGAGGTCCCACCCGCAAAGACGAACACCGCCGGCCCGATCGGATGGATGTCCCCACTCTCGCGAAACACCCCGTCCTGCATGGGCTCCAGGAAAGAGCTCAGCCACCCCAGCCGGTTCCCTCCCATGTGGGCATCGAACTCGTCCCAGAACACGAAGGGCAGCCGCTGCTCCAGTGCCAGGTCGCGGACACGGTGGAAGGCCTGGGGCAGCTCGGCCGGCGACTGGAACTGGGAAAGGTTGAAGGTGAGCTTCGTGAGTTCCCCGCCGAGCAAGGTCTTCGCGATCTCTCCGACTGCGAACGATTTGCCGGCTCCCGGAGGACCGAAGACCCCGATCGAGAGCGGCCGGCCCAGACGCGCACCTCTGCGATAGTTCTGGACGTATTCCTTGATGATGTTGCGCACGCTGCGCACGCTCTCGATCTCACCGCGGTCGACGGATACCCACGAACCCACCGACTCGACCGGGATACCTGCTGTAAGGTGACCGGGCCCGACCACGGCCGCGTGGTAGGCCATCGTCATGAGCTCGTCTGGCGAGCGCGAGGACACGAGGATGTTGAAGTCGCTCGGAGGAACCTCGGGCACCTCCAGGCGGGTGAAGACCGAGCTCTCTTGTTGTTCGGATGTCTGGGACACCACGCCCGCAGCCAGACGCTGAAAGAGGTCGTCGCAATCGGGACGGGCCCCGGGATCTGAGCCGAAACCCTCAACATGTAGAGCCCGTGCCGCCGCCAGGCCACGGGCGGCGGCGGCCGGGATATCCGGACTATCCCCGCGAAGGATCTCGACGAACACGCTCGCCGCCAGACACGGCAAGAGCCCGAAGCCCCAGTAGACGCCTGGGTACCCGCTCACCCAGTCACCCTCCTGATGTCTGGCATCGAATACCAGGAAGTCCGGGCCGTCCCGCTCGATGACCACCGCCCCGCCTGCTCCCAGGACGACTACCACTCTGGAAGCCTTCGAAATGGGGTGGCTCTTGACCGCGCCCACCACATTGATCAAGACCCGCTCCCAGGAGAGCGGGTATCCGACTTCCACCCCTTCCTTCCGCAGGTCTTCCCCGGTGATGACCAGGGTCAGCCGGTCGGCGAACTCCGTGATCAACCGCTCCCATAGGGGACCCTGAGCCAGGGGCGCAAGCGCGGCCATAACGATGGCGCGGGGCTTGTCCACGACCCCAGCGCCGCCCGGCGACTCCGGGGAGAGCAGTCTCTGCCAGACGTGCGCCTGCTCGCGGAAACCGATATTGCTGTCGTGAACCAGGAGGTAGTCTGGTACGCCGCCCAGCTCCGGCAGGAGATCTGGCTGAGCCACCCCGGCCCGATCTTCGCCCAGGTACGCGGACATGCGCCACACGAGCTCCCGGGCACCGGCCTGCTTGGGAAAGAGCGAGAGAAGGCTGAAGGTCTTGGTGAAGCTCTGATCCTCGGGAGAGATGAGTGCTTCAATCCGGACCCGTGGCCCGACGACCTCATGGCGACCGCGCAGAGAGAGATCCGCACGCAACGAGCCGCTCCACAAGGGCGCTGGTGAAAGCGGCGGCACCAGAATGGGAACACTGCCGACAGGAAAGGCCCTCTCCCCATACCCAGGCAAAATCCAAGGTTTCGCGTTCGCTGCCCAGTCGCTGGATCAACCAGTCGACGGTCACGTCGCCGGCCACCGCAACGAGCGCCCGTTCAGCCGACCCTGCTCCTGCCTCCATGGCTACCCCCTAGCAGACGCGCGACCCAGACATGCCCGGTGCTATACCGGTGACGGCGCCCATCTCGCTCAACGACGCCACTCACATTATGACGTTCCGCCGCTTCAAACTCCAGGCTCGCCGGCGTCTTTGGACATCGCGTCCCCGAAGTGTCCGCCGGTCCGTCAAAGATCCTTACCCTCGACCACGTGCCAACAACTCGTAGTCCCCCAGAACCTGGCTAAACAATTCCGGTTGCTTTTCTTTCAGTTCAATAGCGTATTCCAGATACTTGCGGATACCGTCCCCCAATATCTGGATGACCCTCTCCATCACCGCTTCATCCTTAGCCGCCTCGTATATATATAGCTCACCAGGGTTGATCTCCCTGAAAGTCCTGACATCGCTGATGAAATGCATGATGTACAGCATGTCCTGGAAGATCGACTCGAATCCATTTTCCATGGCCATGTTCATGAAGCCACGCCACACGTCCTGGACCTTCTCGTACTCTATGATGACCCGCTCCATATCTTCCAGCGACCTATACTCAACCGTGCTTGCTTCTTCTCTCATCTGCTTGAGTTCATCAATTGTCGACATCTTGATCTTGGTAAATGTCAGCGTCGGCGATTTCAACGCCATGAAGTTCGCTATATACAGGTCGCGCATTTCGAAACGAAACATGCAGCTTTTTAGAAACATCAGCTGCTGCTTCCGGGACTTCTGCTCTCTATTCTCCATAAACATACCGACCAAGAACACCATGACCAGCACCACTAGGGGAATCGGCGCTAAGCTATTAACAGCATATATTAAGATATTATCTTGTTCCAAATGCATATGTGCGAATCGCTGCAGGAATAGGAGTATAATCCAGACTGCTATAAGGGAGATATAGATGCTAAGATTGTTTCGTGGCTTCATGTGTGTTGCCACCTGTTGTTGGTGAGGCTCTGATCGGTGGGAGAGGTGGGAGTTTCGGCCGGGACCCGTGGTCCAACGACCTCGTAGCGGTCGCGCAGCAAAGGGGCGGCCGCCAGAAACCGCTCCACGAGCCGCTCACCCGATAACGTCGATGCCTCCATCACGCTTCCCCCTAGCAGACGGTAGACTCAGGACGTTCGCGCAACTCTAGGGCCTTGGCTAGATCGTACTGCGCCTCCATCTTCTCAAACAAGCGGATCGCCTCCTCGAGAGTCTCGCGCCATGAGCCCTCCTGCCCGGTCCACCCAGCGGCTGGAGCGCTGAGGGTCTCCAGTCTCTGAGCCTCAGCCAGGTAGAGAAGGGCCTGGGCATATTCGTAGTCGGCGCCGCTTTCTTTAGCCACCGCAGCGCTGCATTGAAGACTCTCCCGCGCTTCCGCCGAGTCTCCACGGGCGAGTTTGATCCGACCCAGCAGGCATAGTCCCTGCGCTTCATTCAGATGGGCACCCATGGATCGCGCACCGAAGAGCACCGCGCCACAAGCTGATTCGGCCTCCTCCAAATCACCTCTGCTCAGGTGCAACCTGGCTTCCTGAATGCCGGCGTCCAGGAGCAACCCCTTGGCATTGATGCTCCGCAGAAGGGCCTGGCCTTCAGCCAACGCCTGCTCTGCCGCCTCGAGTTCCCCGAGTCGGAGCCTTGCCCGGGAGAGATTGACGAGAGCAAATCCGGTCAACGAGGGTGGCACGCCTTTCTCAGCGCGGTGACGCACTGCTTCTTCCAGGTGTTCGACAGCCTCGGTTGTATGGCCCATCTGCAGCAGAAGCTCGCCGAGGTTGTTGTGGGTGATCGCCATGCCGGTCGTGTACGAGAGTCGGGCGTGGAGCGCAAGCGCTAATTCGTGGTGCCTCAGAGCCGCCCTGAGATCGCCGGTCAACTGGTAGCAGGACGCGAGATTGCCGTGGCTTGAACCTTGGCCTGCCAGGTCCCCGACCTGCTCGTACAGAATCACCGCCTCCTTGTTGGCACTGATGGCCCTATCGAGAAGCCCCAGGCCGAAGAGCGCGTTGGTGAGCATAGTTAAAGCATAAGCCTGAAGCGCCGCGTCTCCGTCTTCGCGGGCAAGAATGAGGCCATCTTCACCGGCGCGGAGGGAATCGGCAAACCGGCCGATTCGAGCGAGAACGACGCTTCTGGTTATGAGGACGCGCGCGGCCGCGCCCTTGCGATCTGCGGGTAGGACGGCGACCGCCCTGTCCAACCACTGCAACGCGCGCCGATATGCCGACCGACCTCGTTCTGCGGAGACGGCGATCTTCCAGCAAAGCTCACCGTCTCGCGCATCTGGATCGGCAATAGGACCAAGCCCCGCGCCGATCGTCGCCTCGTCGGTCGCCGCCCGGACCAGTGGTGACTTCCACCTATCTCGGGCCCTCGCATAGAATTCGAGCGCCTCGTCGTGACGCGCGAGTGTCTCCAAGTAGTCGCCCGCCCGTTCCTCCAGTCGGCTCCGCAGATAGGCCCCACCTGGCGCACGACTGCGGGTCGCGTCGAGCGCGATGCGGACATAGTCGACGGCCTCGTTGTATGCGTAGACGGCCACCGATGAATCGGACGCCTTTACCGCGTGATAGCGTGTCTTCTCCTCGTTGCCGCTATGGCTGTAGTGGTGTACGAGCAGTCCGTGGTCCGCTGTGCTCACCACGGTCTCCAGATATCGCGCCACGCAGTCGTGCAGTACGCGTCGCCTTGAGAACGGCAAGCTGTCGTAGGCGACCTCCTGGACCAGGGCGTGCCTGAAAGAGAACGAATCGCGCACACCCTCAACACCGTCACTGTCGGGCACTATCAGCGACGTGCTGACGAGTTCTTCCACGGCCGACTGCAGCGGCAGTCGGCGAAGGAGTTCGTCTTCCAGGCCGGCTACCAGTTCGAGGCCGAACGAGCGACCGACCACGGACGCAGACTTGAGCACCTCTCGTGTATCGGGGGGCAGCCGGTCAACACGCGACATAAGGAGACCCTGCACCCGGTCGGGAATCTCTAGAGCCGCCAGCTGCGCAGCCCGCGTGACCGACGTGGCTGAGAGGATGCCCTCGAGCACCCCGGGGACTCTGAGTGCATGGATCACTTCCTCGAGGAACAGCGGATTCCCCCGCGTCTTGGCGTAGATCGCGTCGCCCACTTCAGCGGGCAGCTCGTCCAGCCCGAGTGCCAGCCTGACCATAGCCCGCGCCTCCGCGAGGGTCAGCTCACCGAGGGGGATCCTCGCCACCTCTCCTGGCATCTCCAGCCCGCCGTCAGCTGGTCGCGTCGTGAGCAGGAGCAAGATCGGAACAGAGTTGATGCTCTGTGAGAGATGTTGGAGCAGCGCAAGGGAACTCTCATCTATCCAGTGGACATCCTCCACCACGATCAGATGTCCCACGTGCCCCCGCCGTTCAGCGCCTGCGACGACAAGTCGCGTCAGGAGTTCGAAGAGCCGGTTGCGGCGTCCCCCAGCATCGAGGGACTGGACCAGCGAGGTGCTTGGAAGCGACACGCCCACCAGCATGTTGATCAGCGGACCCAGCTCGATCAAGTCCGGAGCAAGTTCTCGGATCCTTCGCTCGGCCGCTGCCGTCCGCTCCTCTGCGGTTGCCCCCATAGGGATGTCCAGCAGGACATTGAGACCATCCACCCAGGGTGCAAACGGAACCCCTTGCAGATACTCGTAGCAGGCGGTACGAGTGATGTGGCCGGGTGCGAGTATTGCTCGAAGCGTCTCCTCTACGAGGCGGGTCTTGCCCACACCGGCGTCACCCTCGATGACTACCGTGAGCCCCTTTCCGGCCCGAGCCTTCCCCCATGCACCGCTGATAGCCCGCAACTCTTCGACCCGCCCGAACATGGCCCCGCTCTGCCCCGCCGTTCCCACTGCCCCCGCAACAGATGGTCCCCTCTCCTCCTCCAAAACGCATACCGCGATGGGGTGCTGCTTGCCTTTGACTCGAATCGGATCCATCTCACGACTGCAGAACGTGGCGCCCGCAAGCTGGAGAAGGCCTCGACTGACTAAGATCTGACCGGGCTCGGCGGCAGCCATCAGCCGGGCGGCCACGTTGACCTCGTCCCCCATGACCGTGTACTGACGGCGAAACGAGGGACCGACTTCTCCAGCGAACACATGACCGCCGTTCACGCCGATCCGGTGCCGCAGGCGACAGCCGCTGGTCCGAACATGCCGATCCAGTTCGAGCACGAATCGGGCCGCGTTGGCCGCGGCGTACTCGTGGGCCAGCGGCGCGCCGAAGGTCACGATCAGCTTGAGCCCGTTAGTAGCGATATCGCTACTAACCAGGAAACCATGGTGCTTCGAGCACAGCGAGAGGAGGATGTCGACGTAAGCCTGGAGCTCCCACGCTGCCGTTTTGGCACTGTCGCGTTCAAAAACCTCGCGTGTCCCCAGCAGGTTGATGAAGACGACAGCCACCCGGCGATGCTCGGGAGTGGCCTGATACGCGCTCCCCTCATCGTGCGCGGTCGCCTGGGAGATGGCCGGCACCATCGAAGCGAGGATCGGTAGGGTGTCATCGCAAGTGCACGAAGCCTGACGACGCACTTCTCGCGGCCGATCGGCTGTACTTGCGCGGACCCGTAGGTAGTTCCCCACGAGCGTCAGGCTGTAGCCTTCGGACAACGAATCGGCCGTGCTCTTGGATACTACCAACTCCCCCTTCGTCGCCTGGGCCTGGGCGCGAACGGCGGTCTCTGCTTCGGAGCCGAGAAGGAAGAGCTGCAATCGTTCGCTCGTCCGGCCCGCCACAACCGGAAGAAAAGAGCCGGAATGGGCGCCGATCGATATGTCGAGCCTGCTTTCCTCGGAGCCAACCTTGAGAGACCCCAGGTGAGTGACCGCTGAGAGCATGGCCAGCGAGGCCTCCACGGCTCTGACAGGATGGTCTTCGCCGCTGAAGAAGAGAAAGACCGCATCGCCCGCGAAAGCGAGGGTATCGCCGCCATACCCGGTCGCTAACGTCAACATGCGGCCAAAGAACCGGTTGATGATCTCGGTCAGCCGCTCCGCTCCCTCCAGTCCCGACGCCGCGAGCCGCTCGGAGAGACTGGTGAAGCCACTGATATCGACCACAGTCAAGGTCCCCTCAACGTCCAGGCTCCACGGCAGCGGCCGCCGGCCGCATTCGGTGGCCATCCGGGCCGCCAGGGCCGGCACGTACGGGGACCACGCTCGCTCGTTCTCACGAAGGCAGACTCTCGCGGATGCGACGACCTCGAGCCCCTATTCACCGAGGCGGCTCCGGACGACGAGTGTTTGCGAGTGCGCCGGCGAAGATCATGAAGACAAAGAGCAACGCTGGGAAATACCAGGTGATATCGACCAGATTCTGCAGGATGAAGGCAAGCGCGCCCACCCACAGCCAAGGCTCTGGGGCTCGCCACCACCATGACATATCCTGGAGTGAATCGTCTCCCGAACGGGGCTCACCGCGAGCCCGCCGCCGCAGAGGGGCGAGCAACACCAGGACCAAGAAGCAGGCAAGAAGCAGGGTGCCGACAACGCCAAGCTCGACCCATTCCTGGATCAGAAGATCATGGGCATAGCGGGAGGGCGCTGTCCAGGGGATCCTGTGGTTTTTGTAGGCGGCATAGAACGTATCTATCCCATGTCCAAACCAAGGCGTCTCCTCCCCCGCCTCAAAGGCGGCGTGCCATACCTGCAGTCGGTGCTGATCGGCACTTGCAGTCTCTTCGTGCACGTGGGCCCAACGGTCCGCCACGTAGACAGAGGCCTGCCATACTCCGAGTGCGATGACCACGACCATGGCGAGGGCAGCCAGCCGAGCCCACCACCTCGAGCGCACCAGGTGGCCGATCCGTGATCGGAACACGAGAAAGACCCAGAGGACGGCCGGAGCCAACAGCACTATGGGCGCAAGGCGTGACCCCGTGAGAACGAGAAGCACGATTTGGCACACAGCTGAGACGCCGGTGAACAGGTATACGGGCAGGCGGCCCCAACGGGTCTGCCCGGTTACCCCCCAACCGATCGTAGGTGGCAAGAGCAGAAAGACCAACCCAGCTGCGGCGTTCGCGTACCCGAAGAGCCCTCCGGCCAGCTGTTTGCCTTCCATGGTCAAGCTCCATGGATATGCACCAAGCGTGTAGCCACCCAGGGACAGGGCAGCGACAACCAGACCGAGAACTGCCGTGCCGGGCAACAGGAAGCGGGCCACCCAACCCCGCCGACTGATGACCACCCCCGCCTCGAAGTACGTGATGCCGCCGACAACAAGGATCGAGCCCCACAGAGAGGCCGCGCGATCGATGCTCCAGGCGATCGACAGCAGCCCCAGCGCTGCCAGAACCAGAAGAACGAGACGAGGCATGCCAGCGGGAGAGTCTCGAACCCACGAAAGGCGCCTGCCCGTCCCGCCCCTGAATCCGGGCGTCTGGACGAGGTACGCGACCAGCCAGATCACGCCGATTCCCGCGGCGGAGGCCGCAATCCACCGCTTGTCCGCTGGAAGGATGCCGCCGAATCTGAAGAGACGAGGCCGCGAGTAGAAGCAGCGGTGGGATGACAAACAGATCTACCCACCGACTACCCGCTCGTGTGCCGACCGGCCGGTCAGACAGCGCTCCACTGGCGTCTGCCAGACCAAGGTAGGAGCGCTCTCCCAGGACCGAATCGCTGGGTGCTGCTCCTCCCTGGTCTGCAAACACGGCCACTCAGCTGCTGCCCGCTTCGCTCAAGATAGCGAGATAGTCAGATTCCTCATTGATCCGCCCGCGGGTAAAGATATCCCACGACCTGACCGGCTTCGTTGAGGTCGGTAGCTGCCGACCTGCCCGAGAGCGGAGTGAGGTCTATGAATGACCCACCGGGGACCCACGAGAACGCGTGGTACCTGTAGGGGTTGGAGGGGTCGTCGTAGTAGGAAGCTCCAGCGATCTGCCCGGAGCTGTTGAGCCCGAAGGGGCACGTGGCATCACCACCGAGGTTGCCGATATCGTCCGTTCTCGAGCCGTCCCAGAAGAATGTCTTTGGCAGACCATCCGCGCCGGCATAGAGGCCGGTCACCTTGTCTTGCCCCTGATCATCACGGGACGCGTAGAGCGCGCAGCTTGCGCCGAGTCCGATGCCCAGGTCGATCGGGGTCATCGGAGTCGCGCCCGGTTGCCACAGGCAGGCATGCCAGGTCGAATCCGGAAGCTGGCTCATGCCCACCACGCTCTCGCCCGGACCCATCGCGAATGCCCTGGCGCCCGTTCCGCCTAGGGAGCCCAACTCCGTGGTAGAGCCATCTGGCCGCCAGATTCTAGCGCCAAGGTTATCTAGGCATACCTGACCGGCGTCGTTGAAGTCGCCTCCCCCGTGAAGCCGGAGGTCGCCCAATGCGTCACCGAATGCCAGGGGGGACAAGCCCAACTCGCCCCAATAGGTGTAATCGTCGAAGTAGTCGGAGGTCAGTTCCGTCCATGACCCCGTTTCCGGATCTCGAACACCTACGATGAATGGACGTAGATAAATGGGGTCGGCAAACCGGAGCCAGCTGTATATTTCACCCTGGTTGTTGATCTGGCACATCCGGTTGACCCGGGGATACGCCCAGTAGACGGCGTCGGGGAAGCCAACCTCGCCCAAGTCCTGCATCGTGCCGCTCTCCCACAGGAACAGATGCTTATGTAAATCCGGTGTGTCGGAGACACCAACGATCTGCCCAGAATCATTGATGTCGATCGCGCAGCTATTCGGGCCGCCAAGTGTCCCTAGGTCGATCATGTTGCCGCCTTCCCACAGGAACGCGTGACACATGCCGTCAAGCCAGTCCGTGGGTACGCCGTGCTGGGCCCAACCCACTACTTGACCGCTGTTATTGATGGCCATCGCCTCTGCGTTGAGGCCGCCCAGAGTGCCCAGGTCGATCCGCGTTCCAGGCGACCCGTTTGCTCCGGGTGACCAGATGAAGGCCTCCGAATCCGGCACTCGTGCGGGCACTCTCAGACCCCTAGTCGTGCCGGCAGTCGTGTTGCCGGCACCGTCGCTGACCCTTATCTCATACCACAGGAGCTCGGCATCAACCCCAGTCTGAATGGGGAATTCGAGGGAGTAGCCTCCTCCCGGGGCCGGGGTAACGGCGGAAAGATCGAAGTCATGAGGAACCGACTGGTTCGGTCCTTCCTCGCTTATCACAGCCCGCACTACGCCGCCACTGTCGATGGCGCTGAAGAAGACATGCGCCGTGTCATTCACAACTGTCGCGGTCAGGTTGGTGAGGGTCGGCGGCGTGACATCCGGGTTGCTCGGGCTCGGTGCGTGGGCGCGGACAAGCTCCACGGTCAGTTCAGTCCACACCCGCTCCGTGCCTGTTATGTCGCCCACGATGTCCTCAGCGGGAAGGAACTGGGCGGGATTCACCACCAGCCGTTGCTCGTATCCGCCTCCTGTCTCGATGCTGTTGAGCGCGGACGGGTCCGCCGGCCACCAGCCGGAGGTGGACACCTGATATTCCACCGGGTTTGCTTCCCATTCCACCGTCCACCGAGAGATGACCGGGTCGAACGAGCTGTAGTCGGTGTATGGACCACCGTGAAGGATGATGCTGCGGACCGGGTCTTTGCCGGTATTATCGATCGGGATCACAAGGCGGGGCTGTATCGGGCGATCCGCCGTGGCTTGATAGTCCCCATCCGCTGTGATGTACGACCCGCCAGCGGTGTCGTAGCGGATGAGAGTGGCTGAGGGATAGACGATCGGGTTCAGCGGGTCGCCATCGATCACCTTGAGTGTGAAGGTGCCGAGCGTCTGGGCCTGCGCCTCGAGCGGCACCGCCTGCGCGGTCAACGTCGCCGGGTCAAACCCTGCGCCGCGCACTGCCACGGGAAGCTGGTATTGAGGCATGCCGTACATCGAGAACTCGATGCTCGCTTTCTCGTCATACATAGTGATTTCGGAGAGCGACCCCAGATATTGCTGCTTGGCCTCCTTCAAAGCTTGCCCCACCGATTCCGCGCCATGTGTCAGACGATCCGCGAACATGCCTATGAGCGCTTCGGTCCCCGCGACCCCGACGGTGTCGCCGTAGCCGTAGCCGGTGCTGGCGACATACACACCCGCTTGCTGCATCATCGCCTGAGGCAGGTCGAGCGTGGGATCGATACCGGCGTCTGGATCGAGGTCCACCACCTGATCGTCAGGTACGTTGAGGCCCGCGTGGCAGCCCATAGAGAAGACGAGCTTCTCTCTAAAATCGGCAGCACCCGCGATGTCCGTGCCGGTCACCAACTGGTCGGGCGACCAGGGAAGGTTGGCCTCAGCCAGCGTGAACCCATTGGCCGACAGCGCTGCAAAATGCGTGAAATGGGCGTTGATGCTACCGATGTCGGTGCCACCACTCAGCAGCCCGGCCCGCAGCTGAGAGCCGGTCCAGTTGTTTCCTTCCAGCACCTGCGTGGAGATGCTGCGCGCGAGGAGCGTCTCCTTCACACGGGCGGCCCCGTCTGTCATGAAGTCCTGGCTGGTGACCAGCGCCGTCGAACCATCAAGTACGCCGGAACCGTTGACGAAGGCCATGATCGCGCCGGCGATCTCCGCGGGTGTTTCGACCAGCCGAGAGACGACGAGATCCGGGATGTACAGATCCTGATTGAACGGGATCGCCTTGGCATCGACGTAGTAGTCGTCTGTGAGGACCGTGCTGTTGTACTGACTGGCCAGGATCGGGCTGTCGAACTGCAGGAAGGAGGTGTCCGCATAGGCCCGCTCGTTGCCCACGATGGTCTGATCCAGAACACGCATCTGGGGGATGACCTTGTCGCTTCCCACCAGCACCACGTATTTGACCGCCGGATAGTCGTTCCTCAGAGCGTCTTGGATCTGGTCGCGGATCCCCGCCGCCACTTCCTGAGCTAGGTCGGTCTTCCAAGGGCTGACATCCCAGGCGTCATAAAGCTCGGCCGGAACGGAGATGACCTTACCGACAATCCTTGCGTCGACGCACGCCGCCTCGAGCGCCGGACGGAGGGTCAGGTTCCAGGCTTCCGTTCCGTAGAGGCTGATCATCCGCTCGGCCTGGGTCACGAAGAGCGTCTGGACCTCGGAGGCCGGGAACACCGTGGGAATGTCAACCGGGTTAGGTGTGCCGACGAGCGGGTTGTGCTGGACTCCTTCGTTCGCAAGCCTCAACACGTCCATCGGCAGCGAGGTCTCCAGCCGGAGCGTGTATGGAAGCGTCGAGTGGGCCCCGTAGTGACCGACGACCGCGACATATAGTCGGGCGCCCACCGCATCGATCTTGGTGAGGACCACTTCGTCCTGGTATCCGGTCTTGGCCGAGAACCCGGCGATTCTCTTCCCCGCCATCTCCTCATTGTTGAAGCCCAACTCCGAGAACCTGATGTCGGTGCCAGAGGGCCCATCGCTCGCAACGCCGGTGTAACTCATCTGCGACAACGGGAAGCCGTCAAGACTGTTGTTGGTCCCGAGTGGCGAGTGGATGTACGGGGAGTGGATGTAGGGGGAGTGGATGTAGGGGGAGTGGATGTAGGGAGTATCGAGGAACGGCGAATGGATGTAAGGCGTATCCTCGACAGGAGAGTGTATATACGGGGAATGAATGTAGGGCATATCCACATACGGCGAATGGATATACGGCGAGTCGGCATACGGTGAATGGATGTAGGGGGAGTGGATGTAGGGCGAGTCTTCCAGCGGAGAGTGGATATAGGGTGAATGAATGTAGGGCGCCATCTCTAGGGGCGAGTGGATGTACGGCGAGTGGATGTAGGGGGAGTGGATGTACGGCGAGCTTGCCACGGATGAGTCGAGGAACGGCATCAGCTGGATCTCCGCGGCAGCCGCCGCGTCAGCACCCAGATCCTCGAGCACGGCAAGATCGAAGTCCTCCGGGAGGTCAGTGAGCGAGGCGAGCACCTCGGTGCCGTAGGGCAAGGGCGCGCCATTCGGCAGGGTCACCTCAAAGATATCGATGTCACCTGTAGACTGGACATAAGAGAGGTGAGCGCTCCCACCGGCCAGTTTCGGGTGCCCAGGGACGGCGAGGTCGGCAAAGGTATCGTTCGGCTCATCCCTCGCGGCACCAACTTGGACGACCGAGACCTGAAAGGTGTCGGAAGCGCTGATTTCGTCGTTGAGGTCATTCACTGTCAGGGTCCCCTGGCCGGACGTGAACCCGTCCGGCAAAGTCACCGATGCCGAGACATACCCCGAGGTCATCCCCGCGGCATGATCCTCGACGACTTCTGCCGCGAAAGACTCGCCCCCAATTACAAATGTAGCCGTGTGGTCGTCGGTCCACCCGGGGTCCAAGAACCTCCCGACGAGTTTGACGGTCGCCCCCTCCAGCACCTCGGCGTTCATCGCCTGCACTCGGGGCGGCTGGGCAGCGACATGGATCGTTTGAGTGGTCTCGCTCCACGCCTGGGTCGCGTCGTCGGTGACTCTGAGCGTGACCAGGTAGTCACCCGCCCGGTCGGGCACTATGTAGCCCACCGGGCCATCGTAGACACTGTCAGCTTCGGGTAGCGGGCCGGGGATCGTCCAGGTCCACGTCTTGCTCTGCTCATCCTGCTCCGGGTTGGCGGACGGGGTGGCGTACAGGCCGAGGACGTCGCCCTCATGCGGATCGGCGGGGATGAAGGTGAACTCAGAACTGGGCGCGACCGGCACTACGGTGACCGTGAAGTTGGCCGTGGCGAAGTTGCCCGCGTTGTCTTGCGCGGTGATCGCCACCACCGTGCTATCGATGGGGAAGGTGGAGCCCGATGCATGACTTACGCTCACGGTCGGGGATGGATCTTGAGCGTCGGTCACCGTGTAGGCAAACGTCACGACCGCCCCATCGGGACCGGTGGCTTCCTTCAATATGTCCCCCGGTGCGGTTATGACCGGCGGCGTAGTGTCCACCTTGAAGGTCGATTGGGCCGAGAGCTTGCTCCCGGCGGTGTCGGTCACAGTGACCTTGACAATATGGGTACCGTCGCTCAGCGGTCCGAGCGACATGTCGTAGTCACCCGGTACAGGAGTTCCACCGTCTACCTGGACGCTGGTGTTGGCGACCTTCGTGCCAACGCGCATGGTCACATCGTAGGTCAATCTCGGAGTCGCAGAGGCAACCGTGCTGCCCTCGACGGGCGAGGTGATATCTACCCCGGGGGGATCCGTGCTTATCGTGTATTTCTCCGAACGAGTCCCCGAGCGGTTGCCGGCAAGGTCGATCGCCATGAACTTCAACGTCGCCGTTTTTGAGATCAGAGCCAGATAGCCCCTGCTGCCCGCGCTGTTTTCCGGGCCCGGTTCGGATCCATCCACGGTGTAGTAGACGGTGGCCAGCTCAGAAGGCACGAGGAGCACCAAGACCGGCGTCGGACTGATGCCGCCCGATGGCATCACGGTCACATCGGGGGCGACGGTGTCCACGACGAAGACAGATTGAGCCCGCGCTTCGTTGCCGGCATTGTCGCTCGCGGTCACGGTGAGCACGTGGGGCCCGTCTGCCAAGCTGCCGAGCGCCTGCCCCGACTGCTTGTCCACTATGGAACCGTCTACCTTGACTTCTGGCGCCGCTGCCAGTCCACTCTGGCTATCCGTAGCTAAGAACGCAAGCGTGGGTGCGCGGTTGCTGGTGAAACTCTTGTCCGCCGGCGAGGTGATGGCGATGTTGGGAGGAATCAGGTCGCCTTCATCCACATAGACCCAGGTGTGATGGGGTCGGGTCCCCGAGCAGTCGAGAGTGAAGGACACCGTGAGAGTGCCGGTCGGAAGACCGGAAAGGCGTAGGTTCACCCAGCCACTGTCGCCGTAGGTCTGGCCCCCGTCCAACGGCAGCGTGAACGTAAACGGCAGCGAGCTGGAGGAGCCGGGACCGTCCGGCTTGGTCACCTGCCAGCGGCCCACAGCTTTCCCCTTGGAATTCTTGACGGCGATGGTGAAAGTGTCCTGCTCTGGGTTGTCCAGTGTGAACAATCGGAAGGCGACACCCAGGTCGGAGCCGGTGGAGGTGAAGGTTTGGCTGACGGTCGTCGTCCCCTTCGTTTGGGAAGCAGTCTTGGGGATACCGATCCTCAACATCTTGCTGCCCGTGAAGGGGGATACGGTCGTCAGACCCATGTCGCCGTACACAGGGTACGAGGCGGAGGTCTCCGCCCCCACCACCACCGCGTTGCCCGTCGCGGGCTGGGTCACCTTCCAGCTGGTCAGGCCGTTCTCGTAGCCCGGATTCTGAAGGCCGGTCGCGGCCGAGACCACAGGCAGCGCTTCCCGAGAACCGCGGCCACCGTGGAGGAATAGGAGCCCCGCGGCGGTCAGAAGAAGCCGATGGCTAGAAGTCAACCTGCCCATGATTCCCCCCATTCACACGGACACTCTGATGGCACAAGAGAGAGGACTGTGGCCCCAATGACCCCCGTCGGGCAACGCTACTCAGCGACATTGGGCTTTGCTCCTCTTCAGTAAGGAGTTCGGGTGTCCATCTGCATCGCTTTCGCTGGTCCTGAACCCTTCGGCAAAGCAAGAAAGCGCCGCTCCGAGGCTCGTCCCTGAAGCAAGCACCATCAACAGCGTAGCCAGTTGCGGCCGGGTTGTCCTCACCCTATCAGGGTGAGGTGGAGCGGGTGACAAACGAGGAACTGCACGGGAAGACGGGAAGGGGCGAGGTCGACCGCGGGCCAGACAGGGCAGCCGCCCCCACGGTCGGCAGGCAGGCCAAGGTTCTGGCGAGACGCCCGGCGCCGGGAGCCTCAGCTGCTTAGCAGGCCAAGTTCCCGAGCGCGCTCGACAGCCCCGGTACGCGAATGTGCATCCAGTTTGCGATAGAGGCTGCGTACGTGGGTCTTCAGCGTGTTAGGGGAGACGAGGAGCCTCCTCCCGATCTCGCGAAGGGTAAGGTGAGTCGCGAGAAGGTCGAGCACGCGCTGCTCCATCGGGGTCAGGTGCCCAGCGAGGCGCCGCTCCTGGAGAGCCCGCTGCAGACGTTCCAGCCGGCTAGATAGGATGCCGGCATCCGGCCACGTGCGGAGGGTGGCCATGCCGGCCGCGGTCCAGCGCTCAGCCGAAGTGAGGTCTCCCCTCTCCAGGGCCACCCTCGCCAGGATCACCTTCGTTGATAGCTCTAGCCAGGGAATCATGCCCCCGCGGGCCAAGACAACCTCCACAGCCTCCAGCTGACCCTCAGCTTGAGGGGAATGACGATGAGCAAGAACCCGTACTTGCGCGAGCGGGACCGCGACAAGCACACCGACCAGGCCCGGTTCTGACTCCTTATAGTGCTCCGCGGCCCTGGCCGCCAGGATCTCCGCCTCCTCCCAGCAACCCCGATCGGCCAGGAGAAGGGATAGATAGCCCATCGCACCCATCGCACCGATTTCCCCGACCACGCCAGAGGAACAGCCTTCCTCGATGGCGCGCCGAAGCCATTTCTCTGCGCCCAGGTCGTCACCGGAGAGCCCGCAGGCCGCACCCAGGTGCAGGGCGATGGCGGCTCTCCAGCCCGGATGGCTGCCGGAACCGAGTTCCGCCGCCAGTTCTGCGTCCTTGCGCATGGCTGTCACGCCGTCGTGCCCCACGACGGCCCGAAGGAGGGCCTGAAAAGCACGGTGAGTACCGCCCCCGCAGAGCAAGGGACTGTCGTCCATCGGTTCGCTCAGCGCGAGCTTCCTCCACTTGCGTCCCCGAGGGGACTCCGCTGACATGTCGGCCACCCAGCCGGCGATGAGCGTGAGGTCGGCACTACTTCGAATCTGCTCGTCGGTGAAGAGTTCAAGCCAGCGGCAGATGGTCTCCATGCGGGCAGGGCTCGCGAAGAGGAAGAAGGCCCGACAAATGGTCTGTGCTGCCCTCATCACCTCGCCCGCGGCCAGCCAGTGGCGGACGGCCGCGTCGAACTCGCTCCGGCCTTCAAACCAAGCGGCGGCCCGACGGTGCAGTTCCGGGACTCGCGCTCCGTCTCGCCGCCGAAGTTCGGCCTGCAGCAGTTCGGCGAACAGCTGATGATAGCGATACCATTCCCCGGTGCCGTCGAGTGCGCTGACAAACAGGCTGTCGCGTTCGATACGAGCGAGCAGATGGCCGGCGTCGGTCCGGCCGGTGACGGCACGACACAGACCTTCGGAGAGGCGTTCGAGGATCGAGGTTTCAAGCAGAAAAGAGCGCACCCGGCGGGCCTGGCGCTCGAGGACTTCATGGGTGAGATAGCGCGCGATCGCTCGCTGGTCGCCATGGATCGCGTCCACCCACTCCGAGGTGGAGGCAGTCTCGTCATAGCCCAGGGCTGCCAGTGAGATGCCGGCCGCCCAGCCCTCGGTGGCACCTCGCAGCGCAGCAGCCGTCCCCTCGTCCACGTCAAGTCCGCGCAACTCCAGGAGCTCAGCCGTCTCCCGGGTGCTGAAGGCGAGATCCGAGCCCCCGATCTCCAGCACGCGGCCGGCGGCTGCCAGCCGGGCCACGGGCAGCCTCGGCTCGGTGCGGGTGCCCACCGCGAGTTGGACTCCGGGGGGGAACGCATGCAACAAAGTCTCTACGATCTCCCAGCTGGCCTTGTTGGTTAGTAGCTGAGCGTCATCCAAGACGAACAAGAACGGCGACGCCTTCTCCAGCGATGCCCTCAGCGACGGGACAATACGCTCCCTCAGTGGCGGGCCGACCAGGCCAGCCCAGCGGGGGATCCTGGAGTCGACAGGCGCGACCCGCTTGAGAGCAGCAGCAAAGCTGGTGGCCAACACCAGGGGATCGTTATGGGTGACATCGATCCGAAGCCAGGCCTGCGGACGAGCGTCCCTCTCCGCCCACTGGAGAAGCAGGGTGGTCGTGCCTGAACCGGCGGGGGCGGACACAAGGACCAGGGGGGCGGTGGAGGCAAGCAGCCTGGCCACCAAGGCGTGCCGGATTACCAGATTGAAGGCAGTCCGCGGAGGTTCAAGCTGAATAGGCATGAACGGCGGTGACAACAGGGGGCTCGCGGCGACCTGAAGCTGAGCGCCGAGCCGCTGTCGGTCTCGTGCCCCCATTACCTACCTCCGGGACGTTGACCGTACCCAGGTTGTGAAGTCCCAGCACCCCATTGATGACACATTGACGCCACCCGAATCCAGGATTGTACAAGACAATAGCAGTGATAGTCTACCGAGGGGCAACTTCCTTGCCATTGTTCGCGAGACAATGATGCTGAGCAGAAAGATATCGAGAATCGGCTCAGGTCGATGCCGGCTGGGAGCCCTCCGTACTCAGCCCGGGCGATGTTCTTGCCGTGAGATCTCCGCCTCGACGACTCTACTCCAGGAGACTCTACTCCAGGATCTTCTTCAAGGCTCCATAAGAGATCACGTCGTTCACGCTTTCCACGAACGCGATGTTCCTCTCGACACCGCTGGCGATGGAGCCGCGCAGGATGATGGGGGTCAGATCGACGTCCTGGGCGCCGCGGCAGGTGGATAGCACGCAGTACTCGGCGCAGTAGCCGGTGATGATGACCGTGTCCACGCTGAGATGCCGCAACACTTCTTCCAAGGAGGTCTTGCAGAAGGAGTTGCTGTAGGTCTTATGGATTCGAGTGTCCGAGGCCAGGATGCTCAGAGAGTCCGGGATCTCAAAACCGTCCTCACCCGGAACGAGCCGCTCTTCGGGATCCAGGTGTTGGACGCAGACGACCGGTAGCCCCTTTTCCCGAAAAAGCTCGATGGCGGCGTTGACGTATTCGACGGCCGCCTCGAGGGATCGGGCGGTCGTCGGGTCCCTGAAGAAGGCTTTTTGCACATCTATGACCAGGAGTGCTGGTCTCATCCGATGCTCCCGGTCGCGGCTCCCCGCTTCTGCCCCGCGTGTGCCCTACGTGGCCACCAAGATCGGGCGGTGGCAGCGTAGGCAGCGGTCGGCCTCGACAGTCACGTGCTCCAGGGTGTAGCCCAGTTCGGTCGGTTCGAAGGTATGCTTGCGCACTTCGGGCGGCAGCATCGGCATCTTCTGGCGTTCGCCGTAGTCGACCCCCTCTGACAGGGGCTCCGCGCTCTTCTGGGCTCCCAGATAGACGGCCAGACGGCGGGTCTTGTCCTCGATATCCTCGACCACGGGCTCGCCGCGCAGGTATTTATCGATGTACTTGGCCGCCACCTTGCCCGCGTTGATGGCCTCGATCACCGTCCCGCCGCCGCTCACCGCATCGCCGCCGACGAACACGCCGGGCTTGGTGGTCATGAGGGTGTACGGATCGGCCTCCATGTAGCCGTACTTGTTGAGCTTGATCGATTCATCCCCCGCGAAGGGTGCAAAATCCGGCTTCTGCCCTACTGCGGCGAGAACGCTGTCGGCTTGGAAAACGAGCGGGGCCATGTCGGTCGGGACAGGTCGCCGCCTGCCGCTCTCGTCGGGTTCCCCCAGCTCCATCTGCTGGCAGACCAACCCCGAGACTCCATCCTCGCCCTTGCACTCCACCGGCGCGGCCAGGTAGTGGAACACGACGCCTTCTTCCTCGGCCTCTTCGATCTCCCAGGCGTTGGCCGGCATCTCGTTCCGGGTGCGGCGGTAGACCACCTGGACGTTCTTCGCTCCGAGGCGGATGGCAGTGCGGGCCGCGTCCATGGCCGAGTTACCCCCGCCCAGCACCAGGACGTCGTTACCGATGTCCACCTCTTCGTGCAGGGCCACCTTGCGCAGGAACTCGATGGCGTCCATGGAGCCCCGAAGGTCTTCGCCGGGGATGCCCAGCGGCCGGCCGAGGTGAGCGCCGACGGCCACGAATGTGGCCTCGAAGCCCTGGGCTTCCAGGTCCGCCCAGGCGATGTCTCGGCCCACGCGGGTGTTGTAGCGGATCTCGGCGCCTTCCTCCTCGATGAGCTCGGTCTCCCGGCGGATGACGTGACGGGGCAGCCGGTACTCGGGGATCCCCACGTGCACCATGCCTCCCGGCACTGGGAGGTCCTCAAAGATCACCGGTCTGTAGCCCCGGCGGGCCAGATAGTAGCCGGCGGAGAGTCCGGCCGGCCCCGCTCCGATGATCGCCACCTTCTTGCCGCACGCAGCCTGCTTGTCGTCGAGCCGACAACTCACCTCGACAGGCCGCTGGCTCACCTGGACCGTGGTCAGCTCGCTCACCTCATGCGGACCCCCCGCGATGAGCGCCGCGCCGCCGGCGGCCTCCACCACCTCCGGCTCGGCGCCGGCCGTCGGGTCCGCCAGACAACCCGAGACGCAACGGTCGTCGACCAGGTCCTCCGCCCGATCGGCGCACCAGCGCTTGATGTTGTTGATGGCCACCGGCTTGCCGGTAGGCGCAAGGGTGCAGTTCTCCTCGCACGGATGCGGACAGGTGCGGCCGATGATCGCCGGCAGAGGGTTGTCCCGCTTGACGATGGTCGTCGCCAGATGCGGATGCTCTTCCAGGGCCTGGAAGATGTAGGCGGCGCAGTCCACCGTGGACGGACACGTGGACCGGCACGGCGCCGCGACCCACCCATGCGCGTTCTCGAGCTCGCAGGTAGCGCCGGCGGCGTGCTCCGCGAAATGTCCTGCCCCCAGGTCCAGCAGGGCCAAGACGGGGTCGCGGATGGTGTTGGCTATGCCGCACCAGGCAGAGTCGTCGATGCATTCGGCCAGGTCCCGAATCTGACCGACAGTCTCCTCTCCCCCTTCGCCGGCGGCCAGCTTCTCGAACAGCTCCCGCATGACGTCCACGCCGATGCGGCACGGCCCACAACGGCCGCAGGACTCCTCCTGGATGAGGCGCAGATACTGACGGGCCAGATCGACCAGGCAGACGTCGCCGTTCACGACGACGCCCCGCCAGGAGACGACTGCCTTGACCTCTTGCATGTCGGGCTGCTGAAGACGGTCGATGACCTGCTCTGCCTCTGGACCCTGGTATCTATCGGAAAATACCGCAACGGGCCCTTCACTCGTCACTACTGGCGCCTGGGCCGTTCCCACCAAAGCCTCCTTGACTCTCACTTCTCAGTCGATCGCATGACCGACCCCGCTGCACGGGGCGACTTCACGTCCACAGCCGGGTCCGCCGAGAGGGCGCACCAGTCCGGACCGGAGTCCGACCACCCGGAATCCCGATGATATCGCATCGAACGGTCCCGCGCCCGAGCCCGAGCCCGCGGCGAGCCGATGCCCGCCGCGGCCCGAGTGCGCCGCGGGGCCGAGCGCGACACGGACCCAGGCGCGACGCAGGCCCGGGCCTGCCGCCACCCGCGGCGAGGCCCGGGCTCAAGCGCCCGAGACCCGACGGGCCATCGGCGCTACAATCAAGCGACCGGGCCACGACTGACTCCGCGACCGAGGAAAAGGAGCAGGTATGGAAAGGCTATGGGCGCCGTGGAGGCTGGAGTACATCACCCAGGAGAAGCCACCAGGATGCATCTTCTGCGACAAACCTCTGGCCGGCGACGACCGAGCCTCCTACATCGTGCGGCGCGGCACCCATGCCTTCGTCATGCTGAACGCCTTCCCCTACAACAACGGCCATATCATGGTGGCGCCATACGCTCATCTGGCGGATCTGGAGGCACTCCCGCCCGATACCCTGCACGAGATGATGGACCTGACCCAGCAGTGCACCCGGGCGCTGAAGTTGGTCTTCCTTCCTGACGGCCTCAATATCGGCTTCAATCTGGGGGCAGCGGCCGGGGCCGGCATCAAGGATCACCTCCACTTGCATCTGGTGCCCCGCTGGCAGGGCGACACCAACTTCATGCCGGTGCTCGCCGATGTGCGGGTGATCCCCCAGTCGCTCGCGCGGTCGTACGATCTTCTCGTCGACGCTTTCAGGTCCCTGGACGAAGAGAACGGCCGGCCACCCGCGTAGAGGCTCCGGTCCCTAACAACTCGTTGCGGAATGAAGCCGCGGCCGCCTAGTGCGCGCTGGGCGGCACGATGTGCGTCCTCGGTCCCGCAAATAGCGCTGCTATCCCTGCGTCCTTCTCCGGCGCATGCCCAGCGCGTCCCTGGCGGCGGAGCTTCATTCTGAAACGAGTTCAGCCTGTGGTCCCGCCCGCGCGCAGGCACTGTAGAGACCAAGTCGCTCGTGGTCTCGGGACAGCCGGCGCAGCGGGCGAAACAGCGCAACGTGGCTTCGCGGGCTTTTCGGGCGCGTCCTTCGAGGACGAAACCGGGCAATCCCATGATCGACGAAAGGTCCTCGGCCCAGAAGATGGCCGCGAGCGACCAGGCCGCCTGCCTCAGGTCCGCACCTTCGGGGATCTGACCGGAGGCCTTTCCTTCTTCGAGTATCTCGGTGTACTTGTCGATGATCTGCTGCTGGTACTTCGCCACCGCCTCACGCAGCCCCATGTGGGCGGGTGCGGTCATGAAGGCGAAGAGCGGCGCGATGAAGTGATCTATCCCTGAGCCGACCATGGACTCGGTGTGAAGCCGTCCCAGCTCGCTCATACTGGCGACCGGGTCTTCCCGCCGGCTCGCCTCCATCAACTCGAAGAAATGCCGGTGCACGGCGTCGATCGCGGCCAAGAGGATCCCCCGCTTGTTCCCGAACAGGCGGTAGAGCGTCCCTTCCGACACTCCCGCCGCGGCCGCTATCCGCGCCGTGGTGGCGCCCTCGATCCCCTCGTCGGCCACCAGTCGAAGGGTCACTTCGACTATCTTGTCCCGCCTCGCGGCGGCCGGGACCCTCTTGCCGGTACGTGCCACGGTCACCTCCTTGGTGGACAAGAGCCTTCACTACCTGCCGCCCGGGCCGGAGCGCCGGGCGGCAGACTCCACACTCAGCCGCTCAGCAGGAGAACTGGTGCCTCGGTACGGCTATCGGCGGCTCTCCTTTGACCCCGGAGACGATCTCCCAGGCTTTATCGATGTTCTTCTCGTATCCCTCGAGCAGGAGGACGACCGCCCCTTCGCTCCCGCCGATGCCGCCACTGGCCACGTGCCGCGCCTTGACCCCGGCGAGGAGGCCCAGAGCCTGTATCTCGGTGATGACCAAGCCACAGGTCACCGGATACAGCCATACCTTCTCGCCCATGCTTAGATGCAGGGTCAGCTGTCCCCAACCGGCGGCCGCGTCGGGCACCGAGGGCACCAGCTTCTCCAGGCCGACGGGGAAGATGATCGGCAATCCGCGCACGGCTACGAAACTGAGGAGGGCCCCGATGGTCCCCCCCTGCGGGTTGCTGGCGAGCACGCCGGTATTCCCCTGGGGATCGACCGCGTTCGCGCCCTTGATCACCAGGTCACCGCTCTCGAACGTGTCGTAGAAGGGGAGGGGGTCCATCTGCACGCGCTCCCCCTTGACGAAGAAGCGGGCGCCCTCACGATCGTCCTTGAGGCTGGTGGTCAACATGCCGTCGGCCACCATGCCGATGCAATAGCAATAGGGAGCGATCTTCTCCCCGGTGAGCTCCTCGAGGACGATGGCGCTGGTGGAACAGGTCGATACCGACAGCCTGCCGTTCTTGTAGGCGTTCTGGACCTCGGGAAGACCGGCCACGGTCTTGGCCAGCAGCCGCTTCGACTCCGCCGGGTTCAGCACCACGGTCGCCTGCTTGACGCGCGACTTGTCGCTCAGGTCGTACTGCACTGGATAGAACATGCTCTCCCTCCGCCTTGCTCCTCGTGATTACGGGACTCTTGCCACCGGTCGACCGTTAAGAATACTGCCCCAGGTGCTCGCGCATCCAGTCGGCGAGCATCGGCCGCACGACCGTGGGCATGTTGTTGAGGACGTGAGTGCCTTCCTCGAAGATGACGAACTCGGCGTTCGGGGCCCGTTCCGCCTGCAGCTCGGTCTGCTGCCAGGGGATGACCCGGTCCTGCCTCCCCGTGATCAGGAGGGCAGGCTGCGCCATGCCGTCGATCACCGGCTCAAGGTCGAAGGGCTCGATCAGTTGGGCCAGGTCGGCCTCGTCGCGGGCCCCCACTTTGACGCGCAGCGCGTTGCGGCTGATCTCCGAGATACCGGCCGCGAGCCACCCCGCCACCGAGAAGGGGCCGCTCAGCCCCACGAGGGCGCGGATACGAGGCTCGCCCGCCGCCGCCCTCACCACGAAGTATCCGCCCAGGCTCATGCCCAGCGCTCCGATCGCGCCCGGCGCCAGGTCGGCGCGCCTCTCCAGTTCGTCGATCAAAGCCGCCGCCGGGCGCTCGTAGTCGGGCTGCATCGGCAGCACTCGCAGGGTCTCTCCCTGCCCCGGACCGTCCAGGGCGACCGCAGCCATGCCCCGGGCAAGGAAGACCTCTTCGAAGGCGCTGAACTCCTCTTTGCTCGAGTCGAGCCCGGGGATCAGGATGACCGCCGGAGGCCGATGCACCCCCGCCGGTTTCCGCAGATTGGCGACGATATGAGCCCCGTCGAAGGGGATCTCCAGCCGTTCGGCGGTCGGGTCGAGGAGCGCCAGCGACCGTCTCATAAGCCCGGCCGAACGTACAGCGGCGTCATTGTGGCGCTCGAGGTCCTCGAACCACACGAACTCGCCGAAGTGCAGGGTGATCGAGGCGTGCCGGTAGAACTCCCCCGCACTGCGTCGGCGACCCCGCTCCTCGGCCTCGATAGCTCGTTCCTCGTAGCGGTCGGCCAGAGCGGCCCAGGCGTCGAGCCATCCGTCCCAGGTCTCCACCGCGGCGGTGGTCGCGAAGAAGTCGTTCGGGTCGACCCCGTTGGCCATGAAGCGCGGGGCCCAGATGCGGGTCACCTTCTGTACCAGCTCGTCAGCACACATCGGGCAGCTCCTCCGCGTCCGCGGCCGCCGTCTCCGGTGTCTCGACGACGCCACCGAAGAACAGGGTGGCCATCTCGGGGTTCTCCAGCAACTCTTTCGCCGGAGCCTGCACAAGCACGCGGCCGCTCTCCATGACGATGCCTTCGATAGCGACGTTGAACCCGAAGCGCACGTTCTGCTCTACCAGGACGACGGTCTTACCGGCCTGGTGCATGGTAAGGATGGCCTCCCTGACCTGAGCCAGGATCATGGGATCCAGGCCCACCGAAGGTTCGTCGAGCAACACCAGCTTTGGATCCAACATGAGAGCCCGGGCGAACTCGACCATGCGCCGCTGGCCGCCGGACAGGTTGCCGGCCTTGTCCCGAGCGCGCTCGCGCACCACCGGGTAGAGGGCCGCCACGTGCTCGTAGCGTTCCTTCACCAACGCCCGTTGGCGCCGGATGAGATAGGCGCCCATGAGGACATTCTCCTTGACCGTCAAGGCCGGAAAAAGGCCGTTGGACTGCGGGACCTGGGCGATCCCCGCCTTGGTGATCTCGGCCGAGGTGAGGCGATCGATGCGCTCCCCGTCGACCAAGATGGAGCCGCCCATTATCTCGAGGAGACCGCTGATGGCTCGGAACACGGTGGATTTGCCGGCCCCATTCGGGCCGACGATGCAGGCGATCGCTCCGCGCTCCACCTTGAGGTTCACGCCCCGCAAGACCGCGCCCCCGCCGTAACCGGCAGTGAGGTCGACGAGCTCAAGCATTGCCGGCCCCTTTGGGCTCCAGGACGAAATCGCCGCCCAAGTACGCCTCGAGCACGCACTGGTCCTGCTGCACGAACTCGGGGGAGCCCTGGCAGATCGTCGTCCCTCGGGAAAGCACCCGGACGGGGTTGCACAGCCCCATGACGAACGGCATATTGTGCTCCACGATGAGGAAGGTCTTGCCCGAGGCGTTGAGCTCGACGATCAGCTCTCCCAGCCGCTCGATGAGAGTGGGATTGATCCCGCCCGCCGGCTCGTCGAGAAGGATGACCCGGGGTTCGAGGGCCAGAACCTGGGCCAGCTCCACCAGCTTCCGCTGCCCGTAACTGAGGGCCGAGCAGGGCCGGTCGCGGTAGGCGCTCATGCCCACCAGGCTGAGCAGCCCTTCCGCCCGCGTGGCTTCTTCTCCGGTCATGGCCGCCCGGTTGAGCTGGCCCGGGGTGAAATCGCGCAGGGGGGCCACCAGGTTCTCGAGTGCCGTCATCTCTCCGAACAGCCGCGTGATCTGGAACGTCCGCCCCAAGCCGAGGTGCGCCCGGCCCCAGGGAGACAGGTGGTCGATGCGCCGACCGTCGAGATAGACTTCGCCGGAGTCGGCCTTCATCATCCCGGTGATGATGTTGAACACGGTGGTCTTGCCCGATCCGTTGGGGCCGATCAGGGCAGTGATCGAGCCCTCCGGCACCCCGAAGGAGCACCCATCGACGGCTCGCAGGCCGCCGAAGCGCTTGTGGAGGTCGCGGACTTCGAGGATAGTGGTCGCCGAGGGCTCGGGCCGGGTCTGCGGCACGGGCCTTTCGCAGAGCTCGATGCGCGCCCCGGTGAGACCCGGTCGCTTACGCTCCCGGTAGAGGGCGACCTTCTTGCTGATGGTCGAGATGATGCCCTGGGGCAGCAAGAGCACCACCAGCACCAGGAGCCCCCCGAAGATGACCAGCCGGATGTTCCCCCCGCCCAGCTGATTATTGGCCACCTCGTTGAGAGGCTCGATGATGAAGGCGCCGAGCACCGGACCCCAAATGGTGCCCTTGCCGCCCAGCAACAGGGCCAAAATGATCTGCACGCTCAGCAGCAGGCCGAGCATGCCGATCGGATCGACGAAAGTCAGATAGTAGCCGTAGACCCCGCCGGCCATGCCCACGAAGACGGCGCTCGCCACGAAGCCGACCAGCTTGTAGGTGGGAGTGTTGACACCGACGGCACCGGCCTTGTCCTCGTCCTCGCGCATGGCGATGAGCCCCACGCCGAACTTGGTCCGCCGTATCCTCCAGGCCAGAAGCATCGAGAAGATCAGCAGCAGCACGAGGGCGAAATGGAAGGGCCAGTTCATGTAGGCCCGTTCCCAGGTCGGCAAAGGTAGCGTGAGCCCGTTGGACCCATTGGTCAAACCGCGCCAGTTCTGGACGATCAGTCTGGTCAGCAGCAGGAACGAGACCGTGATGATGGCGAAGGCGAAACCACGCGTCCGCAGGGACATGAGGCCCAGAAGGAAAGCGAGGAACCCGGCCACCACGCCCGCCAGCACGATCCAGTAGAAGGGCGATCCCCCTATCTTCACCGAAGCGATGGCCACCGTGTACGCGCCCACCCCCAAAAAGGCGCCCTGGGCCAGAGAGGGATAGCCGGCGAACCCGGTGATGATGTTGAGCCCGACCGCCCCGACGGCGATCACCAGAGAGATGATCACCATGTTCTGGTAGTACTGGTTCCCCGTGAGGACGGGGAAGATGGCGATCAACACGCATGCCACGACCAGCGGCAGCACCCGGGCCGCGCGGGGAAGGCTCCAATCGCTCATTGGGCGACGTCTTCTCTGAGCCTGGTGCCCAGCAGCCCTTGGGGACGGACGGCCAAGATGACGAAGATGAGGACGATGGACAGGGCCGGCGACCAGAGTGGAGACACGTAGGTCGACATAAGGGCTTCGCCGACACCGAGGATGACTGCCGCGACCACGGCGCCGGGCACACTACCCAAGCCACCGAGCACGACGATGCTCAGCATGCGCGTGATCCAGAGGATCTGCGAGCCGGGGACGAAGGGGCCCATGAGGCTGATGATCGCCCCACCCGCGCCGGCGCTCGCCGCCCCGAGGGCGAAGGTCACAGCCGCCACGGCCGAGATCTTGATCCCCACCAGGCGCGCGGCGTCTTCACTGGACGCGCTCGCCCGGATGGACCGCCCCAGCCACGTCCGGGTGAAGACGAGTTGCAGCGCCACCATGATCACGATGGCGAGGAGGCAGCCGTAGAGAAGGTTCTTAGGGACGTAGAACGCGCCCAGATTGACCGAAGAATCAACGTACCCGGGCCTGACGGAGACGGAGTTGTTACCCCAGATGAAGCCCATCACGCCTTCCAGGAAGAAGGCTAGCCCGAAGGTGAGGAGGACAGAGGTGGTGACCGGCGCCCGGCGGACCGGGCGCACGGTCACGAGGTATATGGCCCACCCAATCGCATACATGACGATCATGGTGACGACGACCGCGAGCAGAGGATCGAGACCCAGATGGCTCCACAACGTGTAGGTGATGAACGCACCCATGATCATCAAGGCGCCGTGAGCGATGTTGATGATGCGCATCACTCCAAAGATCACGGTCAGCCCTGAGGCCAGGAGGGCGTACACCCCGCCTACCAGCAGACCCAGGATGAGAGTCTGCACGAGCGTCGTCATGGCGACTGCTCTCTACTCTCTGCTCGGTTGCGGTCGTCGAGTAGGGTCTACCGGTCTATCACGGTTGCGTGCCCGGTTTCCACCCCGGGACGACCGGAGCGGTCGAAACATCTTCCGGCAACACGATCTCGCTCGTGCCCTTCTGCCACTGGGCGATCATGAACTCGCCTTGCGGCCTTCCCTGGGCATCCCAGGAGAGAGGGCCGAGGATCGTCTCGACCGGGTTTGCATGCAGCCAACCGGCCAAGGCATCCTGATCGAGGCTGCCCACGGCGGTGACCGCCGCGGCCAACACCTGGCCGGCCGCGTAAGCGTCGGCGACGTCCTCAGGCAGGTCTTTGGCGTCGGGGAACATCTCGTAGTAGCGCGCGACAAACTCGGCGTTGCCCGGGGTATTGGCTTTCGGGCTGTGGCTCATGTGGTAGAAGATGCCCTCGGTGTTCTCCGGGCCGACGCCCTGGGCATACTGATCGCCGGTGCTGGGAGCGGTGGTCTGGAACAGCCACGTAGGCTGGAAGCTCGCCTTGAGCATGCCTCGCACCAGCGCGATGCCGTCCTCGAAGATGGCACCGTGCACCACTGCGTCGGGATTGGCGCCTTTGATGGCGTTGACGATCGAGTCGAAGTCGGTGGTGCCTTCAGGATAGGTGACCTCGTATACGTTCTCGATACCGGCCGCGGTGAGGATCTCTTTGATCCCCTCGATCACGGGGGCCGTGAACGGGTCGTCCATGGTGGGATAGGCGGCGGTCTTCGGCCGCTGGTCGGCGGGCAGGTTCGCGATGTAGTTGGCCCAGACCTTGCCCGCGTCGGGAGCCAGAGCCTGCTGGGACATGAAGATCTTGGTGAAGCCGCGCTCGTAGATCTCCGGAGCCGCTCCGGTGGGAGTCACGTAGAGCATGCCGTTCTTCTCGGCCACAGCCGATGACGGAAGGACCAGGAGCGAGGAGAACGTCCCCAGCAGTAGGTCGACCTTGTCCTGGGAGATGAGGGCGTTGTAGTCGGCCACGATGGTGTTCTGGTCGCTGGCGTCGTCCTTGATCACGAGCTCGACCGGCCGGCCCAGGATCCCTCCGGCGGAGTTGACCATGTCGGCCCAGACTTCGTAGCCCTGCTTGGCAGCGTTGCCCGGCACGCTCTTGGAGCCGGTCAGCGGCAGGGACGTGCCGATCTTGATCGGTTCGGCGTTGGCAGCGGCCGTAGTCTCGGTGGACGCGGCGCCTGTGGTCTCCGTGGACGGAGCGGCGGTCGTCTCGGTCGACGCGGCGCCGGTAGTGGTGGTGTCCTCGCTCGACCCGCAGGCCACGGCCAACATGGCTACCGCCAGGACCACGATGAGAGCGAGGGCAAACAGCAGGATGGGTTTACGTTTCACAAGGCTCCCCCCTTTTGAAAGTGTCCGCCGCCCTATGCGACGGAGCCGTCTGCCCGCAGACGGCGGGACGACTATAGACCCTTCGCACGCAGGCGTCAATACCAGATGCCGCATTTATGAGTACCTACTTCTCTGACCAGGCGAATCCCCGACGTGACCAGGCCGGCTTCCCGCTATAAGATGAATCGGCGCACTTCTGGTAGATAGACAGGTCACACCTGGCCGCTCTGGAAGAGAACAGCCCTGCAAAATGAGCACTATTTACTGGGCACTCACGCTACGCCGAAGCGCCGACGAGGTGCGAGGCCGAGCGGAAGGCTCAATGGCTCTGGTCGGCGGCGGTCAGAGCCGCGGCAGTTTCCTGTAATAATAGCGAGCGCTCACTTTTTACTGAATATCCTCCGCTCCCTTGCGGGAATGACGCTTTGCCGACAGGGTGCGATCGGCGCGGGTAAGGCAAGGACGCTGGGAGCGGTCGTGGCAGCGCGACAGGCGCGACTGGGGACGACGGATCACTCCGAGTTCTTAGCCCGAGGCTTCTTCGAGCTTCAGCAGCTCGGCCAGCGCCCGCTCCCCCACCTCCAGTTGCTCTGTAGCTGGGCTCGGTGGTGGTGAGAGTCTTCTGGATGGCGCGACCGGGCAGCAGCAGCAGTCTCGCGAGGATCGAATCGCCGTTACGGGTCGCCCAACGTAGAGCTTCCAGCGCCACACCCAGGCTGACCGCCCCGGCCATCGCCGACGCAGCGGGCGATTTGTGACCGGACCGTCCCCGGGCGAGCACATTGGTGGCGACAGTCGCCAGCAGGTATGGACCCACCAGGTTCGATCCACAGCGGTCGTGCTCCTTGGCAGCGGCGGCGGATGCCGAGACAGGCGTCCTCGACGATGCGGACGGCAAGACAGACGGAGCGGCCGCCTCGCGGTGCGACGAGCGCAAGGTCGCCTCTCGTCCGCCGATGACCTTGTGCTCCGCGCCGTGGTAGCCGGAGATGGAAGAGTTCTTGAGGGCCAGTACCGCCGGCACGAAGGCGGCCAGAGCGAGTCCCGTCTCCTGTATCAGCGCCGATCTCGGGGCCAGAGTCTTCACTGCCGACGTGGCCGCGGCCGCCCCGACCAGTGCCCCCACGATCCGTCCGCCCTCCAAAGGAAGCTCCGCATGCGGAAGTTTGATCTTCACCTGGGCAAGCACCAGCAGCGTCTCACCGAAACGGCCCAGGCCGCGGAGCAAGGGCACACCTTCGCCGCCCCCAACGCCCCGGCCTTCGAGGCCCTCGGCGCCCCGGCCGGCTCCGCCCTGGCTGTGCCGGGTGCCCCGGGCACGGGAGCCGCTGTGGCCGCTTCCCGACAGCCGCGGCTTGTCGCCCGAGGCCACGCTGATGTGGCCGTCGGTCTCCCGGACGGCGGCCGCCCAGTAGCGCTCGGTGAGCAAGACCACGCCGTTCTTGAGGGCGATGCCGCCGATGCGTGACGGCTGCGCCCCCGACCGCTGGATCTTCGACGACCGGCTTCCAGACGACCCGCTCATACGTCCTCCTCCGCTCCGGCCGCTGCCGGAGTCAAGTCCTCCCTGGTGCTGGAGGCGGTCGCGGCGGCAGCCGCCCAGGCCATGCCATTGCTGGTATACAGTCCGAGCGCCGCCTCCACGGCCGCCTTCCTGGCGTCCACGCGCCTCGCTCCCGACTCGACCGCGGCGGCCCGAGCGGCCCTCGCCCTGCGGTCGGCCGCCGCTCGATAGGGAAGATAGATGACCAGCGTCAACCCGATCCCGGCCAGGCCCGCTACAAGGAAGAGCCGAGTGATCCCCAGCGCCGCCCCCAGCACTCCGCCCAGCAGGAAGCCCGCCGTGATCCCCATCTGGCCGAATCCGGCCCGCACCGCTATCAGCCGGCCCTTGTCCTCTGCCGCCGGTGTCTCCTGGAACATGGTGATCGAAGGCACGAACAGTCCCCACGTTCGCGATCCCGGCCAGACCCATCAGCGCTACCGAAAGCTAGAACAGACCGCTGAAGCTCACCGCCACCAAGCAAACCCCCATGGCCACCAGCGAGAAGGCCACGTAGCGGTTCTTGTCGCCCCGGAGCGACAGGCGGCTGAAGATCAGCCCGCCCACGATCAGACCCGAAGCCGTCAGCACCTCCAGGACCGCCAGCCCCGCCGCCCCCCGGTCGAACACGTCCAGGGCCAGCCCGTAGGAGTTGGGCACGCTCATCATGATCGCCGCCAAAGCGAACGTGGCCAGCAGCAGGTTGATGCGCAGCCCCGGCTGACGCCACAGACGGCCGAGCACCTTCGGCGCCTCGGCGATGAGCGGCACCAACCGCGGCGCCGGTCCCCTCCGCGGCAACGCCTTGGGAAGGCCCGAGCAGCAGAAGGGCCGACACGAGGTAGCTGGCCGCGTCGAAGATGAACGTCAGGGTGTAGCCCACGTACGTCACCAGCACGCCGCCCACCAGATAGCCCGATCAGCTCGGCCCCATCTCGGGACACGCTCAGGTAGGAATTGGCCTTGCACCAGGTGCTCCCGGTCGACCAGATCGCCGATCAGCTTGATCTGCCCGGGATTGAACAGGGCCGAGCACACCCCGATGAGCGCCGCGACCAGATAGATGAGCCCCACCGCCTCTCGGGCCAGGAAGGGCATGGAGAAGATGAGCACCGCCCGGGCCACGTCGGAGAGCACCATGACGTTCTTGGCGCTGAAGCGGTCGAGCACGGCTCCGCCGACGAAGCTGGTCACCACCAGGGGGAAGGTGGACACGGCCATGACCCCGCCCATGTGCAGCACCGACCCGGTGAGCTTGTACACCATGAAGGCCAGGGCCACGGTGGACATCGAGGTGCCGACGCTGGATAGGGCCTGCGCGACTAGGATCCGCCCGAGCACGCGAAAACGCATGATCCTCCCAAACCAGAGCGCGATATCTCCAACAGATTTGGATTCGCCCGCCGGAGCGGGAATCCTGGAGTCCCTGCGCGGTCCGGTCCGCCGGTACGGCTCGGCCGGATGCCCCAGTCCTGGCCTACGCGGCCGCTCCCGCCGCCTCGTTCTCCACCTCGGGAGGCAACTCTCGCTCCCGGAGGAACTTGACCTTCTGGAACTCCAGGAGGAAGTCTACCGTTCTCGCCCCGACGATAGTCGTCGTCGTGTGACTCGAGCAGCTCGAGGAAGCAGTCCACCACCGCAGGATCGAACTGAGTGCCCTTGTTCTTGACCAGTTCCGATATGGCCACCTCGGTGGAGAGCCTGGACCGGTAGGGACGGTCGCTGACCATGGCCGAGTAGCTGTCGGCCACACAGAGAATGCGACTGATGAAGGGGATCTCTTCGCCGGCCAAGCCCACGGGATAGCCGTGGCCGTCGTAGCGCTCGTGGTGATAGAGCACCACTTTGGCCAGCTCCCGGAACTCCCCGATCTTGTTGAGGATGTTGGCCCCGTCCCGGGAATGGGACTCCACCATGGCCCTGCCGATCGCGTCCAGCTTGCCCGAGGACTTGAGCGCGTCGTCCAACATCACGATCTTGCCGACGTCGTGCATGAGGCTGGCGACGTGGGTCAAGCTCACCTCGTACTCGCTCAAGCCGAAACTTTGGGCCATGTCCATGGCCCACCGGGCGACGGCCGCCGAATGCTTGCGCGTATAGTTGTCTCTGCACGTCCAACGCCGTCACGAGACTGGCGACGGCCTCCAGGGCCAGACGCTCGTTGCGTGCGGCTAGGCGCGCATTGTAGTGAGCCAGTTCCCGCTGATGAGCGTAGGCCCGGAAGGCATAGATGAGCCCCAGCACGGGGAGAAGGGAGACGATGATCAGCAGGGTAGATTTGAACAGCAGCCCCGGGGTCGTAGCGGGGACTGTAAGTACGTAGTTGCGATAAATGAATATCAGGCCCAGGCTGATGGCGAGGAAGAAGAAGTGGAAGGGAAGGAAAGGCTGAAAACCCTCGAGCCACAGTGCCCTCGGTGTGACCCCTCTGCGCAGCCACATGACGGGTAGGAAGGTCACGTAGTTCAGAACCTGGAACAGGATGCCGGCCATGATCCCGATTGCAGCAACCACCATTTCGGACGCACCGAACTGGCCCACTAGAGCCCAGTAGAAGAGACCGGACCCGCCTGCCATGATTACCGAGGAGCTTGTATAAGTGAGCCCGCGCAGCCACTCTCTTCGCCAAATAGGCCCTAGGTCACTAATCACGGCAACCGCGATGGCCCCGAGTGGGCCGACGATCGCGGCGGCAAGGAAGATGGCCAGAAATCCCGCGGACACCTCCATCCCGCGGCCAAATCTGATTCTGTATATCTCCGCGAATGTCCCTACCGCGATGAAGAGGAGAAGACCGGGCCAGGCAAATACCTCGGGCGAAGCGGAGGAAGGCCACTTGATCTGGGCGACGACCAGGAAGGCCAGAAGCGCAGCAGCGGAAGCTGCAAGCACACCATGATAGAGCCCGAGCAAATGTATCCGCCGCAAGGGCGACCAGACACTGCTCGGGCTCGACACACTAACGATGCTTCCCCGGCCCATAGACCCACCTACCGAGTACTTCAGTACATGTAGTCTATCGGCGCGGGGGACCGGAGCCTTAACGCTCCGGCGCTCTCAGCGAACGACGTCTAATAACCGTGGAATCTCATACCCTTCTCCTCTCGCGCGGCATACTCGGCGGAGATGCGAATCCGTCTCCGCCGAAGCGCAGGGGACTAGCCCCTACGCTTCCCTTCTCCTACTGGGGTGTCCAGACGGTCCCATTCACCGCTAGACTCCCGGTTGAGACCCTCAAGTCCCCCATCCGGACTCGAACCTAGGCCTCCCAGCATGTCCAAAGAACACACTGTGGCTAATAGCCTAACTATAAGATCCTGAGTTGTCAATGGTTATGATTGAAATGATGAAGTCCAGCGTGAAAAGGACAGCAACAATGATGATTACCTGAGAGTGTAGTCTTGCTCTTTGAGTGCAACTAACAATGTCAAGTTGAGGAATTTGGACTCCTCCACTACCGTTTTGGTGCAAGACTTATCCCAACACAAGTCTTGGTTTTCTTATGGACGAATGAGCGCAGAAGAGAGGTCGGGTCATTTTGTCTGATAGCCATGCTTCGTAGCAATTCATCGAGAGCAAGACAGAGAGGCAGATCATCCCGCATTCTGACCGTTACTGGCTCAGCGTCATCGGAACCGTTGCGGCGGTCAAGTCCCCGCCTGTTCCGTCCTCCAGGAACCACTCCACAAGCTGCTATGCTCGTCACAGCGGCAACCCCGTACCGGAGCGAACGGCCGGCATGACCACCCTGAACATCCTCATGTATCTGTCTCGCGCCCACGACGCCAACCCCGAGGCCGAGGTCTCAGGGGCAGAGCTCCAGCACGAGTTGGGTCTTGACGCCGTGACGGTACGGACATGCGTGGCCGAACTGGCCCGTCAGGGTCTGGTCGAGTGGGATCCCCTGCTCAGCAATATCTGGCTCCGGATCACCGACAAGGGGTTGGCGGCGGCGCGTCGTTAGCAGCCTGGGATCACCCCGGGGATCGCCCTACTCCTCCGTCTGCTCCCAGGTGATGAGCGGCAGCTCGTGGGGCACGAGCACGTCGTCGTGGCAGGGGAGCACCCGCACCGCGTATCCGTGCAGGCCCGAGGCCCGGCTGGGCACCGTGCCCCGGTAGAGGTGATCGCTCCCTTCGCGGCCCACCCACGTCCAACGCGGTGCCGTGGCCGTTGCTGCAGCGTACCGTCCGGCCGCAGGCGGCTGTAGTAGGCTTCCACCACCACCTCTCCCGGGTCCAGGACCCCCAGATGCACCCTGGCCGCCACCTCGATGCCCTCCGCCCACGGCCACGTTGGGACCGCCTCGCTCCTCCACCCCGGTGACCTGCACGTCGCACCAGGCCTCGCGCACCCTGGTCTTCCAGGCGGCGAGTTCCTTGGCCTTGGCGAAGCCGTCGGCCGCCAGACGCCGGTAGTGCTCGCCGGCGGGCAGGTAGAAGCGCTCCGCGTACTGCTTGACCATGCGGTCGCCGGAGAAGGTGGGAGCCAGGATACGGATGGAGTTCTTCATCATGGCGATCCAGCCCCGGGGCAGGCCGTCGACGTCGCGATCGTAGAACAGGGGCACCACCTCGCGCTCCAGGAGCGGAGTAGAGCGACTCGGCGTCGACCTCGTCCTGATAACCCGTGTGGACGAATTCTTGCCCGTCTCCTATCGCCCAGCCCACGCCGGGCCGGTAGGCTTCGGCCCACCAGCCGTCGAGCACCGAGAGGTTGAGTCCCCCGTTGGGCACCACCTTCATGCCGCTGGTGCCGCAGGCCTCGTAGGGACGGCGGGGAGTGTTGAGCCACACGTCGACCCCCTGCACCAGCATGGCGGTCTTGCGCAGGTCGTAGTCTTCCAGGAACACCACCTGGTCGGTCAGGCCCTCGCGCCGCACCGTGTCGAGCAGCTGCCGGATGAACTCCTTGCCCGCTCCGTCGCGGGGATGGGCCTTGCCGGCCATCAGCAACTGCACCGGCCGGGCCTCGTCCAGCAGGAGGGCCTTGAGCCGGGCCACGTCGCGGAACAGGAGCGTGGCCCGCTTGTAGGTGGCGAAGCGGCGGGCAAAGCCGATGGTGAGGGCGTCGGGACGCAGGGGCGGATGGGTCGACGGCCCCACCCCGCTCGCGCTCCGTCTCTCGCGCGCCTGCAGCTCGGCCTGCTCGCGCGCGTAGGCCACCAGGCGCTCGCGCAGGCGGCAGTGTGCGTGCGCCAGAGCTCCAGGTCGGGGATGCGCTCCACCCGCTGCCAGGCCTCGCGGGCCGAGGCGTCCTCGCGCCAGCGCGGACCCAGGTAGTGGTCGTAGAGCTGCTCCATCTCGGCCGCCACCCAGGTCTTGGTGTGCACCCCGTTGGTGACCGACTCGATGGGCATGTCGCCCCGGGGGAAGTCCACCCAGCCCGGCTGCATCATGCGGGCCGTCACCCGGCGGTGCAGGCGGCTGACGGCGTTGCGGCGCGGCGACTGGCGCAGGGCCAGCACGGCCACGTTGAACTCGTCGTCGGGGTCGTCGCGATTGACCCGGCCCATGCGCATGAACTGCTCCAGCTCCAAGCCCAGCTCCTCGAGGTAGTCGCCGAGGTAGTCGTCGATGAGGTCTCGCGAGAACAGGTCGAAGCCGGCCGGGACCGGCGTGTGGGTGGTGAAGAGGGTGCCCGCGCCCGTGGCCTGGCGGGCCTCCAGGAAGGAGAGCCCGGATCCCTCCATGAGCTCGCGCATGCGCTCCAGGCTGGCGAAGACCGCGTGCCCCTCGTTGAGGTGGCACACCTGGGGATCGATGCCCAAGGCCTTGAGGGCCCGCATCCCACCGATGCCCAGCAGCAGCTCCTGGGCCAGTCGCTCCTCGGTGCCTCCACCGTAGAGCTCGCTGGTGATGCGCTGGGCGGCGGCGTCGTTCTCGGGCAGCATGGTGTCGAGCAGGTACAGGGGGATGCGTCCCACCTGCGCCTTCCACACCTGGGCCCATACGGGGCGCCCGGACGATGTCGATCGAGACCTTGAGGGCGCGCCGGCGTCCGCGCCGGCGCCGGCGGCCGCCGCGCCCAGACGCCGACGAACCTCGGCGCCCTCGCGCTCTCACCGGCCGGACGGGCAGCGTGCTGAAGTCGTGCAGGTGGTACTCCTCGCGCTGCCAGCCCTCTGTCGTCGAGTTCGCTGCACGAAGTAGCCCTTGTTGTAGAGCAGACCCACCGCCACCAGAGGCACGTCCAGCCCGCTGGCCGCTTTGAGGTGATCGCCGGCCAGCACGCCCAGGCCCCCGGAGTAGATGGGCAGGCAGGCCGTCAGGCCGTACTCCATGCAGAAGTAGGCCACGCGTCAGGTCGGCGCGCTCCGGATAGCTGCAGCCGGAACCATCCCGGCTCCGTCATGTAGCGACGCAGATCGTCCAGCGCTCCGTCCAGGTGGGTGAGGAAGGCCGCGTCGCCGGCCGCCTGCTCCAGCCGTTCCCGGGAGATGCGGCGCAGCAGCGAGCACCGGGTTGCCGCCGCACTTCTCCAGCATCTCGGGATCGAGGTGCTGGAACACCTTGAAGGCCCGGTTGTCCCAGGTCCAGCGCAGGTTGTAGCGCCAGCTCTTCGAGCCCGCTCAGGCGCGCGGGAATCTCGGGATGGACGCTGAATCTGATGGATCTTGCGCACTTCCTGCCCCTCACAGGCGCAGCGGCCCGCCGTGCCGCTCCGCGCTCGTAAGACCGCCGGGCTCCGGACATCGGACCGGCCCGAGGACTCGGCGCCGGCTCCAGCCTCGCGCCGGTCCCGGGCGCCCGGCCCGGACCACAGCGGTAATCGACAAATCCCGCCGATTATCCCATACGACGCCGGGGCTCCTCTCCCTGCCGGAAGTTGCCGATGAAACGCATATGGAGCCCACGGGGCTGCGCGGAACTGCGCGCGCTCGACCGCAAGGGAAGAGCGCCCAGGAGTTGACCGCCTGAAGGAGGGCGTTGATGAGACTGCAGAAGCACAGAGGTCTCTACCCGATCCTGGTCGTTCTCACGTTTCTTATCTGCTTGGCGCTCGTCGCTACCGTAGTGGGATGTGCGGACACGTCCGTGGCCGGCGGTACTTCGGCGACTTCGGCCGCCACAGACACCACGGCCACCGGCGCGACCGGGACTTCGGCAACCGCCGCGAGCACGAGCAGCACCGTGGCGCCGGCGGAGCCGGCACCCGGAGGCACGCTCGCTGTGGCCATAGCCGAGCCGGCGTTCATCGATCCTCTGGACCTTGTGGAGTCCGAAGGTACACAGGTGGGTAACGCCGTGTTCGATAGTCTCGTCGCCTTCGACCCAAAGACCTCCCAAGCTGTCCCGTCTGCGGCCGAGAGCTGGGAGGCCAGTGCCGACGCCCGGGTGTGGACCTTCCATCTGAGGCAGGGGACCACATTCCACAACGGCCGTGAGGTAACGGCAGCCGATTTCAAGTACGCCTGGGAACGGATCTGCGATCCGGAGAACGAATCCTTCGTCGCCTACCACCTGGCCGCGGTGCAAGGGTTCGACGAGATGCAGTCCGGAGCGAGCGCCGCGCTTGCCGGCGTCAAGGTGCTCGACGACTACACCCTGCAGGTGACCCTCTCCTACCCGTTCGCCGACTTTGACTACGTTGTCGCCCATACGGCTCTCGCTCCGGTCCCTCGGGAAGAGGTGGAGAAGGACCCGGCTGCCTACGCCGAGAACCCGGTGGGGAACGGCCCCTTCATGATGGCCGAGCCCTGGCAGCACGACCAGTACATCAAGGTTGTGCGCTACGACGGCTACTACGGCAGCCCAGCCTATGTGGATGGGGTCGAGTTCATGATCGTGAAAGATCCCGAAACGGCCTTTCTCGAGTTCAAAGCGGGCAACCTCGACTTCACCCCCATCCCCAGCGGCCAGGTGGCCGCGACCGTGGCCCTGTACGGCGAGAGCCCCGACGGGCTGGAGAGCTTTCCCGGCCGGCAGACCCTCCTCGGCCCGGAAGCCACCATGTACTTCTTCGTCTTCAACACCGAAGACCCGGTGCTCAAAGACGCCGACGTCCGGCGAGCCATCTCGTTGGCCGTGAATCGGGACGCGATCGCCCAGACGATCTTCGAGGGCGTGCGCACTCCCGCGAGCAGCATCGTCCCCCCGGGCATCGTGGGATACGAGGACGGTGCCTGGGCGTACAGCCGCTTCGACCGCGAAGAAGCCGCGCGGCTTCTCGTGCGGGCCGGTCACGCAGATGGTGAGGGGATCCCCGAACTGGTGCTGTTCACGAACTCTGGGGGCGGTCATGAGGACGTGCTCGCCCTCATACAGGCCGACCTCAAAGCCATCGGCATCCAGAGCAGGATAGAGAGCGCGGAGTTGGCCCAGTTCCTAGAGATGCTGGGAAACAAGCAGTTCCAGATCGCCCGGTATTCGTGGACCGCGGACTATCCGATCATCGACAACTTCGTGTACCCCCTGTTCCACAGTGAAGGAGGAGATAACCGGAGCCTCTACGCCAACCCGGCTGTCGACCAGGCTCTGATCGAGGCACGGGGCATCACCTCGCCGGAGGAACGCGTGGCGACATACCGGGAGATCGTCAGAATGATCGGTGACGACGCGCCGGCCTTACCGATCGTCGCCTACCAGCACCAGTACCTGGGCTCGGAACGGGTGCACGGGCTGGTCTACAGCCCGCTGGGGATCTGCAACCTCGAAAGGTGCTGGCTCACGACCGACTGACGGCGCTCGCGCGACGGCCGGGGTCACTACGAAGCTTCGGTCCCAAGGAGGGCGCCCGGGACCTCTAGAACGGGGCGTACGACCACCCTCTCCGCGCGAGGCGCTCCGCCCTCCTCAGCCCTATGTGGGTGAGGGCGATATGTCCCAGGGTGGTCCACTCGAGAATGCCGCGATCTGCCCAGAAATCACAGGCGCTTTCCGCTTCGTTCTCGGAGTGCCCGGACTCCATGCGTACCTCCGTGAACGAGACGGCGCTCTTGGCCCTCCTGCCCGCCAGCTCGTAGACCGTGCGCAGGTAGTCCCGCTCCAGGCCGCCCACGATATGCGAGGCATAAGCCATCGCACCTCTCCTCTCTCATAAAGGGAGCAGGGAACGATTCATTTTCGTCCAGAAACCCTGAATCTATCCTGAACGCTCAGAAGCGGACCGCCGGGAGCCCTCTCCGCTAGCCCCGATCCTCAGGCTTACGCTCCTCGGGCTTGTTCCTATCTTCACGCTGCAATCTGCTGATACCCCAGAAGAGCACCCCCAGACCGGCCAAGAACGCTCCTATGCCGATCGGGCCACTCCAGAACAGTGCGGGGAACAGGTCTTCCATCGCCTCCTCCTTACGCTTGAACGGCGCTCTTCGAGCACGGACCGCGGCTCGCGACGACCCTCGAGTCCTTCTTCCAGTCTAAGCAGGAGATAAGCGGAAGGCAATGTGGTACAACCATGCCAACAACCGCTTCGACTTGCGGCCACACACGGGGGCAAAGGTGTTGAAGAACGAATCGCAGGGCAGCCTCGATCCCCAGGAAGGCCGGCCGGAGCCGGGAGCGCAGGCCACCCCGGCGGTGCAGGCCGTGCAGGCGACTCCAGGGGTGCACGCCGCGCCGGGCTCGCGGCGCGGCCCAAGCGCCGGGCTCGCAGGCCGCGGCCCAGGCCGCGGCCCAGGCCCTGCGCGACCAGTTGGAGCCGTGGCAGCTGGCAGTGGCAGATCCCGCCCCGGCCCAGGAGGCCGTGCTCCGGCGGATCCTGCGCGACTATGCCCGCACCGGCTACGGCTCCGCCCATGGCGCAGCGGAGGTCGCCGGCACCGAGGGCACCGCGGACCCGGCGGGCGGCGCCGATCGCTCGAGCGGCGACGTCGGGCAGGACGGCGGCGGGGTCGGCCGCCCGGACACCGCCCTCATCGCCGCGTACCGGGACGCCTTCCCCATCATGACCTACGACGACTACAAGCCCATCATCGACGCGGTCATGGCCGGCGAGACCGGCCTCCTTCTGTGCGAGGAGCCGGTGGGTTGGGCCATCACTCGCGGCACGGTCGAGGGCGAGTCGAAATTCATCCCCATGACCCCCACCGACCTTCGCATGCGCGTGAGCGCGGGGCGGGCCATGCTGGCCTACGTTGCCGCGAGCAAGCGGCTGGACCTCTTCGCCGGTGTCAATCTCAACCTCAACTTCCCCTCCACTGTCGGCTCGATCCGCGTGGGCGACCGAGAGCTGGAGTATGGCTACAGTTCCGGCATCTACACCAAGCACGTGTCCAAGTTCACGCCCATCCGCTCGGTCCCCTCCCAGGAGGAGATCGACGCACTCGGCGGAGGCACGACCAGGCGCGATTGGGACAACCGCTTCGAGCTGGCCATCGAAAGATGCAGGGGTGAGAATGTCACGTTGGTCGGGGGAGTCTGCCAGACCGCCATCGAGTTCGGGCGCTACCTAAGCCGACGCCACGGCGTCTATCCCAAGGAGCTCTGGAAGACCCAAATCATGACTATGGGCAGCACTCCGGGGATCAACACCCGTCACGCGGCCAGGCTCACCGCTCTCTACGGTCCGGTGGCCATCCGGGAGATCTACGGCGCCACCGAGGGCATGTTCGGCCAGCAGCGCGACGACCAGAAAGCCTGGGTGCCCAACTACGATCTCTTCTTCTTCGAGGTGTTGACCCGCTCGGGCATCAAGATGCTCCACGAGATGAGACCCGGTGAGACGGGCAGCCTGGTGGTCTCGACCCCCATACTGGCGCGCTACCGCATCGGCGACACCATCAAGGCCCTACGCCCGCCCTACTTCCGCTGTATCGGCCGGGAAGACTGGTGGACCCGCCTCGACTATCACTGGCACGAGTTGAGCAGCTTCAACTTGGGGCGGCTGTAGCCGCGCTTACCCCAGACCGTGGCCGCGCGTACCACCCCGCTCTCGCCGCGGGCACCCCCGGCTGGGAACACGCACCAGGCGCTGCAGCCGCTCCTGCGCGCACCGAGCGGCGGATGTCACCACGCGAACGACCGCGATGGCTCCGGCCCCAAAGGAAGTCGTGGTGTTATCGTATACAGCGTATATGATTACATTGTAATCATATGCTCGGGGGAAAGAGGCCGACAATGATCCGCACCCAGATACAACTCACCGAGGAACAGAGTAAGCGGCTCCGCGAAGCAGCCCGCCGATCGGGTCTGTCTGCGGCGGAGTTGATCAGGCAAAGTGTCGACCGGTTTCTCCAGCAGGGAGCCGGCGCCCCCCTCGACGCGACGACTCGTTTGTCCGCCCTCGAGGTCAGCGGGCGGTTTCAATCGGGCCTGAGCGACGTCGCGTCCCGGCACGACGACTACCTGGAAGAGGCCTACTTGGACGAAGCCCGCCTCCCACGAACGGAGTCCGCACGAACCGGGCCAGGGTCGGGGCCCAAAGCAGTGGCGCCATGAGCGGCGGCGTCTTCCTCGACACGTCCGGACTCTACGCCGTGTTCGACGGTGATGACGCCGGACATCCCACCGCAGCTCGGGTCTGGGACGAACTGCTCCATTCGGACGTCGCCCTCCACATGAGCAGCTACGTGCTCGTCGAGTTGACGGCGCTCCTGCAAAGACGGCTGGGGGGGCAGGCTGTAGACGCGCTGGCGACCTACGTCCTGCCCTGGGTGCACGTCTCCTGGGTCGATGAGTCGCTCCATGCCCAGGCACTCGCCGGTCTGCTCGCCGCCGGGCGACGCGATCTCACCCTGGTCGACTGCGCCAGCTTCGCCCTCATGCGCAAGCTCGGCCTGCGCGGGGTGTTCACGCTCGACGGCCATTTTGCGGAGCAGGGGTTCACGGTGCTTTCGGTCACAGGCTGAACGAGACCGCAGCCGTCCTGGTCCCCCACCGACTGAGCCGCCGACTGAGGCGAGCCCGCCTCTCCTCGGTCGCCGCTGCCGCGTCTCTTAGAACTCGTTTCAGAATGAAGCTCCGCCGCCAGGGACGCGCTGGGCACGCGCCAGAGAAGGACGCAGGGAGCGCGAATAGCAGCGCTATTTGCGGGACCGAGGACGCACTATCGTGCCGCCCAGGGCGCACTAGGCGGCCGCGGCTTCATTCTGAAACGAGTTGTTAGCGCCGCGGCGCAAGCCGGCTGGCCAGGATACCCACCCCGATGGCGATAATCACTACCGGACCGATGATCTCCCAGTTGCCGAACCACAGGCCGAAACCCGCTCCCGCCCAGATGGCTCCCCAGATGAACGAACCGACCACCGACCGCCGCCACCTGGGCACGGCCAGTCTGAGCAGAGCCTCGGCGAAGATGATGACCGCGCCGCCCCAGGCAAAAACGGCCCACCCCTGCTCGTCATCGCTGAAGACATCCAGGTTCTGCAGCAGCAAGGTGACCCCGAACCAGATGATCAACACCGCCCAGGACACGAATCCCAGCGGGTTGCGCCGGTACTTCTCGTCCAGGCCTTGGCCCTTCTCCTGTTTCTTCTCCCGCTCCTTCTCCCCCTGCTTCTCGTCCTGCTTCTCGCCGCGACGCTGGTCGCCTTGCTCTGGATCCATAGCCGCCTCCCCAAGACAGGAAACGATCCCACAATCTCGCGATCCCGCGATCCCTACTCTCACGATTCTACACGGATTGATAGCTTTGTGAACCTATCGTCGACCGCGTTTCCGCTGGCCCCGTGCCGAGGGTGCTACGCTGTGACCTGATCGGGATCCTTTGAGGATTCCGCGGCTGGATGTGGAGTCGCGGTGGGCGCGGTCGGCGCGGGGGGACGCGGAGGTCGATGTGGGCAGGTTGATAGGCAAGGTCGCGCTCGTGACAGGCGCAGGCTCGGGGATAGGCCGGGCAGTTGCGATCGAGTTCGCCCGGGAGAGCGCTCGGGTCGTGGTCAACGACCACCGCGAGGACCGGATGGGTGAAGAGACCGTCGCCCTGATCGAAGCGGCCGGCGGCGATGCCGTCTACGTCGACGCCGACGTCTCGCTCGAGGCGGAGGTCGAGCGGCTCATCCGGACCGCGGTAGACACATACGGCCGACTGGACGTCCTGGTCAACAACGCGGGAGTGGCGATATACAAGCCGATCCAGGAGTTGACCGAGGCTGATTTCGATCGAGTGGTCGCCGTCAATCAGAAAGGGACCTTTTTCGGGACCAAGCATGCCATCCCGGCGATGATCGCCGCTGGAGGCGGATCGATAGTCAACACCGCTTCCATCGCCGCAGACCACGGCCAGCACGGTTCGTTCGTCTACGGCGCCACCAAAGGGGCGATCCTTTCGATGACCAGGATCGCCGCCGCCGAGCTGGCGCAGTTCAACATCCGGGTCAATGCCGTCCAACCTGGCGTGATCAAGACGGGCATGGCAGCGGCCGGCGGCCAGGACAGGGCCAGGGTGATGGCACGTTGTGCCCGGGAGACCCCGCTCGGGAACCGGATAGGCAACCCCGAAGACTGCGCCCCTCTCTACGTCTTTCTGGCATCGGACGAATCGCGCTTCATCACCGGTCAGAAGATGGCCGTGGACGGCGGCATCCTAGCCGAGAGTCACATCATCTGACCAAGGGTCTCCCGCTGGCGAAGCCCAGCCTAGCGGATCCCGAGGAGCTTGTGCGTCTGGAGGGACAGACGCCATTCCGGATGGTCCATCACGAGCGCGACAGCCCGCTCGCAGGACTCCTCGTAGTGCCCTGCGCCCGCCCTGCCCGCGGCGGCCACCGCCCCGTCCACTCCGTCCACTCCGTCCACCCCGGCCACTCCGGGCGCGGCTCCTGGCCCCCATTCGGGTTGCAGAAAGACGACAGCCCCAGGGTGCGCCGCGGCCAGCCGCTCCGCGGTGGCCGCGTCCAACCGGTCGTCGACCACGAGCTTGAGCTCGTCGACGGATCCGCCCCACCCGGGGGCGACGAAGTAGTCCGGTGGCTTCGGGCTGACCACCACCCAGTCGAAGGCCGATCCAGGCTCGAGCGCCGGGCGCACCACCTCGCCGGGGCCTTCGGTTGCAGTGTAGGACACGCCGGGATCCACGGTGCCGTTGGTTTCCACGTGCACCCGTATTCCCCACCTATGCGCCTCGGCCACCAGCGCTCTGCCACCTTCAACTTGAAGTAGAGGTTCACCTCCGGTCAGGCACATGCGCGGTAGGTGGATGCGACGAACGATCTCGGCGGTCTCCAGCTCTTCCCCGGCACACCGATCCCAGCCGTCGGGCGTGTCGCACCAGGCCACGCAGCCCAGTCCCAGGTCTGGACCGTTGCACCCAGACAGGCGGACGAAGGTCATGGGGACCCCGGTCCAGTAGCCCTCGCCCTGAAGCGAATCGAAGATCTCCAGTATCCGCAGGGTGGTCATCGCGGCAGCGCGGTCATCTGGGCGGGATGGTCATCTGGGCAGCGCGGTCATCTGGGCGGGACGGTCGTCGCGATCCGGGTAAGGGCATCGACGCCGCCGGCCACCTGCCGGTCAGGCGGTCACTTCCACATACGTGTTCGGTCCCTCGGCCAGACGCACCCGCACGACCGGAAGACCGGCATCCTGCAAACGGCCGAAGACCCAGGCCGCCACGGCTTCCACCGTGGGCACGAAATCGAAGAGCTCGTTGAGGAACTGATGGTCCAGTCGCTCCACGACCAGTTCGCCGACCCGGTGCCGAAGGTCCGCGAAATCCATGACCATACCCGCCGCGGGACCGGATTCTTGAGGAGCGCCCTCCACGGTCACTTCCAGGCCATAGGTGTGTCCGTGCAAACGGCAGCATTTGCCCTCGTGGTCCGGCAGCCGGTGAGCGGCAGCGAAAGTGGCGGCCACCGTGATCGTGGTCTTCACGACGCGGCCCGGTCCTCGTAGGGGACAGGGTCGGCAGCACCTGCGCTCTTGAACGCGGCCAGCCTTGCCTGGCACGTATCGCACACGCCGCAGGCCGGCCTGCGACCCTGATAGCAGGAATGGGTCAGTTCGTAAGGGACGCCGTACGCCAGGCCCCAGCGGATGATATCCGCCTTGGACCAGTGCACGAACGGTGCTGTCACCCGCAGTCCATACTGCGTGCCCAGCCGCACCGCCTCATCGGCGGCCGCCACGAACTCCGGCCGGCAGTCGGGGTAGCCTGTGTGGTCGTCGTGGTGGACCCCCAACCACAGGACCCCGAGGCCGAAGGCGTCCTGAAGGCTGGCCATATGCGCCAGGAAGAGCAGGTTGCGCGCCGGCACATACGACGGCGCCACCCCTATGATGGCCGCGAGATCGCGTTCTTCGGGCAGAGCCACCTCGGTGTCGGTGAGCGCAGAGCCGTGGATGGGCGGCAGCTCTATCAGGAAATGCTCCATCCCCAACGCCTCCGCTACCTTCCGGGCAGCTTCCAACTCGACGGCGTGCTTCTGACCGTACAGGAAGGTGTAAGCCTTGACCGTTTCCCCAGGATGGTGCTCCCGTATCCAGACAGCGAGGGTCGTGGAATCCAGGCCGCCGCTGAGGAGCAGGCAGTGCGTCGCTGGCGCCGGCGCCGAAGGCGGCTGTGGTTCGGGCGCGGGACCCGATGCGGGCCGTGATCGGGGCGCGGGCGCCGTCCCGGCCGCCCGCTCGTTCATGTCATCTCCCGGCGTCCGTGTTCGGCTCGGACCACGGTCTTGATGTTGCCGCGCACCGCGAAGTCCGCGGTCACTCGCATCCAGCGGGGGTGAAGCAGCGACACGAGATCGTCCAGGACCTGATTGGCGGCAGCCTCGTGGGTGACGTGTCGTTCCCGATAGCCGTTGATATACAACTTCAAGGACCTCAGTTCCACGATCCACTCGGCCGGTTGGTAGCGGATCTTGATCAGGGCGAAATCGGGGAACCCCGAGCGAGGGCAGAGGCAGGTGAACTCCGGGATGTCCAGCGAGATAAGATAGGGCCGTTCCGGGTTCGGATTGGGCCACGGTTCGAGCTTGTTCTCGCGGATGGCGACGGTGCCGTAAAGCTCGCTCGGCGCCTGCTTGTCAAGGCCTTTCTCCATGCTGGCAAGTATACCGTGCTGATATAGTGGCGACGGTTCACTGGTGACACCGGGAGAGACGGATGGACGACCTCACGTTCGCAGCGGCACCGACGGTCCGCGGCACCCACCAAGAACCGCCGGCACCGGTGCCCGGATGAGCCGCAGCGATCGCCTCTGGCTGGTGCTTGTGGGCATTGGGCTGGTGCTCCTGTCGGCCATACTCTTGAGCATCAACTTCCTCATCTTCAGGGACGCGCGCAACATCTTCTTCTATCTGGTGTTGGATCTGGCGTTCCTTCCCCTAGAAGTGCTCATCGTGGGCCTGATCATCGAGCGGCTGATATCCGTTCGAGAGAAGCGCGCTCTCACGCACAAGCTGAACATGGTCATCGGCGCCTTCTTCAGCGAGTTGGGAACGCCCTTGCTGGGCGAGCTGTTGCCGGCCATGTGCCAGGCGCCGGAGATCAAGGAGCGGCTCCACGTGAGAGCCTCCTGGAAGAAGGAGGATTTTGCCCGGGCCTCGCAGTTTGCCCGCAATCTCAAGTGCGAGGTCGACTTGAGCCAGATAGACCGGGATACGCTCAAGGCTCATCTCCTGGGGCAACGCCAGTTCGTGCTCCGACTGTTGGAGAACCCCAATCTCATGGAGCACGAGCGCTTCACGGACCTTCTGTGGGCCGTGCTCCACGTGGAGGAAGAGTTGGAGGCGCGGGAGTCGCTCGCGGACCTCTCCCCCGCCGACGAAGCTCACCTCCAGTTGGATGTCCGCCGGGCCTACAATGCGCTGACGGCCGAGTGGTTGCTCTACGTGGAGCACCTCAAGGCCGATTATCCCTACCTGTTCTCGCTGGTCGTGCGCATGCACCCCTTCCAGGAGGCGCCCGACCCGGCGGTGACAAGCTAGGCGGCGTCGACTTTGGCGGCGTCCGGTCCCTGCTTACGCCGTGAAGGCTGACTGCCGGCGGTGATCAGCTTGACGGTGCCCTTCACACGCTCCTGATAGTTGGCCACTATCCGGCCCTGGACCTCGCCCAGCAGCTGCTCGTGAGCCTCGAGGACGTAGGCGGTCACCTGAGGCCGCGCCATGCTCATGAAGCGTCGCAGCTCCTCCTGCAGGTTGGCCCGCATCTGGCCCGTGGGATTGACGAGCCGGTCCACCACTCCCCCGAGAGCCGCCCCGGCCGCGGCCCCGACGAGGGGCAACGCGAGTCCGCTCGACGCGGCGCTTCCCAAGAGCAACCCGGCCGTCCCCATCGCCGCGGTCGTCCGCCTGCCCCGGCGCAGCGCGGCCTCGGTCTGGAAGCGAGCTCCCGGTTGGATCTGGAAAGGGACCACGCTCAGAGGCTCCACCTTCTCCCGCACTGCGCGCCTCCTGCGTACCCACCGCCAGTAGATCAAGAAGGACACTGCCGCGGCGATCACCAGCACCGCCACCGATACCCAAAGGCGGATCGGTCCGTTCCAACCGATCACCGCGGTGAGGGCGGCGGCTATGGCCACCAGCACGGCGAAGATCTCCCAAAACCGCCGCCGCCATGCGAATCGGCGGAGGTCGCTCCGATACATCTCGTCGAAGACCGCCTGAGTGCTTTCGGCGTACCAACTCTCGTAACTCTGAAGGATGGAGTCGCATCGTGTGTTGCATTTGGTAAACAACGCATTGATAGTTGCGTCCCATGCGTACCGAAACTTGGTGCTGAACTGACGGAGCTCGCTGCGAGAAGCCGACTGGATGTAACTGATCATCCGGGTCTCGAAGGCCCCTAGTTGCGCGAAGGTCTCGGCTTCGGCCCAACGTTGGTGCTCCCGGAATTCTGCCACGATACTGTCGATCACGACGCGGAGATCGCTGGGGATAGGGATGTCGTCCTCGGGTAGGCCCTCTTTGAGAAACACGGAGACGATCTCGTACGCGGCCCGGATCCTGATGAACTCGGCCGCCTCGCCCCCTCGGTCGGGATGGGCCTCGGAGACCAGCCGCCGGTAGGCCGCCTTGACCTGGGCGGCCGTGGCATCTCGGGGCAGGCCCAGGACCTGGTATGCCTCTTGCAACCTCACGGCGACATGATAGCGCGCGCATCCGCCGCATAACTGCGGTGCGCTAGTATTGAGGCGCCCATGGACTTTCGCGCCGCCATCCGTCGGACCATCGTCGCCTTGCGTGTTCCCCAGGCCATCCCGGCCGCAGGGTTCGCAGCCGTCATCCTCATCGGCTCGGCACTATTGTGGCTGCCGTGGTCGCATCAGCCGGGGGCGGTCGGCTATCTCGACGCCCTGTTCACCTCCACGTCGGCGGTGTGCGTGACCGGCCTTGTGACGGTCAACACCGCCACCGACTACACCGTGACGGGCCAGGTGGTCATCATCGTCCTCATCCAGATCGGTGGACTCGGGGTGATGACCTACGCCGCCATGGCCCTGTCGGTGCTCCGTCGGCGCTTGTCCCTGCGCACCCAGGCCGCGCTGCAAGACGCCCTCTTCCAGAAGGACGAAGCTCGCGATTTCAAGCGTCGCTTCCGCCAGATAGTCAGCATCACCCTGGCCGTAGAGGCCGTCGGCGCGTTGATACTGTTCCTGGCTCTTCTGCCGACGTCAGGGGGAGCGTCGGCGGCCTGGCGGGCCGTCTTCCACTCCATCTCGGCCTTCTGCAACGCGGGGTTCTCCCTCTTCCCGAACAACTTGGCGGACGTCAGGAGCAACCACCTCTTCACGGCGGTCATCATGATCCTCATCGTGCTGGGCGGACTGGGTTTCACCGTCCTTCACGAGCTGTCTTGGGAGGGAAGACGCATAGTCAGGCGTATGGACCGTCCCAAGCCGCGGAGGTTCAGCCTACATGCGAACGTGGTCCTGCGGACGAGTCTGGCATTGATAGTCGGTGGAGCGGTGCTGATGTTGTTGTTCGGGATGACCGGCGGAGAGCGCACCTGGGGCGAGCGCATCGAGGGCGCCCTCTTTCAATCGATCTCGGCCCGGACGTGCGGCTTCAACACGATCGATGTCGGAGCATTGCCCGTAGCCTCTCTCCTGATACTTACAGCTCTGATGTTCATCGGAGGGTCGCCCGCCTCCTGCGCGGGCGGGGTTAAGACCAGCTCTCTGGCGGTCATGTTCGCCCGCATCCGTAGCTATGTATCCGGCGAGGACGAGGCCAGATTGCTGGGCCGGACGCTCAATCGCGATCTCATACGCAGTGCGGGACTGCTGTTCGCCCTGGCCGTGGGCTGGAACCTGATTGGACTCTTCGTCCTCGCGCACTTCGAGCAAGGCCGGCCCGGCGTCGAGCTTCAGCATCTCCTGTTCGAGCAGATCTCGGCCTTCGGCACGGTGGGCCTTTCCACCAACACCACCACGGCCGGTCTCGGCGTGGCCGGCAAGCTCTGGATCATCGCTACCATGTATGTGGGCCGTTTGGGTCCGCTCACTCTGGCCAGCCTGGCCATCTACCGAAGGACGTCTCGAATCACGTTCCCCGAAGGGAAGGTAATGATCGGATGAGCAGGCGCAAGAAACAGGTGTGTGTCATCGGGCTCGGCCACTTCGGCTGGGAGTTGGCCCTAGCTCTCTCCAGCACCTGCGAGGTGCTGGCCATCGACCGCGACCAGGAACTGGTGAACGAGATAGGAGACCGAGTCCACCGGGCGCTGGCCCTCGACATCCGCGACGAAGCCAGCCTGGCCTCGGTCATTCCCGAGGATCTCGACGAAGCCATCGTCAGCATGGGCGAGAGTCTGGAGTCGAGCATCCTCTGCACGCTCTACCTCAAGCGCCTCCGCGTTCCGGTCATCCGGGTGAAGGCATTGAGCGACGATCATGCCGTCGTGCTCCGCCAGGTGGGGGCCGACGAGGTGATCTTTCCAGAGCGAGAGACCGCCCGCCGGGTCGCGGCCCACGTGGTCAATCCCAACCTGCTCGACTTCGTTCCGCTTGGCGGTGACTACCAGGTGATGGAAGTGAAGCTGCCGAGAGCCCTCTACGGGCATACCCTGGCAGAACTCGGCCTCCGCGCACGCTTCAACGTGTTCGTCATAGCCGTGCAGAAGCCCGAGGGTCTGGAGTTCCTTCCCGGCCCTGACTCCCGCATGAGGATGGGGGATGTCCTCGTGATGATCGGGCGGGAGAAGGACCTTTTCAGGCTGCAGGAGAGCGGCGAAGAGGAGGCCCCCGCTTGACCTGTTGCCCCACGGGCTGCAGGTTGCTATTGTGGGCCTGCCCCGGCGGGGACAGCTCTGGGGCGCTGCGGGATAGGACCCATGGTCCGTGCCGAGTCGTGAGGTGCTCGTGGAAGCAGTCGAAACGGCCGTCGAGACTCCGGGCGCGCGGCGCGCGCTTGCCACCCTCTGTGGGATCCTGTTCCTGACCTTCCTGGATACGACCATCATGAGTGTCGCGCTCCAGGACCTGCAGGAGACCCTCAACACCACCGTCTCCCAGATGCAGTGGATCGTCAACGCGTACGCGCTGCTGTTCGCCAGCCTCATGCTGGCTTTCGGGTCCTTGGGAGACCGTCTGGGACGGAAGCGCGTGATGCTCGGCGGAGCAGTGGTCTTCATAGCGGGCTCCCTTTTTGGCGCCCTGGCTCCCAACACCGGGTCGCTCATCGCCGCCCGCGGGATCATGGGGATCGGAGCCGCCGCCTGCGAACCGGGGACGCTCTCCATCATCCGCCACCTCTATCCCGACCGTGCGGCCAGAGCTCGGGCCCTCGGCGTCTGGGCGGCCATCGCCGGTCTCGCTTTGGCGATGGGACCGGTGATCGGCGGAGTCTTGGTGGGTCTCGGCGGCTGGCCGGCTATCTTCTGGTTCAACGTCGTCGCAGGAGTTCTTGCCCTTGCCGCCGCCCAGCGTGCCGTCCCCGAGAGCTCCGACCCCGAGACCGGCCGCTTCGATACCGTGGGATTCATCCTGGGACCGACCGCTCTCGCGACGGTGGTCTTCGCCATCATCCTAGGTGAGACGGCAGGGTACACCTCCGCCCCGGTCATCGCTCTGTTCGTCATCGGCATCGTTGCCGGGGGGCTCTTCGTAGCGGCCGAGCACCGCACCAAGGTGCCCATGTTGAACGTAGACTACTTCAAGAAACCCGCATTCTCGGGGTCGCTCTTCGTGGCCTTCGCAACGTATTTCGGCGTGTTTTCCATCTTCTTCTTGACCGCGCTCTACCTACAGATTGTGATCGGCTACTCCGCCTTCCGCATCGCCACCCTCTTCGTGCCCATGGCCCTCGCGATGATCATCGCGTCGGCCTTCGCGGGCACCTGGGTGGCCCGTTCCGGGCCTCGGCTACCGGTGGCGATCGGGTGTTTCGCCGCGGGGGTGGGAGTCTTGCTCACCAATCTGGCCCTCGCGGGTGAGGTCACGTTCACACCTCTCATCCTGGCTCTGACCCTCACCGGCGCCGGTTTTGGCATCGCCGTGGTCCCGATCACCTCGGTGGCGCTCTCGGTGATCCCGGCCCGGCACTCGGGCATGGCGGCGTCGGCGACCACCACGAGTCGCGAGGTCGGTACCGTCATCGGGGTGGCGGCGCTCGGATCGCTGTTCAATACCAAGTTGATCGATTTCTTGACCGAGCGCCTCGTCCAGCTCGAGGTGCCGCCAGAGTTCCGGGATCTCGTCATCAACGCCGTCCTCACCGGACAGATGTCCGGCTCGGAGGAAGCCGAGAAGATATACGGCCCCATCGTCGCCAAGGTCATCGGCGCAGCATACGATGCGGTGCACAGCGGGGTCAGCTTCTCGCTCCTGGTGGCCGGTGGCGTGATCCTCTTGTCGGGGCTGGTCGCCTGGGTGACCTTCTCCCCGCGGCGGATGGAATCCGAGTAGCAGAGCGCGCCTGAAGGTTCCCCTGGTTCCGTTCAGTTTCGGGCAGTTGCCCTCACGAACGCCGCCAACACCGCCACGTACACGACCAGCATGATGATGGACCAGACTGGGGTGTAGGGAATCGAGAAGAACTCCGACAGCGCAGCCAGGCCCGCTGCGACGATGGCCGTGATGTAACCCCAGGTCTTGCCCTGCAGGGCGGCATAGCCGCCAAACAGGAGGAGGGCACCGATGATGAGCCACCAGACGGCCAGCCCGGTCACGTCGACCAGGTAGTAGCCGTCGTAACCGGCGACCAGATACTGATCCCTGAAGAGACCGACTATCCCGGCGATGAACTTGAAGCCCCCCACGATCATCATGAGGATGGACCCGAGAAGTACCCAGGGGCCGTACTTGTTCCCGCTCATGTTGCCCATCATATTCGGTCCTCCCTGCCGTCCCATGGATAGAATCGCTCCTCAGAGCGAGCGCAAACAGAGTAGTTCGGCTCATCTCGACGAGAACCTGCTGGTAGACGCGGTCATGCGTCGGGGGCTATGAGACTTTAGATGGACTCCTCAGACGTGTCGGGGTTGTACAGTGTAGGGCGAGCGGGTCACTACGCGAATGCTGAGCAAGCGAGGTCCAGATGGCATACGAACTTACCTTCATCTATTCGCCGTCCGACGATGAGAACGATCCCAACCGGCACATCGAGTTCTGGGATGTGGAAGTTGCGGGAGAGTCTTACAACCTTGACGCTTTCCCCAAGATCCTGGGAAAGCTGGGGAAGGGTGAGACGAAGACGCTAGAGGACGTGGCGGCGGTTCTGATCCGTGAACCCAATAATCTGCAAGATCGTAATGCTGTGGGTGTTCACGTTATGAGCACCGATGGTACAGCGCGCCAAGTGGGGCATCTGTCCAGGGAGGATGCCGAAAAATACCTGGAGACCATCAAGAAGCTCGAGGAACGGACCAAACAGAACGTGGGCTGCGATGCCACAGTCTATGGCAAAGGCAAGGACGGCCTGTTAGGCAAACCAGTCTACAGGGTGACCCTCTCCCTTCCTGAAGATGCCGATGACTGGGCTGAATGGAAGGTCGAAAAGACACACTAGGGGCCTCGGGAGGATCGAGCCCGAGACTCCTTCGGACGGGGGACTGAATACTGCCGAGGCGTTGTTGGAGGCCTGGGCGGCTGACACCGCGCGCCGGTCGCGGGATCACTTACAGCTTGCTTGTCGTGGCCGAGCCATGGCGAGCGCGTCTAGCGACGAGGCTGGGTGGGTAGTATTGTGATGGCCCTACTCGTGCGAGGAGGCTCCGGTGCTATTGACCTCGCGAACACCTGATCGTCGACTGCCACTGCATGGTCCCATTTCGTCGCTGCTTCTGCCCCGCATAGGCGGTCTGCTCGTTGCGACCGCTCTTCTGACGGCGTTCCTGGGCGGTCTTCTCTTCCCCGCGCAGGCCTTGGCCGAGGACCCGTTCCGGGTGAACTCGCAGATCGAGGATCACGTGGGAGCGGTGGAGGGCAGCGAGGACGAGATACAGGCTGCTTTTGACGAGCTGCAGCAGGCGGAGCAGGTGCAGCTCTGGGCGGTATACGTGGACTCGTTCTCGGGAATGGGAGCGGTGGAGTGGGCGAACGAGACCGCCATCATGAGTGACTTGGGCATAAACGACGTCTTGCTCGCCGTCGCCATCGAGGATCGCGCGTACGCATACTCGGTGGACGAGGACTTCCCGCTGACCGATTCGGAGCTCAACGCGATCATGGTGGAGTCCGTGGAACCTTCACTATCCGACGATGACTGGGCCGGGGCGGCGATCGGGGCGGCCACGGGGATGCAGCAGGCGTTGAGCGTCGCGGTGGTCACCACCGCGACGACGCAACCGGGAACGGCCACCACCCAAACGGGATCGGCCACCACCCAACCGGGATCGGGGGGTGGCAGCGAGGAAACCGATGACGGAGGGTTCCCTTGGGGTGTCGTCATCGGACTGATCGTGCTGGTCGTCATCTTCCTGGTGGTCTGGGCCTTGGTGCGGCGCTCTCGGGGACGCGGCGGGGCCCAGGGAGCGACCCCTGCATCGGGAACGGAGGCGGCGCCCGCGCTGACGCTCGAAGAGTTGAGGCGCAAGGTGAGTCTCGAGCTCGTGGAGACCGATGACGCTATCAAGACCAGTACCGACGAGGTGGGCTTCGCCGCGGCTGAGTTCGGTGAGGAGGAGGCCGCACCCTTCCAACAGGCCGTGAACGAGGCCGGACGCGAGCTTAGTGAGGCCTTCAAGCTCCACAAGCAGTTCGACGAAGACGCGGACGAGAGGGTGCAACGCGAGCTTCTGACGGCAGTGTTGCAGCACACGGCCGCCGCGAACGAGAAGCTGGACGCACAGGCTGAACGTTTCGATCGGCTGCGCGACCTGGAGAGCAAGGCGCCGGGAGTCCTCGCGAACCTTGAGCAGCAGCTCTCGACCCTCGAGGCCCGCGTGCCGCACGTGAGGCAGGACCTTACGGAGCTGGCATCGGTGTATGCTCCGGCGGCGTTGACGGCGGTGGCGTCCAACCCCGACGAAGCTGCGTCACGCATCAGTTTCTCGCGCGAACAGGTCAAGGCCGGTCGTGAGGACTTCGACGCCGGTCGCCGCGGCGAGGCAGCGGTGGCGGCTCTCGCTGCGCAGGAGGCCGCCGGCCAAGCCCAGGCGTTCCTCGACGGCGTCGGTCGCTTGGGCAAGGACCTCGGCGAGGCGCGAGACCGTATCGCGGCGGCGATCGACGAGACCAGGCGTGACATCGCCGAGGCCCAGGCGGCCGGCGCCGGGGCACAGCTCTCACCGCTGATCGCCACGGCCGAGGCGGCTGCGTCCGCGGCGGCTGCCGCAGCCGGTCCTGAAGGCGGTCGCGACCCCCTGACCGCGCTGAGACATCTGGAGGCATCAGACGCCGCGCTGGACAAGGCGCTCGTGCAGGTCCGTGAGGAGCAGGCGCGGCGCGCGACTGCAGCCGCGGCCCTCGACCGCACGCTACTTGCGGCGCGCGCCGAGATAGCAGCGGCAAGCGACTACATCACGACCCACCGGGGAGCGATCGGCAGTGGTCCCCGGGAGCAGCTCGCTGAGGCACAGCGTGCTCTTGACCAGGCCGTGACGCTCGGCGCCTCCGACCCGGTCACCGCCGCCAGGAGCGCCGCCACCGCGCACGAGTTCGCGGCGCGCGCCCTCAGCCAGGCGCAGGCTGAGACACAGCAGGCCGTGAGCACGTCAGGCATGCCCAGCCTGGGAGGTGGCTCCACCCTCATCGGCGCCATCCTCGGGGGTATCCTCGCGGGCGGGTTGGGCGGTGGGAGTTCGGGCGGCGGCTTCGGGGGTTTCGGCGGTGGGAGCCTCGGCGGAGGAGGTTTCAGTCCGCCGTCCTTCGGCGGGATGGGCACCCGGATGCGCCGCGGCGGCGGCGGGCGTTTCTAACGGGTTCAATCAGATCCTGTCGATCTGGTGCGAAGTGCACGGACACGGTAATAGGAAGGAGCAGTAAATGGCACAGCAGTCTATCCTCGGACGCATAAGCCAAATGGCGCGGGCCAACATCAACGCGCTTCTAGACGGGGTCGAGGATCCCGAAAAGATGCTTGACCAGATGATCCGCGACTACATCAACAGCATCTCTGAGGCCGAGGAAGCGGTGGCACAGAGCATAGGCAACCTCCGCATGATGGAGGAGGACTCGCGCGAGGCGCAGAGGACCGCTGCCGAGTGGGGCTCCAAGGCTGCCGCAGCGGCGGCGAAGGCCAAAGAAATGCGGGCGAGCGATCCCGCCGAGGCCGACCGTTTCGAGAATCTGGCCCGCATAGCTTTGAAACGCCAGATCACCAACGAGGACCAGGTAAACGACATGGCGCCGACGATCGCCCAGCAGACGGAGGTCGTCGAGAAGCTAAAGAGCGGGCTCATTTCAATGCACCAGAAGCTCGAGGAGCTGAGGACGAAACGGGACGAGCTCGTGGGGCGCGCGAAGGTTGCGGAAGCCCAGGAGAAAGTCTACGACGCCATCAAGAGCGTCAACATCACCGACCCCACCAGCGAGCTCAGCCGCTTCGAGGAGAAGATCCGCCGCGAGGAAGCCAAGGTCGCCGGCCAAGCCGAGTTGGCAGCATCCTCTCTGGATGCTCAGTTCGAAAGCCTTGACGACGTATCCGATGACCTCGAGGTCGAGAGGCGTCTGGCGGAGCTCAACCAGGGCGTGTGAGGTCCGAGTTCAGAGTCTCAGTAGAGACGGAGCCGGCGCGGAGCGCAGGTATTGAGTAGGGGCGGCCGCCGAACGGCGGCCGCCCCCATTGTGACGCTATCGCGGGGCACACGAACGAGAGGCGGGGCTGCCGCCGGCCGAGCTCGCTGGCTACCGAAGGGGGCGCGTTCGTGGTAGGCCCCCAAGCGCCCACTCCATTCCAAGCCGTCCGCGGTGCTCTGAGAGGGTGCCGCGCCGAGGGTAGTCGGGAGGAGCAAAGTGGAATCTTCGCGGTGGCGTCTCTTGCCCAGCAGGCGTTCAGGCTTAATTCAGGCGAGTGGTGCGAGCATACTCACGCGGAGTCACATAGCATTGCTCGACCCCTCCTTAGTTGTGGCCCCCGACTCTGTCCGGTGGATGTTGGACCCGACCGGGGCGACACGCCACAATGGGCGGAGACGAGGCATGCGGCGTCAGCCGTGTCGCGGTCGAGCCGAAAGGAAGGCTTGGAAAGTCTCATGCGTTCGCAGTCTGTCGGCAAGCGTGACCACCGTCTTTGGCGCGAAGCCATCGACGGCCACGCGCGATCTGACCCTCAGTAACCCCCCTGTGGATGGTCCCCAGGTATGTTTGCTCTATGAGAGCGAAGCGGAGCGAGACGAACTCTCCCGCCGCTTGCGGGAGGCCAAGCTGGACGAGCTTCCCTGGGAGTTTGTCGATGTGCGGCCGCCACAAAGACCCCTCCCTTACCTGGAAGCCATGCAACATTCCTTCGGGCGGATATCAGATGCACTACGGGCCGGTTCGGTCGCGGCCCGGGTGGTCCTCAGTTCGCGCTGGACGCTCGTCGGCGCGCTGATGTTGTCCCCTGTTCCGCTCTTCCTCATGTTGCGGCTGACCCGAGGACTGAACCCGCCGAGGGTCATGGTGGCTGAGTAGGAGCGGTACTGTCCCATGCCGGGCCCAGACGGGTTCGCTCTCAACCCTGCGCACCTGAGCGATCCCCGACAACAGCCGCCGCCCCGCCGGCTTCGTCAAGACTCTGGAAGACTCGGAAATCATCGCGAGCTGTCAGGCCCACCAGTCCGAGAAGGCGCAGGACCATGCCGGATGGATGGATCACCCCCACCCAACCCAGAGGTCCCACCTCTTTCACCAGACCAACGATCACGTTGAGGCCACCGCTATCTAGGTAGGGGCAGAGTTCCAGATCGAGAAGGATGTGATGGCCGCACGAACCCATGGCTCGCTGAGCCGCCTCCGCAAGCCGCGAGCCGATCGCGTGGTCTATCTCCCCTACGACCGTGAGTAAGGGCACTCCGTGTAGAGAGGTCTCAAGGATGTCCATCTATCGGTACCTACATTGTTCGCTTGGCCGATTCCTGCTTTTCACTGGAGGCCCACCCGGTCGATGGTAGCGCATTTCTCCAGCCTGAGCCCTCACCCCGAAGAGCCGGGGCGGAGCTCTTGAACGTGTCAAACAGGGACCAGAGCCAGTGCCGCCCAGGTCCCAGAGCCGCGTCCTGGAAGTGCCAGGCACCCACTGGAGCCGATGCGGAAAGCATGTCACGGGACCGCAGACGTTTGCCGAATGGTACTTGCGGAAACACTGACGATTGTGCATCGCTAAGTCGCAGTCAGCAGTAGCAGTGCGGGGACGGACAGTCATCAGACCATCTAGCCCGACGATATTCCCCAGGTTGACGGCGCGGGACCTCGAAGGCCGGACGGTCGAGATACCTGCCGGCCTGTCCGGCACCGTCAACCTGGTGGTACTCGCGTTCAAGCGCGACCACCAGTACCCCATCGAGACGTGGATGGCGCATTTCACCCGGCTGGAGTCGGACTTCCCCGGGTTGGAGGTGTGGGAGGTGCCGGCGCTCTCCCGCAGCTATCGCATCTGGCGAGGCATGATCAACAGCGGGATGCGCGCCGGCGTCCCTGACTCGCACGCCCGTCGCCACACGCTTACTGCATACCTGGATGTACGCGGCCTTCAGCGAGTTCTCAACCTACCGGATCTGGACGACATCTACCTCTTCCTTCTCGATCAGACAGGGAGCGTTCGGTGGCAGGGTCGCGGCAGCTACAACGAGGCGACCCTCACCACCTTGACGGCAGCACTTCGGGCGCTGGTTGCGCCATCCTAGCCAGGGCCGAAGAGGCCGGGTCAGGTGGCGGAGCCCGGACTTGAACCGGGGGGCACCATGATCTTCAGAAATAGGACCCGCCTTTTCGGGGGTAGCGGGCAGTCTTCAGTCGTACCGCATAAATCGACCGTTTGCAGGTGGTTTGTGGTGGTTGCGGTTGCAGGCGGTGACGAGAAGACACCCCCGCAGAAGCCCTCTTACCGACTTTTTGGTGACAGTCAGTGACAAGAGCCCCTGCCGGCCGAGCGTCGACGCTACCGATCGAGCGCTCTCCCCCATGCTGGGCGCCGCCGGGTGGCAAAGACTACGGGACTTTGGTTGCAGAGGAGGTCCAGGGTAAGATGGCAATCGGCGACCTACGAGAAGACCTACCCTCAGGAGGCACACGTGAGCGAAACGGAGGCCTGCGCAACCTGTCGCTTTTGGGAAGAGCAGTCCAATCGCTGCCACAGATACGCCCCACACCCGACCCTGGGGAACAGCGAGAACAACGACGGAGGCCAGAACGCCTTTTGGGTCTTGACCAACGCCGAAGACTGGTGCGGGGACTACGAGTCTACCTTGGAGGAGGAGCAAGAGGAGGAAGAGGAGCACGAGGAGGCGGAGGAGGAGGACGAGGACTGGGAGGCCGATGGCTCACCCAAATGGTCGCCGCCGCCTCCAGCACCCCCAGCGCAGAGAGGGCTTTTTAGGTGAGGTCCTAGGCGTGGAGTCTCTCGGGACGCGTCTAGAGTCTCTCGGGACGCGATGAGAGCCTCGAGTTGGTAGACCAATCCCATACCAGGAGGGGATCATGAACCGCAAGCGGCTCTGCATCATGCTCAGCGTGATGGTCCTTGTGACCGTCGCCGTCGCTGCCATCGCCTGCGGAGGCGGGGACTCTGGCACGGCGACGACCACGACCGTCGGGGATGCCACCACAACCAGCGCCAGCACCACGGAGGCCACAGAGGCGGAAACGACCACCACGGCCGCGGCCACCGATGGGTGGGTGGAGGTCGCCAGCCTGTCCGGGAACGCCAACAACCAAGGCGAGTCGTTCGCTCTGACCGGAGCGCCGGCGCGACTCATCTACAAAGTGACGGGCGAGTCCGGGATGGTCATAGCAGCCTTCTACGTGATGGTGGAAGGAACGTCGTTTGAGGTGAGCGGTGGTATCCCCGAGGTGATGGTGTCAGACCCCGGCGAGGACTCCACCGTGCTCGCCAAGGACCCTGGGAACTACTACCTCGAGGTAAAGGCAGCCAACTGCGATTGGGAAGTCACCGTCGAAGAGCAACAGTGACCTTCAGCGGGCAGGCTAGACAAAGAGCCCCCAGCGGCCGAGCTTGGCGGCTACCGGACTTCCCCATTCTCCACCGTTCGCGATACTCTGGAGACACCCGTGGCAAGGGAGGAAGACCATGAGCCCGTTGTGTCACTACTGCAGCCGCCCGGCCACCTGGTGTGTGGGGTGGAAGTCGCCCAGCATGCCGGCGCCGCCTCCAATCGAATATGCCTGTGACCAGCACCGCCTTGTGGGGATGGTGCCCATAGAACCGCCCATTGAGGTGTACCCAGACCATCTGCCCGACGAAGGCGACGACCCCGACGAGCTGTAGTGCCCCTAGGAGGCGACGAAAAGGGCGCGGACGTATCTTTCCACCCCTAGTGTTCCCGGTCTTCCATGCGCCCCGTGTATGGATGGAGCCCTCGACGGCCGAGCGTGGCAGTAATACAGAAGCTCCGATCTTCCGATATCAGGGATAGGAAGAAGGAGGACATCATGCGAGGCTGTCACGACTGCAAGTATGGCCCACTCCGCCTTGACAAAGAGTTCCACTGCGACAGAGAGAGATTCATGCTTCCAGACCCATCCGAGTGGTGTTCGATGGATCCTATTTGTATGAACTGGCAACCTATGTCGGTAGATGATCCCAGGCGGGTCAAGTCGTACCAGGCAATCCTCTGCGGCACCAAGACTTCGCCCTGATCAGTCGCAAAGCCTGAGAAAACAAATCGCCCCCGCCGGCCGAGCGTTGACGCCACCGATCGGGGGCTTGCGGTCAGGGCAGTGGCGGTCAGGGGGTCCTAAGTGGACAAGTCTTGAACCTGCGAGAAGAAGCAGCAGCCAGTCCGGCCATCAGTCTCTGATGCATCTGCTGCTCATTTCTCCGGGATGATCGCCTCGAAGCGGTACCAGCCTAGGTCGATTTGGAGGTCTGCCGGCCCCAGCCACTCCTGCCACGCGCCTGTCCGAAAATCGTAGGAGAGAAGTGCTGCGTCCCCACCGCTTTCCCATTGGCCCCCCTCCAGGGCAGTCCAGGCGAGAGTGGCGTCGTCGCTCAGCGCACGTGGACCCGCCTTCATCCACGAGTTCTCTGCGAGCGGGCCGGAGGGTTCCCATCTCCCTTGGCTAATGCGGAAGAGCTGCCAGCCCCGCGGCTCAAAGAGTGGGGACATCACCTGGATCGCGAGAGCATCGCCGCGCGAGTTGAAGGCTCCCGACAAGGCATATTCCGAGTCGGCGTCGAGCTCGAGTGCCTGTGTGGCTATCCCATCCCACACCTGCGGCTGAGGGCCTTTCACGTCCACGTCCACGTCCCCTCCCCCTCCGTAGACAGTGCCACTGTCAGTGACGCTCATGATCAGCCCCACACCGGGGATCGGCTCCATGGCGTCCGTGCCCAGGTCGTAGGTGTAGGCCTCGTATCCCCACCACCCCACATAGCCGACAACGAGTCTTTGTTCCGGCAGGAAGTCGATTGAATAGAGCGTGAACTGGGCTTTGGGATCATCGGCAGTGCGCTCCTTGACGAGATCCTCGAGGGGCTGCTCGATGGTCGCCTGCCCGCTTCGCATGTCCAATACCGTGACTCTCCAGGGCAGCCGGTCGCCGGTCGTCCCTTTCGGCAGATCCGGGGGAACCGAGGCCAGGACGGCCAGGTTGCCGTCCGAAGACAGGCAGCGCAGCTGGGTCTCGCCTTCGGCGTGATACGAGGCACGGTTGACCTCAGTGCCCTCACGGATCGAGCGGACGACGATCTCTGTGGCGTGGTCGACGTAGGCGATGAACTGCTGGTTGTTGCTCACGGCCACCCCATCGAACGGCACGCTCTCCCGGCTTCCGATGGTGGAGGTCGTGCTTGCCTCGGGTCGCGTCTGCATCTCCTGGCTCCACTGGATGCCGGTCTGGTCCACCACGTAGAGCTCATACCCGGTGCTCAGCACGAGCATCGCGATACCCGGAGGCCAATCTGATATGGCCGACTTCGCCGCTTCAGAGGCTTCTGGGTCTGAGGCAGCCCATGGGGAGGTGGTCGAGACTCCCGCCGTGGTTGCGGAAGAATCGCCTGTTACTGGAGGTGATCCGGAGGATCGGTCCGACGATGTCTCAGTCGTCGGGATAGACGACGTGCCGCAGCCAGACAGAAGAAGAATCCCGGCGACAAGGAGAAGGCAAACGAAGGATAGGCAAAGGGCGCTCGACACCTGCCCGGGGACTGCCCGCGACATTACGTCCTCCTCCATGGAGAGGGATGCGTCCACCCGTCTGACGCAGGGAGTCCCGCCTCGGCTCCCGGTCATAGGAGCCGGGACTGCAGCGCACCAGTCACCGTCGAATCCCCCCCTGCCTTTGATGCACGTCCAGGCTAGGAGGCTCCTCGCTCACTTCTCCTACTCCCCCTCTCCCAGATAGAGGCCGTCCAAGTCCTCATCGCTCGAGAGAGGATTAGTGTCCCGGTCCTTCTCCAGCCCCGTGCCCCCCGGGTAGCGGTCCCTCATAAGCTGGTATAGGGAGACCAGGCGGTCCACTTCCTCCGCCGTGGGGTCGTGCTTTCCCTGTAGGTCCACGAACTCCCAAAGCTCCCCCTCAGTGAGGAGCTCCCTGTAACGGACCGCCCCGCTTTCTCCCGCGAGCAAGCCGTCCACCTCATGCATGAACCCCTGGAGTTCTGCGTAGGCGGCATCGAGGACCTCCTCGTCGTCCTCCTCCTCGTCCTCCCACGGCTCGAGGTCTTTCTTCTCGTCCTCGTTCACTTAAGCTCTCTCCACTCGGCTGGGAAGACGATTCCTACTCCGCGAGACCCACCATATCGTCGTAAACTGGTATCGGGTCCGAGGTGTTCACAGCAGCTGTCTTGACGTAGGCATCGGGAAAGCCCATACGGCCGAACTCGACATTCTCTGGTATAGCTTCTCTCCCTGGTGGGATGTTCCACCGAGACTCTCGGCATACGCGATCGAGTCGGAAGAGAGCTCCATGGTTGTCGTGGTGGCGCTAGTGGAAGCCGGTACTATGGCTGTGGTCGCCGAACTTGAACTGGTCGCCAGCCGAACCGACTTCTTGCCCATCTGCCCTTCTTTCTTCTGCGAGTTCACGATGCCGACTGTGACTACTCATCCCTCATTCTCTCACTCAAGATGCTCCCGAGTTGAAGCCGGGTCTGAGCGGGTCACGTTCCGGGTGAGAGGGCAAGATGTGGCCTTCCGAATGGCTTGGGTGATGGGGGATATCCCCTACCGTGAGGTGGCGGGACCCGGACGCAAACTGAAGGGGGACACGTTTCCGGCGTTCGCACTGGTCACGGACCGCCCGGAACGACTCCGTGATGCCGCGAGGGCCTGAACCACGAAAGAGCGCCTATTTCAAGAGTTCGGTCACCGCTTGACGGAGCGCCGGCACTTCGTTCACGGCGATGTCCCAGACGATCGCGAAGTCCACTCCTCCGTACTCATGGATCAGGATGTCCCGCAGTCCGGCTATGTCTTGCCACGGGATCTCTGGCGTCCGCTGGCGCAGATCGCCCGGCAGCCTCTTCACCGCTTCGCCGATCACCTCGAGATTTCGAAGGACGGCATCCTGGGTGCGCTCGTCGCTCGACCAGCGTTCTTCGTCGAGTCCCTCCACGTACCGTGTGATCCGCTCGCACCGCTCGAGGATGTCGAGCAGGTACACCCGGATGTCACGCGACATACTCAACCTCACGCAGGACGTGTTCCTTGAGGATCGGCTTCAGCGCAGCAGCGCTCACAAGATCGACCTGCACCCCGATCAGGTGTTCCAGAAACCGTTTGAGTCCCATGTAGTTGCGGAAGGTCGGATGAGAGAACTCGACGAGCACGTCGAGGTCACTGTCGCCTCGCGCTTCTCCCCGCAATCGCGATCCGAACACACCGAGGCGGGCCACGCCGAACTCCGCGCGAATCTCCTCGCCATGCTCTCTAATACGGCTGATCATCCTGTCCGTATCGTTCACGGTGCCACCTACACTTTCTCGGCTACGGGCGAGTATACCGGACCGGTTTCGCAGAAGCCCCACTTCGAGTGAGGTGAACGCAGCATGACCAGCGCGCCGCGGGAGTTGTCAACCCAACGGGCGCCAAGACGCCCGGCAACCAGCAGTCGGGAGCCGACGGCCATTGCTTCGGGCCGTGAGCTGGGATCTCATAGGTGGCGGGACCCGGACTTGTATGGTCTGCCGACATTCCCTTCCGACTGGTGACGGCCTAGGAAGCACAAAAGCCCTGCATACGGATGACTTTTCACTCGCCGCGACGTCCGTTGTCTGCCTTAGAACGCCTTGATCACCACGTCTGGCTGGTAGGAGTCGTTCATCGCTCCTGCCGCTTCCTCAGAATTCAGGATCGGGAAACACCGGCTCTCGACCTTCGGTGAAGGCGAGGATCCCCTCTACGCGGTCGGGATGCACTACGGAGCGCCAGTGCTCATCCATCATGATCTCGATGGCCTGCTCGACCGTCTCTCCCTGTCCCATCTTCACGGCCCTCTTGACTGACTGCACCGCCGTGGGGGAATTGTCTGCGATCCTCTCGGCGATAGACAGTACCGCGTCCATCAGTCCGGCTCGGGGATGGACTTCGTTCACCATGCCAAGCCGGTGCGCCTCTTGTGCGGTAATCGGTTCTCCGCTCATGAGCATCTGCATGGCCTTCCCCGGAGGGAGTACGCGGGGAAGAAAGACCGGCGAACCGCCACCCGCCGACAAACCGACCATCGCTTCGGGCTGGCCGAAGACGGCGTCATCGGACGCGATGATGAAGTCCGTGCTTATGGCGATCTCGCAGCCACCGCCGTAGGCCATGCCATGGACTGCGGTGATGATGGGCCGGCGCAGCTGGCGGATGGTATAGAGCACCCGGTCGAAGACCAGACGCTGGCGCAGCCACTGCTCCTTGGTCATCTGTTTCCGCTGGTAGAGGTCGCCGCCCACGGAGAAGGCGCGGTCACCGGCTCCGGTTATGATGGCGACCCGCACGGATGGCCGGGCCGCGATCGTCTCGAGGATCTCGATGAGTTGCGCCGCCAGTTCGGTGGTGATCGCGTTGTCGGCATGCGGCCGATTAAGGGTGACTATGGCCACACGCCCATCGGAGACGTACTCGACGAGCACGAGCTGGTCAGGCTCGGGGACATCGGCCGGCGGGCGGTAGCCCATTAGCTTCATCCGGGTATCGTTCGTGCCGTCCATCGCTCTCCCCTTTGTCTATCGCTCCACACTGCAACTGGCGGGCGCCACGCGATTACGATACAGCTTTGGCCCCTCGTCGTTCGTACAGCGGGCACAAGAACACACACGACTTTCTCAGATTAGCGCCGGCGCTGTCGGCGGAGAAGCCCCACAAGGGTGCAATGATGGGTAGGGGTGTGATCATCAACCGCCGCCCTGACGACGCCGGCCCTCTCGTGGAGACTCACTGCCCGCCGCAAGCTCCCAGGCAATTCTTTCGCGGCGTGGGCTCCCCCATGGAGGCGTGTCCCCGGTTCAAATCGGGGTCTGAGGGGCCAAAAGGTGCCAATTTGCAGGGTAAAAACGGCAGATAGGTGGCGGGACCCGGACTTGTATGGTCTGCCGACATTCCCTTCCGACTGGTGGCGGCCTGAAGAGCACAAAACCCCTGCAGCGGGGTGCCTTTTCGCCGGCCTCGGCCCCAGTTGTCTTTGCCCTCCGAACGCCTAGAAGCCCCACCCCCGGCAGGCGGGGGCCTGTTGGCAGCGTGGCCAAATCCACTGACGCCCAGTTGCATCCACGGAAGCCGGGCGGCTTCGTGTCCGGGCAGACCTGTACGATGGGGCAAGTCGAGCCCAAGGAGGATCTGCGGTGGACCCGAACAACCCGATCGTGAAGTTGTGCACGCAAGGCATGGAGGCAGAGAGCGCCGGGGACCTCGCCAAAGCCAAGGTCTGTTTTGACCAGGCATGGACCCAGGCGTCCAATGACTGGGAAAAGTGTGTGGCGGCCCACTACCTGGCCCGGCGTCAAACTACCCCAGAAGCCACCCTGCATTGGAACGAAGAGTGCCTGAGGTGTGCGAACGCGGTCGGAGACGATACGGTTGCCGGCTTCTATCCTTCGCTCTACCTCAATATCGGGCACTCGAACGAGGTGCTGGGCAACAAGCAAGAGGCGACCGAGGCATATCGTAGTGCCGAAAGACTCCTGGACACGCTGCCACCTGGCCCCTATGCCGACATGGTGAAGGATGGAGTCGTGAGAGGACTGCAGCGAATGAGTTGCTTGGCGCAGCCCAAGGACCAGGCGCCCGCTCCCTTCTCAGAATGTGCGAACACCGTCCAGCAGCCCCCACCAGCAGCCGCAGACTCATAGGCTTCACTTAGCCGCGCGGGTTTCTCTCATTGGGAGTGTCCCCGGTTCAAATCGGGTCTGATGGGCAAAAACAGGCCTCTTTGCAGGGAAAACTAGGCCGATAGGTGGCGGGACCCGGATTTGAACTAAGTACAGCACTCACCGTCACCTGTCCGGACTCCTTCTCCCTGGTCCTCGTGTAGGAGTCTGTCTGCAGCAGCAACGGAGATGGCGGGACCCCGGTTCGTACTAGTAACAGACGGAATTGCGGAATTTGCGGGCGTTTGAGACGGCCTTGAGCCACGGAAAGGCGCTCGCCTCCGGCTGGCAAGCGATTCGGAGTAATCTAGGACGATGATGAACGCCGCAGATGTGACACGAAGATGAGCTGCTCCGAGATCCTCAAGGATAAGGGATACCGGCTGACGCCCCAGCGCCTCATGGTACTCGAGACGCTGCATGAGGCCGAGGGCCACATCTCCGCCCCGGCGATCTTCGCCCGGGTCCAGGCAAAATACCCCTACGTCAACAAGTCCACCGTGTACCGCACTCTGCAACTCCTCAAGGACCTCGACCTGGTCACCGAGACCAAGCTTGGCGAAGACACGCTCTACTATCACCATGCGGAGAAGGGGCACCACCACCACCTCATTTGCGAGCAGTGCGGCAAAGCGGTGGAGATCAGCGAGGACGTCTTCGCCTCCCTGGAAAGCACGCTCTGCACTGATTACGGCTTCGACGCCGACCTGAAGCATCTGGCCATCCGTGGCCGTTGTCTCAAGTGCCGCTCCTGAGCGTCTGACCCCCTTCGCACCCCGTTTGACCGCGCCTCTTGCGTCCTGATATAGTGCAACGAGTTGCAGTCGCAACTCGTTGAAGCGTCGTGAGAGGAGAGGAGAGAGGCATGGCATGTTTTCTCGCGCCTGCCGCGGTGGCCATCGTGACAACGGTCGTCCAGAAACGCGTGCAGAAGAAGGAGGAGGCTGTTGCGGGGGAACACAGTGAGAAGCTTACGGGGAAATGGACGCAGAGGCTGCGCTGGCTGAATACCATGCTGTGGGGCGGGGTCATACTTTTGGCCCTGGAGCACATATGGCACGGGGAGGTAGTCCCCTGGCCACCTTTCTTGACAGCGATGCAGACTCCGGGTGAAGTAGGTCCAATGCTTCGCGAGCTTGCGACATACGGCTCGAGCATTGTTGTAGTCATGTTCGTCGCCTGGGGAATAATGGTGGGGGTTGCTGAACTAAGGGCCAGATCTAGGCATCTGCCCGAAGTGGAATCTAAGGCTGTTGAGGGAGGCGCGTGATGTGGTTGCTTATCACCGCGCTGGCAGCGCTCATCACGAGTGCCTTGTGGTATGTCAGCGCCCCGGCTGACAAGTACAAGTTGGGGTTCCTGAGTCTCATATACTGGGGCGCAACACTCATGTGGCTCGTTGACCACTCGATCGCTTACGCACAAGAAGGCGGCCAGTTCTTTGAAATAAACGCGGACGCAACGGGGCTTGGACTGTCCGTGCTTATTCTTGGCCTCCTCATATGGCTGGTGCGGTTGCTGGTCAGCGATCCCAAGCAGGTGTTACGGGCGGCCGTCAAGAAGTAGCGGGTCGTCAGCACCGTCTTCGGCTGAGTCCACGAACCCCCGACGTCGGAGTGGCGCCGGGGGTTCTACTTCTTCTGACCGGCTGCGGAGATCAAGAAGGCACTCCGAGCGGCCATCGTCACGAATGTTGCAGTATTGCTGGTCTCGCCTCACGGACAAGGCGTTTCGGCCGGCCCGTCCCCGGTTCAAATCGGGGTTCTTGCGCGGAACAAGTGCCGATCTACAGGGAAAAGTGGCGGGACCCCGGGGCGAGTCGATGGGGGACAGAATTCGCGGCTTTGCGTTCATCGGCCGAGCGCGCTACGGCGAGAAGTAGTAGCTGATTTGCAGGCCCTTAATGGCGGACCCTGATCCGTGCTAACAACCGAATGACAGGAAGAGTCCGGCATCAACCCCGTTCGTGTACACTGACTGCCACCCAAGGGGCAAAGCCAGTAGCTTCGCTCGAGATGCGCTGACGCACGTCAAACACACCGGGGACCCGGGTATTTCCGGGCTACGGACGCCGGCCCGTCCATTGGAAGAGATGCTCGAGTTCGGGGCTGAAGGGAGATCCGTTGCTAGCTGACGATGTTCTTCAATTAATCCGTTCACGAAAATCGACCAGGGCCCCATTCGACCGCAGCCTTCCCGTTACGGACGAGGAGCTGCAGCGGATTCTTGAAGCGGGCCGCTGGACGCCGACGGCGCATAACATCCAGAACTACGAGATCGTCGCGGTACGCGACCCGGACCTACTTAGTCGTATCGGTCGGATCAAGTACGTCGTCCCTCCGGAGTTCTTGCGGGAGAACCTCAAGAGCGTTTCCTCCTCAGAGGCGGAATGGGAGCAGAGGAAGACGGGCGTGCTTGCAACTCAAGTGCCGCCCGAGTTTCTTGTCGCAGGCCGCGAACTGAGTGAAGACGAGCAGGCGGCGCTCAACGCCAGGTTTGAGAAGCTCATAACCGCTACTTCCTGCCTGCTTATCGTCCTGTACGACCGCAGCCGGCCGGCGCCCGGCTGGACGGGTGACGACATCGGTCTGATCAGTCTGGGCTTTCTGCTCGAGAACATGTGGCTGATGGCGACGGCCCAGGGCGTCGACTTCAGCATCATAAGTATTCTTGGCGAGCCCCCGGCGGCGAAGGAGATAGCCGCAATACTAGGCATCCCAGAACGTCTATCCATCATCTTCGGCATTCGTCTCGGGCACACTTCGACAAAGCTCGGTCCCGGTCCCGGGATGCGCCGGAGCATCGAGGACTTCTCCCACGGTGATCATTACGAGGAGAAACTCATCTTGAACGGAGATCGGAAGCAGATGAGGTAGGGCTGCATCCAACCCTGGACGCTCGGCCGGGAGAAACGCGTCAAGTGTGATTCGCAGTTGATTCCTCGCGTGATGATTCCGGCTGGGAGACGTCCCGGGTTCAAATCGGGGGTATGCCATTGCTTCACTTTGTACATAGATGGCAGCTGCAGGACTTTTATAGGTGGCGGGACCCGGACTTGTATGGTCTGCCGACATTCCCTTCCGATTGGTGACGGCCTAGGAAGCACAAAACCCTGCACGCGGGTGACTTTTCGCCGGTGGCGGCCTCCGTTGTCCTTGCCCGCGGAACGCCGAGAAGCCCCGCCCCGGCAGATGGGAGCTATTGCGACGTGGTCAAATGCACTGGCGCCCGCCCCGCTGTCTCCGCCGTCCGTTCTTCCGCTCAGCAGAGTCGGCGGCGTATCCACCAGAAGCAGAGCCCAGCCAGGAGAAGAGCGAGGGCAAGGAAGACGGCTGTCTCGATTCCTTGGAAGACCCAGAAACGGTCGGCGGGTTGAAGGGTGACGACGGCGTGATACGTGCCGGCGAGTTTTGCGGCGACCGCTTCAGGGTTCCCCGCGGGCGCTCCGTCCCTCACGGCGTTCCATAGAGCTTCCGCGGAAGCTCGATTTCCAGCCTGATCGACAATGTCGACCGAGTAGACCCAGGCATTCGGTATATGGGCGAAGGGTTTCAGATGCGCGTCCCCGGTGCTAGCCCTCATGAGGCCCAGCCCGACGAGGTCGGACGTGAGTGACAAGCTCGTCTTCGTGGGGGTCATGAAGTAGGGGCGCACCCAATACGTCAGCGCGATACGGACGAAGGCGAAGATCGCGAGGGTGACACCCATGGCGGGCAGCGTGCGGCGGAAGAGCAGACCGGCCGTGACGCCCACCATGAAACCGAAGGCTGCGTAGCCTAGCGGTGCGAGCCACCCGGTGCCGAAGAGTAGGAGATCGAATCGGTTGGGAGTGGCTGGGCCCGTGAGGCTGAGGCCATAGATGGGGTTCGACCACCAGGTGACGATGAGACTGAAGAGACCCGTGACGGCAACGCTGGCGAAGCCGACAACCAGGAGCTTCACAGCCAGCCATCGCGCGCGGGTGATGCTCTGGGTCCACACCAGGCGAAACGTGCCCGTTTCCAGTTCGCGGGCGATGAGAGGCGCTCCCCAGAACACGCCGGCAAGGATGGGAGCCCCAAGAACGATCACCGTGAAGGCTCCTCGCAGAAAGCGAAGCGGGCCTTCGAACAGCGGTCCCCTGGCGGACGCCTCGGAGACGAGATCGACCAGGTACGCCCGGGTGACGGCGGCAATCACCGCAACCACCACCAGGGCCCCAAGCGCCACGAACGCCTGAGAGCGGAACTGCCGCCAGGAGAGTCTGATCATTTGACGGCCACCAATCCGGAGAGGGAGACGGACTCCACTTCGTTCGCCGCTTTCATGTAGGCGAGCACCAGATCCTCGAGACTGACTTCTTCCACGGTCCAGGCCGGGTCGTAAAGCGGGTCTTCCGTGCGTACGATGAGCGTGCTCTGCCGCGCGGCGTGGCTGGCCTCGATGACCTCGAGACCGCCCGGCATGGTGCCGGGATCACGGCGTGGCCCAGTCAGGCGACGATGCGAGGCCAGTAGGGCATCGACCTCCCCCGTCAGCCGCACTTGCGAGGAGGCCAGCACCACCAGGTAGTCGCAGGTCCGCTCTAGGTCGGATAGCAGGTGGGAGGAGAACACGATACTCAGTCGTTGGTCCGCGACGACCTCCATCAGGGACTGCAGGAACTCGCGACGGGCGAGCGGGTCCAGACTGGCCACCGGCTCGTCTAGGATCAGCAGTTCCGGGCGCTTGGCCAATGCCAGGGTAAGAGCCAGCTGAGCCCGTTGGCCACCCGACAGCCGCCCCGCCCGCTGGGTGAGATCGAGACCGAGCTTGCCGACCCGGTGCCGGGCCGCCTCGTCATCCCAATGGGGGTTGAGCCATGCACCTAACCGGAGATGATCGCCGACCGACAGTCCCGGGTAGAGCGGCGTCTCCTGAGCGACGAAGCCTATCCGCTCCAGTTGTCTGGATCCAGCCGCCGGCTCAGCGCCGAGCACTCTTATCGCGCCCGTTGTGGGAGCAAGCAGGCCGACGGCAAGCTGGAGCAACGTCGTCTTGCCGGCCCCGTTCGGACCGACCAAGCCGACGACCCGCCCGGCGGGCACGTCGAGCGTGCAGTCGGTCAGGGCCCAGAGCCGCCCAAAGCGTTTGCCCAACCCACGGGCCTCGATAACCGCGCTCACGCTACGTTCTCCTGAGAGAGGGACCGAAAGGCATCCCTGAAGAGCGCCTCGATGCTCTCATCGTCGAGTCCGGCGCCACGCGCTCTTTGAATCCAGAGCAGAAGCTCGCGACGCAGTGCCCCATGCGCGGCGAGCGAGGCATCGCTCAGAGTCTTCGTGACGAAGGTACCGATGCCGGGGCGTACTGCGATGAGCCCCTGATATTCCAGGTCCCGATAGGCCTTGAGCACGGTGTTGGGATTGATGGCAAGGTGAGCGGCCACTGCCTTGACTGTCGGGAGTTGATCGCCTTCGACGAGCAGGCCTAGTCGGAGGGCGTGGCGCACCTGGTGGACTAGCTGCATATACGGGGACACGCCCGAACGACTATCTAGATGGAACTCGATCACGTCGGCCTCCTGGTCACGATAGTACTAGCGTACTATGCTGCTAGCACTTTAGGCCTTCCCCTCCGGGTTGTCAAGAGGTGCCAGACTCAGGGCTCGACGCGTCCAAGAGCACTCACTACTCACGGGGATCTCGCGGGCTTCACTTCGCGGCCTACTCCGCGGTGTGAGCTTCCCCGACTGGGAAATGTCCCCGGTTCAAATCGGGTCTGATGGGCAAAAACAGGCCTCTTTGCAGGGAAAACTAGGCCGATAGGTGGCGGGACCCGGATTTGAACCGGGGACACCATGATTTTCAGTCATGTGCTCTACCAACTGAGCTATCCCGCCACACGGTGGTGGTCCGGTGGCGGTCTTCCGCGCACCGGGCCGCAATACTAGCCGAGCACCAAGCGCATTTCAAGAACGGCCCTCCTTCTGCCGCCCCAGGCCGCCCCAGGGCCCCGCCCCAGGCCGCCCTTGGCTGCCCTCCAGCCAGGGCCAGGGTACCGTCGGGACGTGCCTGGCCGCCCCATCCCCATCATGGAGGCGATGTGGACCCCGCCCAAACCGGCTTTTCAAGTCTCCGGCGGCCCATGCCGACATATGAACATGAGTTCATATCTTGTCGCCACCGGCAAAACGGAGGTGTCCCTTGGCTCAGATCGACCTTCACTCAGGCCTCGGTTCCGAAGTGCTCGTGGACGCGGCTCACGAGCAGGCTCGGGATATCCTGGCCCAGTGGCGCGCCCATACTCTCGCCGTCGAGGAATACCCTGAAGCCGGGCTTGAGAATGCCGCCCGGATAGCCGAGGTCTTCAAAGTCCTCAGCGACCCAACGCGTGTGTACGTGATCCAGGTCTTGATCAGGGAGGGAGAGTTGTGCGTGCGCGATCTGGCCGAACAGGTGGACATGAGCCAGTCGTCCGTTTCGCACCACCTCAGGATACTGCGACATTTCCGGCTGGTCCGCTCGCGGCGCCAAGCGCGCAGGATCGTGTATTCCCCTGATGATTCTCATGTGGAGAGGATGCTGCGTCTATGCCTCGACCATCTGCGCGAGGGATGACGGTAGCGACAGACTGAGGCGGGAGCGACGGGACTCGAACCCGCGACCTCCGACGTGACAGGCCGGCGTTCTAACCAACTGAACTACGCCCCCGCGACACCATGCCGGGCGCCGACGCGCCCACTGACCGCGAGATTATCTCACGCTCCGCGGTCTTTTGCCCCGGCGATTGCGTTAGCCTCGATGACCGCCGGGAGACCCATCCTACAAGTGGGCGCAGCAGGATTTGAACCTGCGACCCCCTGCTTGTAAGGCAGGTGCTCTCCCACTGAGCTATGCGCCCAGGCGCCCCACATGGGAAATGCCCCCAGGGGAATTCGAATCCCCGCCGTCGCCTTGAAAGGGCGATGTCCTAGGCCACTAGACGATGGGGGCGCATCTGGCGCTGCCGAACCGCAGGTGCACGTGCGGCCCGCAGCCCGGTGATGCTAACACAGAAGCACCTGGCGGCCAACCACGGCCCGACGCACTTGTCCCCGACTAGCCCGCTTGATAGCCTGAGGTCGATGCCGGATCCACTAAGATCAGGGTTCTTGCGCCCGCCGGCTGACAGGCTCTTGGCACCGGGCAGCCGGTTCCAGCGCTATCGCTGGGTAGTGTTGGTGGTCGCGCTTGTGCTCGAAGTCGCGGTGATCCTCGCCGTCTACTGGGCCGACTCGGAGCTCCACCCCCTCGATCCGGTTGGAGGGGGGATCGTGTTCGTCTCCGTCGTGGCTGCCGGTCTGAGCGGCACACTCGTGGGCCTGATCACCGCCCTGGTGGGAGTGCTCGGCTCCTTCCTGCTACTCGCCGACTTCGGCACTCCCATCGCCGCCGCCAACGCAATCGGTTCGGCCATTATCTGGTGTGGAGCCGCCGTGGCCACGGGCTTGACCGTCGGCTATCTCCGCCAGCAGGTCGAAAGCAGAGAGGCCGCACTCGGACAGGCCCTGAGCCGCTCGCTGGTGGCCCGCGAGAAGATGGAGAGGGTGCTCGACTTCAGTCCGCAGTTCCACCGGGGCGGCGATCTGACCGAGGTCGCCCGGGCTATCTGCGACACGACCCTCGAGACCTTTGGGTCGGACGGAGCTCAACTCCATAGCCTCGAAGGGCTGACGTCCGAACTCCTTGCCTTGACTCCCCGGTCGGAGAGGATCCTTCCGGGTCTGACCTTTGCGCTCCCGGATCGACCCGAAGTGCGCCAGATCCTCCAAGACCGTCGCCCCTCGTTCTGGCCGGACGTAAGCCTCTTGGACGCGAAAGATGCCGCACTGGAGATGCAGCATGAACTGAACGTGGTCTCCGCGATGCTGGTCCCTATCGTCAGCGTCGATGAGACCGTCGGTGTGCTCTCCCTAACCTGGGATCATCTGATCGAGCGTCCCACCGAAGAGCTGCTTGCCATCATGCAACGTTTCGCCGACCAAGCGGGCATCGCCTGGCAAGCTGCCTTGCGCTTGGAGGCGCAGCTCCAGGCCGATACCCTGCGCGAGACCCTGGATCGGGTGCTGGTCCTGGCGCCCACGTTCCACATAACGGGGACGCGAGAGGAGGTCGCCGAAGCTATCTGTGAAGCTGCCCTCGAGACCTTCGACTGCACCGCCGCCGCCATGTACCGGATCGAGGGAGAAAGGCTGCGCGTGCTGGCCCGAGTGCCGTACGTCAAGGCCCTGCACAAGGGCCTGAACTTTCCGCTTACGGGGGACATGTCGTTGGCGCGCGAGCTTCGCTCGCGCGCCCCCGCCTTCGTCGCCGACGTGAGAGACCCCGCTCGCTACATCCAGCCCTGGCCTCCCGAAGTGATACGGCGAGCCGGTACGCGCTCGGCTCTCTACGTGCCTATCCGGATCGATGAGCACGGTCCCCGCAATCTTCTCGTCCTAGCATGGGACGAGCTTCGAGAGAGGCCGGACGATGCCTACCTGCTCGTCGTCCAGCGGTTCACCGACCAGGTGGCGCTGGCCCTGACCAATGCCTCTGCGCAACGGCTCTACGCGCGGTTCGAAGCCAGCCTTCTACCCTCGGCCCCCGTCGACCACCCTCGTCTGCAGGTGGTGACTCGCTATCGCGCCGGCGAACAGCGGTTGAGACTAGGGGGAGACTTCCTCGGATCGATGGTCGATGGCGCCACGGGGAACCTGCACTTCGTGATCGGCGACGTGAGCGGGCGTGGTCCGGACGCGGCAGCGTTGGGAGCCACGCTCCGCTCGACCTGGAGGGCTCTCGTCGCCGCCGAGGTGACCATACCCCAGATCATCGCGGTCATGGACGAAGTGCTTCTCGCCGAAAGAGTGGAACCCAACGCCTTCGCTACCATCGTCGTAGGTTCGGTGGATCTCGGCGAGGGCAGCCTTGCTCTGGCGAACGTGGGCCATCCTCCTCCCCTGCTTATCACCGGCCAGGTGACCTCGCTAGATACGCCCCCTTCGCCTCCGTTGGGGTTCAACACCGGGAGGCGCGCTTCGCCGTGGTCCTTCTCCCTTCCCGATCGGTGGAGCCTCTTCTGCTACACCGACGGCTTGATAGACGTGCGTCTGGGGCCGGGGTCCAAAGAGAGATACGGTGAAGCCAGGTTGAAGCAACGGCTGGAGACGTGGACAGGCACGCAACCGGATGGAGATACCCTCGACCAGTTGATGGCCGAGATCGAGGCCCCCAGCGGCGGTTCCTTCGGCGACGATGTCGCGGTCCTCCTGCTCTCCACCAAGGACGAAACGGATTCCCCACCGACAGCGCCCTGAAAGAGCAGGGCGGACCGCCATGTGGGCTCCCGCGTCTGCTGATCGCCTGGCGCAGCGCTCAGGCGCCTGCCGGAAGAAGCTCGTTCACGGTGTCCCTCACCGCCTGGAGCATCGCCTCACGCTCGGCCTGTGAGATCGCCTGTACCATCCGGAAGTTGCGGCGGTGAAACTCTGTTACCCCGCAGTAGCCCATCACCATGGTCTTCCACAAGTGCTCTAGAGGATCTCCGTAAATATCCCGGTCCAATTCCTCGGTGGTCATGCACGTGTTCAAGATAAGTGCCAGACGGGCCTTCAGCAGCCCTACGCCGATCTCTGCGCCATCCACCTGCTCGAAGGTGTAAGCCACACCGTGACGGAGCACCCGATCCATCCATCCTTTCACCATGGCCGGTGGTTGGCCCCACCAATTCGGGTGAACGATGACGAGCGCATCCGCGGCGCTGACCTCGTCGCATTGGATCCTTACAGCCGGGTCGGATGCTTCCTCGGCGCTGAGCTCCTCCAGAGTCAGCACCGGATCGAAGCCCTCGGCGTAGAGGTCGTGAAAGACCACCTCATGTTCGTTTGCCTGCAGGGCTTTCACCGCAGCCTCTGCAATCGCGTGGTTGAAGCTCTCCCTGCTTGGATGACCCAGGACCACCATGACCTTCATGTGCTTGCCTCCTATTCTTTCGCTGCACCGCGAAACTCACCGAGCTCGAGACCCGATTCTCCGAGAGGAATCTGGACGGCTCACGGCCGTCAAAGACCCCATCAGCCGAAGCATTTCACCAGGTTCCAGACTATCAAAGCAGCCTCCGAGCGCGTCGCCGGAGTCCACGGGTCCCATCCACTCAGGTCGATCCCTGCGAGGAGATCGTTGGCCTCAGCCAGCTTCGCGTTTTGCCCGTGGGTCGGGTCATCAAAACTCGCGAACCGACCCCGGTACCCGATCGGGAGAGGCTTGAGATCCCGCGCGTGTAGCTTCTGCGCCGCTCTCACAGCTATAGTCACGGCCTGAGCTCGAGAAAGGGGTCCGTCTGGATCGAATACAGCAGCGCTCTTGCCCTCGACAATGCCGGCTACGTAAGCGGCGGCCACGTAGCTGTCCGGATATGACGGCCCCGGAGCCGAGTTCCCGACGTCGCGGAACGGGGTCCGGTCCGACTCACGAAGCGGCAGGAAGACCGCGGCCGCCACCATCTTCACGAATTCCGCGCGTAGTGCCGGGGAGTCGGGCCGGAAGGTCCCGTCGGCATAACCCTGAAGGGCTCCCTTCACAGTCAAGCCCGTGATCGCCCCATAGTCGAGGCGATCGGGCGAGACGTCAGGAAAAGCCTTCGCGTTGTCTACTGTCGTCAGCCCTATGAACGCTGCAACAAGGCAGCACAGGACGATCTGCCTTCGCACCCCTCTCACCTCAATAAAGATCGGCGTACCCAGGCCTAGGCGGCGCCCAACTGCCTCTCGATGGTCGCTGCGTCGTAGTACTCAGTAATGGCGGAAATCAGGCCACCGGCGAACTTGAAGATGTAACCGATGCGAAGGTCGATCTTGCTGCCACTGGGAGCTTGGCCCCGGAAGGACCCAGTCTCGGTGCCTCGCCACCGGACCTCGATCAGGACCTGCTCTTCTCCGGCAAACGCGTTTATGATCTCGCAGGTGCAGTCGGGGTACGCCGAGAAGAGATCCTGGTAGGCCCATATCAGGTAGGCCCGCCCCTCATGGACTTCGCCCTCGGCCACCTCCAGGACCTTGACATCCTCTGCAGCCATGGCGCCCATGTTCTCCGGGGCGCGCTCGACCATCGCCTCTATCCAGGCGCGGGCGACGGCCAAGTTCTCAGCTGAACTACCCATGGCTCTCGCTCACTTCCTCTTCTCGAACCGCACCCGGCAGACGTCATCCCCGCAGCACTGGAACTTGTCCATGGTGAAGGAATACCTGTCGAAGACACCGAGAGCCTTGAGAATGGCGTCGTAGTAGTTGACCGAGACAACAGCTTCGCATTTGAGGGTCATAGAGCGGGCCTGCTCGGTGCCCAGGATGTCGGTCATGTTGACGAAATACGGGCATATCAAGATCTCGCCCTCGTGCACGTCATCGGAGTGCTTGGTCACTCGGTAGGGGGAGGCGATCGACTCCCAGTAAACGCGGGAAAGGTCGCCCAGCTTGTCCATGTCCACGTCCTGTGGGCCGGCAATGCCGACGGCAGCCTTCACATGATCTAGGCTTGCCAGGGCGAAGCTTTCCCAGAGACCCATGTAGATGTCTATGCATCTCTTGGAGCCGAGGTGCCTCTCCAAGAATGTGTACATGGCAAAATCGAGGATCGCGAACGCCCGCACCCAGTTGAGGACGGCCTCTTCAGCCGAGTCGCCCATTCCCTTAATGGCTGGGTTTCCGGCGTCCCCCATGATCGCTGCCATGAGGGCCTTGATACGCTCGAGGTCTCGGTCCTTATCGAGGCCGAGGGTCTGATCGATCCGGGCGTCGACCTTGGCCGCAAAGAAGGACCAGATGTCGTTGAGGATCGCCTCCTGCTCCGCCGCGCTCGCTTTGTCGGCCAACGAGTCAACGAGGTTCTGATAGTGGAAGGCCAGGCCCTGGGACCAGACGAACACGTCATCTTCAGGCGTGTGCCCCACTGCCTCGAGGGCCCTGAAGAGCTCGTTGTCCAGGATTTGCCGCCTGTTCTCCATGTGTCACCCTTCCGGGCTGCGGGGCGTCCGAGCCCGCGCTCGAGCCCGGACGCCCCGCAGCCCTATACCTCACTCAAAAACGACGTTTATGGCTTTGGAATCCCAGTGATCCCGGACATAGAAGATCTTCCCGTCTCGCACCATCGCCACCTGGCAGTAGGGGAAGTCCATATATCCACCCACTTTGGAGATCATGCCCGGAAACCACTCCACTCCGGGATTGGGATGGCCGGTGATCCAGCCCATGCTGACCACCGTATCACCCTGCACCACCAGCTTTTCCACAAAGCAACCGAAATCGGGGCAGAACTCGAGCCAGCCCTCGCCGAACTCGCGGATGCCGTCGAGGCCGTAGGCCGGCTCCATCGTCACGTCCCAATAGGTCGCGTCCTCAGCCATGGTAGATAGGACTTTCTCAAGATCGTCCTCCTCCCAGCCCTGCAATTCCCTCTGAACGACCGCAAGGACTTCCTGCTCTTCAGGGGTCAGCCCGGGAAAAGACGAAGGCGCAAGGTAGATCTGGTTCACCGTCTCGATACGTTCTTTGCCTGGGATCATGCCGCCTCACTCTCCATTCCGGTCACTCCTGCAACGTCGCCCATTGCTAGAAGCGCTTCCGCACGAACGTGAACTCGCAATACTGCCCCGTCCGGCACAACTGCGAGGGGAAGCCGAAGTTCCACTCCTTGACGAGTCCCGACAGTTCGAGAAACCGCTCGAAGATGGCCGTATTGCAGGAGACCTGGATCTTGTCGTTGTACGCGAGGTTCTCCTCCGCTGAGTACTTCTTCCAGAGGATCTCGGTGGTATAGGGGCAATCCGTCACCCGGAATGTGTAGCGATCATCGGTCTTCTCAGCCAGATATATGGGGTTACCGAAGGTGTCGAAATAGATCTCCATGATCTTGGCAAAGTCGTCCATGGTGACCGGATCCTCTAGCTTCAGGCCTATAGCCTCCTTGAGCCCCGGCCATTCCAGATCGGTGCGGCGTTCCCAGATCTTGGCGTAGAGGTTCACAGCTTTCTCGGTGCCGAACTCCTCTTCCAGCACGTGGAACATGGAGAAGTCGTGCAGGGTGAAAATGGTCAGCATGGATTTGAGCCCATACTCGAACGTGAATTCGGGCTTCGTCTTCTGCAAAGCCCTGTAGTTCTCCACGACATCGTCGTATCTTATGGGATTCGGGACTCCGGGGACTGTTGCTGCCATGGTTGCTAGCTCCTTTCGCGCTGTTCTCCGGACGGCGTCTGCTGCTCCGTCCCGGACTGGTCGCCACTGCCCGCCACCTGCACCCCGATGAACTGCTCCTGGACGGTGGCGTCGGCATTGAAACTGGACACGTCTCCCTCGAAGACGATGTGGCCGTTGCTGATGACGTATATATAGTCTGCGACCCTGGTCGCCATGGCGACGTTCTGCTCCACCAGGAGCATAGACAGCCCTTCTTGCTTGAGAGCCAGGATGAGATCGCCGATCTCACGCACGATGAGTGGCGCCAGGCCTTCCGAGGGTTCGTCCATGAGCAGGAGGTCGGCATTGGTCATCAGGGCTCGGGCTATCGCCAGCATCTGCTGTTCGCCCCCGCTGAGCGTGGTCCCGATATTCTTGGCCCGTTCCTTCAGGATCGGGAAAAGTCCGTAGACGCGGTCCAGCGTCCAGGGGTTCTTCTTGCTTCTCTCCCTGGAGCTGACGGTCAGGTTCTCCTGCACCGAAAGCGACGGGAAGATGCGCCGACCTTGAGGAACCAACCCTATGCCCCGTTTTGCGATGGTGAACGGGCGCAAGTGGGTCAGCTCTTCCTCGTTGAAAAGGATGTGGCCGCGGCGCGGGGGCTGGAAACCGATGATAGAGCGGATGGTGGTGGTCTTTCCCATGCCATTGCGTCCGAGCAGGGCGACGACCTGGTTGGATTCGACCTTGAGACTCACACCTTGAAGAGCGTAGCTCTCCCCATAGTATGTGTGGATGTCATCTACTTCGAGCATGGCTTCATCAGGTTCCCATGTAGATCTCGCGCACCCTGGGGTCGCACTGGACGACATCGCACGAGTCACAAGCTATGATGCCACCTTCGTAAAGCACCATCAGGCGATCGGCGACCTGGAATATGAGCTCCATGTCGTGGGCTACTATGATGACGGTGACATCTCGCCCTATGTGATCGTTTATAGTACTCACAAGCTCCGCAGCCTGAGTCTTGGTAAGCCCGTTGCTCGGCTCGTCAAGGAGAAGCAGCTTGGGGTTGGAGGCAAGGCAGAAGTGGATCTCGAGGCGACGCTGATCGCCGTAGGCCAGACTACTGACCGGGTCGTCCCGCCTTTCCCACAAGCCGGCCTCGCCGAGCACCTTGCGGGCGGATTCGTTCACAGCCGAATAGCGTCTGACAGAACGGGCAAGGCTGTAGCGTGACTTCCCAAGCCCGTGGAGCGTGAGAAGCGTGTTCTCCCAGAGCGTGAGGTTCTGAAAGAGGCTGCACAGTTGATACGACCGAGCCTGCCCTATGTGGGCGCGAGCGTGCGTGGGAAGATGCGTTATGTCTTCGCCGAAGACGAATACCTTCCCTCGGGTGGGCTCCAGCTGGCCGTTGATCAGATTGATGAGGGTGGTCTTGCCTGCGCCGTTCGGCCCAATGACACCCAGCCGCTCCCCTTGCGGCACTTCGAAGGCGATGTCCTCTAGGACCTTCACGCCCCCGAAGTACTTCGTCAGATCCTCGACTCTAAGCGCTTCCATCACCGACACTTGTTGCACGCCTCCTTGACATTCTGTCTAGTGCTCGTGAGATCCACAGCACCACTCCACCGCGGAAGTACATGATCACCGCGATGAAGAAGATGCCCATAAAGAGCGGCCAGCGGTAGGGCGTCACGGAACTCACAAAGTACTCCAACCACACAACGATCATGGCGCCGATGATCGGACCGAGCTTGGTGCCAGCTCCCCCGACGATCACGATGAGCATGGGGATCCAGGAGTAGTCGAAGCCCAAGTGAGTGGGATGGGCGAACGAATTGTTGTACGCGAAGAGCATCCCTGCAAAGCCGCAGAACCCAGCGCTTATGACCAGCGCGATGTACCTGGTCAGCCACACGTTGTATCCAAGCACCTGCATTCGCTTCTCGCCCTCGCGCACCCCCACGATGGCGTGGCCGAACGGGGAGTCGACGATCTTCTTGATGAGGAAATAGCAGATGAGGAAGAAGACGAGCACTAGATAGTAGAAGCTTATGTTCGTCCAGGTGAACCCAGAGAAACCTATGCCCGGGTACTTGATGTCCGAGATCCCCTGCATACCCGAAGAGTTGAACCATTTGATGCTCCAGGCCATCGCGTACAGCAGTTGGCTCAACCCGAAGGTGATGAGTAGGAAGTAGACCCCCGACATCCTCAGAAAGAAGAAGCTCAGGATCAAGCCGCCGACCAAAGCCATGACGATGGAGACAGGGATGCTGAGCCACAGGTTGTTGATCCCCGCGTGGAGCCAGAGCAGGCCGACCGAGTACACTCCGATGCCAAAGAAGGCGCCGTGCCCGAGAGACAGCATGCCCCCGTATCCATAGATGATGTTGTAGCCCATACCGAAGATAGCCAGGATGAGGAACTTGGTCATCAGCAACTGCTGGAAGCCGTTGAGCAGGGGCGGGAGGATGACCAGCACCACGATGGCTAGGACCAACAGGCCCCCGTTGATCGCAAGCTTGTGGGTCGGCAGTCGGAATCGGGATGATCCGACACCCTCCTTCTCGTCAGCCTCCGCCACGGAAGCGGGCTCCCCAGGTTTCATGTATTGATCTTCCTTCCCAGGAGTCCCCGAGGACGGACGAGAAGGATGATGATCATAGCCAGGTACATCGTGAAAAGGCCGAACTCCGGGAAGAGTGACTTCCCAAAGGTATCGAGGACGCCGATGAGCACTCCCCCGAGCAGAGCCCCCTGCACCGCGCCGGTACCGCCGACGATGGTCACCACGAGAGCAAGGAGGAGGGTATCAAGCCCCAGCCCCGGGTTCGGAGCGATGAACTGCGAGCCCATGACCCCGGCGAAGCCCGCTAGGAACGAGGCCAGGAAGAAGACGCCGGCAGAGACGAGGGGAAGGTTGATGCCGAGCCCTTGGATCATCTCCTTGTCGTCCATGCCTGCCCGTACCATGGCCCCGATACGCGTGCGGTCCTGGACGAACCAGAGCACCGCCGCCACGACCAGCCCGAGACCGAGAGTGAAGAGCCGGTCTTTGCCCAGAGAGACGCCCCCTACCTCGACCGCCCCTTTGAGCCAGTCGGCGGTGTACTGCATGCGGACCCTGCCGCCCCAGATCCACAGGATCATGTTCCCGATGATGAGCACGAACCCGAAGGTGACGAGCACCTGCTCGTTGGGTTGACGATAGAGGGCTCTCAGAAACACCCTCTCGATGAAGAGACCCACCAGCCCGCCGGTGAGTCCGCCCACGACGATGGCCAGTCCCCAGGGCAGACCCAACTTCGTGGCGATCGTCCAGCCCATGTAGGCACCGACCGCGTAGAGAGCGCCGTGGGCCAGGTTGGTGATACCCATGATCCCCAAGACTATGGACATCCCGGCCGCGATGAAGAACAGCACCATCCCGAAGGTGATGCCGTTGAAAAGGTTCGTTATGAAGAACTCCAAGCTTCCTCGCCCTTTCTCAGCAGAGTCCTCTCCCTCATCTTCGCGGCACTAGGCCGCTACCGCGGGGGGAGAGCCCGGCCCGATGGCCGGGCTCTCCCCCCGCGGTTACTGAGCTCGCGCCCGGTCGGCTACCTCTACTGAGCCACCCTCGGGTCGCGGATCCCCTCCACCGTATCAAGCGGAGCGGAGATCTCGTACGTGTCCCCCACCTTCTCGGCGGTCGTCACGTACATGTTGGTGATGGCGATACCATTCGGTTCCCATGACAGTGGACCGGCCGCCGTGTCCATCGTGCTGTTGACGATCGCATCCCACAGTACGGCTTTGGTGTCATCGCCGCCGGTCTTTTCCAGCCCGGCCAGGATGACTTTGGTCAGGGTGTAGGCGTTCTGGTGCTCGGGCATCGGCGGGAGGCCGTCCCACTTAGCCTTGATGAGCTCCACGAACGTCTTGTTCAAGGGGTTGTCCAGCTTCCAGGTATAGCTTGACTGCCCTTTGATGCCTTCCACCAGCTCACCGACTTCTTGGAGCATCTGCGGAGAGTAGTCGTCGGCCTGGGTGATGGTCACCAGCGGCAGCTTCTTGCCAGCCTGGTTGTACTGATAGATGAACTTGCTCACCGCGCCCGGGCCTTCCAAGGCATACATGACGACGTCGGCATCAGCATCCTGCATGCTGGTGATGAACGCGGCGTAGTCGGGGGAGCCCACCGGAGTGGGAATGACCTGGAGCACTTCACCACCGGCCGCTTTGAAGCCATCCATCCAACCGGCCGCGTATCCTGCTTTGCCGGCGTAATCGGCATGGACTACCACGGCTTTCTTGTAGCCCAGTTTCTCGAAGCAGTATGTACCGAACGGGTAGGTCTGGGCATCGACGGTCGTCGGATAGATGAGGTACGTCTCGTCTTTGACGGTATCCCACATGCCGTTGATGAGAGACGTGATGATCACGCCCTTCTCCTTACAGTATGGGGAGAGGGCCAGGTGCGCGTCACCCATCAGTGGTCCGATGATTATCTTCACGCCGTCCTGCTCGACCAGTTTCTTGGCTTTAGCCACGGCCGTGTCGACCGAGGTAGCTGAGTCTTCGATGATCAGCTCGACCTTCTTGCCGGCCACCGTGTAGTTCGCTTCTTCGAGAGCCGCCTCGATGCCGGCCTGGAAGATGGGGCCGAGTTCGGCCACCGGGCCGGTGAAGTCGAGCAGCGCGCCGATCTTGATGGTCCCGCCACCCGCCGCGACGCTGGTCGTGGTCTCAGCCGGAGCCGTCGTGGTCGTCTCAGCCGGGGCTGCCGTCGTCGTCGTCTCGGCCGGAGCCGTAGTCGTAGTCGTTTCCTCTTCGCCGCAGCCCGCGACCATCAATCCCATCATCGCCGCGACCACCAAGACTGCCAGAACACAGATCGTCAACCTCTTCATGCTTCCCCTCCATTCCTCTTGAATGACCGACTCCGCCCTCTTGATCCAAACTCCATAGCCACCCCCTCCGAGAGCCCGTGCCCCCGATCTGTCAACGCCTCAAAACACGACCCGCCGGCCCGGCGGTGGTGAGGGTTCCTTGCTCGACCATCACCTGGCCGTTGACGACCACGTACTCGATCCCCGTCGGGTGCTGGGCAGGCTCGAGATACGTGGAGTTGTCATACACAGTCTCCGGGTCGAAGATGGTGATGTCCGCCCACAGGCCCTCCCGAAGCAGACCTCGGTCCTGGACATTGAATCGCCGCAAGGGAAGCGAGGTCATCTTTCTCACAGCTTCCTCGAGCGGCAGCAGCTTCTGCTCACGCACATACTGTCCCAAAACCCGGGGATACGCCCCGTATGCCGCAGGGTGAGGCAGGCCGCGGCCGGTCAGGATAGCATCGGTATTGAAGGCTCCGTTGGGGTGCTTCATGAACTTCTTCAGCCCCTTGTCGTGGTCGAAGTCCCCACTCACTCCAGCATACAGGGCCAGGACCGCCCCGTGCTCATCAATGAGAAGATCGGCGGCTGCGTCGAAAGGACTCTTGCCCTGTTGCCGTCCTATCTCCACCAGACTCATGCCGATGAACTGGGAGTTGTGCGCTTTGGAAGCCCACAGCAGCTTGATGTTCTTCCAGCCGGTGGCCCGAACGAGATTGTGAGGCCAGGTGCCGGGCCTCCACGTGGGCCACTCCGACCTCATGGTCTCCACATCCTTGCGAAGCCGCTCCCGCCCCGCGGGGTCGCTGAGCCGCTCGACGAACCTGTCCATGCCCCCCTCTAAGGCATAGGGCGGAAAACAGGCAGAGAGAAAGGTGTTGGCAGTGGTATACGGAATGATATCGAAACTGATGTCCACGCCGTTCGCCCGGGCTGCGTCGTGAAGTCCGATGACCTTGTCTATCGTCTGCCAGTAAGGTTCGCCGAAGGCCTCGATGTGGGAGTGCTCCACAGGGATACCGTTGACTCGCCCGATCTCGATGATCTCCTTGGTCGCCTCCAGTGCCGTCTCACTCGAGCCGCGCACGTGGCACGTAAACACTCCCAGCTTGGCTTTGAGCGGCTCGGTCACTGCTATGAGCTCGTCGGTGGAGGCATACATGCCGGGAGCGTACACCAGGCCCGCGGAGAGCCCGAAAGCTCCGTCGTCCATGCTCTGCCGGGCAAGCATCCGCATCTGCCCCAGTTGTTCATCGCTGGGATGGCCCGCCGAGAAACCCATCACAGCTATGCGGATGGCCCCATGGGACGTGAGCGGCACGACGTTGAAACCGACTCCTCGTTGCGAAAGAGCATCGAGGTACTCGGCCATGCTTCTCCAGTCGAAACAAAAGCCCTCCGACTGGAAGAACGTCGTGTAGTCGGCCATCAACGAGAGGTTCTCCGATGCCAAAGGGGCTGTGGAAAGCCCGCAGTTCCCCGTCACCAAGGTAGTGATCCCCTGCAGCATGAAGGGAGCGAGAACGGCCATGTGGTCGGCGTCGGGCAGCACGAAGTCGGCATGGCTGTGGATGTCCACGAAGCCGGGGGCGACGACAAGACCACGGGCGTCGATCACTCTTTGGGCATCATCGCCCTCGATGACGCCCACCCGTCCTATTCGTCCGTCGTGTACGCCGACATCGGCGACGAACCAAGGGCTTCCCGATCCGTCTACCACCCGGCCATTCTTGATCAGCAGGTCGTACAATCCCCCGCCCCCCCGCGACCGCAGCAGCCAGGACGCTCGTGTGACGACCGTCCCCGGCGTTGACAGGCCTCATAGAGTCAGTGTACCTTTAGCTCACCGTATGTACCATAGGTTAAACAGGGTTTCTGTGTCAACCGGAAGTGCCAGTCCATCGATCACCGCTCCGACGTAAGGGAGAATCAGTGCTCAATCCGAAGCAGCTGAGCGTCCGTGATCTCCTGAAGGGTCAGCGGGCGATAGCCCATATCGAGAGGCTGTGCACCTTTGGCGACCGGTTTGTCGGGACCGAAGGCGACAAGACAGCCATAGCGTACATCAGAGACGAATTCGAGAAGCTCGGCTTGGAGACCAGCCTCTCTCCCATCACAGTCCCCGGCTTCGTCGATCGAGGGTCCGCTCTTTCCATAGGGGATCGCGCCTTCGATGCCATATGTGCCTACTTCTCCCCCTCCACTCCGCCCGAGGGCATTCGCGCCTCACTGGTCTTCGCAGGAACCGGGGAACCCGGTGAATACGAGCTACTCGATGTTCGCGACAAGGTCGTCGTCATCCAGGAGAGAGGTCTTGGCTACGCGCGCTTCTGGCTCGGGACGTTTGCGGCCGAAGCCGCCCGCAGGGGAGCGATGGGGATGATCGTCGTCCATCCGATGCCCTGGCCTTACCGGATGTCGATGGAGGCCGGTAATTCCAGCATAGACGACCGGTTCTGCAGCGACCAGGTGCCCTGCGTCTGCATCTCAGCCGTGGACGGGCAGGAACTGATGTATGAACTCGGTCGAGGTGGTGCGGGCACCGAGGTCACACTTCGGGTCGCCACGGAACTCGGCGATGTGGATAGCGCCTTCGTCGTCGCCCGTTCTCCGGGATCCGACCCCTCTCTTCCCTGCGTGCTCCTGGAGGCGCACCGCGACAACGGCATCGCACCTGGCGCCAACGACAACGGCAGCGGCTCTGGTGTGCTCCTGGAGCTCGCGCGGGTGCTGTCGACCCTCGAGCACAAACGCGATCTCTACTTTGTCTCCTCAACAGCCGAGGAAGGAGTGACCCAGGGGGCATGGACCTTCGTCAATGACCACAGGGACGGTCTCATCGCCCGCACCCGGGCCATGCTGAACCTGGATATGATCGGGGTCGGCGGACGTCTCAACCTGGTCGAGATGGGATTGTGGCCTGATAGCCCTCCCATACCGCACCCCGAATGGCTCAATGTCCTGCTCGAGGAGATCGCGGGGGATTTTGGCTATCACCTGGGGCGCATGACGGCGGAATGGGGGGTTGCCGAAGAGGCGCGCTACCTCGCAGCGGGGGTTCCGTCCGCCTGGTTCTGGAAGCCGGATGATCCCTACTACCACTCTATCCACGACACGGCCGACAAGATCGACGGCAACGCTCTCAAGGCTGTGGGCGATATCGCCGGAGCCGCAGCGATCTTCCTGGCCGACGACTAGGAGCTGATCATGTCGTCTGAAGCAATCTCGGAGCATCGGTGGGTCGAGATCGGTTTCGTGGTTCTGGAGCCATCCGAACGCACCGGGCACCTGCCCGAAGACACCAAGGCAGTTCCCTACTACGTCAGGGTCAAAGGCTTCGTCGACGGAGAGCCGCAGATAGGTCAGAAGGTGACCGTGGAGACGCTGCTGGGTCGGAGGATCAAGGGTGAAGTGCTGCGTTTGGACCCTGAATACGGCCACGGTTTTGGTGGACCGATCCAAGAGTTGATCGACGCCGGCCGCGAGGCCCGGGCGCTCTTCAGCGCGCTCGAGGAGGATCGATGAGCACTCTTGCGGCCGACCTGACCTGCGACGCCGTCATTGGCCGTCAGTGTGAGATCCTGAAGACCGCGGCCGGGATCGACTACGACCGGTTCAGGCGAGGGCGGCTGGTGTTCGACTACGAGGCGTTCATGGCTTCTACTGGGTACTCGCTCGATGAGATCGCGGAGATCCAGGGACGCTGTAAGACGGGCCACACGCCGATGCTTGAGCTCCGGAACCTCACTCGACTCGCCCGGCATCTGGCGCCCCCGGGAATGGGCGCGCGCATCTTCATCAAGGACGAAGCGGCCAACGCGTCGGGCAGCTTCAAGGCCCGGCGCGCCAGCATTTCTGTGTGGCACTCGAAACGCTTGGGATATCCGGGCGTCATAGCGGCGACCTCAGGCAACTACGGCGCAGCTGTAGCGGCGATGGCCGCGATGCTGGGGCAGAGATGCATCGTCCTCCAAGAGGTCTACGATTCACGCGGCATCGGACAGCCGGAGATAGTCGAAAAGGGCCGAGCATGCGAGGCGTATGGAGCCGAGGTGTGGCAGACGACTGTCGGTCCCGAGCTCTTCTACGTCCACCTGCGTTTGTTGGAGGAGACCGGGTATTTCAATGCGTCCTTGTACACGCCGTTCTCGGTGGCGGGCATCCAGACCCTGGGCTACGAGGTGGGCACGGAGATCGCGGCCCTCACTGGTAGGACACCTGACGCAGTTGTGGTCACGCACGCCGGCGGAGGTAACGTGACGGGTACCGCGCTCGGACTCCGAGCCGCCGGGTGCCACGACACCAAGGTCATCGGCGCCAGCGTGAACCTGCGCGGGCTGAACATGGCGAGCGACAAGGATTTCAACCGGAAGAGCTTCACCACCGGACACACGGGATTCGGGGTGCCCTTCCTCACCAATCCCGACCGTACCGACGTACCATACAACGCGGCAAGGCCCCTGCGCTTTCTCGACCGTTACGTGACGGTCGAGCAGGGGGCGGTGTTCTACATTACGCAGCTACTCGCTGAACTCGAGGGGCTCGAGCGGGGCCCGGCCGGGAACACCTCCTTGACGGCGGCTTTTAGGCTGGCCCAGGAGATGCCTGAGGAACAGATACTGGTGGTGCAGGAGACCGAATACACGGGAGCGGGGAAGCACCCCACAGCTCAGCTGACCTTTGCCCGCGACAATGGGGTCACGGTCACAAGAGGACCCGCGTCCGCGAACATCCCCGGGGAGGTCATCGCCATACCCGAAGAGCCCGCAGACGTTGTCTACGGCGAGATGGACATGCAGCGGATCCGCACCTCATACTTGCGAGGTCAGCTGTCGCATTTGGGCAACGAGGACTATCGTGGATTATCTGAGGACGAGATCGAGTACCTTGCAGATGAGACACACCTTTCCGTCGAGCAGTGCCTGCGACTGCTCGCGGAACTGAATTAGGACTCGGGACATGGACACCAGCGAGACGGCCTCCTCCCCCAAAGAGGAGGGGCTGGGCGCACGCATAAGGAAACGGCGGCTGCAGCTGGGGATGACCCTCCAAGATCTGGCCGATGCTACTGGGCTCACGAAGAGCTTCGTGAGCCAGGTCGAGCGGGGCCGGAACTCCCCTTCGATTTCGACCCTCAGAAGTATCTCGGTGGCGCTCGAAGTCCCGGTGCTCTACTTCTTCCAGTCTGAGCCCACCGCGCCTCCCGTGGTGAAGCTGGCTGAGAGGCGGGTCGTCACTTTCAACAAGACCGGCATCAGATACGAGTTCCTCACGCCCGACCTCCAGCGCAGCATCGAGATGCTCGAGTTGAGGTTAGAGCCAGGTCAGGGCACAGGCCAGATCTTTTCACATGACGGAGAGGAGTGTGTGGTCGTCATCCGAGGCACGATCGACATAGAGGTGGCGAATGTGACCTACAGACTGGAGCGAGGAGACAGCATCTACATCGGGGCCAGACAGCCTCACCATTCATATAACCCCGGCAAAGGGACGGCCGTGATCATTAGCGCTATCACACCGCCCGCATTCTGAGCCCCACGGCTCGCCGGCGCCCAAGATCGTGCTCTCTTCACCGCGAAGCCTCATAACCATCGACCTCGACGCCGTGCGTCACAACGTACGGTTCCTCACACGGAAGCTGGAGCCGGGCGTCTGCTTGCTGGCCGCCGTCAAGGCCGACGGATACGGGCACGGCGTTCTGGAGTGCGCTCGAGCCGCCGTCGAGGCTGGGGCTGCGGGGGCTGCCGTCGCCACAGCGGAGGAAGCGGTGGCCCTCCGGGATGCGGGCTTCGCCCAAACGATCCTCGTGATGGGCCCCCTCTACGATCTTGGTCAGTGCAGAGAGATGGCCGGCCGCGGGGTGGAATTCGCTGTGGTCAGCCAAGAGATGGCCCGCTTGGTGCCGCGCTTGACTGGATGCGGGCTCGAGGCCCGCATCCATCTGAAGATCGACAGTGGGATGAACCGCCAGGGGTTGGTCCCCGAGCAAGTGCCTGCCTTCTTGGAGTCTATCCGCGGGATCGGCGAAATCGAGCTCGTGGGTATCATGACTCATTTTGCCGCGGCCGCGGAGGATCCCGCATCGGTCGATATCCAGTTGGGCCGTTTCGTGCCGTGTGTAGAAATGGCGAGGAGGGAATGGCCCCAAGCTGCAGCCCATGCCGCCAACAGTGCTGCCACCATGTACCTCCCCCATACACACCTGGACTTAGTGCGTTGTGGGATCGCGGTCTACGGACTCTCTCCCGGTCAGGGTGACGCCCAGGCCGAGGGTCTGCGGCCCGCGCTCTCCTGGACCACGCAGGTGGCGCTCGTCAAGCGGGTACCCGCCGGCGAGGGTGTCGGTTACGGCTTCACGTTCCGCCCTCCCGCCGATACCGATGTGGCGCTCATTCCCGTAGGTTACGGTGATGGTGTCTTCCGACTGCTCGGCAATCGCGGACAGGTGGTCATCGGTGGCATGCGATACCCGATGGTGGGACGAGTCTCGATGGATTCATTCGGAGTGGACGTCGGGACCGACTGCCGGGTCAGGACCGGTGATCCGGTGACGCTGATCGGCCAAGAGGGGGCGGCCCGAGTGAGCGCTGAAGACATGGCGATCTGGGCCGAGACCATCAACTACGAGGTCACCTGTGATGTGTCCGTCGCACGTGCGCAGCGTGTCTTCATCGGCTAGGGCGAAGCTGCCGGACAACCGCTCGTCGTTCGCAGGGCGCAACTACGTGGGGCGCGGGCGCTGACCCTTGGAGTCGCCTGCCGAGGAACAACGATTCGGTCCACCGTCGGGTCTTGACGGTCGAGCGGCGGACCTCTTGGCGCTGTCGTTGATGTTCTTCTTCGTCATGTCCGCACTCACCCTGTCGCTGCTCCCAGTGGTCGCGTCGGAGCTTCAGAGCCGGTTCGCGTTCTCTGCCTCTCAGATCGGGCTGCTGACCTCCGTGTTCATGTTCTGCTATGGGGGCATCGGGATCCCGGCCGGAGTCGCGGCGGCGCGCTGGGGCGGCCGCGTGCTGGTCGCAAGCGCTGCATGCTTTGTCTTGGGCTCTCTCGTCTTTGGCTTCAGCGCGTCGTTCGCAGGCCTCCTGGTGGGCCGCGGAATCCAGGGGCTAGGCGGCGGCATGGTGGTGCCCGCGTGCAGTCCGATCCTGGCGCACACGGTTTCAGCTCCGCGGCTCAACCGAGCCTGGGGCATCTTCGGAGCCGGATGGGGTGCAGGTATCATGGTGGCCCTGCTGATCATGCCGAGCGTGGCCGCATCGGGCGGTTATCGAGCGGTGTTCGTCGTGACGGCGGGGTTTGGGCTCGCAGTGGGCTTGGCGGCCTTCTCCCAAAGAGCCCTTCGGGTCTTACCCCAGCACTCCGAAGGTGCCACGACATTCAAGGCGCTGTTTCACGCTCTCGGCGTGGTGGCAGTCAATCGTCGAGTTCTGCTCCTGGGACTGTTCAACGGGGCTGGGCTGGCGGTCGGCGTGGGAGTCCTCGTGTGGACACCAGATTTCCTGCAAGTCAAGTTCGGCTCCAGCCTCAGTATCGCGGCCTACCTGACGGCCGGACTGGGATTGACCCAGCTATTCGCCAACCCGTTGGGAGCGTTAGCCGCCGCCAAATGGGGCAGGCTCAGGGTGATACTCGGCTCACTCCTGGCCATGACCGCGGCCACGGCCCTCATCCCGGTGACGCCAACCCTCATGCTGGTCTTCATGTTCGTAGTGCTGGCCGGCTTCTTCACCATGACCTACTTCTCCCCGATGTTCGGCCTGGTCCCAGAGGTGGTCAGACGACCTGAACAGGTGGGGCCGGCGACAGGGTTCATCAACATAGTCGGCTTCGCGATCAGCCTCTTGACGCCATGGGTATTCGGACTACTGCTCGACGCGGTCGGGGCCACGCCTGCAGGCGACGGCGCGGCAGGCCCTACCGTGTCATCAGGCTACGCAGCCGGCTATCTCATGCTGGCCGCGTTCCCCGCGGCCGGAGCAGTCGCGCTGGCCTTGGGCTGGAGGAAGAGCTCGTGACCCAAGCTCCAGCGAGCGGCTCAGCCGGCGTCACGCTCCTGCGTCTTCAGGACGACCCTGCGGCAAAGGCAGCCCGCAAGTGCGGCAGAACTTGTCCCCGGGATCATACGTCGACCCGCACCCGGCGCACATAGCAGGACCGGTGGCTCCCGCTGACTCCTGCGCCGCTTCCGAGGCAGCCAGCGCCGTCGCTGCCACTGCCGTCGCGGCGACCGCCGGCGCGGCCACTGCCGGAGCCGCAGCCGGAGCGATCTGCTGTCCGGCGCCGGGGGCGGCACCACTCGGAGGCACAGGGAATCCCGGATACGGCGGAGGTGCCGCATACGGCGGAGGCGGCGCATAAGGCGTGGGTCCCGCCAAACCGGCCCTCTCTCCCAGGCTGTTCTTGAGCTCGTGCGTCTTCAACCAGTAGATGATCCAGCACACCAGCTGGGCTAGCCCCACGGCCCAGCCCAACACCGGCACCCAGCCCATGAAGAACGACACGATGGCAAGCACCCCGGTAGCCAAGCCCACGTTGTAGCCGAAATCGCCCTCGACCTTCCAGTTCCGCGACCGGTATTCGGCCTTCACCGAGTCCCTGACCCTTGTCACGGTGTAGATGAACCAGCCCAGGTTGAATATGGGGATGAAGTTGAGCCACACGTGCCCGGCCGGCATAGCCCGATTGCTATCGCTGACCCGGTTGAGCGTGTTCTGAAGGTTCAGCAGGAAGAAGAACCAGGGTATGAGGAATATCCCCAGCACGATGATGCCGCCCACAGCGGCCACCCAGCCCCACCCCCAGCCCCAGTCCGAATCCAAGCCCCAGGACCAACCACCCATCGGAAACATGCGAACCCCCTAGACCTTAGTAGCTGACCATCCGTGGCAAAGCCTTAGCCTGTTCCACCCAGTCACTCACTTCGGCCTGAGTGGGGACCCTGCGGACCAGTTTCTTTCCCTCGTTGACCTCGACCATCTTGGCCTGCAGGTTCTCCGGCTTGCGCTGCGCCAGTTCCATCACCGTATCGACGCCGGCCGCCTCCAGCAGGTCGGAGTATTGCTCGCCCACACCTTTGATGCGGAAGAGGTCGGACATGTTCACCCAACGCAAGATGAGCTTCTCGCTGATCCCCGTGGCGGTCGCCAAGTCGGCTCGCTCTTTGGGTGTGGCGCCTGCGTTCAGCAGAGCATCGGTGCTCGCCAGGCCGGCTTGTTTCAGCTTCTCGGCGTAGCTTGCGCCGATCCCCTCGATGTCCTCCAGACCAGCCATGAGAACCTCCTCGATGCGCGGCACAGCCGCGAGTGTCATGTGAACCGTTCAGAAGCTTGAATACCTCGGCGGCGGCCAAAGAAAACCTCAGTCCTCCCTGCGGGACGATGTCGGCATCACGAACCCGTGCCGTGTCGAAACGTGGGCAGTGGGCTCCAACTCCGGGCTGTCGGGCGTGAATCCTTGGACCTGGGCGGCGTACCAGGCCGCGACAGGGCCGGCCGACAATCCGTGCAGGATGACGCTGAGCAAGATGGTCCAACCGGCAGTGACGGTCAGAAGTGTCGTGTCGATCCCGGCTTCGCCCAGGTTCTCGAGAGCAAGGATCAAGAACACCACGCTGGCCAGTCCCCTAGGCCCGAACCATCCTGCAAAGAGCAGCGTCGAGCCATGCAGTTTCTTTCCCAGCAGAGACAAGGCCACCGGGACCATGCGGATGAACGTCAGGCTGAGCACCGCATAGAGGATCGGCCTCCAGGAAAGTCCGTCGGAGATGATGACGGGCGCTATCGCCACGCCGAAGATGAACCAGACGGCGAATGTGAGCAGGGTCCCCGCTCTCTCCGAGAACTCAACGGCCTCGTGAGCGGCCTCCCGGGCCATTAGCCCGAAGGCCAGTCCCCCGACAAAGGCGGCGATGAAACCATTGCCATGGATCTCCACGGCCACCCCATACGCCAGTACGACCAGAACCAGCGCCGCGAATTGGCGAGAGGCTGCCGAAGACCAGTTGGCGCGGCGCGAGAGACGGAGCAACAGACCTCCAATGAGTCCGATGGCACCGCCTACTCCGACGCCGATGGCGATCTCGACGATCGCCTCCAGAGCCGGACTGCTCACGTGCTCGAACTCGGCTATGGCTACCCCTATGAACAGGGTGACCAGAGGAGCAGCGATGCCATCGTTGAGCCCGCTTTCCACGTTGATGGCCCCTCTCACCAGTTCCGGGACCCGAGGATTCTTGAACATGGCCAGACCCAGAGATAGATCGGTCGGCGCCAGAATGGAGGCCAAAAGCGCGAAGACCCCGGCACCCAACGCGGGGAACATGAGCCACGCGACCCCGCTGCCCAAGGCGACCGTCAGCGGAAGGCCCAGTAGGAGGAGACGAGCGATGACCCGCGCGTCTTGGGCCACGATGCGCGGCTGGATGGTCGCGGCGTCCGAGAACAGCAGCAGGGCGAGGGTGACGGAGGCGACCACACGCACGATCTGAGAGTTCGGCCCGATCTCGACCACGGACATGCCGCCAGAGCCGAGGATGAAGCCCACCACCACAAAGACGATCGGGCCGGTAATGTACAGATACTCGATCCGGGCCGCTATCAGCGCATACACCACGACGAGCGCACCCAGGACCAGGAATCCGGTCACCTGCACCTCCCCGTCTCGCTCGAGACCCAACGGGTCCGACAAGCGGCCACCGCGGCCGCGACACTAGCAGACTAGCCGACTAGCTGACCGCGGCGACCGCCTTGTCGCGGGCTTCTTCCAGCATCTTCAGGTCGGGGGCTTTGATGAACTCGTTCTTCTGTAGCAGGTCGATGATCGACCGGGCCTCGTTGATGTCGGCCAGGGTGGTCTTGTAGACCTCGTCCCACGACAGCTCGATGCGGGCCACCCCGTCCTTGATGGCCTGCATGGCCACATCGGCCGCTTCCATAGCGAAGACCTCGGTCTCCTGCATGGTGGGCATGATGTAGTCCGGGTTGATGCCCTTCTTCTCGGCGAAGTCGGCGACTGAATGGGCGGCGGCGATGGCCATCTCGTCGGTGATCTTGCGGGCCCGCACCATGAGGGCGCCCTTCAAGATGCCCGGGAAGCCGATGGAGTTGTTCACCTGGTTGGGGAAGTCGCCCCGCCCGGTGGCCACAACGTAGGCGCCTGCTTCTTTGGCGGCGTAGGGATAGATCTCCGGTACCGGGTTGGCGCAGGCGAACACTACCGACTTGGGACCCATGGAGCTGATCCACTCGGGCTTGATCGTGCCGGGGCCGGGCTTGGAAGCGGCGATGATGACGTCGGCACCCTTGAGCGCTTCCTCCTCCGTGTCGATGCGCTTCGGGTTGGTGGCCTCGCAGATCTCCCACTTACGGTAGAAGGCGGTGTCGGCCTTGACGTCGTCGCGACCCTTGTGCAGACCGCCCTTGCTGTCGAAGACGATCATCTTCTCCGGATCGACCCCGTCGGCTAGGAGTAGTCGCGCCGCCGTGCTGTTGGCGGCGCCGGCGCCCAGGAGGACTATCTTGGCGTCTTTGAGGTCCTTGCCGACCACCCGCAGAGCGTTGATGAGCCCGGCCAGGGTCACGCTGGCCGTGCCCTGGGCATCATCGTGCCACACCGGGATGTCGCACTCCTCCCGGAGCGTATCAAGCACCTTGAAGCAGTTGGGCTGGGAGATGTCTTCCAGGTTGACCGCGCCGAAACTGGGCTCGAGCATTCTTACAAAATCGATGATCTTGTCGGGATCGTGCTTGCCCTCTTTGTTGTAGCTATTGACGCACAGGGCCACACCATCGACGCCGCCCAGGTATTTCATGAGGAAGGCCTTGCCTTCCATCACCCCCAGGCCGCCGGGAGGGGTCACGTCGCCGTCGCCGAGCACCCGGGTCGAGTCGCTGACCACAGCCACCAGATTGCCCCGGTTGCTGAGATCGAAGGAGGCATCGTTGTCGTCGCGGATGGACGTGGAGACCATGGAGACGCCGGGCGTGTAGTAGACGTTGAACCAGTTGAAGCCGTAGATACCTGCTTTGGGCATGCTGACCATCTTGCCCCGGTAGAACTTGTGGGCGCTGGCCGCGAGCTCTTTGAGGAAGACGGTCTGTGCCTTCGCGCGCTGCTCCGGAGTGAAGTCGTCGGGGAAGTACGAACCGAGGTCGGAGAGACTGAGATCAGGTGTCTTCATCTGCTACTCCCGAAGCGGTATGAGCGTTTCATTTCCTGAGGGTCATCATAACACAGGGCCTCCGCGGGACCGGGGCACTGATCGGCCTCAAACGGGCCCAGGCCGCGCCTCTAGCCGCCCCACGCCACGCGTGGGCGCAGCGCCGCGCCCACGCCACGCGCGGGCGCAGTGTCGCCCAACGCTGCGGCCCGCGCACCCCCCGCGCCTCCCCCGGGCCAGTCGACAGATTCTGTTTCTGGCAGTAGGATGCCACCTATGCACGATGCTGAAGACCGCCAGGAACTCGACGACGGCTCGAAGGGGGCGGATGGCCCCGTCCAGAGCCCGGTCACTCCCGCCCTCCAGCAATCCCTCGACAGACTGATCGCGAAGACGTGGCTCCGGCTCTTTCCCCGGTCGGTGCGCCCCAATCAGATCACCGTCGCCAGGTTCATCCTCATTCCGGTGATCCTCGTCCTCCTCTACCTCGACTACCGCTGGTGGGCTTTCGGCGTGTTCGTCCTGGCGGTCTGCACCGACTTCATCGACGGAGCGATGGCCCGCACCCGCGATCAGATCACCCAGCTGGGCACCTACATGGATCCCATCGCCGACAAGTTGCTCATCGGAGGGGTGCTGGCCTGGGTCGGTTGGGAGTACCTGGTGATCAAGATCATCGTGGTCTTCATCCTCCTAGAACTGGTGCTGACCGCGGTAGGAGTCAGCGTGTTCATTCGGACCGGCAAGCCGCGCGGGGCCAACTACATCGGCAAGACCAAGATGGTCGTGCAGAGCGTGGCCCTGCTGTTGTTCCTCGTGGCCGGTTTCCTGGAGTTGGACACCTTGGAGACCATCTCCGTCTACCTCCTGTGGTTGGCCCTGGCTCTGGCGGTGCTCTCCGGGGGAAAACAGATCTGGACTGCGATCAAGAACCGGCCCCACAAGGAGCAGGGCGCAGCACCGATCGGTCTCGATAGCCAAGAAGAGTGATGACCGGCTCCGCGCTGGTCATCTTCTGGGCGGTGATCGCGGCCAGGCTCCTCGTTCCCCTTCTCATACCGCGCTTTCCGCTCTTCGGGATCCTCGCCTGCTTGGTGTTGGATGCGGCCGACCAGAGCATCTTCCAGGCTCTGCACATCCCTCTGGACGGATACCAGGCGTATGACAAGGCGCTGGACATCTACTACCTGTCTATCGCCTACGTCGCCACCATGCGCAACTGGGAGAACCCCGTGGCCTTCCAGGTAGGCAGGGCTTTGTTCTATCTGCGGCTCTTCGGGGTCCTCGCGTTCCAACTGAGCGAGCAGCGCCTTCTTCTGTTCCTAGTGCCCAACGTCTTCGAGTATTTCTTCATCTACTACGAGATCGTCCGCACGAAGAGAGACCCGCTCCGTCTGACGCGAAGGATGCTCATAGTCGCCGCCACCGTCTTGTGGTTCGTCGTGAAACTGCCGCACGAATGGTGGATACACGTCGCCCGCCTGGACGCCACCGATTTCGTCAAGGTCCACATATTCCGAGCCTCGCCCGACGAATCGTTGTGGCGCGCCGTGATCGGTGCTCCCCTCACCACTGCCTTGCTCGCGGCGATCGCCGCCTTCATGGGGCTCGCGCTCCGGCGGCTTCTGAGGTCGCGAGGACCGGAGCGTGAAGAGGAGCATGGCGACCAGCGTCAAGAGCAACGGCCGCATTTGGGCCGGGAGCACGCCTCGCCCCTAGTCTTGCCGAGCACGAGGGAAAGCGCGAGCCCCCGCTCGACGGCTGCGACCATGACGGAGAAGATAGTGCTCATCACGGTCCTCTCGGTCGTCTTCGGCCAGATCCTGCCGGGACTCAGCGCGTCGAGCTTCCAGATAGCCATCTGCATCGCGCTCACCATCGTGGTCAGCACCTACGTGCTGCGGGGCGTGATAAGCCTTCTTCGCAGGCGGGTGTCCGTGTGGTGGGAGCTCCCGATCATGGCCTTGCTCAACTTCGGCATGGTCCTCGTCTTCGAGGTGCTCCTGCCTTTCGTCCACGCACCCTACAACATAGGTGCGACCTCGCTCTTTGCGATATTGCTCACCCTTTTTGCCACGATGTACGACTGGTATCGAGCGTCCTACGACGCGCGGCTGCAGGCCGCCGGCGCGATGCTGGAGACGCAACCGGCCGCGGAATCTCCCGGCGCGACGCCAGGAGACTGAAGGCCCTCCTCGATGGTGGCGGCGGGGCGCGCGGCAAGCCGGCCCGAGGCACACCGGCCTAGGCGCTTGCCCGCCCTTGTGGCGCTTTCCCTAACCGAAAAAGATCCGGGCCAGCTCCCACATGTCTTCGGGGACCAGCTTCCAGGCCGAGACGGCCTCGGCGAGGGGTACCGACACGATCTCGTCGCCCTTGAGCCCGGCCATCATGCCCCACTCACCGGCGGCGACCATCTGGGCGGCCTTGACGCCGAAGCGGGTGCCGAGGATCCGGTCGTGAGCAGTCGGGGAGCCACCCCGCTGGATGTAGCCCAGAGTGGTGTCCCGCACCTCGAGGCCGGTGATGCGCTTGATCTCGCGAGCGAGAACGCTCCCCACTCCTCCCAGCTTGACGTGGCCGAAGGCGTCGATCTCATCGGAGGCCAGCACCTCTTTCTGCTCGCCCGACCTCCACAGGATCTTGGCTCCTTCGCTGACGCAGACCACGCTGAAGGGCTTGCCTCGGGAGGCCCGGGACTCGATCAGGTCGCAGACATCTTCCACGGTCACCGGGAACTCCGGGAGCAGGATGACGTCCGCTCCCCCTGCTATGCCGCTGTGGAGCGCTATCCAACCGGCGTGGCGGCCCATGACCTCCACCACCATGATCCGGTGATGGGAAGCGGCCGTGGTATGCAGCCGGTCGATCGCATCGGTGGCGATGGAGACGGCGGTGTCGAAGCCGAAGGTGTAGTCGGTGCCGGAAAGATCGTTATCGATGGTCTTGGGCACACCGATCACGTGCACGCCCAGCTCTTCGTGGAGACGCTTCGCTACGCTCAGGGTGTCGTCGCCGCCGATGGCGATCAGAGCGTCCACCCCGAGCTCGGCGAGGTTCTTGACCACCGTCTCGGGTCCTCCGTCCACCTTCGAGGGGTTGGTGCGGGAGGTGCCGAGGATGGTACCGCCCACATGGAGGATGCCGCTGACGGCGTCCATATCGAGGGGGCAGGTGTCCTTCTCGAGCAGCCCCCGCCAGCCCATGCGGACGCCCGTGAGCTCCCAGCCGTAGTCGCCGATTCCTTTGCGGACGATGGCTCGGATGACTGCGTTCAGGCCCGGGCAGTCTCCACCCCCGGTGAGGACAGCGACGTTCATGGGACCTCCTTTGCTCTACCGTTCGCGGAGCACGACCACCAGAAGCATACTACGAGCCGCCTGAGGCCGGGCGCGGGCACACGGACGCCGACGCCTGCTGCCCGCGGGCCCGGCCTTGCAGTCGCCCGCGGCGCAGCCGCGGCCCCGCGGGCGGCGCCTGACAGCCGCGGTCGCTCGATCCCAGGCCACGTGCCGGCCGCGCCGATTCGCTCGCGCGAGCCCAGTCGCGTAGCCACGGCCGTGCCGGCCGCTCGGACCCGCGCGAGGTAACGGTCCCTTAGTGTCTCTCAGTCCCGGCTGCCCACCAACCGCGCCCAGTCCACGAGCGCCGCCACAAAGGTGCGGAGCCGCTCGCGCAGCTCCACGTCCACCAGGTCGCCGGCGGCGTCGAACTTCGTCCCCGCGTTGGCCACCCGCAGCTCGGGCTGGATCATCACGAAAGAGTGGGTCTGCACGAACACCTGGCGTAAGGCCATTTGGCAGCGGATGGTCCCGCTGTCTCCTCCGGACGCCCCCATGATCCCTATCGGCTTGCCGCGTAGGACGCTGTTCTTCGAGGGTCGCGAGGCCCAGTCCACCGCGTTCTTCAACACGCCCGGGATCGAGTAGTTGTACTCGGGGGTTGCGATAAGCACCGCGTCGGCGGCCTTGATGCGTTCCTTGAGGGTCTGCACCGCCGGTGGATCGCCCCCGGCCATGACGTCGGCACTGAACAGAGGGATGTCGTCGAGTGTGAAGACCTCAAGGCTCACCCCGGGAGGAAGCACCTCCGCCGCCGCTCGCAGCAGACCGCGGTTGTACGAGGCGCTGCGAAGACTGCCGGCTACGCCGAGGATGTGAAATGTCTCTTCGTTCATGCGCCCTCCTGGACCATCCAAGCGCCACCTGCGCAAGCAACCTGCGACCGGCTCGGATGGCTCAACTCTTCGCCAGCACCACCGTCCCGATAGTAAGGCTCTGCTCGAGCTTGATGGTCTGCGTCACCGGGGCATAACCCCCGGCTTCCACGGTCACCGTGTACTCTCCCCCCGGCTCTAAGCCGTCTACATAGAAGTCGCCGTAGTTGCTGGCGACAGCCTCTCCCACCTTCTTGCCATCCTGAGTCACCGTGGCCTGGGCCCCCTCGGCGCACTCGTCGGTGTCGCCGAAGACCACGTTGGCGGCGATGAAAGCTTTGGCGAACAGGTACAGGTTCTTGTAGTAGACCCGCGGCTTTGCGCCCAGCTCCGGCTTCAGGACTTCGAGCCCCTCGGCGGCGACCATGGCCGCCATCTCGTCATCGTCGGCCAGCACCAGCTTGATAGCCTCCGCCGGGCAGATCTGCGAGCAGCGGGTCTCCTTCCAGCCCTCGTCCATGAGGTGGGCGCACCCGGTGCACTTCTGCGCCACCTGAGCCTCGTCGTTCCAGAAGATGACGTCGTAGGGACAGGTCTTCGACGATCTCGGGATGGCCCTTGGCCATGACCGGGTCGATGATCACCAGGCCGTCTTCCCGCTTGTAGACGGTCCCGGCCGGCGAATCCTTGATGCAGGGAGCATCGTCGCAGTGAAGGCAGGGCGTGGGCCGGTAGGCAACCTGGACCAGCGGGTACTGGCCCCGCTCGCTTGCCGCATGATGTTCATCCAGCGGTGTCCGCGCCAGGGCTGACCCACCGAATAGGGCGGGAAAGTCGTTGCCGACGAACTCGTCCTTGTCCGCCAGGAAGCAGTCGTTGCAGTCCATGCAGCGGTCGACGTCGATGACCATGTTCCACTTCTTCGGCGCGCCGCTCATGAGGCCACCCCCTCCTTCAGCGAACCGTCCCACTTCTCGATCTGGAGCAGGCAGGAGTTGTTGGCCATGGCGGTCGACGTGGGCGTGATGAAGCGCTTGGGCGTGAGGATATTCACGCAGCCCGAGATGTCGGGAGAGTGACCCGGCTCGCCGAGCGCCTGGTAATCGCCGCACGATTCATACGAGTGCACAGTGCCCGGTGGGACCCGCTCGGTGACCTGCGCCGCCAGGATGACCGAGCCCCGGTCGTTGAACGCCCGGATGAGGTCGCCGTCGGCGATGCCGCGCGCGGCCGCGTCCTTGGAGTTCACTCGCATGATCCAGTAATAGTTGCCGTCGTCTTTGAGTGACCGGTTGTCTTTCACTTCGTTCATCCAGCTGTCTTTGGCGTCGCCCATGGTGTGGAAGCTGTACTTCGGGTGGGGCGAGACCATCTGCAGCGGGTACTTGGAGTAGAGGTCGGCGGTGTGGTGGCCTTCCCAGCTTTCGAAGTACTGCGGCCCCATGACCGGTCGCTCCGGATCGACGGTACCGGTGGCTTCCAGCCGCTTCAGACTCGAGGAGACGAACTCGATCTTGCCGCTCTGGGTCTGGAGGCCCTCCCCTTTGATCTGATCCCAGGGAGCGGGGCCCCAGTCGGGAGTGTCCTTGACCCGGTCCTCCGCGAACCAGCGCAGGGCCGGCTTCGCTTTCTTCTCCTCCGGGGCCGGCACCACGTAGTAGCCTTTCTTGGCGAATTCGTCCCAGCTCATGACCGTGGGCATGTCGGTGGCGTGGTAATAGTCCTTGACCCAGTCGAGGTCGGTCTTGCCTCCCATGCTGTAGGGACCGTAGACGCCCATCCGTTTGGCCAGCTCGGCAAAGATGTCGTAGTCGGACTTCGACTCGCCCAGCGGCTCGATGCACTTCTGCTGGAACACGATCACCCGGTGGTTGCAGAACTGGTAGGAATCGGCGATGTAGCCGGAGCAATTCGCGTACTCGCTGATGTCCCAGCGCTCGAAGTTGGTGCAGGCCGGCAGGATGATGTCGGCGAACTTGGTCTCGCCCTCGAACCAGATGCTCTGGCTGACGACGAAGGGGACCTTCCCCTCGGTATAGGCAGTGACGTAGCGGTTGGTCTCGGTCATGGTGCCGAAGAACGAGCCGCCATAGCGGTAATACATGCCCACGTGGGGATAGCCCTGGGCCGGGTATTCGTACCTCTGGAACTGGCTCTCGATGTGGGAGCCGCAGAAGCCCTTACCCCGCCATTTCACGTTCTCGTGGCGCATGGCCTCGGGGATGTTGAGACGAGGGACGGTCTGGCCCTCGGTGGTGTGCTGGGGATTGCTGATCGCCCCGCCGTTGGGGAACATGCGGTTGACGAAGCGAAAGCCGGCGGCTGAGTTGTTCGTGTCGCCCGAGATGCCCCCTTCGGCGTAGCCGGGGAACATGAAGCTGCAGTCGACCGGCGCGCCGCTGGTGGTGCCCCAGATGTTGCTGCCCGGTTTGCCCAGCCCCTGCATGGCCGCGAGGGCGACCATGGTCCTCGCCCACTCGTTGCCCCAGGAAGCCCGGGAAGCGCCGCCCATGCCGCCCGGGCCGCCGGCCGCGAGCATGGTCTTCTTGGCGGCCCACTCCCGGGCCAGTGCCCGGATCTCGCGAGCTGGGATGTTGCTCTCGGCCTCGGCCCATTCCGGCGTCTTGGGAACCCCGTCGGTCTTGCCCAGGACGTAGTCCTTCCATTCGTCGAAGCCGGTAGTGCGACCGGCGATGTATTCCTTGTCGTACGTCCCCTCGGTGAGCCAGGTGAAAGCGATGGCCAGACCCATGGCCACGTCGGTGCCCAGACGAGGCGAGAACCACTTGTCGCCCAGGAGAGCTTGAGTGTGATTGAGATAGGGGTCGATCACTATCATCTTGACGCCCAGCTCTTTCAGCCACCTGCGGCGCACGTTGCCCTCGTGGCCCGCGTAGACCCCGTTGCCGCTCGCTTCCGGGTCGGAGGACCAGTAGATGATGAGGTCGGTGTTCTCGAGGGCGTCCTCCAGGAGACCGTACTGCTCGTTGATGCCCAGGCGGAAGCTGTTGCCCCACATGTGCATGGCTCCCCAGTGCCAGCCTTCCCAGCTATCGGGATTGTGCTCCCCATAGGTGAATCCGACCAGGTTCATGAAGCGGAAGTAGGCGCTGTGACGATAGCCCACGTTCCCCCATAGGTGGTGGGATCCAGGAGTGGACAGTATGGCGGCCGGACCCACTTCCCGATGGAGCCGGATCATCTCGTCGGTAACCGTGTCGAGAGCTTCGTCCCAGCCGATGGGCTCGTACCCCGACGTCCCCCGGTTCTGGGTATTGCGGGCCCCCTTGGGATCGAAGTCCACCCGCTTGAGCGGGGTGAGGATGCGTTTGGGCGAGTAGATAGTGGAGCGGTGCGCGGCCGTCCAGGGCGATACCGTGGCCTTGCGGGGCGGCGTGAAGCTCCGCCCCCGGGCCTGGATGGTCCAGGAGGCGGCGTCGGTCTCGTCGAACTCAAGGGGCGTTATGCGGAGGATCTTGCCATCCTTCACGTCCACGAACACCGGCCCCCCGGTAGTGCCGTTGGTGTATCTCTTGATCTCTCCCATGCAGACTTACACCTCCGTGTTCAGGAATCGCACGTCAGCCTCTCCCGCGGCGCGGGTGGGGTAACTCGCTACCTCACCATCATACGACACCGAGGCGTGCGGACGGGTCGGAATCGCGCGGGGCCGCGACGGTCCCGGCCCTCGATTCACGCCGTCAGCGGCTGCAGGCCCACCTCGGCCCGCGCCTCGTTGATGTGATACAGAACCGCCTGTTCCAGAGACATAAGGCTGAAGCCGAAGTCGGCCTTCGCCCGGTCACAGTTCACCTTCCAGGGCAATTCACAGTCTTCGGGTTCGTTGCCGAAGGTGATCTGGGCGTCGGGGATGAACTGCTTGACAGCGGCCGCGAAGTCACGGAGGGTGACCGGGGGCCCTCCCAGGTTGTAGGCGGAGTGCGGCGAGGAATCGGCATGCAGGGCGAGCCGCATGAACTCGGCCACGTCGTCGGCGATGATGGTCGAGAACTTCCAGTCGCCCGTGCATTCGAGATGCACGGGCTTGCCGACCGCCGGCAGCGAGACGATATCCGAGAACCAGCGCACGAACTTGGGATCCTTACCTCCGTGGCCATAGCCGATGCACGGTCGGAGCGCGGTCGACTTGATGCCGTACAGCTCGTCGTATTGGGCGGCGACGACCTCGGCCAGGCACTTGGCCAGGGCGTAGAAGCTACCCGTGAAAGGCAGGAGCCGGTCGTCCTCGACTATCTCCCGGTCGCCGTAGTCCTCCTGGACTCCGTAGACCGTCTCGGAACTGGCGTAGACCACCCGCTTGATGCCCAGAAGGCGAGCTGCCTCAAAGACGTTGCACATGCCGAACAGGCCGATCCTCGTGTTCAGCCGGGGCATGGGGTCCTTGGAGAGGATCATCGCCCAGTTTACCAGTCGGTCCACGCCGTTCTCGCTCGCGGCGGCGAGCACCTGTTCGAGGTCCCCTATGTCGCCCCGCACGTATTTGAACTTGTCTGCGAAGGGGGCGATGGCCTTGTGGAAGCTCTCCGGGGGCGCAGCCGGGTCGAACGAGACCACCCCTTCGCACTCGGGGTCGCGCAAAAGGGCCAGCACCGACTTCTTGCCGAAGAGGCCGCTCCCCCCAATAACAAGGGCCTTCATCTCAACCTCCTAACGTTGAACCTTCTGATGAGCCGGGGCCGGGCAGCCCACCGCTCGGGAATGCTCCGGCCCCGTAGTCACACTACTTTGGGTAAGGATGAACCTCGCTACCGCGAGCGCAGCCTCTCCTTCTTCTCGATGCACTCCTTCACCGAGACCACCAGGTCTTCGGCGCTCAGCGCGAAGTGCTCCATGAGCTCGTCCTTCTCGGGGGTGACAAGCCCGGACTGTCCGAACTCGTCTTCCACCCCCACCTTAACGAGCGGTGTCGGCAGGTTCTCCGAAAGGACACAGGCCACGGCGTCACCCAGGCCGTTGATGTCGCTCGAGTTCTCGGCGGTGACGATGGCTCCGGTACGAGCGGCGGCCGCGACGATCGCGTCTTCGTCGATCGGCTTGATGGTGCAGACGTTGAGCACCCCCACTTCCAGCCCGTCCTCTTCGAGCAGGTCGACCGCTTTGATGGCCTCGCTCACCATGTAGCCGGTAGCCACGATGGTCGCGTCCGTGCCGTCCCTGATCGAGTAGGCCTTGCCGATATCGAAGGGGTAGTCGTCGGTGAAGATCCTGAAGGGGTTGGGGCTCATCTCCTGCTTGATCATCGCCGGCCCTATGTACTGCATCATGGCCTCGGTCGCCTTCTCGGCTTCCACCACGTCGGCCGGGTTCATGATCACCAGGTTCGGAAGGACACGCAGGCTGCCGATTCCCTCGATGGTGGCATGAGAGACGCCTACTTCTCCCCACACTCCCTCTCTCGAGATGAACTTCACGTTGAACCGATCCACCAGGATGCTCTGGCGGATCTGGTTGTAGGCCCGGCTCATGCTGGCAAACAGGAAGTTGTTGATCACCGGGACGAAGCCTTCGGAGGCGAGAGCAGCCGCCACGCAGGCGCCGTTCTGCTCGGCGATGCCGCACTCGATCATGCGATCGAACATGTTGTCGGTGAACCACTCGATCTCGGGGAACTGCATGTCCTCCAGGATGGCGAGAGCACGGGGATCCTTCTGGAACGCGGCCTTGATGGCTGTGCCGATTCCCTTGCCCGTCATGACGGGTTCGCCGATCTCGACATACTCATTCCATGTCGCCATATTTGGCTCTCCCTTCCCTGACACCCTTCATCATCTCTTCGCCGCGGCCCAGGTGCATGTGGAGCTCCTCCCAGTTGGAGACTCCCCTCCCCTTGACGGTGTGGGCGATGATGACCTTGGGCTTGTTGTCGCCATACTGCTTGGCCACCAAGTCGAGGGCATCAAGGACCTGGCGCAGGTCGTGCCCGTCGATCTCGTAGACCGTCCAGCCGAAGGCTCTCCATTTTTCGACCAGAGGCTCGATGGGCATGATGTCGTTGGTGGGCCCGTCCAGCGACCACTTGTTGTAGTCGACGATGCCGATGAGGTTGTCGAGCTTGAACTTGGTCGCGAACATGGCCGCTTCCCACACCTGACCCTCGTGCATCTCGCCGTCGCCCATGATGCAGTAGGTGCGGAAGCGCGGGTTGTAACGGACGATGTAGCGGGGCAAGAAGGTGTCCTCCCGCGAGGGCGGGTTGAACTTCATCTTGAGCTTCTCGGCGAGGGCCAGGCCGGCCGCGAAGGAGAGGCCCTGGCCCAGCGAGCCCCCAGAGAAGTCGATCCCAGGGGTGCACCAGCGGTCGGCGTGTCCCTGGAAGGGCGAACCGTAGCAGTAGTACGTGCCGAGGGTCTCTTCCGGATACATGCCCAACTCGACCAGCGCCGCGTAGATGGCCTCGCAGCAGTGCGCCTTCGACATGATCACCCGATCGCGCTCGGGCCAGTCGGGATCCTTGGGATCGAACTTGATATGGTGAAAGTACAAGGCCGTGACGATCTCCATAACGGACATCGTGCCGCCGACATGGCCCTGGCTGAAGGTGCAGAACTGGGTCAGGCAGTGATCGGTCAGTTTCTTGGTCCTGGCCTCCAGCTCCAGAATGAGCGCGTCGTTATGAGCCATGGGTGCGCCGCCTTTTGATCTGGACCTTCACTTTGTCCGCCGAGAGAGCGTGGCCGCAGCGGGGACAGGCGTTGCCATAGGCGGCCAGGACGGCCGCTTCGTCGGGGATGGCCCGCATGTACAGACGGCGCTTGATCTCCTCGCCGAAGTAGAGCAGCATGTCGCAGTTGTCGCAGTTGATCTTCTCACTCATTCAGCCACCTCCTTTGTGGCTCGTTTCGAAACGAAGTCTTGGTCGCGTTCCTACGGCTTCACGAGGATCTTGATGTCGGTGCTGGTCTTGCGCGCGGCCAGTGCCTGGGCTATGTCCTCCAGCGGGACGATCTGGGTGATCATCGGTTCGAGGTCCAGCTTGGAGAGGAGCTTGAGCGCCCGGGGGAACACGTACGGAGCCAATATGGTGGAGCGGATGGTGAGCTCGTTGGCGAACATGTAGTAGGGGTTGAGCGGGAAGGTGGCGTCTTCGTGATACGCCCCCGCCCAGACGACGGTGCCGTACTTGTCGGCCAGCTCGATGGTCTGGGGCACGGCGGACAGGTGGCCGCTACATTCGAAGACGGTGTCGAAGCCTCGGCCCTCCATCAGCTCCCGGCCGACGGCCACCATGTCCTCGGTGAGAGGATCGACCGTCCAGTCGGCCCCGAACCGCTTCGCCATCTCGCGCTTCTCGGGCATGGGGTCGGATACGAGGACGCGAGCGGCGCCGGCGTGCATGGCGATCTGCTGCACGAGCAAGCCGATCGTCCCCGCACCCGAGATGGCCACCGTCTTCCCGGGCAAGATGTTGCCCAGATCCACCGCGTGGGTGGCGATGGTGACCGGCTCCAGCATAGCGCCCCGCTCCAGGCTGACGTCGTCGGGCAGGGGGTAGAGGCAGCTCTCGGAATACAGCGCGTACTCGGCGAAGCCGGCCTCGTACGATTTGACGTACTCGCAGAACTGCTCCATCTTGTTGCGGCAGTAGTAGCAGCGGCCGCAGTAGTCGCGAAAGTTCATGGCTACCCGCTGGCCGACCTTCCAATCGCCGAGCAGGCCCGAGCCAAGCTCGATGATCACCCCGGAGGCCTCGTGCCCGGTCGGGAATGGAGCTTTCGGCCACCAAGGCTCCTTGAGCAGACCGAAGGTACCTTCGTAGATCTCCGGGTCGCTCCCGCAGATGCCGCAGTAGGCGATCTTGACCTTGACCTCGCCCGAGCCGGGGGTGGGTTCGGGGATCTCTTCCACCCGGGTGTCGAAGGGACCGTAGGTCAGTGCAGCTTTCATCGCCTACGGCTCCCTTAGTTCGATGGCGAGGTTGCCTATCTCGCTGCCCTCGAAGTAGCAGAAGCCCGGCTGCCCGGGGACGATGGAGCTCGTCCACACCTTGGCTCCCTTGGCCGTTGCTCGCTCCATGTCGCCCAGAAGGTCGGTGGTCAGCCAGCCTATGTGGTGGAGGCCTTCGCCCTGGGCGTCCAACGTCTCCTTGAGAGCCTGGTCGCCCTCGTACGGCTCCAGAAGCTCCAGTTCTACGTCACCCATGCGGGCGTTGCTGATCTTAGTGGTCCACTCGGCCGGCCGGCCGTGAAGCTCGCCCTTGAAGCTGATGGCGAACACCTTGTTCTCGTCGTCGAACTTGAAAGGGCCGAAGCCGAGAGCTTCCAGGTGGGCTATGGCTTTGTCGATGTCCTTCACCACCACCCCTACGTGGTGAAGCCGGGTGCCGTGGTAGGTCGGTTCTTGTGACACGGGGGGTCCTCCTTTCTCGCGGCCTAGCGGCCCCTTCAGTGGCGAGCGCCGGTCAAGGCCTGACCAACGCCTTCATGACTTTGCCGTGTATCTGGTCGTCGAAGGCCTGGTTGATCTGGTCCAGCGGATAGACATGAGAGATCAGCGGTTCGAGGTTGAGCACCGGGAGCATCGCGTTCGCCCGCCAGAGGAAGTAGGGCGACTGGAACAGGCCGTGGATGCTCAGGTCCTTCTCGTACAGCAGCCAGGGACTCACCGGGACCTCGCCGCCGACCGGGTACACCGCCGCCCAGACGACGTGCCCGCCCGGCCCGGCCAGGTGCACAGCCTGCCGGGCTCCCTCCAGCTTGCCGGTGCAGTCGATGACGGCGTCGAACCCGAGGCCGTTCGTTGCCTCCACCGCGACTGCAAGAAGGTCCTCGTTGAAGGGATCGATGGTGATAGTCGCCCCCAGCCGTTCGGCGAACGCGCGCTTGTAAGCCACCGGCTCGCTCATCAGGATCTTCGAGGCCCCGCTGTGTATGGCGACGATGAGGGTTGAACATGCCGATGGGGCCGGCGCCCAGGATGGCCACCGACTTGCCCGGGGCGACCTTGGCCAGATCGTTGCCGCGCATGGCGATCGAGAGAGGCTCCAACATCGTCCCCACCTCGAAACTCACGTCGTCGGCGATCGGGAACACCTGGCCCTCGCCGTAGACGCCGTACTCGGCAAAGGCGCCAGAATACATGGTGTTGTGCTCGCAGAAGCCTTCCTGCCCGCTACGGCAGAAGAAGCAGGCCCCGCACGGCGCCGCGGGGATCATAGCCACCCGCTGCCCCACCTTGTAGCCAAGTTTAGTGGCGCTGCCCACCTCGACGATGGTGCCGGAGGCCTCGTGGCCCTCGATCTTCGGGAAGCAGGGCTCCTTGACCAAGCCGAACGTGCCTTCGAGGATCTCGATGTCGGTGCCGCAGATCCCGGCGTAGGCGATCTTGACTTTTATCTGATCTGGCTGCGTCACCGGTTCGGGGACGTCTTCGACCTCGACAACATTGATGGCTTTCTGAACAGCTGCTCTCATGATAGAAGACCTCACCGATCGTCTCTCGCGGACCGCCGCCCGCCGAATGGGGCGCACAAGATAGGGGCGCTCCCGCCGAAGGATCCGTCGCGATGGCTAAGCGCCGCGTTCGAGAGGACACACCGACTGCTGGAACCTGCCGGCGACAGTGCTGACCGTTCCGCTATGGGCCGAACGTGCCCTTCCTCCCCAGACCGGGCACCTTCTGGGCAAGCCCCATGATACCGGACGGTATGAAGAGCATCACCAATATGATCACGACCCCCGAGATCACCGCGTCCCAGCCCGCGAGGTACGAGCCTCCGTACCAGCTTATGAGGTAGATCACGATGGCCCCCAGCCACGGACCGATGAGCGTTCCCGTTCCCCCGAGCACGGTCATCAGGATAGGGAGGAACAGCCAGTTGAAGGTGAGGACGTTGATCGGGGTCACCTGCATGAGATAGTAGCCGTAGATGCTACCGGCCACTCCGGCCATGGCCGCACCCCCGGCAAAGGCGATGATCTTGTACTTGAGTACGTTGATGCCGTGCGACACCGCCGAGACCTCGTCTTCCCGGATGGCCTTCAGGGCAAGCCCGACCCTGGAAGAAGTCAAGAAATAGACCACCAAGGTCGCAAGAACAGCCACCAGGAAAGATACCCAATAGTGAGTGCGCAGGTTGAAAACGACGCCTTCGGGCATCTTCTTGACCAGTAGCCTGCCCTCCGCCCCACCCGTAAACTTCCCCCCATTGATGAACAGAGTGGTGACGATTATCCCAAACCCTAGCGTGCCGAAGGAGAAGTAGTCGCCCCGCAGGCGGGACAGAAGCGGCAGACCGATGAAGACGGCGAGGATGGCCGGCAAGATGCCGGCCAGGATCATCAGCACCGGGTCGAAGAAGTACCCGGTATGGGTGACGTCGTTGTACCACAACAACGCCATGGTATAGGCCCCGACGCCGAAGAAAGTATTTTGGCAAAGACTGATCTGGCCCGTGTAGCCGCCTATAAGATTCCAGCCCTGTGCCATGATCGCATAGACGAAGACGTTGAAGAAAAAGATGCCGAACTGTCCACGGTTGACGTCGTAGAAGAAGGGCAGGGTGGCGAAGAACACGACCGCCACAACCGCGAGGCCCGCCGAGGCCAGCTTCCACTTGCTCAACTTACTCCAGTCCGGTAGCAATCTCATGTCCGCGCCATCGATTCTCCGTATCGCTCCGCAGTTCAGACTTTCTTGACCAGCGCCCGTCGGCCGAACAAGCCCTGGGGCAGGAAGATCAGCACCAGCATAAAGAGCCCATATGAGGCTACGTCGATCCAGGCGATGCCCCAATAGTAGGCGGCGAGGTTCTCTATGATGCCCAGGATAAGCCCCCCTGCCAGAGCGCCGAACACGTTGCCGATGCCCCCGAGAGCGAGAGCGACCAGGGCTTTGATAGCCCACGTGAACCCAAACTGGTAGTCAAAGCTGAAGACGGTGGCCAGCCCGACACCGGCCACTCCCGCAAGTCCGATCCCGACGGCGAAGCTGATCGCGCACACCCAGATGGCGTTGATCCCCTGGATCTTCGTCGCCTCGAGGTCCTCAGAGGCCGCCCTCACGGCGGTTCCTATGCGTGTTCTCTTGAGGAACAAGAACACGACAAGAGCCGACACGAGGGCGAGTCCCAGGAGGGCGAGGCGCAGCCACGGCACCCGGATGCCCCCTGCGACGATCATGGCGTCTGAATACGAGATCGTTACCGAGCGCGGGGTGGCAGACCAAACCTTCAACATCGCGTTGTCGACCAGGTACATCAGTCCCACCGCGAGCAGCAACGTGACGTTCCTGTCCTCGAGGGCGACTGCCTTCCGGAACAGGGAGTAGAACAGGCCTAGGCCCACCAAGAAGGCGAGAGGCACCACTATGAGCAGGCAAAGATAAGGATCGATATGGGCTTTGACGAAGAGCCAGTAGACTACGAAGGCGAAGAAGACGATCATCGTGCCCTGGGCAAGGAAGATGATCCTCATCGTGCCAAAGATGAGGCTTAGGCCGGCGGCCGCGATGCCGTACATGGACCCCAGGAGAATGCCGTTTATTACGACCTGGATCAAGACCGTCATTACAGCTTGCTCCCCCGCTCGCCCACATAGGCCTTCCGTACGTCGACGTTCGCAAGCAGCTCTTCCCCGGTCCCACTCAGCACGATGTGCCCGGTCTTCATCACGTAGGCTTTGCTACAGATCTTCAAAGCCATGTGGATATTCTGCTCGACCATCAAGACGGTGGTCCCTTGCTGGTTGAGCGCGACGATCAACTCGAAGATCGTCCTTGTCAGGATGGGGCTGAGCCCCAGGGAGGCTTCGTCGATCAAAACGAGCCTTGGGTGCGCCATGACGGCCCGCCCGATGGCCAGCATCTGTTGCTCGCCGCCGCTCAAAAGGCCGGCCTTGCCGTTCGCTCGCTCCTTCAGCACCGGGAACAGCCCGAACACTCGTTCCAGAGACTCGCCGTAGCTGGCGCGTGCCCTGGGGATATACGCCCCCAGTCTCAGATTCTCAAGGACGGTCAGACCCTGGAAAAGTCGACGTCCCTCGGGCACAAGCACGATGCCTCTGTCGACGCGGTGCTTGGTGTTGAGCTTCTCCAGGTCCTCCCCCATGAAGAGCACCTGTCCCCCAGAGGGGTGGAGAAGACCCGCGACCGCCTTCAGGAGGGTGGACTTGCCGGCGCCGTTGGACCCGACAAGAGCCACGATAGACCCTTCCTCGACCTCGAGGGAAACGTCCAGGAGGGCCCGGACATCCCCGTAGGAAACGCTTAGCTCCTTGACCTCAAGCAGCAGGTTCGCCAAGGTAAGCCTCTATCACTTTGGGGTCGCACGCCACGTCGTCCGGGCACCCATCGGCGATCTTGACCCCGTAGTCGAGCACGGCCACGCGCTCGCAGAAGTCAAGGACCGCGTCCACCCTGTGCTCGATCCACAGGATGGCGAACTTCCGTTCGGCTTTCGTCGCCTTGATCACGCCTAGCAGGTGCTCTATCTCGACGTCGGTGAGGCCGGCCATGGGCTCGTCGAGCAGGATCAGAGACGGCATCGAGGCCAAGCCCATGGCAATCTCCAGCAGGCGCCGGTCGGATAGAGTCAAGTGTGCTGCGTTGACATCCCGCTTGGCGGACAACTCCACAAGGTCCAGGGCTTCCAGGGTGCGCTGCTTGGCACTCTGGGCCTGGTGCTTGCCTCCGTAGACGGCGGCCGTCATGACGTTCTCTTGGACCGACATCTTGAGAAAAGCCCGGACGAGCTGATAGGTCCTCGATATCCCCAGGTGGCAGATCTTGTACGGAGCAAGGCCGGCGATCTCCCTATCCTTGAACCGGATACTGCCGCTATCTATCGGGTATATCGAAGTGATGAGGTTGAAGACCGTCGACTTTCCGGCGCCGTTGGGGCCGATGAGGCCCACGATCTCCTCCTCGCGCACTTCGAAATCCAGATCGGTGAGGACGTGGAGACCGCCGAAGTGCTTGTCGACCTTGTCGAGTACCAGGAGAGGGTCTCCAGCCGCCATGCCCTACCGCCCCGAAGAGGCCGACCGTGGCCGCTCGTCGACCAGAATGAAGAGCACCCTAAAGGAGCCACGCCGATGTGGCATCAAGTTCAAGCAAGTCCCCCCAAGACGACCGGGTTGCCGGTTAGGCACCGACTTCCCGATGAAGCGCTGCAAAACATAGCAGATGCCCCTGCCTTTGGGAAGTCGCGTCCGGAGGACTTCGTCGCGAGTCCTGCGCACAATCCCCAAACGGCGTTTTTCCCCGCACTCGCCCCAATCGGGGTGACGTGCGGCCGGAGCGCCGCTACCTGTAGAATTCACAGCGTGCTAGACTGGTTATTCACTTGCACAAGTGAACGCAGGGTGAACCGAGGGGGAAGTCTATGGCATGAACGAGCCCGGCTTGTTCCATTCCGAACCATCAGATTGCAGCCGCGAACTAGGGGGGTACCGTGAAAGATAAGAAACTGCTTGTATTGATATTGGTCCTGGCCATCGGCCTCATGTCCGTTCTCTTCCTGTCGGCGTGTGGCACGACCGAAGAGACCACGACGACCACCGCTGGCCCGGCCACCACCGCTGGCCCGGCCACCACCGCCGGCCCGGCCACCACCGCCGACCCGGCCACCACCGCCGGCCCGACTACCACCGCTGGCGCGGAGGCAGGCGAAGACATCATGATCGGCGCGATCAACTCTCTGACCGGCAGCAACGTCTTGACCGGCCAGGACGAGAAGTGGGCGCAGGAGAAAGCCGTCGCCGACATCAACGCCAAAGGCGGCGTCAAGCTCAGCGACGGCAAGATGCACAAGATCGTGCTGAAGTATGCCGACGACAAGAGCGATCCGACCGCGGGCGCCGCGGCCATGGAGCAGCTGATCAAGGTCGACGGGCTCAAGCTCATCTTGAGCTCGAACATCACTCCTGTCAACCAGGCAGCCGCGACGGTGGCCGAGAAGTACGGGGTCTTCTACCAAATCTGCTCGAGCTGGATCGACGTCGCGGTCCCGGACATCGAACTTCCCGGGATACATCGGCGGCATGAACCTGAAGTGGTCGGCCGACTTGTTCGAGTCGGCCCTCCTAGCCGGCAAGGCGGCCGTCGGCGCGATCAAGGCGATGGATCCGGCTGACGTGCCCAAGAACTTCGCCGTCATGACCGACAACACGCCCGACGGCACGGGTTTCGGCAACGGCACCGTGGCGGGACTCAAGGCGGCAGGCTACAACGTCGTGACCTACGAGCAGTTCAGCGCGACGGGCACCCCGGACTTCTCCTCGATCATCCTCAAGTTCAAGGAGATGAACGTCGACGGAATGGTCACGCTGATCGACCCCGCCGGCGGCATCACGTTCGTCAAGCAGATGAAGCAGGGGGACTGGTCTCCGAAGTTCATCTTCGGGTACAAGGGATTCTGGCCCTCGGATTTCGCCAACACCCTCGGGCCTGACTCGAACTACGTCGGTCACGATGGTTTCTGGTCGGAAACCTTCCCGTTCCCCTACGCCAAGGAACTGGGCGCGGCCTACACGGCCGATTTCAATGGCGACACCTCCAATAGCGTCGGCCTCTACTACGCCGCGGTGCAGATTCTCGCCATGGCCATCGAGAGGGCCGGAACGGCCGAACCGGGCCCGGTGAGGGACCAGGTCTTCAACGGCACGTTCCCAGGCACCACCATGGGCGACATCACCTATGGGACCTTCTATCCTGACGCCCCAGGCATCGCCCACATCCCGTTCGTCGCCGACCAATGGCAGCCCGACAAGAAGCGCATGGTCATCTTCCCGACGGAATTCAACCAAGGCCCGATGCAGACCTTCGTCCCTTGGGACCAGAGGTAGGCAGTCAACCGCTGTCCGCGACCCGGAGCCAGCGATACCGCTGACAGGGTCCGCACAGTGACCAACTGACGACAGACCCCCGCCTTCTTCGATCATCGAGGAGGGCGGGGGTTCATTCTTTCCCCATAGCTTCTGGCCGCGACCACAGCGAGGCCGAGGCCCGTTGGGCGCATGAGGAGGATCTTGTTGGAACAGACCGACTACGCCAAGTACTTCATCACCAATACTCCCCGACACCCGGATCATCCCCAAAGCCGGGAGAGGGACAGCGACATCCCCTGGTGCGATTCCCTCTACATCTCCAACGAGTTGGACGGGGCTGTCCCCGGCGCCTTCTACCTTGAGACCTGTATGATCCTGCGGACCGGGACGGTCGAGGATCTCAAAGTGTCGCATACCCACGACTTCGATGAGTACCTGGTGTTCCTGGGCACCGACCCTGACGACCACATGGACCTGCGCGGGGAAGTGGAACTGTGGGTGGGTGACGAGAAGCGGATGCTCACTCGTTCATGCGCGGTGTTCGTCCCGGCGGGAGTGCCTCACTGCCCGCTCGAGGTGCACCGGGTCGACCGGCCTTTCATCTTCTTCACCACCGGGAACGGCTCCGACTATGTGCGCGGACGCTAGACGGAGGCGACGCGAGAAGGCTGATCCCAGTCTGGGAGTCGCGAATGAATAGGACCATCGTCTACTTCGAGAAGCCAGGGCCGACCAACACCGACCAGACCCTGCGCTTAGCGGTCGACGAAGCCAAACACCGTGGCATAACAAAGATCGTGGTTTCGTCCACGCGGGGTTCCACCGCCAGGAAAGCCGCCGCGCTGGTGGTCGGCACCGGCATCGGTATCATCGTGGTCCCTCACCAATACGGATTCACAGACCGGCAGCTCTTCCCTCGAGATCTCGTGGCCGAACTGGAGCAGCAGGGGCACGCGGTGCACTTCGGGACGATGCTCTTCCACACCGACCACCTCTACGGATCCGGAACGCCGGAGGCCATGGCCATGGTCCTGCGCACCATCTGCCAGGGGATGAAGGTATGCGTCGAGATCGTGCTTATGGCGGCCGACGGTGGCCACCTGGCCCCCGGGGAAGAGGTGGTCGTGGTGTCGGGGACACGCCGTGGAGCCGACACAGCGGTAGTGGCGATCGCGTCGACCTCTCAGAAGCTGCACGAGCTCCACATCACCCAGATCCTCTGTAAGCCGCTGCAGACGAGGTCCTGGGCCAGAGGAACCAGCCCCTACGACGCGCAGAAGCGAGGGCAGTCAACGGGAGCGTAGGCCACAGCCACCGGTATGCTTCGGTGCAGCCGTTTCCCGCCAACCTGGCTACACTACTCCCCTCTCGCCCCCACGTGCGCCGCCCGCGTGTTCCTCTGATCCCGCGCACAGGGCCTGCAGCGTCCTGAAGCGCTGATCCACCTGCGCCTGCAGGATGGCCAACTCCTCGGCTCTGAGGTGCTTGAACTTGCCGATGGTCGCAGTCAGCTCGCCGATGGGCTTGGGCTCCTTGACCTTCTGGGTGATCCGGTAGACGCCGTCCTCCATCTCCCATAGCGGGAAGTAGTTGGTCTTGACCGCATCCCGGCACACCTGGATGGAGGCGTCGGTCCCGATCTTCCAGCCGGGCACGCACGGGCAGAACACGTGGATGTAGGCGAAGCCTTCCTTGGCCGCTTCCCGGGCCTTGACCAACTTCTTGGCGTAGTCCTCCAGGTGGCTGAGGGTGGCGGTTGCCACGTAGGGGATCTCGTGCATAGCCATGACCAGCGGCATGTTCTTGGAACCGGTGGTCTTGCCCTCGGCTGGCCTTGCCCGTCGGCGTCGTGCTGGTCGAGGCACCGTAGGGCGTTGCGCTGCTCTGCTGGATGCCCGTGTTCATGTAGCCTTCGTTGTCGTAACAGACGTAGATCATCTTCTCGTTGCGCTCCGCAGCGCCACTCAGAGCTTGGAAACCCACGTCCGCCGCGCAGCCGTCGCCGGTATGGCACACGACCGTGGCTTCGATGCCGGCGTGCTCGTAGTAGCGGCTAAGGCCGGCCGCGCTGGAGGCGACGCCGGTCATGGTGCAGGCGTAGTAGGCGTGCTTGTGCCAGGCCTTGGTGTTCTGGCCGTGCAGCACCGGAGCCGAGCAGGACGGGGTGCCTACGAAGATGATGTCCTTGCCCAGCACTCTCGATATGAACCTGAGGTTGAGTTCGAGGGTGCATCCCGAGCAGAAGGCCACCCCCGGCGAGAAGCTGTCATCGTCGACGTAGTAGTCGCAGACCTTCGGCTGTCTCTTGCGTTCTTCGGCCATGTCAAACCCTCGCTTGCGGCGCGGCCGGTCGCGCGGCCCGCCTGGTCTGCGGCGCGGCCGGCGCAGCCGCCGCGCGCGTACTCATCCGGTGGGCTGCCCTAGCGGCGCCGTTCTCGCGCCTCATGGCAACCACGTCACTTGCTGGTAGGGGCGCCCCTCGGACGCCGCCTGGATGTCGTCGATCATGCCGGCGATATGCTCTCGGGTGATGTCCATATTGGCCAGCCCGTCGATGAAGCTGAGCATGGGGATCACGCCGATCTCGGGGGTCAGGGCCCGCGTCTCCATATAGAACGGCCCGCAGTCCCAGCCGAAGCAGATGCTGCGGTCGAGCACCCCGACCGCCTTCTTGCCCTTGAGGGCCGCGGCCAACCGTTCCCTGGGGAAGGGCCGGTACAGGCGGAGCTTCACCAGACCGGCTTTGACGCCTTCGGCGCGCTTGGCATCGATGACCGTCCGCGCCGTCCCCACCGCGCTTCCGCTGGTGACCAGCACGATGTCGGCGTCCTCGGTGCGGTACTCCTCGATCTGCCCGCCATAGCTGCGTTCGAAGGCGCTTTCGAAGTCGCCGTCGATCTCGTCCAGCTTGGTCTTGACCCGCTCCATGGCGGCCATGTGCTTCTTGCGGAGCTCCACGTAGCCCATGCCCATACCGTGACTGCCACAGCCCAGATAGGAGCCGGGCAGGAGCTGCGGACGGGGCGGTTGGCTCTCGAGCGGCGCTAGGTACTCGTCCACCTCGCCGATGGCCGGTATCGCCACCGACTCCGCCAGGAACGACAGATAGTAGCCGTCGTAGTTGACCATCACCGGCAGCTGGATGTCGTGGTCCTCGGCCAGACGGAAGGCCATGATGGTGGTGTCCATGATCTCCTGGCAGTTCTCCACGATGAGCTGCACCCAGCCCGTGTCCCGCACCGAGATCATGTCCTGCTGTCCGGAGCACACGGCGTGGATGCCCGGCGGTTCCCGGTTGACGTTGATCATGACCACCGGAGCCCGATAGCCGGCGGTGTTGAACATGGCGTCGTACATGTAGACCAACCCGTACGACGAAGTGGCGGTGAAGACCCGCCCTCCGGCCATGCTGGCTCCGCAGACCACATTCTGCGCGGAGTTCTCGCCCTCCACCGTAACGTACTCGCAGTCGAGCACCCCGTCGGCATGGAACTTGGCCAACTGCTCGATCACCTCGCTCTGCGGGGTGATGGGGTAGGCGGCGACTACGTCGGGGCGGCAGAGCATGGCCGCCCACGCGGCGGCGCCGTTCCCGGTGATGACCTTGGTCTGCCGGCCGGCGGCCACGTGTGGCGCCGGCGCCACAGCGCCCTGCTTCTCAGACGCTACACTCATCGAACCCTCCCTCTGGGGTCATGACGATCGCGTCCTTGGGGCATTCCGTGGCGCACACGCCGCAGCCTTTGCAGTACTCCATGTCGGCCGCGTAGTGGATGCCGTCCTCGTCGTCCACGATGCACTGGATGGGGCAGTAGATATAGCAGAAGCCGCAGGCGTTGCACTTCTCCTTGATGAACACCGGCCGCTCGGTGCGCCAGTCCCCGGTGTGCAGGCAGAGCAGCTCGCCGCTGGAGATGGACCAGGAGGCTTCGGTCTGAAAAATCTCGTCCGTCTGGGCCGCCCGGCTGTCAGGCGCCGAGCCGGCGGGGGCCTTGCCGCCCGGGGCGGCCGCGGGGCCGCTTCGCTCTACCATGTGATCACCTGCACTTCCTCATAGCCGCGCTCGGCGTTCCGGATGTTGCGCCGCAGCATGTCGCCTTCCAGGTGGTCGGCGAGTCCCTGCAGCACCGATTCCAGCTTGACCCACTCGGTCGCCCTGGCCAGTGCCCCGATGAGGCACGTGTTGGGGATGTCGCGGCCTATCTCGCAGAGCGCGACCTGAGTGGCGTTGATGACCGCCGCCCGCTTGACGCCCGGATGCGGTGGTTCCACCAACTCACGCGGGCTGTTCAGCACCAGCACCCCGTCGGGCTTGAGGCCGTCGAACAGGGTCTTCAGCCCCAGAAGCGTGGGGTCTATCACCACCAGGCAGTCGGGAGTGTAGATCTGGGTCTTCTCCCGTATGGGCTCGTCGTCGAAGCGGGTGAAGGCCACCACCGGCATCCCCCGCCGCTCGAACCCATACATGGGGAAGCTGGCCACGTGCTTGCCCTCGGCCGCGCAGGCCGAGGCCAGCATCCGCGCCGCCAGCACGGCCCCCTGGCCTCCCCGACCGTGGAATCGGATCTCTTTCGCCGCCATCTCTCTCCTATTCTCGCGCCCTGTCGGGCATTCTCGCGCCCCTCGGGCGGCGTGCTAGCTGGACTGCTCCGCCACCTGCTGGGCCGTAGCCTCGGCTTCCAGCTTCCTGGCAATGTCTTCCTTGAGCGCGGTCTTGTTCAGCTTCTGCGCCGCAGTGTACGGCATGGCCTCGACGAACTCGATCCGCTCCGGCAATTGCTGTACCGACGCCTTCTCGCCTCGGAGGAAGGTGATGACCGTCTCGAAGTTCAGCGAGCATCCCCCCGCAGGCTGGACATAGGCGCACACACGCTCGCCCATGATCGGGTCGGGCATGGGCACCACCGCCACGATGGCCACCTCCGGGTGCCGGCTGATCAGACTCTCGATCACGGTGGCGCTGATGCTTTCCCCGCCCCGGTTGATCATCTCTTTCAGGCGTCCGGTCAGACGGACGTATCCCTGGTCGTCGATAACTGCCAGGTCGCCGGTCTTGAAGAAGCCGTCGGCGTCGAAGACCTTCGCGTTCTCCTCGGGATTCTTGTAGTAGCCGGCGAAGACCGACGGTCCCTTGAGCAACAGTTCCCCCTGACTCCCCGGCGGCAGAGTGTTGCCGTCCAGATCGACCACCTTGTACGTGTCCCCCGGGCACGTGGGCCGGCCGACCGTGCGACACACAGTCTCGATGTCGTCCTCGGCGGTGGTGATGCAAGTCATGCCCTCGGTGGCGCCGTAGCCGTTGTGGAAGCGCATGTTCAGGCGGCTGAAGACCTCGCGCACCAACTCTGGGAAGGCGGCGCCGCCGGCGCTGTGCATCTTCTTGAGGCTGGTGAGATCGTAGTTGTCCAGGTCTTCATATTGCAGCAGGCGCTGAGCCAGAGTAGGCACCCAGATGACCGACGTGACTCCCTCTTGCTCGATGACCTCGCAGACGGTCTGGGCGTCGGTGGAGTCGAGCATGAAGAGCTTGCCCATGGTCAGGACGCTGCCGATGAAGCCTTTCCCGAACGACAGGTCGTGCGCTATCGAACCGACCACCAGGTTTATGTCCTCGCAATGCTGCTCCCAGGCTTTGGAGCAATACTCCACGTTGCACCCGACGCTGTTGTGAGTCCGGGGAACCAATTTCGGCTCACCCGTAGTGCCGCCGGTGGGTCCCATGTGGGCCACCTGGCGCGCGTCCGGTTCCCGCTCCGCGAGCCGGGCCAGGTTCTCGGGCGTCCGCTCGTTTCCTTCGATCAGCCTCTCCATGCTCCAGAAACCGGGCCGGTCGACCTCCCCGCGGACCGTGATCACGTACTTGATGTCCGGGCAACTGGCCCGCACGTCGTCCACGACGGGTAAGAAGTCGGTCTTGCCGTACTGGGGCGGCAGCACCCAGGCGACGGCCCCTGAGATCTCGGCCAGCCGCTGCACCTCGTGCTGCCGGTAGCGGTCGATGAGCATCACGGTGACGGCGCCGATCTTCTGGCAGGCGAAGTAGACCGCGACGAACTCGGTCCAGTTGGGGAGCTGGATCATCACCCGGTCTAGGGGCTTGATGCCCAGATCCATCAAGCCGATGGCCAGGCGCTCGGCTCTCTCCCGGGCCTGCGCGTAGGTGAGGCGCGTCTGCCGGTCGACGAACGCCTCCTTGTTGGGGTGGATATCGGCCGCCCGGTCCAGCAGGTCGCCGAACGTGAGGCCGCTCCACCACCGGCGCCGCAGATAGCCTTCTGAGTCGTCTTCGCGGTAAGGCGGCGCCCCGGCTAGAAGCTCGAACATCCTCTGTCCCCTTCTTCCGTGGTGGACCGGCGAGGCGCGGACGTCACGGCGCTCAGACCGCGCAACCCGCGGCCACGCCCTCGCGGGTGGCGTCGGCCATCAGACTGGGCTCCCGGGCGCTGCCGGCCACATGGATCTCGGCCACCAGGGGCGACAATTGATCGACGAGAGCCGTGTTGGCCGCCCAATCCTGAGTGTTGATGATGTTCTTCCCCTTGAGGATGTAGGAGCGCTTGTCAGGTTGCTGGATCTTGAGGCCGTCCTCGGTGATCCCGCGATACTGCGCGTCCGGCCACAGCGCCACGTACTTCTGCTTGAACCATGGCCACAAGTTGGCCAGGTCGTCGCGGCCCATCTCGTCACCCAGTTCGGAAGTGGGGCCGTTGTGGGCGATGGTCACCCGGCGGTGCCGCTTGGCCAGGAACTCGGCCAGCTCGCAGCCGTGGAGCGTCCCCCCCATGATGACCACCCGCCTGCCGACGGGCATCCACAGGTGGGTGAGCCTCTGAATCTGCTCGCCCCTGAAGACCTTGAGCCAGAAGTTGAGCTGGCGGTAGAGCTTGTCGGTGCGGATGACGCTCTTGCGCTCATAGCCGGGCAGATCCACCTCGGGGTGGACGGCACCGGCGGCGACGACCACCGCGTCCGGCTTTTCGCTGCGCATCACCTCGGGGGTCACGGCGGTGCCCTTGTGTACGGTCACGCCCGCCTTGCCCAGTTCCCGCACCTGGTACTTGACGAAGTCCTGGAGTTCGGGCGTCTCGCAGTCTTTGACTATGGCGGCCAGCGGCACCAGTCCTCCCAGGCGGGAGTCCTTCTCGTAGAGGACCACCTCGTGGCCGCGCTGCGCCGCCACCCGGGCAGCTTCCATGCCCGCGGGACCGCCGCCCACCACCAGTACCTTCTTGCGTTTCTCGACAGGTTTTGCCTGGAATTCGGGGATGATCTCCCGGCCCAGGTCGCCGTTCACACGGCATTCCAGCTTCTTGTTGCGGTTGCGCATCTCGAAGCAATGGAGGCAGCCCAGGCAGGGGCGTACGTCTTCCAGGCGCTCCTCCCTGACTTTGTTCGGATAGTCGGGGTCGGCCAGAAGGAAGCGGGTCATCCCCACGAAGTCGAGGCGGCCCTCCCGCAGGTACTTCTCGCCCCACTCGGCGTCGATGCGGCACGCGGTCCACACCGGGACTTTGACTCCCTTGGCCTTGACCGCCTCCACCAGCGGCACGGTGGCCCCGTCGCCCCGGCGGCTCCAGTCGAGGTCCTTGGGCAGGTCGTAGGGGGGCTCGGGATACATGAGCCGGTCGGGCTGGAGAACGCCGCCCCGGTGTCCGTAGCGCTCGCCCCGCACGTTCAGACCATCGGCCACCTCGCAGATGCGCTTGGAAATCTCGACGCCCTCCTCGAGGGTGGTGGCCAGTGGGTGGTTGTATTCCGCCGCGTTGATGATGGCGTGGACCGCGAAGCCGGGGCCGCAGCGGCGCTTGGCCTCCACGATGATGCTGCGGATGAAGCGGGTGCGATTCTCGTAGTTCTGGGCGCCGTACTCGTCGTCGCGCTTGTTCCAGATGCGCGACAGGAACGTGTTGCCCTGATGCGCGGTGGCGTGGTTGATCTCGCAGGCGTCGAAGCCGGCCTTCTGGGCCCGCTCGGCGGCCGAGGCCCACAGGTCGATCTGGTCTTCGATCTCCTGGTGAGTCAGGGCCCGGCAAGGCAGGAAGTCCGGCCCAGGCAGCTCTTCCTCGGTCATGGCCGAGGCCACCTTCACGTCCCTGATCGTCATGTCGCGGGGCAGAAGCCCGGTGGGGTTCCAGGCGCCGGCGTGCTGGAACTGGATGGACACGGGGCAGCCCAGCTTGTGCACCGCGTCGGTGAGACGCTGGAAGCCCGGGATGAACCGGTCGTCGTCGAAGTGGAGTTGCACGCCCTGATAGCTGCCGTCGGGCTGGTAGTGCACGTGCTGGATGCCCAGCGGGTACTCCACCCCGCACGACTCCACGATCAGGAACCCGACCCCGCCCCGGGCGAGGCGCTCGTAGTAGGCGATCATGCGGTCGCCGCAGGTCTGATCGGGGTCCACGTAGGACGTCCCGTTGGCCGTCTTGATGATGCGGTTGCGCGTCTTCACCGGCCCGATCATGCCGGGTTCCATCAGTCTCTCGAATCGGTGTGCCACGTTGTGCCCCCCTTATGACTGGTTTCAGAATGAAGCCTCGGCCGCCTAGTGCGCGCCGGGCGGCGCGATGGTTCGTCCTCGGTCGCGTAAATAGCTCTGCTATTCACCCTCCCTGCGTCCTGCTCTCGCACGCGCCCGGCGCGTCCCTGACGGCGAAGCTTCACTCTGAAACCAGCCCTCAGCCCAGATTCTCGTCGACGATCCGAGCCGCGGCGGCCATGGCCGTCGCCGTACGCTCCAGACCCTCTTGCTCGTCAGGCGCCAGTTGCCATTCCTCGATCTCCCGCACGCCGCCCCGGCCCAACCTGACCGGCACGCCCATACTCAAACCGCGCGGCCGTACTCACCGTCCAGCACCACCGAGCAGGGGAACAGCTCGCCGGTGTCCTCGAGCACCGCCCGGGTCAGCGCCGCCAATCCCAGCGCGCTCGTCCAGCCGGCGGTGCGGCCGGACTGCAGCTCCTCGTAACGTCTGAGGATGGTGGGGATCTCGGCCCGGATGGCTTGCTTCTCGCTCTCGGTGAACAACACCGGGTCGCCGTCGATGCGGGCGGAAGAGAAGAGGGGCACCTGGGTCCCGCCGTGCTCCCCTATGACCGTGGCCGCCACCTGGCTGGTCCCGACCCCTTTGGTGCGGGCGACGATCTCGCGAAAGCGGGTGGAGTCGTTGCGGGAATAGCCGACCACCTGGTGGCGATCGAAGCCCCCCGCCCGCCAGGTGCAGTAGTTGAGCGGGTCGATGGGGTTGGTGGCTGTGATGACGAAGGCCGCGGGACAGTACCGCTTCACCGCCAAGGCCACGTCGCGCACCAGGGGGATGTTCTTGGGCAGCATCTCCATGCGGTCGGCGATGAGCCCCTGCGGCACCCCGGCGGCGTTGATGACCACGTCGGAACCCGCCATGTCCTCGTGGCTGCCGGCTACGACCTTCACCCCGAGGTCGGACATGGCCGTGCTCATGTCCATGGCGTGCTGCTGCACCACGTTGGGCCGCATGTCGATGAGAACGAGCTCGTCGACCAGCCCGGAGACCCCGATGTAGAACGCGGCGGGCGCGCCCACCGAACCGGCGGCGCCGATAACGGAGACCTTCATACTCCCCCCTTTACTGTCTCCGGTATTAACAGCCAAAAAGGCCTGCATGTCAAGGATGCTGCCCCAGGAGCTGCGCGTGGACGGAGGCCAGAGTCATCACCCCGACGATGTCCGCCACCGACGCACCCCTGGACAGGTCGCCGGCGGTCTTCTGCAGTCCCAGAAAGAACGGTCCGAAGGCATCGGCCCGCGCGAACCTTTGCACGCACTTGTAGGCGATGTTGCCCGCGTTGAGGTCGGGAAACACCAGGATGTTGGCCCGCCCGGCGACCCGCTCGTCACCCGGAGCCTTGCGGACGGCCACTGCAGGAACGATGGCGGCGTCCAGTTGCAGCTCGCCATCGATGGCCAGCCCGGGCTCCCGCTCCCGGGCGATGCGCAACGCCTCCCGCAGCCTTGTCGATGCGCTTCTTCCCGACTCCGGGAGGGGCCTCAACCCCCCGGCTAGCCCGGCTGCCCGATGACGACGATAGGGGTGCCGACCGGCGCTTCCACCTCCTGGTCCAGCAAGATCTCGAGGACCACGCCGGCCGATTCGGCCTCCAGGTCGTAGGTGATCTTTTCGGTGACGATCTCGGCGATCACCTGACCGGGTTTGACCTCGTCGCCGACGGCGACCAGCCAGGTCCCCACGGCACCGGTTTCCATGGTCAGTCCCAACTTGGGCATGCCTATCGTCTCCGCCATGTGTGTCCTCCTAGCGGGCGCGCCGCGGCGGCGCGCCTCGGGTGTGTTAGAAAAGGGCCCTGACTGCCGCGCCGATCTTGTCGGCGTTGACGATGAACTCAGATTCCAGAGCGGGCGAGAACGGCACCGGAGTGTCGGGCCCGCATACCCGCTTGACGGGGACCTTCAGCGAAGCGAAGCCCTCGTCGGCGATCACCGCGGCGATCTCGCCCCCGAACCCACCGGTGAGGCAGGCTTCGTGCACGATCACGGCCCGTCCGGTCTTGGCCACCGACGCCAGAAGCGCCTCTCTGTCCAGGGGGACGAGGGTGCGCAGGTCGAGCACCTCGGCGCTGATGCCGTCTTTGGCCAGGCTCTCCGCCGCGGCCAGGCACTGGCGGACCATGGCGGAGTAGCAGACCAGGGTCACATCGGTACCCTCGCGCTTGACGTCCGCCTTGCCGATGGGCACCAGGTACTCGCCTTCGGGGACCTCGCCTTTGGAGGCGTAGAGCATCTTGTGCTCCAGGAACACCACCGGGTCGTCGCTGCGGATGGCCGCGGTGAGCAGCCCCTTGGCGTCGGCGGGGGTCGCCGGCGCTATGGTGATGAGACCCGGGATGTGGCACACCAGCGCCTCGAGACTCTGGGAGTGGTGGGCGGCGGCGCCGATTCCCGCACCGACAGCCGTCCGGACGACGATGGGGCAGCTCACCTGTCCTCCGAACATGTAGTGGATCTTGGCCGCCTGATTGAATAGCTCGTCGCCCGCGATGGGCAGAAAGTCGATGAAGAGGATCTCCACCACCGGGCGCAGACCCGCGGCCGCGGCCCCGACCGCGTGACCGACGATGGCGGTCTCGGATATCGGCGTGTCCAGCACGCGGTCTGGTCCGAATTCCTTGTAGACCGGGCCGGTGACCCCGAAGCTGCCCCCGAACTTGCCCACGTCCTCGCCCGCTATGTAGATGGCAGGATCGCGGCGCATCTCCAGGATGAGAGCTTCGGCCACGGCCTGCATGTAGTTCATGGTCTTCATGCCCGGCCTCCCCCGTAGGTGCCGGCGTAGACGTCGGCGGTCAGGGCGGCCGCGTCGGGGAACGGGCTGGCTTTGCCGAACTCCACCGCGGCGTCCATCTCGGCGTCGGCCGCGGTCTGTATCTCGTCGATTTCGGCCTGCGTCGCCCCGGAACGCTCCAGCAGGACCTGGGCGAACGCGGGGATCGGATCACGCTGGAGCCAGGCCTCGTGCTCGGCCGGGTCGCGGTATTTGGCCATATCGCCGATGAAATGGCCCCAGTGCCGCCACGTCTTGGCCTCGATCAAGGTGGGGCCGCCACCAGCCCGGGCCCGTTCTACGGCTTCGGCGGCCACCTCCCGCACCGCGAGCACGTCGTTCCCGTCGACGACCACTCCCGGGAAGCCGTAGGCGGCGGCACGGTCCGCCACGTCCTTGAGCTTCATGTGGTCGGACTGGTAGTTCGCCACCCCGTATAGGTTGTTCTCGCAGATGTAGACCGCCGGCAGGTTCCAGATGGCGGCAAGGTTGAGGGCTTCGTGGAAGGTCCCCCGGTTGGTGGAGCCGTCACCGAAGAAGGAGACCGACACCCTCTTCTCCCCCCGGTATTTCGCGGCGAACGCCGCTCCCGTACCGATGTTGACCGCGGCTCCCACGATGCCGTTGGCGCCCAGCATGCCGTGGCTCATATCGGCGATGTGCATGGAGCCGCCCTTGCCCCTGGCAGTAGCCGTCGACACGGCCGTAGAGTTCGGCGAACATCCGCTTGGGGTCGCCGCCCCTGGCCAGCACGTGGCCGTGGCCCCGATGGCTGGTGACGATGTAGTCGTCTGCCGCCAGGACCGCCATGACTCCGGCCGCGACGGCCTCCTCGCCGCTATAGAGGTGGAGGAACCCGGGCATGCCGCCCTTGAGGAACGCTTTGTGGGCGTGCTCCTCGAAGGAGCGGATGCGGACCATCACGCGATAGAGGCTCAGGAGTTCTTCCCTTCCGAGCTGTCCTTCCACCCCCATACCGGAACCTCCCCGTGGACTCGTACGAACCGCATCGGTCTTGCGCGGACGCCTGACAAAGAAGCTATCATACTATTGTTTGTGTGTACACACTTACTAGGGCGCACCCCGGCGAGGAGTGTCAGTGGACAACCGCAAGACCAGTGCTCGGACCGTCCCCCGCCCGTCGCCGGCGGAACCCGCGCCCAGGCGCCGGCGCGTGGCCCGGGATGAACGCCGGCGCCAACTGGTAGAGGCGACGGTGCGGCTGATCGGCAGCTACGGCATCCGCGGCACCACGATGTCGAGGATCTCCGCCGAGTTGGGCCTCTCGGAGATGGCCGCCTACCGCCATGTGGCCAGTAAGGAAGAGTTGCTCATGGAAGCAAACTCGTATCTGCTCGATAGGATCCTCGTCTGGCTCGGCTCGTCCTCCAACCCTTCCGTCATCGACCGGCTGCGCGAGATCGGGGAGAACCACTTCGACATGCTCTCCGCCGACATCGAACTCTTCACCGCCCCCTATCTTCAGTTCCTCACCATGAGCCAGAGCGACGACCCTCTCCACCGCCACGTCGTCGCGAACAACGACCGCATGAAAGAGTCCATAGAGAAGCTGGTGCGCGAAGGGATAGGGCAAGGGAGCGTCCGCGCGGACGTCGATCCATTCCTCTTCACCCACGAGTTCGTGAGCTGGTTCGTAGCCGAAGACATCCACTGCCTCTCCGACCTGCGCGATGGGACCTTCTCCCGGTCGTCCCACCTGCGCATGCTCGACCTCATCCTGCGCGACATCGCGCCCTGAAGGGCGACGCGGCGCGCCGGCGCGACTCAGCTCTCCCCGACTCAGTCCCTGGCGAGCGTAACGGTCCCCAGGTTCAAGCTCTTGTCGAGCCTTACCGTGCTGATCGGCAGGGGCGTACCCGGGGGCCTCGACGGTCACCGCGTATTCCCCGCCCGGCTCGAGCCTGTCCACGTAGAAGTCGCCGTAGTTGCTGGCCAGGGCTTCGCCCACGACCTGCCCGGCCGCCCGGACCGTAGCTTTGGCGCCTTCCGCACACTCGTCGGTGTCGCCGAACACCACGTTGCCGGCAATGAACGCCTTCGCGAACAGATGCAGGTTCTTGTAGTACACCCGGGGCCTGGCGCCTAACTCGGGGCGCAGCACCTCGAGTTCCTCGGCCGCTGCCCGGGCCGCCATCGTGGCGTCGTCCGCAAGTACGAGCTTGATGGCCTCCGCCGGACATACCTGCGAGCAGCGCGTGTCGGTCCAGCCTTCGTCCAGCAGATGGGCGCAGCCCGTGCACTTCTGGGCCACCTGGGCCTCTTCGTTCCAGTAGATCACCTCGTACGGGCAGGTGGCGACGATCTCCGGATGGCCCTTGGCCTTCTCCGGGTCGATGATGACCAGGCCGTCCTCGCGCTTGTACACGGCGCCCGGCGGCGACTGGTTGATGCAAGGCGCGTCGTCGCAGTGCAGGCACGGGGTGGGCCGGTAGGCGACCTGAACCAGCGGGTACTGCCCGCGCTCGGTGCGCATGATGTTCATCCAGCGGTGCCCGCTCCAGGGCTGGGCCACCGAATACGGCGGGAAGTCGTTGCCGGTGAACTCGTCCTTGTCGGCCAGGAAGCAGTCGTTGCAGTCCATGCAGCGGCCCACGTCGATGACCAGGTTCCACTTCTTCGCAGTCATCACGCCACCCCCCTCTCGCGCGCAGCCGGCTCTCCGGCAGCGGCACTCTTCGCCGAGCCGTCGCCGGCCCCGGCCTTACCGGCGGCGCCGGCCCATCTCTCCACCTGAATAAGACAGGAGTTATTCGCCATGGCCGTCGAGGTGGGAGTGATGTAGCGCTTGGGCGTGAGGATGTTCACGCACCCGGCGATGTCCGGGGAGTGGCCGGGCTCCCCCAGCGCCTCGTAGTCGCCGCACGACTCGTAGGAGTGTACGGTCCCCGGCGGGACGCGTTCGGTGACCTGCGCGGCCAGGATCACGGAGCCCCGGTCGTTGAAGGCCCGGACCAGGTCGCCGTCCGCGATCGTCCGGGCGGTCGCATCCCCGGCGTTGATGCGCATGATCCAGTAGTAATGGCCATCGATGAGCGCGCGATTGTCCTTGACCTCGTTCATCCAGCTGTCCTTGGCGTCGCCCATGGTGTGGAAGCTGAACTTGGGATGCGGCGAGACCATCTGCAGCGGATACTTGGAGTAGAGGTCGGCGGTGTGGTGGCCTTCCCAGCTTTCGAAGTACTGCGGGCCCATGGCGGGGCGCTCGGGGTCCACGGTGCCGGTGGCCTCGAGGCGCTTGAGACTGGAGGCCACGAACTCGATCTTGCCGCTCTGTGTCTGCAGGCCTTGACCCTGCACCTGGTCCCAGGGGGCCGGGCCCCAGTCCGGGGTGTCTTTCGGCCGCCCTTCGGCGAACCACCGCATGGCCGGCTTGGGCCGGTCTTCCTCGGCCGGCGAGGGCATCACGTAGTAGCCCTTCTTCGTGAAATCCTCCCAGCTCATGACCGTCGGCATGTCGGTGGCGTGGTAGTAGTCCTTGACCCAGTCGAGCTCGGTCTTGCCTCCCATGGTGAAGGCGCCGTCGACGCCCAGGCGCTCGGCCAGCCCGGCAAAGATGTCGTAGTCGGACTTCGACTCGCCCAGGGGCTCGATGCACTTCTGCTGGAAGACGATCACCCGGTGGTTCATGAACTGGTATGAGTCGGCGATGTAGCCCGAGCAGTTCGCGGCTTCGCTGATATCCCAGCGCTCGAAGTTGGTGCAGGCAGGCAGGATGATGTCGGCGAACTTCGTCTCGCCCTCGAACCAGATGGCCTGGTTCACCACGAACGGCACCTTGCCCTCGCGATAGGCGGTGACGTAGCGGTTGGTCTCGGTCATGGTGCCGAAGAAGGAGCCACCGTAGCGGTAGTACATCTCCACCTGGGGATATCCCTGAGCCGGATACGCGTACTTCTGGAACTGGCTCTCTATGTGCGAGCCGCAGAAGCCCTTGCCCCGCCATTCGAGGGTTTCGTGACGCATGGCCTCGGGGATGCGCAGGCGGGGGACGGTCTGTCCTTCCGTGGTGTGCTGGGGGTTGGTGACGCCGCCCCCGCGGGGGAACATCCGGTTGGCGAAGCGGAAGCCGGCCGCGGAGTTGGCCATGTCTCCGGAGATGCCGCCCTCGGCGTAACCGGGGAACAGGAAGTTGCAGTCGAGCGGAGTGCCGCTGGTAGTGCCCCAGATGTTGCTGCCCGGCCTACCCAGTCCCTGCATGGCGGCCAGGGCCACCATGGTGCGGGCCCACTCGTTGCCCCACGATGCCCGGCAGGCGCCGCCCATACCGCCCGGTCCTCCGGCGGCGAGCATCGTCTTCTTGGAGGCCCACTCCCGGGCCAGTGCCCGGATCTCGCGGGCCGGGATGTTGCTCTCGCCCTGGGCCCATTCGGGGGTCTTCGGCACGCCGTCGCTCTTGCCCAGGATGTAGTCTTTCCATTCGTCGAACCCGGTGGTGCGACCGGCGATGTAGTCCTTGTCGTACGTCCCCTCCGTGAGCCAGGTGTACGCGATGGCGAGACCCATGGCCACGTCGGTACCAAGCCGGGGCGAGAACCACTTGTCCCCCAGAAGGGCTTGGGTGTGATTGAGGTAGGGGTCGATGACGATCATCTTGACCCCGAGCTCCTTCAGCCACCGCCGGCGGATGTTGCCCTCGTGGCCCGCGTAGACCCCGGTGCAGCTCGACTCCGGGTCGGCCGACCAGTAGACGATCAGCTCCGTGTGCTTGAGCGCGTCCTCCAGCAGGCCGTACTGCTCGGGGATCCCCAGCCGGTGGCTGAAGCCCCACATGTGCATGGACCCCCAATGCCAGCCTTCCCAGCTGTCCGGGTTGTGCTCGGCGTAGGTGTAGCCGATGAGGTTGAGGAAGCGGAGCAGAGAGCTATGCCGGTAGCCGACGTTCCCCCAGAGGTGATGTGACCCGGGCGTCGACAGAACGCCTGCCGGTCCCACTTCCCGGTGCACACGCATGATCTCGTCGCTCACCATGTCGAGGGCCTGGTCCCAGCTGATCGGCTCGTAGCCGGAGACACCCCGGTTCTGGATATTGCGGGCGCCCTTGGGGTCGAAGTCCACGCGCTTCAGCGGAGTGAGGATCCGCTTGGGTGAGTAGATGGTGGAGCGGTGGGCCACCGTCCATGGTGATGGAGCGGTCTTGCGCGGGGGGGTGAACGACCTTCCCCGGGCCTCGATGGTCCACGACGGAGCGTCGCTCTCGTCGAAGAACAGGGGCACGATCCTCAAGATCTTGCCATCCTTGACGTCGACGAATACCGGCCCGCCAGTGGTGCCGTTGGTGTATCTGGTGACTACTCCCATGAAGCCTCCCCCTTACTCCTCCTCGATGATGGCTACCAGGCGCACCATAGAGCCGTCGCCGCCCACCCAGCGGATGGGGAAGCCGGCGATGATACAGCGCTGCCCGAGCACCTCGTCGATGTCACCGCCGACGTTCTCGAAACCCATCACGTGGTTGCCGAGCAGGATGTTGTGGCAGGGCTCCCACAGGGGGAAGTCCTCTTTGACCGAGCGGCCGGTGTATTCCTCATACTCCGCGCAGACGTCGGGGAGCAGCGGGCCGGGCCCGTGGTAGCCGATGGCGGTGGCCAGGGGGTGATCCAGCGCCTGCTGGTCGACGCCCACGGCCTTGACCCCTTTCTCCACCAGCCACTCTGCGGCGCTCGGGACCAGCCCCGGCGACCGGGCGAAGTAGTCCTTGCTGTCGCCGAACTGGGCGTGCATGTGGCAGTGGATGATGACGATGTCGCCCTTCTCGATCTTCGGCGTCGCCTTCTCCAAGTCCTCGGCGGTGATGAACTCGAACTTGCCCTTGGGCCCCACGTCGACGATGACGCCGGTCCCAAAGTAGTAGTCCAGCGGGATCTGCTCGGTTGACCACTCGCCCGCGATCACGTGTATCGGCGAGTCGGCATGGGTGGAAACGTGCATGGGGTGCCACAGCCACTGGGTGAACACGCCCGACTTCGCGTGGTAGTGGAAGCGCTCGATCTTGATGTCGGGGAAGTAGGGCCAGAGTGGGGTGTTATGCCCGAAGGGCTGGCTGAGATCGACGATCTTCTTGACTTTCATTTTGTCTCTCCCTTCCATATCTCCACGTCCCCCACGTTCTGATCGGCGGCGGTGGTGTCCACCGGACCCAGCTTCTTGGGCAGATAGCCGGCCTTCTCGATGCGGAGCGTGTAGGAGCCCTCAGCCAGGCCTCGCAGCCAAAAGTCACCGTAGTTGTCGGTGGTCACGGTGAGAGTGGCGCCCGTACTGGTATCGGTTGCCGTCACCACGGCCCCCTCCAGGCACTCGTCGGCTTCGGGGTCGAACACGGCGCCTGCGATCCACTTCTTGGGGAGGTTGAGGTAGTACACGCGGGGGCGGGTGGCAAGCTCGGGCTTGAGAAGCCCGGCGGCCGCGATCTTCGCGGCGATGGCCGGGTCACCATCGTCGCCGAAGGTGAAGGCCCCGGTGGGGCATGCGTCCGAGCAACGGGTCTCGGTCCAGCCCCGGTCGAGGAGATGGGCACAGAAGGTGCACTTTTGCGCGATGTTGAGATCATCGTTGAAGTAGATGACGTTCTCGTAGGGGCAGGCCTCGAGGCAGAGTTGGTTGCCCCGGCACTTATCGGGATCGATGATGACGACACCGTCCGGCCGCCGGTAGATGGCGTGAGCGGTGCAGGCGTCGATACAGGGCGCGTCTCCGCAGTGCTGGCAGATGCTGTGATGGTACGTGACATGCACCTTGGGCACGGTGCCCCGCTCCAGGTTCACCACCTTGTTCCAGAACTGTCCGGTGTCGGGCTGCGGTCTGGCGATGGGCGACCAGTCGTTGCCCACGTGTTCGTCCTTGCAGGCGATCTGGCAGTTGTGGCAGCCATTACAGATCGATAGGTCGATGAGCATGACCTTGCCCATCACAGCCCTCCCCCATAGCTCGATTCCGTGAAGCCGGCCAGGCATGGCCCGGCGGTGATGTGACACTCCCGGGCGAACGCGTCCGGGTATTTGGCGTTCAGCGCCTCCAGATCGGCCTTCTCCACCTCGGCCAGGAAGCCGCTCACCGCGTGGCCACAGGCGTTCTTGGAGGTGGTGTTGCGCGGGACGATGGTATTGATGGCCCCGCCTCGATCGATCACGCCCGGCTCGATGGGATCGTACTTGGCCCCATGGTCCATGCCCACAGCCCCCGGCATGATCCGGTTGGTCACGTACGCGCCGGCGAGCACCGTGCCTCGCTCGTTGAAGATGGCCACCACATCGCCCTTCTTGATGCCCCGCGCCTCGGCGTCGACCGAGTTGATCCAGAGCGGGTGATACTGATAGCCGTCCACTCCGCGCACCTTGCAGGTCTCGATCTCCCGGAACCAGGTGATGTCGTCGTGCTCGGAGTGGATCCCCCAGCGGGGGTGGTTGCTCATCACGAGCAGCGGATACTTCCTCGACCGCTCGGTGCCGATGGTCTCCTCGTGGTAGGGACCCTGTGGGATCCACTTGGGCACCGGCGGCCGCTCCGGGTCGTCGGGGAAGTGCTCGGCGAGACCGGTGGAGTAGAACTCGATCTTTCCGGTGGGCGTGGAGAGCGGATGGCCCTCCGGGTCCTCGTAGAAGTCGATCAGACCGGCTGGGATCTTCTCCCAATCGGGGGCCGGCGGCACCACGTAGTAGCCCTTCTTCCGCAGGTCGTCCCAGCTGATGCGGTCGGCCACCCGGGATGTCTCGTAGCCGATCCTGATCAACTCGGAGATGGTCTTGCCCCCCGTGTATTCCTCGAGCATGCCCAGGCGCTCGGCGATGCGGCACACGGCCTCGTAGTCGCTGACGGACTCTCCCAAGGGCTGGATGCACTTTTCCTCCGGGAACAGGAGGTTCATCTGGCCGCTGAAGATGTCACTGCCGATGTCGTCCTCCTCCAGCGTGGTGTTGATCGGCAGGATGAGGTCGGCGAACAGGCAGTCGTTTTCCAGCCAGGGGTGCTGGGCCAGCATGAACTCGATATCGGGCGTGCGGACGGCCCTGACGTAGTCGTTACCGCTGTTCCAGCAGGTGATCCAGGAAGGAGAGTCAGTCCAAATCATGTGGATCTTGGAGCAGCCGTCCGCCGGATACTTGTAGGGAACGAACTGGTTCTCGCGGGTGGTGAACTCACTCTCGTTCCCATACCAATCGATCTTGCCCTCCAGGATGGCCTTGGGCACCAAGCTCTTGGGGATGAACGAGGGGTGATTGGTCAGCATCGGCGTGCTGCCCGTGTAGGCCTCGTGCAGGCTGGTGAGTACCGACGGCGCCGGCGGCGACATCTGCTCGAAGTTGTCCAGCAGACCCCACTCGATCATCTTGGACTGGTTGCAGCCCGGCCTGCCGAGGCCCTGCATGGCCAGGCACAGCACCTGCAGGCGGGCGGGCTCGGTGGCATAGGGGCCGCGGATGCCCGGCCCCCCGTTGCCGATGACGATGGTCGTTCGCTTGGAGGCCCATTCCTTGGCCAGGGCCTTGATGATCCGCGCCGGTACGCCGGTTATGGGCGCCGCCCATTCTGCACTCTTCGGCTCGCCGTCCTCCCGGCCCATGACGTAGTCCTCGAACTTGTCCACCCCGTAGGCGTGGGTGTCGAGGTAGGCCTTGTCGTAGGTGCCGTTCTTGAACCACTCGTGGGCGATAGCCAGATAGAGAGCGGCGTCGGTGTTGGGGAGGATGGGGATCCACTTGTCGGCGTGCACGGCGTTGGCATAGTTGACGTCCGGGGCGATGAAGATCTGCTTGATGCCCAGATCGGTCCACCAGTAGCTCAGGCGGCTGGTGAGCTGGCCCTGCCACCCCCACACCGTCGTCTCGAGGTCGCAGCCCCAGTGAAGGATGAGTTCCGCGTTCTTTGCGATGTCGTAGAGCAGGTTCTTTTGCGGCATCTGCTGGCCCACCGGCTCGCAGCCCCAAGCGTGTTTCGCGCCCCACCACCAGCCTTCCCAGCTGTCGGCGTCGCGGATCTGCAGCGTGTAGCCTCCGAACATCGTGAGGAGCTTTCGCATGCACCCATGGGGGCCGTGCACCACCTTGTTCTCACCGTGCTGGTCGGACTGGTTGAGGATGGCGGTGGGGCCGTAGGCCTCCTTGACGCGGACCAATTCCGCGGCGATGACATCGAGAGCCTCGTCCCAGCGTGATGCGCACGTACTTGCTCACGCCCCGGTTCTGCGAGTTGCGGCCGCCTGGGCCCGTGGAGCCCGGAGCTCCCCTGGGATCCCAGTCCACCCGCTTCATGGGATAACGGATGCGGGCCGGCGAGAACACGCGCTTCTTGTAGCCCAGGCTTAGAGGCGGGATGAGGCTCTTCTCGCTCGGTTCGAAGGTCTGGCCCCGGGCGTGCATCACCCACGGTCTGACCTCCTCCCTGGTGTACTGGTCGTAATAGCGGGCGGGGCGGATGCGGATGATCTTCCCGTCCTTGACATCGACCATTGAAGCGTTCGCGCCGTTGAAAACTCCACACCAGCTGATATCCCGAACGAGGGTCTTCTCGCCCGCTTCGTTGGGCTCTCTTGTTATCAGCGGCTCCATGCGGCTCCCCTTTCGTCCCCCCTGCATGCAAACGCATGCAGGAAACCGTTGGTTACCGATAACTAACCTGACGCCGCTTCACTATGCTCTTCCCAGCGCCGCCTGTCAATGTCACCCCCATGCCCATGGCGGGCGGCCGGGAGCCGTCGCGCCACCCCAATCCCCACCCCTTGACAACCGTCCCATCAGAGCAGATAGTGGGCTCGTAAGTTGGTAGTCGTTAACTAACCTAGACGCCTCTCGATCTCTGGCCAAGGGGGAGCAGCCGGCCAGGATCGCCCAAGGCGAAAAGAGGTGTTCTTTGTCTCGGGAGACCGTCGTACTGAGTGCCTGCCGAACTCCCGTGGGACGCTTCCTCGGGACGCTCTCGGAGATTCCTGCGGTAAGACTGGGCGGTGTCGCCATCGCGGAGGCCGTGAGACGAGCGGGCGTCGAGTACGGCGAGGTCGACGAAGTGATCGTCGGGAACGTACTCCAGGCCGGCCAGGGACAGAATCCCGGGCGCCTGGCCCTGCACTCCGCCGGCCTGCCCGACGAGGTCCCGGCAGTGACGGTGAACAAGCTGTGCGGCTCCAGCATGAAGGCGGCCCACATGGCCGCCCAGGCGATCGCCTGTGGAGACGCAGAGGTCGTCGTGGCGGCAGGCATGGAGAGCATGTCGCTCGCCCCCTACCTCATCGCAAAAGCCCGCACCGGTTATCGGATGGGTGACGGCATGCTGGAAGATCACCTGCTGCGCGACGGTCTCATGTGCGCCGTCAACGACTACCACATGGGCATGACGGCCGAGAACGTGGCCGAGCGCTATGGGGTGAACCGCGAAGACCAGGACGCGTTCGCGCTCGAAAGCCAGAAACGCGCCGGCGCCGCGATGGCGGCCGGCGCCTTCAAAGACGAAATCGTTCCGGTGGCTATCCCCCAGAAGAGGGGTGACCCCAGGCTCTTCGACACCGACGAACACCCCCGCCCCGAGACCACCCTCGAGGACCTTACTCGCCTGAAGCCCGCCTTCAAGAAGGACGGCACGGTGACGGCGGGCAACTCATCGGGGGTCAACGATGCCGCGGCGGCCCTGGTCCTTTCCTCCGGCGAGTTCGCGGAGCGGCGGGGCGCACGACCCCTCGCCCGCGTGGTGGGCTATGCTTCGGCGGCGCTCGATCCTGCGTACATGGGCATGGGGCCGTATTACGCCACGCTCAAGGTGCTGGAGAAGACCGGTCTGGGCCTGGATCAGATGGACCTGATCGAGTTGAACGAGGCCTTCGCCGCGCAATCCCTCGCCGTCATGCGCGAATTGGGCGCTCAAACCTCCAGGACCAACATCACTGGCGGAGCCATCGCCCTGGGACACCCCATCGGCTGCTCCGGCGCCCGCATCCTCACCACCCTTCTCTACGGACTACTCCGCACCGGTGGACGGTTCGGCCTGGCCACCATGTGCATCGGCGGAGGTCAGGGCATCGCCACGATACTGGAGACCGTATGAAGACTGGGGCTGGGATCAGCTCGACCGGCAGCATCTCGGTCGGCGGCACGGGCCGCGCCGCCGCGGCGGGTGCCGCTGCAAAGGCAGCCCTCGACGGCCTGGGCCGCATGCCCGGCGCGGAGCGCCGGGCCCAGATAGTACGGGAAACCCTGCGATTGGTGGCGGAGCACGGGCTGGCCGGGGCCAGCATGTCGCGCATCGCAGAGGCGGTGGGCATCTCGAACGCGGCTCTCTACCGTCATTTCGATAGCCGGGAAGACATCCTGATCGCCGCGCACGACGCACTCATCGAGCGGGTGTACCGCTGGCTCAACTCCTCGCAGGCAGAGGACGCCATGGACCGCCTGCGCGAGATGGGCGCTTCGCACGCCGCCATCTTCTCCAAGGACATCGAGGGGTTCAACGCCCCCATGTTCCAGTTCATCTCTTGGATCCCCCGGGATCGGGTGCATGACCATGTTGTCCAGCGCCGGGTGGAGATGATCCGCTGGTACGCCGACCTCGTGGAAGAGGGCAAGGCCCAGGGATGCATCCGCGCCGACATCGAGACCGACCTCATCGTGTCCGAGCTGTTCGCCTGGATCTGGTGGGAGGATCTGAGCTACCTGGAAGGCCTTGACACCGAGATGACTCTGAGAGGATCGGCCAACATGTTCGCCCGCATGTTGGCCAGGATCGGCGCCGGCGACGAGTCGGCCGGCGCACAGACTATTGAACCGCGCCCGGGCGCCGGAACGGCCGACCCGCAAGGGAGGTAAGAGACATGCCCAAGAGGCAGCCAAACAGCGATGTTTCGCACCCGGAGTCCGCTGGGTGCGAGCGAGAAAAGGACGCAGGGAGCACGAATAGCAGCGCTATTGGTGCGACCGAGGACGCACTATCGGGCCACCCGGCGAACTCCGAGGGACGGGGCTTCGCTGTCCGGCGGTCTCCCAAGTCGATCGTAGCTATCTCCAAGGGAGACGACCCGGAGAAGATGGTGGCCGAGGTCTTCAGCCTCCTCGGAGGTGTGGAGAATCTGGTGCGGCCCCGCAGCACAGTGGTGCTCAAGCCCAACGCCGGCCACCCGGCGGCGGCCGAGACCTCGGTCAACACCAGCCCGGAGTTCGTGGCGGCGGTGATCAGAGAGGTCAAGAAGGCCGGCCCCAAGGAGGTCATCGTTGCCGAGGCGGCGGCCATCGGCTGCGACTCCCTGCACGTGCTCGACGTGAGCGGCATCGGCGCGGCGGCCGAGGCCGCCGGCGCCCGGCTCATCGACATCAAGCGGGAGAAGGACCTCATCAACATCCCCATCCGGGATGCGCGCTCCGACATCAAGAAGGTCAAGCTCCCTCGCTGGCTGCTGGAGGCGGAGCATCTGTTCAACCTGCCCATCTTCAAAAGCCACGCCAGCATGGTGTTCACCTGCGCCCTCAAGAATATGAAGGGCGTGGTGCAGGACGTCACCCACCAGCAGATGCACATGACCGACCTGGCCGCCGCCATGATGGATGTGTGGTCGGTCATCCGCGCCGATCTGAGCATCGCCGACATGATCCGGCCGGCGGAAGGCTTCGGCCCCCACACCACGATCCCCGTGGACTTCGGCTGTGTGGTCGCCAGCAAGGACCCGGTGGCCCTGGACGCCACCGCCTGCCGCATGGTGGGTCTGGGCATCGAGAACGTGCAGTACTTCTCCGCTGCCGCGGAACGGAACCTGGGGAACTTCGAGGAAGAGGACATCGAGGTGGTGGGCCAAAGCGTCGCGGAGGTGCACAAGGACCTCTGGTTCCCCTACCTCGCCGGCTTCGATACCTGGCCCGAGTACAACTTCTACGGCAGCAACGCGTGCTCCAGTTGCGAATCATTGGTGGCCTTCACCATGGAGAAGCTCAAGGCTTTGGGGCAATACGAAAAGAACGCCGGCTGTCACGTCATCTTCGGCGCCAAGAAGGACGAAGAGATGCCCCAGGGGGTCGATCCGAACGATGTGATCCTCATCGGCGACTGCGTCAAGCGCTTCCGGGGCAAGGGCGTTGGCCACTGGTCGGCGGGCTGCCCGCCTCTGGAGCCGCATCCCCTTTGGGTGTTCATCGATCGCGAGGACCATTACGAGATGGAGCCCTACTTCCGCGCCCGCATGGCGGAGGATGAAGGGCCCTGGAAAGAGTGGATCGACAAGATGCGGCAGGAAAAGGGCGACAGCGAAAGGGGGTGATCCTCCGGCGTTGAAACACTAGTCTGCGGGACAACCAAGCGAGGAAGGTAGGGGAGTATGTCAGACGAGACATTCGACAAGTCGACGGGCAAGGCTGTCAGCCGCCGCGACTTCCTCAAGGTGGCCGGCATTGCCGGCGTCGCCGTCGGGGCAGGCGCGGGACTCGGAGGCCTGCTGACAGCGTGCGGTGCGACCGAGGAGAGCAGCACCACCACGACCTCCTCGGCGACCACCACGACCGGGGGCGCGACGACAACCACTGCGGGCGCGAGCACCACGGTATCCGCCGGCACCGAGGCCGGGGCTGAGATCAAGATGGGCTTCGTGGCCCCCATCACCGGCCCCATCGCCCTGTTCGGGGTACCGGACCAGTACTGCGCCGACCGGTGGCGCGAGGCTACCGCGGCGGGGATCGTGTGCGGCGACGGCAAGAACCACCCGGTGACCATCGAGCTCATGGACAGCCAGTCGGACTCGAACCGGGCTGCCCAAGTCGCCGGTGACCTCATCAACAACAGCAAGGTCGACATCATGATGGTCGCGTCGACGCCCGACACGGTCACTCCGGTCGTCGAGCAGTGCGAGGCCAATGGTTGCCCGGTGGTCTCCACCGACTGCCCGTGGCAGACCTACATGGGCCAGAACACCGAGTACAAGTGGTCGTATCACTCGTTCTTCGGGGCTGAGGACTTTTTCGCCATCAACGAGTCCTGCTACTCAAAGGTGCCATCGAACAAGATCATCGGCGCCATGTACGACAATACCGCTGACGGCAACTTCTTCAGCGCCAACGCCCCGGCCTACATGGAGGCCAAGGGCTACAAGGTGGTCATGCCGTCGAACTACCAGGCCTTCAGCGAGGACTTCACGCAGCAGATCACAGCGTTCAAGGGCGGGGGTGTAGAGCTCATCATGGGCAATATGCTGCCGCCGGACTTCACCAACTTCTGGAAACAGGCGGCGCAACAGGGGCTGCAGGTGAAAGCCTGCCTGGTCGGAAAGGCCATCCTCTTCCCGGGCTCAGTCGAAGCCCTGGGCGACGTAGGAAACGGCCTCATGACCGAGCTATGGTGGCACCGCACCTTCCCGTGGAAATCCTCTCTCACAGGGGAGACCTGTGCCCAGCTCGCCGACGACTTCGAGGCCAAGGCCAGCCAGCAGCAGACGGCTCCGCTGCTGCACTACGTCTGCGGTGAGATGGCCATCTACAGCCTGAAGAACTCCACCGACCCCAAGAACAAAGACGCGGTACTGGCAGCCCTGGAGAAGATGAAGCTCGACACTATCATCGGTCCCATCGACTTCACCGGCGACATCATGGCGAAGACCGGCGACGGTCCGGCCGACTGGCCGGCGGGCCCGGGACGCAAGACCAAGAACGTGTACGACCACGGCCTTGGTGGATCACAGTGGCTGATGCAGGGAGGCAAATGGAAGTTCGACCAGGTCCCGGTCGACAAGGCCGCGGCACCCTACATGGTCGACAGCACTATCCAAACACCCAAACCGCTGCCGATCTCGGCTTCCTGATCACGGTGCCTCGCCTCGGCGGTCAGGCCGCCGGGGCGAGGCCGGCACATGACGAGAAAGGGGGGCGCCGCAAGGCGCCCCTCGCGTTTACCCGGATTCCCCTGCCCTGCGGACTCGGTCCGCGCTCCGGTGTGCGCCCGCGCGGGCCCTTCCCCACCAATGGCCTCCAACCTACGAAGGGTGGTCACTCCACTAATGGTGGTAGCGGGAGACGTGCCCGGCTGCCAAAGTTGATAGGCTGCGTTGGGCGGCGGGCGGGATGCGGTGGCGCGGTGCGGCGGCCGGGCAGAGCCACGTGGCCCGGCGCTGCCCGGCCACGCGCGGCGCGCTGACCTCCTTCTCGGACGGGAGATTTTGTGGATGGGACTGTAGAACTCGGGAGTCAGCTCGGATTCTGGGCCATCGTCCCGTTCGCGTTGATGCTTCTGGCCGTCGCCCTCTGCCCCCTCGCCATCGACGCGTGGTTCTGCCGCAACCGCAACAAAGCTATCGTCGCCGCCGTCCTGGGCGTTCCGACCGTGGTCTTCCTGGTGGCCCGCTTCGGCCAGTTGGGCGTCGACCGGGTGGCAGCGACCGCGGAGGAGTACGTATCCTTCTTGGTGCTCCTCTTCGCCCTCTACACCATTTCGGGCGGCATCTACCTTACCGGGAACCTGGTGGCCACCCCGCGCCACAACCTCGGCTTTCTGACCGTGGGCGCGGTCCTGGCCAGCTTCATCGGGACCATGGGTGCGTCCATGGTGCTGATCCGGCCGCTGCTCCGGGCCAACTCGGAGCGGAAGTACGTAACGCACACCGTCGTGTTCTTCATCTTCGCGGTGAGCAACGTCGGCGGGTTGCTCACTCCCCTTGGCGATCCCCCGCTCTTCCTCGGCTTTCTACGGGGGGTCCCGTTCGCCTGGACCCTGGGTCTCTGGCGGCAATGGCTGCTGGTGGTCGGCCTGGTCCTGGTCATCTATCTCGCAGTCGAGTACCGCTTCTACAGAAAGGAGCCGGCCGCAGCCCGGCGCATGGACCTGCAGGACTACGTGCCCATGCGTCTCAAGGGCGGCCTCAATGTCGCACTCTTGGGCCTGGTGATCGTCACCGTCATCTTCTCCGGGCAACTCACCACGCTGAGCGAAAAGATCTCGTTCCCGTTCGTCCGTGAAGTGATCCTCGTCGCCCTCGCGATGATCTCGCTGAGGTTCGGGCCGCGCGGTCCCCGGGCATCCAACCACTTCACCTGGGGGCCGATAGTCGAGGTGGCCGTACTCTTCGCCGGCATCTTCGCTACGATGATCCCTGCGCTGGCCCTGCTCGAGGCAAAGGGCGCGTCGATCGGCGTCGCCCAGCCGTGGCAGTACTACTGGGCCACTGGAGGCCTCTCTTCGTTCCTGGACAACGCTCCGACCTACCTGGTCTTCACCTCGCTCGCCCAGGGACAGGTGGGGGTGGCCACGGTGGGAGGTTTGACCTCCGCCCAGATCATCCCGGCGCTGGGGGTGGCACCAGCCCAGCTCTTGGCCGCCATATCCTGCGGCGCGGTTATGATGGGCGCCATGACGTACGTGGGCAACGCCCCCAACTTCGCGGTGAAGGCGGTGGCCGAGCACTCCGGCCTCAAGATGCCGTCGTTCTTCGGCTACATGGGCTATTCGCTGGCGGTGCTCGGGCCGACGTTCCTCATCGTGACCGCCGTCTTCTTCCTGTGACGGCCTCGGCGCCCACCGTCAGAAGTAGCGCCCCCACGATCAGGAGCATTCCCAATCCCTCGGCTCCTCCGGGGCGTTCTCCCAGCTGTATCCACGAGGCGATTATGCCGATCACCGGGGTCAGGAGCATCCCCAAGCCCGCGGTCCCTGCCGGCAACGAACTGAGGATGAACAGCCACAATATCCACGCCAGGCAGTTCCCGAACAGCACTGTGAACGCCAGGCCCACGACGAACGTGCCCGACCATACCGGCGGCGACCAGACCACCCCGGCCACCACCAGCAGGGGGATCGACCCCAGGAGCAGTTGCCAGGCGGTGAGCGACAGCAGGTCCACTTCGTGCCGCTTGCGGAGCAGCTTGGCCACGATGGCGCTGGCCGCCCAGAGGAGCGCGCCTCCGATCGCGAGGAAGGGGCTGGAGCCCCCGGTCATCTCCCACGGCGAGAGCACCAAGACGAGCCCGGCCAGGGCGACTCCCACTGCCACCCACTGGAGGCCTTTGAGCCTCTCCCCCAGAGACACCCAGGCCATGAGTAGCAGCCAGAACGGCATGGTGTAGGTGAGGACCGCCGTCTTGCCTGCGCCCTCGCCCTGGAGTGCCCAGGTCATGAGGCCAAGAAACCCAGCCGTCTGAAGCACGCCCAAGAGCGCGGTCATGCCCACGGCCTTGGGCCGCACGGGACGACGGAACAGAGGAAGGCACGCAACCAGCACTAGGCCTCCGATGAAGGTCCGCATGGCGGCGTAGGGGAAGGGATCGGCGTAGGTGAGCATGACCTTCATCACGGGCCAGGTGTAGCCCCAGATGAGGGCCAGCAGAAGGAGGGCGCCGACGGCCAGTCCATAGCGCCGGCGCTCACCGGCGGCGCCGGCGAGGCTGCCGACGCCCGCGGCTCCGCCCGGCGAGACCGCCTGCGGCCGCACGGCCGCTGGGACCGCGGCCTTCGCCGGGTCGGGGGCCGCGGTAGACACCTCGGTCCCGTCCTTCATGAGCCCGCATCCGGAGAGGCATGGGAGCGGCGCAGGCGCTCCGAGCTCGCGATCCAAGAAAGGCCGGCCCCCGCCAGGGCCAAGGCGGCACCCACCAACATGGCCGCCTGGTAGCCGTCGGCGAAGGCGGGCACGGTGGAGGCGCCCATCGACTCGCCTGTGAATATCACTCTGCCTCCCGCCGGCCCGAGCTTCCAGGCAGCGACGGCCCCCAGCACCGCGATCGACAGGCCCTGCCCGGCGAACCTCATGGTGGCCAGGAACCCGGAGGCCAGGCTGAGCTGAGAGCGATCGACCGAGCCCATCACCGCGGAGATGTTGGGGGCGCTGAACACGGCCATGCCCACGCCGATGGTGGCCAGAGCGGCGAGGACCCGCCCTGCGGAGCCCGAGGCGAAGGCGAGTTGCACCATGCCCGCGGCTACCAGCACCATGCCCGTGGTGGCAAGCACCCGGGACCCGATCTTGTCGGAGAGGTGTCCTGTGAAGGGCGAGAGCGCGGCCATCAGAACAGGCTGCATCATCAGCAACAGCCCGGTCTGCTGGTAGGACAGGCCCAAAACGATCACCAAGTACACGCTGGTGAGCGTGGCCACGGCGAAGACGGCCAGGTAGTTGAGCAGGGCGGCGGTGTTGCCGGCGGCGAAGACCCGGTTCTTGCGCAGCAGGTCGAGGTCGAGCATGGGCTCCTTCACCCTGTCTTCCACGAGGACGAAGGCGACCAAGAACACGACGGCCAGGACCAGTGGCACGATGGTGCGGGCGCTGCCCCACCCCCAGAGCGGCGAATAGGTCAGGGGAATGAACAGCGTGACCAAGGCCGCGCCCAGCAGCCCGGCCCCGGCCCAGTCGATCGGCGCCCGCCCGCGCGGCCGGGCGGCCCGGTCGCGGCGCTCAGTCCGCAGGAGAGTCCAGCCGGCCAGGATGGTGGCCACCGCGATGGGCACGTTGATGAAGAAGATCCAGCGCCAACTCGCATGCGCGACGATGAGACCGCCGATCACGGGTCCCAGGGTTAGACCCACGTAGATAGTCGTGACGTTCAGGCCGAGAGCCCGGCCTCTCTCGGAGGGAGGGAAGGCCGCAGTGATGATCCCCGAGGCCGTCGAGAACATGAAGGCGCCTCCCGCGCCCTGTATGCAGCGCCCGGCGATCATGAGCCACCCGCCGGGCGCCAGCCCGGCGAGGATCGAGCCCACCGCGAAGATCGCGGTCCCCAGAAGGTTGAAGCCGATTGGCCCCCGCGCGTCCGCCAGCCTTCCCAGCGGGATGAGCAGGATGCTCGCCACCAGCAGGTAGGCGGCCTGGGCCCAGAGCCCCTGCGAGTAGCTCAGATGGAGGTCGCGTCCCATCGCCGGCAGGGCCACCGCGACGATGGTGGCGTCGAAGGGGGTCATGAACGACCCGATGGACACGATCGCCAGCGCGTACCACCGGCGTCGCTGAAGCTCGGTTTCGTGGCCCAAGACGGTCTCGCCCGAGGTCATTCGGGCGATTGCTCCGCCTGCCGGCCCGCGGACCACTCGGCATTGAGTCCATCAATGAGCTGGAGCATCTCCGCGGTGCTGGGGATGTCGGTCATATCATGTCCGTAATGCACGAATCGGGCGACCCCGTTCCTGTCCACCAGCACCTGGGCGGGCATGCGCCCGTACTTGAACAGCTTGATCTCTTGGCCGTAGAGCTTCAGAACCCTGTGCTCCGGATCGGGGAAGCCGGGAAAAGGCAGATGGTTTTCTTCGAAGTAACGGGAGAAGGCTTTGGCGTCTTCTGGACCGACGACGATCACCGCCGTCTCCCTGTCCCTGAACTTGTCGTAGTCCTGGCGCAACTGCGCCATGTGCTTGCGGCAGAACGGTCACATGAACCCCCGGTTGAACACGAGGAGAACGTTTTGTCGGCCGTGCACATCGGCCAGGCGGAAGGTCCCGCCACGGTATTCGGCGAGCTCGAAGTCGGGGGCCGGGGCATTGAGCGCGACTTGGACCAACTGCGTTCCTCCTTGCCAGGCTCTTAGGGCCCATTATGCCCGTTCCGGAGCCTGCGGCGCCACAAAGAAGCTCCGCCCCTTGGAAGAAGAGAGGCGGAGCAGGGGGGGGTTATAGGGCTCCGCCCTCCACGGGAGAGGGCGGAGAACGATAGGTGGTTTTCCGGTTGCGCACCCTTTCTTCACCCGGCCGGCGATTCCTGCAAGCCCGCCCCCACACCGCCCGCCTTCGCGTTATACTTTTCTTCGGATAACCAACGCGCCCCCGAAGGGGAGATACATGACGGGAAGAGCGAAGCCGTGAACGGGCACCATCTCTCGCTTGATATTCATCGCGAGCTTCCGTCTTTCACCCTCGACCTTCGCCTGAGGGTTGAGGAGGAAGTGCTCGTGCTCTTCGGGCCCTCCGGCGCCGGCAAATCCATGACGCTCGAATCCATAGCCGGCCTGGTGACTCCGGATCGCGGCGAGATAGTCCTCGGCCACCGGATCATCTTCCACAGAGGCCCGGGGGGAACTCATGTCGATGTGCCCGCCCGCAAGCGGGGCATCGGGTATGTGTTCCAGGACTATGCTCTTTTCCCCCACCTCACCGTGCTCGGTAACGTCCGCTATCCACTGGGGCGAGACGCCCATGCGTTGGAACACGCCCGCCAACTCATCGCCAAGATGGGGCTCGCCGACATGGCAGACCGTTATCCCGACCAGTTGTCCGGCGGCCAGCGCCAGCGGGTGGCCGTGGCCCGGGCCCTGGCGCGAGACCCCGACGTCCTCCTGCTCGATGAGCCGTTCTCCGCCCTCGACCCCGGCCTCCGCGAACGGCTGCGCGCCGATCTGCGCGCCCTTCAGATAGAAAGGCGGCTCATCGTCATCTGCGTTACCCACAACATCGAGGATGCCTTCGCCCTGGGAGACCGCTTGGCCGTGCTCCAGGACGGTCAGTTGCAGCAGGTGGGAGCTGTGGAGGAGGTCTTCCACCGGCCGGCCACTATGAGTGCCGCCAAGGCTCTCGGCATCCGCAACATTTTCCACGCACGCGTCACCAGCGCCAGCGCCGACGGCATCGGGCTGGATTGGGAGGGAGTCAGGCTGTACGCTCCGCCACAGCCCTGCTCGGTGGGCGACCTGGTGCCCGTCTATATCGCCCCCGAGGATGTGAGGCTGCTCTACAGCGACCGGGCGGTCATGGGCGGCCTCGCGGTCAACCAGTTGCCGGCACGGATCACAAGCATCGAAGACCGCCCGCGCATGCAGGTCATCCGGCTTCTCCTGGACAACGGCCACGAACTCGAGGCGAGAGGCGCGACCTACTTCTACAAATCGCTCGACGTCAAGGAAGGCGCCTCGGTGCGCATCACCCTCCGCTTCGAGGGCCTCCGGGTGCTCCATGAAGAGCGGGCTCCGGCCAAGCCGGCGGTCACCGAAGAACCGACCCTCGCCCGCAGGAGAAGAAGAGCCTCGTAGGCAGGCGCGGCGCGGCCACGGCGCGGCGCGGCCACGGCGCAAAGCGAACGACGCGAAAAGCGGGGCGATGAGGGAGGGGGCGGCCCCGCGGGCCGGGATGAAGGACGAGGCCGCCCGGAGAAGGGGTACAGTCGGTCCCCTGTTCCTTTCCCGGACATGCTCGAGTTCAAACGCGGGTATGCTTCCTTGGGTTACGGTTCCGTGGGGTGGACATGGCGGTTCACGAGGAGGCAGCGGCATGAAGATCACCGTGTACGGCCGGGGGAACGTTGGAGGTGGCCTGGCCGATCTGTGGGAGCAGGCCGGTCACCACGTCACCAGGCTGGGCCGGGAGGGTGGCGACGTTTCCGAGGCGGAGGCGGTGCTGGTCGCCATCCCGGGAGGGGCGGTCGGGGAGGCCCTGGGGAAGCTGCGCGGGCTCGAGGGCAAGACCGTCATCGACGCGACCAATCGTTTTGGCGTGGAGCCCCCTGCCGGGTTCGCCTCCAACGCCGAGTTCATCAAATCAAGGAGCCGCGGCCCCGCCGCGAAGGCCTTCAACCTCAACTACGCCAAGCTGTACGGGCAGATCCAGGCGGCCCGCGAGCGCCCCTGCAACGTGTGGTGTGGTGACGATGAAGCGGCCGAGACCGTCCAGAGGCTCATCCGCGACGCCGGCTACGATCCTATCCGCATTGGCAGGCTGGAGATGGCTGGGCTGCAGGAGGACATGATGCAGGCTATGTCGGCCGCCAAAGACGAGTTAGGGCTCTTCTTCTACCGGGCCGCGCCCCCCGGCGAACTGTAGAGACAGGTGGGCGCGGCTCCGCCGGCGCCCACCGTCCTGAAGCCCGGGTCTTTTGGTCGCAGCCGGCGCTCGACCGGAGCCGCGCTACTCGACTCCCTCGCCGGCGATGCCGTTGACGCAATAGGAGCCGGTCTGCAGGCCGAACTCCTTGAAGTTGGCGCAGTCCCCGCACAGGCATCCCCGTTGCCTCACGGGCACAACGCTCTTGCCCTTCGCGCAGAAGAAGCCGCCCTCGCCCGGGTAGGACGGGCAGCCGCCGCACCTGCAGCGTGACATGTTCTCGGGGGTGTCTGGTACCTTTTGCATGGACGCCTCCTCGCAGCGCCGGGTGTATCGGTGCGCTAGTCCACATTCCCACTGGCCCACCCGGTCAAACTGGGTCCGCCGACCGGCCGGGAGGCCGGTAGGAGCCGTTCGTCGGGGATTACCGGCGGGAGATTGTGGGCATGTGAGTCTGGCGTGATACCCCGGGGCGTGCGGCCCCGCTGGGTGGAAGAAAGGCAGACGACGTGGCCGTTGAGGACAAGCAACCTGCGGAGCAGGCCCAGCCACCGTCCGGCAGCGCGGAATCAGGCGGCGGTTCCGGCGAGGCGGGCGCGACCGGAGGGTCGAGTTCGAGCGAGGGCTCGAGCCCGAAACCAAGTCGTCCCCGTTCCCCTCGCCCTAGATCGACTGGTTCGAGCGCTCCGAGGTCCGGCGGCACCGGGCAGAGTCGGCAGGGCCAGCGCGGACCTACCCCGCCCCCGCAAGGCCAGCAACCCCCAGCGGGCGGCCCGGGGCGCGGCCGGCAGTTGTGGCACGGCGTCGCCTACATCATAGTCGGCCTCATCGCCCTCTACCTGTTCCAGCACTTCCTGCTGGGGCCTCTGGGGGCGCCATCCACCCAGCTCGAGTACAGCGAGTTCAGGGATAAGGTCGCGGCCGGCCAGATAAAGACAGCCATCATCGGGGCCAGTCGGATCACCGGCGACATGGATAACCCCGACACTAAAAAGGGCGGAACGGTCGGATACTCGACGAACTATCAGGCCCAGGCCGACCCCGACCTCGTGTCCGAGCTCCAGGCGGCCAAAGTCCAGTACTCCTTCACCGGGGCTTCCAGCCCCATCGGGGGGATCCTGATCAGCCTGCTGCCTTTCATCCTCATCGGTGCCATCTGGTACCTCGTCTACCGGCGCATCGGCGGGGGTGCCGGAGCAGGCGGAGGCGGCGGCATATTCGGGGTGGGTAGGAGCAAGGCCAAGAAGGTCACCGCCGAGCAGGTGGGAGTGACCTTCAAGGATGTCGGCGGGGCGGACGAGGCCATCGCCGAATTGCAGGAGATCATCCAGTTCCTCAAGACCCCCGAGCAGTTCGCCAAGCTGGGCGGCCGCATCCCCAAGGGGGTGCTGCTCATCGGCCCGCCGGGCACCGGCAAGACCTTGCTGGCGAAAGCCACCGCGGGCGAGGCGGGCGTGGCCTTCTTCGAAAGCAGTGGCGCTGAGTTCGTGGAGATGTTCGTGGGCGTCGGGGCGGCCCGCGTCCGCGATCTCTTCGAGCAGGCCCGAACGGTGGCGCCGGCCATCGTCTTCATCGACGAAGTCGACGCCATCGGGCAGGCGCGAGGAGCGGGCTATACCTTGGGGGGCGGCGGTAACGATGAGCGCGAGCAGACCCTCAACCAGCTGCTCGCTGAGATCGACGGGTTCGCTACTGATTTCCAGCGCCCGGTGATCATCATGGCGGCCACCAACCGGCCGGAGGTGCTCGACAAGGCCCTGCTGCGCGCCGGCCGGTTCGACCGGCAGGTGGAGGTCGGCAACCCCGACCTTATCGGCCGCGTGCAGATACTCAGGATCCACAGCCGCGACGTCAAGCTGGCCCACGATTTCGACTTGGAGCGGGCCGCCCGCATCACGCCGGGGTTCAGCGGCGCCGACCTGGCCAACGCGATCAACGAAGCTGCCCTGCTGGCGTCGCGCCGAAACGCCTCGTCCGTGAGCATCAAGGACTTCGAAGCGGCCATGGAGCGGGTCATCGCCGGGCCGGAGAGGAAGAGCCGGGTGATGAACGAAATGGAACGCAAGACCGTGGCCTTCCACGAATCCGGCCACGCCCTGGTGGCCGCCCTCCTCCCCAACGCCGACCCCGTGGCCAAGATCAGCATCATCCCCAGGGGCCGCGGCGCCCTGGGCTACACCCTGCAGATGCCCACAGAGGACCGCTATCTACTGACTCAGGACGAACTGCTCGACCGCATCGCCGTCATGTTGGGCGGCCGCGCGGCTGAGAAGACCGTGTTCGCCAGCATCAGCACGGGTGCCAGCGACGACATCCAGAAGGCCACCGAGCTGGTGCGCCGCATGGTCACCGAGTTCGGCATGAGCGAGAAGTTGGGCTCGGTCCGCTACGCCGGCCAGCAGATGCAGTACCTGGGCGGAATGGTGCAGGAGAACAACCAGCTGAGTCCGCAGACGGAAGAGTTGATCGACGAAGAGGTGCACCGGCTGGTCACGGAGCAACTGGAGCGGGCCGAGATACTGCTCAAGCAGCACCGTTCTGCTCTCGACTTCCTGGCCGGCCGTCTGCTCGAGCAGGAGACCGTCGACGGCTTGGTCGCCGACGAGGCCCTCAAGTCGGAGGAAGGGTCGGTCGGGGCAGAACCCGCGAGCGCCGGCCGCCCAACCTCGGCGCGTAGCCGGACTCCCTCTTCGCAGCGACCGCGTCGCTCAGGTGTTGCCAGGAAGCGACGAACGCCTTGGCCCCATCAATCTGGAGGTCGGCGGCCAGCCTGACCACGTCGATGCCCGCCCTGCCGAACGCTGCCGCCACCTCTGCCGCGTCGCCGCCGTCGCGAGGCAGGACAGCGGAGACCTTGCCGTGGTCGGCGAAGGCGTGGAGTGTCTCTTCGGGCATGGTGTCGATGGTGTTCGGGGCGGCAAGGCCTTCGACATAGAGGACGTCCGATGCGTTCGGGTCCTTCGTGCCGGTGCTGGCGAAAAGCAGGCGCTGAGGATGGGCACCCAGGTTCTCCAGGCGCTGCCAGCGGTCCGTCTCCTTGAGGTCGCGATATGCCTTGTAGGTGAGCGTCCCCACCGCGATACCCAGATGGTTCCGCAACCCGTCGCCGACCTTGCCCGCCGTCGCCTTGTCCCACCTGCTGACGAACAGCGACGCCACCGACCGCACGTCGGGATCGAGCCCCGCGGCCACGCGGCGCTCGATCCCCCGCATGTACGCGTCGGCAGCCGCCACGTACTGCGCCTCGGAGAACAGAAGGGTGACGTTGACCGGAATTCCCCGGAAAGTGGCCTCCTCGATGGCCGGTAGCCCTTCCGCGGTCCCCGGGATCTTCACGAACACGTTGGGCCGGGGGGCCTTCTCGAAGAGCCACTCCGCCTGGGCGACCGTCCCCGCGGTGTCGTAGGCCAGTCCCGGGGCCACCTCCACCGATACCCAGCCGTCCACGCCCAGCGTGCGCCGGTGAAGCGGGGCCAGCAGGTCGGCGGCCGCCGTGAGGTCGTGGAGGATGAGCTCGAACAGCAGCTCGTCCCCGTCCTTCCCCTCGGCGGTCAGAGAGCGGATGTCGGCGTCGTAAGCCGTGCCGCCGGCGATCGCCTTCTCGAAGATGGTGGGATTGGAGGTGATGCCCGCCACGGAGAACCCGTCGATGTACCGGGCGAGGGTCCCCGTGGTGATCAGGTCCCGGGTGATGTTGTCGAGCCAGATGCTCTGGCCAGCCGCGGTCAACGCTTTCGTCGCGCTCATGCTGGGTCTCCATGCGAGGCGGATGTCGGGGGGCCAAGGTTATGTTGCCGCCGGCGACGTGGGGTAAACGTGAGGCGGCCGGCGGGGCGCGAAGCCCCGCCGGCTCATCGGCTTGTCTGTGTGGCCGCCTCGGGGAGGTCGCCTCGCCGCCCTCTACCGAATCTCGGCGCCCCAGCCAGAGGCCCCCGACATGCTGAGGGAGGCCCCGCAGGGATCCACCATCGAAGCTCCCCCATCCACCAGGATGGTCTCGGCCGTTATGAAGCTGGCGTCGTCGCTGCCCAGGAAGGCGCAGATCCCCGCGATCTCCGAGGGGGCGGCGACCCTGGCCAGCGGCAGCGTGCAGGTGAGCTTGCCGAACACACCGTCCATGTCACACCCGAGCGCCGTCGCCATCCCCCCCAGCGAGTGCTCGCTCATCTCCGTGCGCACCGGGCCCGGCAACACCGAGTTGGCCCGGATCTTCTGCTTGCCGAAGTCCAGGGCCACCTGGTTGGTCAGATGGTTCAGCCCGGCTTTGGAGGCGCAGTATGGGGCCATGGTCGGGATGCAGCGCACGCTGGCCAAGGAAGAAATGTTGACGATAGACCCTCCCCCATTCTCGATCATGTAGGGAATGGCGACCTTCATGGTGTAGAACGGGCCGGTGAGGTTGGTCTCGATCACCGCGTGCCAGACCTCGGGGTCGAGGTCGACGACGGAACCCCCCGGATCGATGGCCGCGTTGTTGACCAGGATGTCGATCTTGCCGCCGAACTTGACGGTGGTCTCCACCATCCGCCTGGCGTCTTCGAGCTTGGAAACGTCTCCCGCGCAGGCCACCGCGTTTTCGGCGCCGAGCAAGGCCACGACCTCATCCAGCTTGTGCTGCCGCCGGCCGGTGACGCACACCTTGGCCCCCTCGGCGACGAACCGCTTGGCGATCTCGGTACCGATGCCGGCCCCGGCGCCGGTGATCAGCGCCACTTTTCCCTCGAGCATCATGTCAGCTAGCTCCCTTCAGGATCACCGGCAGAGACGCCCGGGAGGGGTACCTGCCGTCGCGGTAGATCTTGTGTAGGCAGGTGCGGCTCTTGCACACGTGCCACATGACGTCGTAGGTCTCGATGTCGGTGGGGATGTCGATGCAGGAGATCTCTACCTTGATCTGCTTGCCCGCCTTGAACAGGTGCGACATCGGGCGGAGCTGGACCACGTATTCGTTGACCTCACCCGGCACGATCGGCACTTCCTCGGTGTGGTCGTGGGCGATCTCCCAGGGGGTGGTGCGCTCGGAATCGAGGGCCCGATGCGAGGCCTTCAGCCAGCCTGAGGCCAGCGGGTAGATGGAGTCGGAACATTCTTCGCGGACTTCCACGCGCCAGCAGGTGTCGTCCTGATCGATGTCGGCGTAGAAGGTGATCCGCGGCGGTCCGGTGACCTGCATGTCCTCAAATAGCGGGCGGCTCACGTAGCTCACGCGGTTCCGCTTCTCGGTGACGTACAGGGGCTGTTGCACGAACGCGTCGGGCTCCTCGTTCCAGGAATCGGGCTCGGCGCCCAGTCCCTCAAGGCTCTGGAAGTAGAAGTCGGTCCACTGCAGTGTTCTCGAGCGGCCAGGTCTGGGCGGCCTGCCACCGTTCCATGACCGTGGTGTGGTAGCGGATGGGCGGCTCGTCCATGATGCCGGTCTCGATGCCCTTGAGCCAGTAGTCGTACCAGCGCAGCAGCTCGTCGTGGTTTGCCCGCCATGGACGGGTGCCCATGTCGGTGTACAGGAACATCTTCTTGGGCACGTCCACCTTGTTGAACACGTTCATCTGCGGCTGCGAGAAGAAGCTGAAGAAGCGGTCCGCCCACGTAGCAGGGCACCTTGATCTGGTCGAGCCGCTCGCTGACCGACCGCTCCCGGTAGTAGGGACCGTCGAGCTTGTGGAGCATGAAGTCGAACAGGATGGGGTTCTTCTTGGGGTACTGCAGCAGGTGCAGCAGGTACGGGTACTGCTTGAGGTCCGGGTCGGCCATCGCCTCTTCGACGATCTTCTTGAGCTCCTCCGGCGGCGTGTTCATCTCCATGGCGGAGCGCACGTCGTTGGGCGCGTAGCCGCAGCGGGCCGGATAGGTGCCGGTGTAGAGGCCGTACAGGAAGATGTTGAAGACGCCGCCCTCGTACTGCCCGTGGTTGTAGAGGTCGTCCCCGAAGATCTCCCAGGGGGCGATGCACTTGAGGTGCGGGGGCTGCTCGGCGGCCACGTGCAGCTGCATGGACGAGAAGTAGCAGATGCCCGCGGTGCCCACGTTGCCGTCGCACCAGGGCTGCTGGGCCAGCCATTCCACGATGTCGCAGCCGTCTTCGCCCTCGTAGTGCGAGAAGAGACCCTCGTAGATGCCCTCGGAATGGCCGATGCCCCGCAGGTCGGCGATCACGTAGACGTAGCCTCGCTGCGCGTAGAAGCAGGCGTCGCCGCACTCGATGGACGCCTCGAAGATCGACTTGCCGAACGGCTGCGGCGGCGTGTCGAACATCTGCGTGTCTTTGCCGTAGGGCGACATGGCCAGCAGGGCAGGGAACTTGCCGGGACCGTCGGGCCGGTAGATATCGACCGCCAGCTTGACTCCGTCACGGGCCGGGATGAACACATCCCGCTCGACGATCGTTTGATATACCGGTAGAGATGCCGTTGTAGGCTCTGCCACGATCCCTCCAGTCCGCGTATTCTTGACCGCAGTCGCCTGTGCTCCCGACGCTGCTATTGAGCATATGCTCAATAGCGTGTACTATACTGGGCGGGGTCAGAGGATGTCAACAGGAAAAGTGAGGACAGCGGTGGCACGCGAAGCACGGGTTCGAAGGCTTCCACCGGAGGCACGCCGGGAGCAGATCGTCGCCGCCGTCCTGGACGTCGTGGCCGAATATGGAGTCCCCGAGGCGACCATCGCCCGCATCGCCAAGGCGGCAGACGTGTCGGAGGGGACGCTGTACGTCTACTTCGCCAGCCGTAAGGAGATGCTGCTCGCCGCTCTCGAGTCGATCCTCCGCGAGATGTACCAGCTCATCGACGGCTCCGACGGAAAGGATGCCCTCGAACGTCTCCGCGACGATAGAGGCAGCGCACTCCCGGCAGATGAGCGCCGAGCGCGGCCTTCTCGCCTATCCCTGGTTCGAGTTCATCGCGGCAGGGCCTCAAGTGGGCATCCGCGACGCCGTTGCCGACACCCACCGGCACGCTTACCAGCACCTCAAGAAGATCATCGAGGACGGCAAAGCCAAGGGGACCATCCGGGCCGACGCGATGCCGACCGCCTGGCCTGGGGCTTCTATACCGTGCTGTGGGCCGAGAACATCGCCTGCATGATGGGGATGCGCGAGTACCTGGACGAGGGGCATTCCGCCCACATCCTCAACCTCATCCTCAGCGATGCGGCCTCATAGCCGCACTCGGGTACGAGTCCGCCCTCGGCTCGCACGGACGTACGCGCCGTCCGCCGCGGCATGGGCCGCCCGGTGAGGTCGGTCGGACGCTTCGCGTCCAGCAGCCTCTAGATCTCCAGCGCCGCCTCAAAGGCCTCGTGGATGGCGTTGAACAGGATGCGGGGCTCGCGGCAGTCGCCCACCACGTGAACCTCGGGGGCCGAGTCGAGCAAGCCGGCGACCACCTGGCTCCGGGCCTGCAGAACGGGCGCAAGCACCACTACGTCGGCCGCCAACTCCGACTCCCACCCCTCAGAGTCGCGCACCAGCACCCTCGCCGCCGTGCATTTCCCTCAGGACCACGCCTTTGCGCGGCCTGACCCCGTACTCGTCCAGATAGTCCTGAAGCACGACGATGTCGACGAAGTTCACGGTCTGGTCGCCGGCCGAGCCGCCTGGCAGCTCGACGATGGCCACCTGCTTGCCCGCGCGGGCAAGCACCAGCGCCGCCTCCATGCCCATCCCGCCGTCTCCCGCCACGACGGCGGTTCGGCCCGGCACCGCCGCGCCCTTCATCACGTCGGCAGCGAGCATCACCTGGGGACCGTCGACCCCCGGAAGGTGCGGCATTACCGGCTCCGCGCCCACCGCTACGATCACCTCGTCGGGGGCCTCGGCGGCAACCATCTCCGGCGTGGCCTCGATCCCCAGGCGGACGTCCACGTTCGAAGCGTCCATCTGCCGCATGATGTACTCAACGTAGCGCTTCCAGTCGGCCTTGAAGTCGGGGCCGGCGGCGGCCAGAAGGTTCCCGCCCAGCCGGTCCGCCATCTCGAACAGGGTCACTGTGTGGCCCCGAGACGAAGCCACCAAGGCCGCCTCTATCCCGGCCGGGCCGCCCCCCACCACGACCACCCTCTTCGCCTTTGCTGCCACCGGCGGGACACAGCGGTAGTAGTCCTCCCGCACCGCCATCGGGTTGACGGCGCACCTCACGGGCAGACTGTGCGCGCCACGGATGAGGCAGGCATTGCAGCGGATGCAGGGGATCGCGTCCTCCTTGCGCCCCCGAAAAGTCTTCTTGGGCAGCGCCGGGTCGGCGATCAACGCCCGGCACAAGGCGACAAAGTCCACCTTGCCGGCCGCCACCCACTCCCCCGCCTCGTCGAGGTCGAGGATGGCCCCCACCACGCCCACCGGGGTGGCCGCTGACTGGGCCCCGACCGCCTTCTTGATCTCCGCCGCCCGCTCCAGGTTCTCCCCGTGGGGCAGGTAGGTGGAGGGGTGAGTGTAGGGGTAGGTGTGCGGCACGCCGATGGTACCGGCGGAGACCTGCAGCAGGTCGACCTTGTCCTGCATGATCTGGGCGTACCGGATGGCGTCGGCGATCTCCAGCCCGCCGGGCACCAGGTCGCTGGCGCTGATGCGCCATTCGATGGGGAAGTCCGCGCCGCAGCGTTCTCTGATGGCCTCGATCACCCGGACCCCGAAGCGGCACCGGTTCTCCAGGCTACCGCCGTACTCGTCGGTCCGGCTGTTCACCGCCGGCGACACGAACTGGGAGATGAGCCAGCCGTGGCCGGCGTGGACCATCACCATGTCGAACCCCGCCGTCTTGGCGCGAAAGGCAGCCGCGGCGAAATGGTCGATAACCTCGTCGATCATGGCCGCGGTCATCTCCTCCACCACCTGCTCGCCCCGGCGCCGGTCCTCGGTGAAGACGCCCCGCATGGCCGACGGTCCGATGGGGTTCCGACCGCCGTTCAGCCAGCTGACCGCCTGCCGCCCCCCGTGGTTCAACTGGATGGAGGCGATGGCGCCCCCCGCCTTGATGACCTCGGCGACCGAGGTGAGGGCCGGGATGTAGAAGTCGCTGCCCAGGTTGAGCTGAGTGGGCTGGGTGATGGCCCGGTCGGCATCGATGGCCGTCTCGAGTACGGTGACGATGCCGGCGCCGCCTTTAGCCTGCACGCGGTAGAACTCGACCAGCTCGCTGGACACGGACTGGTCGGCGTGGGCGATGCAGGTGAGCGTAGGCGCAGCCTCGATGCGGTTCTTGGCCGTCAGAGGGCCGATCCTCAGTGGCTCGAGAAGAGCTTCGTACGGGGGCATATCAGACACCTTTCTCGAGCTGTTCGCTCACCAGTCGCTTGGCCAGCCCCATGATGGTGAGGGCCGGAGGCAGGCCCATAGGCTCGGGGATGACGCTGGAATCGCACACGTACAGTCCGGCGATCTGAGTCTGCAGATCGCGGTCGAGCAGGTCGTCGATGCGCACAGTTCCCCCCGGGTGGGCGCCGCGGGGAGGGCTGGTGAGGATGGTGCTCGGGTCACAGCCGGCGCGGATGAGGATCCGCGTGGCTATCTCCCGCCCTCGCGCAAGGAGGTCGAGTTCGGTCTTGCCCAGTGGTTTGGAGACCGTGCCGTCGGCGGATATGCTGCCGGTCAGCGGATCTCGGGCCTTGGTCATGACGCCCAGAGTCCTGGGATAGCCGAGGAAATGCTTGGGCCGCCGCGGACCGCCCATGATCAGGCCGAAGAAGTACAGCGGCCACGGATCGACCACATCGGTCATGATGATGCCTTCATCCTGGAACTCGGTGGTGCCGCAGCTCATGGGGATGTCGTGCGAAGAACCCGGCCCGTTCGAGATGCCCGAGGTCAGGCAGAGCGGGTCGATGAAGAAGCCGCTCCGCCCGGCGCCGGCGATGCCTGACGCCTGCAGGAGCATGGGCGTGCCCAAGCCGCCTCCGGCCACGACGACCCTTTCGGCCTCCACCACAAACGGACCCGACCGGGCCAGGCCGCGCACCCCCGTGACCCGGCCGCCATCGGACAGCACCTCCTCCACGTGGGCCTCGACCTTCATCTTCGCGCCGGCCGCCAGCGCCTCCTCTACGTAGTCCCGCGCCGTCCACTTGGCTCCTTTGGCGCAGCCGATCATGCACTTCGGGCAGGAGAGGTCACACTCGGCCGGGTCGATGAAGTGCGGAAATGGCTTCCAGTCGAGCCCGTCTTCCCGCGCGGCTTCCATGATGCGGCCAGCCCCCGCCCCCACCAGGCGGTTCGGCAGCGGAGCCAGCTCCAACTCCCTCGTGATCTCGTCCACATAGGGAGCCAGGTCGATGCCATGGCGCCCTTTTAGCCACGGCGGCGGGGGGAACGCCACTCCGCAGAAGATCACGGTGCTGCCGCCCACCGTGAGCAGTCTGACCATCTGCGTTCCCTCGACCGAGGCGAAGTTGCCCATGTGGTCGAGCATCCTGAGCATGGTCCGCCAACTCCCGACGGGCTTGTGGTAGGCGCCCTCTTCCAGGATCAGCACCTCTCGCCCGCGGCGGGTGAGCTCGCGCGCGATCGTTGCTCCCCCGGCCCCGCTGCCCACGATGACGGTCTGGGCTTTCAAGCGCTGCACCTCAACTGTCATGGCCCCTCCCATCGATCGCTCGCCCGGGCGCCACTCTCGTGGCGATGCCGCCCCTTCCAGGATACCGCCGTCGCACGGGCAGTTGCCTCGCGCCGTTCGGTACCGCCCGCCGAGGCGCAGAGAGCCGGGTGCGGCTCAGACCTGAGCGGCTACGTGCTGGGCCGCCAGGTACGCGAACGTGAAGGCGTGGCCGATGCCGCTGCCTTCGATCTGCGGCGGATAGACCATCCCGTAGAAGCTGCCGGCGTTGTTGCCGACCGCGTACAGCCCGGGGATGACCCGCCCCTTCTTGTCGAGCACCTGCATGTCGGCGTTGATCTTCACCCCGCCTCTGGTGCCCGTGATCGCCGCCCCGATGCCGGCCGCGTAGAACGGCGGCGTATCGATCGGCTGCATCCACACGGGCTCTTTGAGGCAATCGTCGTCGTGGCCCTTGGCGCACAGCTCGTTGTACCGGGCGACCGTCGCCTTGAGATTCTCGGCCGGCACGTCTATCAGCTCGGCGAGAGCCTCGAGGGTGTCCGCCTTGACGGTGATCCCCTCCTGCAGGTCGATCTCGATCTGCTCCGGGGTGTTGCGCGACGCCGGGGTCTTCTCCGGGATCATGGGGAACTTCGTCTGCCACGCGCCGTCCCACAGGGCCCACGCCCGGCCTTCCGGCATACCCAGAGCCGCGACGGCGTTCTGCTGGAAGGGAAGGTTCTCGTTCGCGTAGCGGTAGCCGGCGATGTCCACGTAGAGCATGGGCATGGAGGCGACGGCCGGGCACCACCACCAGTCCATGTAGAGCGCGTAGAACGGATCGTCGGGGTGCATGTTCCTGCCGGTGATCGTCTGCCCGGGGAACACGTCGCCGGCCACGATCTGGTCCATGTCGGCACCGACCCAGATGGCCATCTTGTGCCCGTCGCCGGTGCAGTACTTGTTGGAGAAGTTGTTGACGTTCTTGGCCAGATGGGGGCAGAAGACCGACACCATCTCCTCGTCGTTGATGAAGTCGCCGGCCGCGAGTATCGACGCCCTTCTTGGCGGAGAACTTGAGGTAGTCGCCGTTCGCAGTCCTCGAGCGATGACGCCGGTGACTCGGCCGCTCTTCGTCGCGCACCAGCTGCTCGGCGGTGGTGTTGTAGTGATAGACGGCCCCATGCTCCATGGCGTATTCCACCATGGGCGCCATCCAGTTGACGTTCTCACCTTCTTCGAACGTCTTGCCCATGCGGTGGAGCAGGCAGTACTCGTTCCAGAACTGGTTGGGGCGGACCAGGGAGGTCTCCAGACCGGCGCCGGTGATGCCGCCGGTGTCCACGGACCGGACTTCGACCCCCTTGGCGGCCAGGATGTCGGTGAGCCAGTCGGCCACCTCGGCACTGTGCCGCATCCACAGGGCGCTCAGGGGCAGCCGGCCCTGGAACGCCATGGTGGAGCCCCAGAGATCGAGCAGGATCCTCTCGCGCAGCTCTTGCGGAAGTTCGACGCCCGCCGCTTTCTGAGCCTTGGTCCCGAATGCGGCGAAGCCGCCCGTCCGATGGGTCCCGAAGGTGGGGCCCTTCTCCAGTACGCGCACGCTTGAGCCCCCATCTCCGCGGCCTTCATGGCTGCCGGGGTCCCGGAGATGCCGGCGCCGACGATGACCACGTCGCACTCGATGGTCTCCGCGATGGACGGAATCCGGGATGGGCTCGGGGGCGATCTCGAAAGCGTGGCTCGGCTCACATGCCACTTTGCCCTCCTGCTCCGCGTAGAGCTGGGGCAGGATGGCCGCCAGGTTGGCGAACTCCTGGACGTCGTGCAGGAAGAGACCCTGGGCCGCTTCCTCGGGGATGCGCATGCCCGGGCGGCAGCATGAGCACCGGCTTCCTGTCGACGATCTGGTAGCCCACCCAGAAGCGGTTGCGCACTTCGATGCCGTCCTCGGTCTTGCGCACCAGGTGGACGAAGGCCACCGGCAGACCGGGACCGTCCTCGGGGTCGTCGACGCCACGGGCGATCACGTTGGCGGCCGCGAGCGCCTCGGCATTCGGCGAGCTGGAAGCGCGACATGTCGAAGCCGAAGTCCTCGGGGGTGAGGAAGCTGATGTCCACGGCGTTGAGCACGCCGCCGCCGATGTCTTCCACCACGTGGTGGGTGAGCCCCTGGAACTTCTGCGGCAGCGAGCGCGCGGGGTCGAGCACCTTGGCCCGCTCCTCGGGGTCGAGGCGGGCGGACACGTGCATCTCCGGATACCACAGCTTGTAGCGCAGATCCTCCAGGCCGTGCCAGGCGAACCACCAGTCGATCATCTCGGGGGTGGCGCCCTTCATGGGGTGGCGCAGAGCCACGCATGCCGCTGCCGTCGGGCATGACGCAGTAGCCGTTCTCGCCCTCGGTGTAGCCGGGGATCGAGCAGGTTGTTCGACGTCCTGGATGCGGTCGGCCTTGGCCGGGTCGAGCGGCTTGAGATCCTTGAGCATCTCGGCGTGGTGCGCCGCGGGCGGGGCCGAGGGCAGGTAGTAGTACTTGGCGTACGGCTTGGCCTTCTCCTCGGCCGTGAGTTCCTTGCGTTCGGTCATCTCGACACCTCGGCTGTCTGCGCGCTCGCGGTCCGGGCTACTTGATGTAGTCCGTGGCGGGGTCGTAGGTGTCGTGCGGCTCCGGCGGCGCCGGCACCAGCTCCATCACCGCCGACGGCGAGTACATCCAGGAGTACGTGCTGGGCCGGTTCGGGCTTGCACTCGTCCGGCAGGCCGGGCGGGAAGATGTCGCCGATGTCGCCGGGGTCGCCGGCGCGGCGGGGCCGTCCACGGCACCTCGAACGGGGTGATGATGTTCAGGTACACGTGGTGGTTGCGGATCTTCCACCGGCCGTCTTCCTTGATGAAGTCCTCGCCGTAGGTGCCCCACACCCACAGGGCGGTCAGCCTGCCGCCGAGCACCCGGGCCTCGTGGCCGGGCGACATCCACACGCCCTTGGCGGTCTTGCCGTCCTTGGCCACCTCGATCACCGGCGTGGCGAGGGTGTGCTGCATCATCTGCCCCTCGATGGGCACGCCGACCTTGGACGTCCAGTTGTGGAAGCCGTGGAAGCAGCGCTAGGCCGCGTCCATGCCGTCCCACACGCCCAGCGGCCCGATCTCGATCTTCTGGGGGACGGTCTTGGCGAACAGTTCGACCGTCTCGGTGAACATGTTGGCGGTGGTCAGGAACTCGTACCGGCCCATCAGGTTCTCGATCTCGTGGATGTCGTTGAGGCGCGAACCATCGCCTCGAGATCTTCAGCCATGCGCCTCTCCTTCCCTTGCTCGCGGCTCGCGCCTCTACGCCTTTTCCAGGGACGACGGCCGGCAGCGTCAGGCTGGCGGCTGTCGGAACGGCCTTGCACTCCACCGGCTTGTACCCGGCGGCCTCGATCGCCACGGTGTACTCGGCGCCGGCGTCCAGCCTGTCGACCAGGAAGTCGCCGAAGTTGTTGGTGACTGCCTTGGCGATCACCGCGCCGTCCTTGGAGACGGTCACTTCGCAACCCTCGGCGCAGTCGCCGCTGTCGGCGAAGTACGCGCTGCCCGCCACGAACACCTTGGTCCACCGGTAGAGGTTCTTGTAGTAGACGCGCGGCGCCGGTGCCTAGCTCGGGCGGTAGACCTCGAGACCCTCGCTTCTCGACCAGCTCGGCCATCTCGGCGTCGTCGGCCAGGACCAGCTTCAGGGCCCCGGTGGGGCAGCGCCTGGGCGCAGCGGGTCTGCGTCCAGCCCTCTTCGATGAGGTGCGCGCAGCCGGTGCACTTCTGGGCGACGTTCGCTTCTTCGTTCCAGTAGATGGCGCCGTAGGGGCAGGTGTCGACGATCTCCGGGTGGCCCTTGGCCTTCTCCGGATCGATGATCACGAGGCCGTCTTCCCGCTTGTAGACGGCGCCGGCCGGCGCGGCCGTCGACGCAGGGGGCGTCGTCGCAGTGCATGCAAGGCGAAGGCCGGTGGACCACCTGGATCTGCGGGAACTGCCCGCGCTCCTTGCGCTCGATCTCCATCCAGCGGTGCGCCTTCCCAGGGCTGAGCCTTGGAGAAGGGCAGCCAGTCGTTGCCGGTGAACTCGTCCTTGTCGGCCATGAAGCAGCAGTTGCAGTCGTTGCAGAGGGCCAGGTCGATCACCATGTTCCACTTCTTGGCGCCGGCCATCAGGCCACCTCCTTGTCCATCGAGCCGTCCCACTTCTCGATCTGGATGAGGCACGAGTTGTTCGCCATCCCCGAGGACATCGGGGTGATGAACCGCGAGGGCGAAAGGACGTTCACGCAGCCGCCCCGGTCCGCGGACTCGCCCGGCACGCCCATGGGGTCGTACTCGGCGCAGGACTCGTAGGAGTGCGCCACACCCGGCACCATGCGCTCGGTCACCTGCGCGGACAGGATCACCGAGCCCCGATCGTTGAACGCGCGGATGAGGTCGCCGTCCTTGATGCCGCGCGCCGGCGGCGTCCTTGCTGCTGAGGCGCATGATCCAGTAGTAGCGGCCGTCGTCGTGCAGGACGCGGTGGTCCTTGATCTCGTTGGTCCAGCTGTCCTTGGCGTCGTTGTGGGTGTGGAAGCGTGTAGCGCGGGTGCGGCATGATCAGCTGCAGCGGGTACTTGTCGAGCAGCTCGGTGGTGCGGTGGCCTTCCCAGCTGGGGATGTACTGCGGCCCCATGACCGGGCGCTCCGGGATCGACCAGACCCGGTGGCCTCGGCGCGCTTGAGGCTGTTGCTGACGAACTCGATCTTGCCCGACTGCGTCTGCAGGCCTTTGCCCTGCACGACCTCCCAGGGAGCCGGGCCCCAGTCGGGCGTGTCGCGCTCTCGGTCCTTCGGCGAACCAGCGCATGGCCGGGGTGGACTTGCGGTCGGCCGGGCGGGGCGGCACCACGTAGTAGCCCTTCTTGACGAAGTCCTCCCAGGTGGTCACCGTGGGCAGGTCGGTGGCGTGGAACGTGCTCCTTGACCCAGTCGAGCTCGCTGCGGCCCATGGTGTACATGCCTTCCAGACCGAGGCGGGCGGCGATGCCGCGGAAGATCTCGTAGTCGGACTTGGACTCGCCCAGCGGCTCGATGGCCTTGTGCTGCAGGACGATGATGCGGTGGTTGCACATCTGCGAGCTGTGGGTCACGTAGCCGTTGGCCAGGCTCCACTCGCCGATGTCCCAGCGCTCGAAGTTGGTGCAGGCCGGGAGGATGACATCGGCGAACTTGGCCTCGCCCTCCATCCAGATGGCCTGAGACACGACGAAGGGCACCTTGCCCTTGCGGTAGGCCTTGACGTGCTTGTTGGTGTCGGTCATGGTGCCGAAGAAGGAGCCGCCGAAGCGGTAGTACATCTGCGCCATGGGGTAGCCGGGCGCCGGGTACTGGAACTTGTGGAACTGAGCCTCGATGTGCGACCCGGTGAAGCCGCGGCCGTACCACTCGTGCGGCTCGTGCATCATGATCTCGGGGGTGCGCAGGCGATAGCCCAGGGAGCCCTCGGCCGAGCGATGCGGATTGCGAGAACGCCCCGCCACGCGGGAACATCCGGTAGACGAAGTCCTTGCCGGCGGCGCTGTTCGCCGAGGTCGCCGGAGATGCCGCCCTCGGTGTAGCCCGGGAAGAAGAAGGTCTCGTCCAGCGGCGTGCCGTAGCTGGTGCTCCACAGGTTGATGCCCGGCTTGCCCATGCCCTGCATGGTGATGAGGGCGATCATGGACCGGGGCCACTCGTTCGCCGGTGGCGCACCGCGACGCGCCGCCCAGGCCGGCCAGGCCGCCGGCGGCCAGCATGGTCTTCTTGGAGGCCCACTCGCGCGCCAGCGCGCGGATGTCGCGGGCGAGCACCCCGGACTCAGCCTCCGCCCACTCGGGAGTCTTGGGCTGGCCGTCGGTCTTGCCGAGGACGTAGTCTTTCCATTCGTCGAAGCCGACGGTCTTGGTGGCCACGTATTCCTTGTCGTAGGTGCCCTCGGTCAGCCAGGTGAAGGCGATGGCCAGCGCGACGGGGACGTCGGTGCCGGGACGCGGGGCCAGCCACTTGTCGCCGATCATGCCGGCGGTGTGGTTGAAGTAGGGATCGATGAACACCATCTTCACCCCGAGGTCCTTGAGCCAGCGGCGCCGCGGCTGGGACTCGTAGCCCGCGTAGACGCCGCCCTGAGTGGTGTCGGGGTCGGAGGACCAGAACACGATCATCTCCGTGTTCTTGAGGGCGTCCTCGAGCAGGTCGTATCCCTCGAGGTTTCCCAGGCGATGGGTGTTGCCCCACATGTGGGCGCCGCCCCACAGCCAGCCTTCCCAGCTGTCGGGGTTGGGCTCGATGTAGGTCATGCCCACCGCGTTGAGGAAGCGCTGGTAGCAGCTGAAGCGGTAGCCGACGTTGCCCCACATCTGGTGGGAGCTGGGCTGCGTGTAGATGGCGCCGGGGCCGAACTCTCGTTTGACCCGGATGATCTCCTCGGCGACCATGTCGAACGCCTCATCCCAGCTGATCGGCTCGTAGCCGGAGGTGCCGCGGTTCTGGATGTTGCGGTCGCCCTTGGGGTCGAAGTCCACCCGCTTGAGCGGCGTGAGGATCCGTTTGGGCGAGTAGACGGTGGAGCGGTGGGCGATCGTCCACGGGCTGACCAGGGCTTTGCGGGGCGGGGTGAACTTCTGGCCCCGGGCCTCGATGGTCCACGAGGGCGCGTCGGTCTCGTCGAACTCGAGCGGGGTGAGCCGGATGATCTTGCCGTCCTTGACATCGACGAAGACCGGCCCCCCGGTCGTGCAGTTGGTGAATCGTTGCACCTCTCCCATCAGCTCTCGCCTCCCGCGTATTGCTGCGCCGCACCGAGACCGACACGATAACTAATTGCACGTTAGGCAAGAACTTAACGTATAATCAGTTGCGTGTCAATCGGGTGCGCCGGCGAGGAGGCCGTGGGAGAGTCGGCCGACGTGACAGTCAGGATGAACACCGAGGCTCGTAAGCAGGAGATCGTCCGGGCCGCGCTCGAGACGATCGCCGAGCATGGCGTCCAGGGAGCGACCGATTTCCCGCATCGCCAAGGGAGCAGGTATCACCTCGGCCGCCCTCTACTCCCACTTCGAGAATCGCCAGGCCATCCTGCTGGCGGCCCTGGACGTCGTGTACGAGCAGGTGTTCGACAGCTTCCGGTCGTCCACCAGCAACGACCCCGTCCAGCGGCTGCGCGAGATCTGCGAGAACCACGCCGAGAAGGTCCGCAACCAGGACAAGACCAGCCACGCACACCTCTTCCTGGAGTTCGTGGCCTCGGCTCCCGAGGAGGGCTGCGCGAGGCGCTGCGCGAGAAGGAGTTCGCCACCGCCTCCTATCTGGCCTCGATCGTCGAGGAGCTCGAGGCAGAAGGCGGCCTCGCCGGCGACGTGGACCCGGAGCTGATCGCCTGGCTCATCGCCGGCTGGGCGTGGACGGGCGACGTGGCGAGCTCCATGGGAGTCAACGTCATCTGGTATGAGCGGGTGTCGCCCCGGCTGCTCGACTTCATCCTCGGGAGCCTGTCCGCAGGGTCGGCGAGACCGGGCAGCGAAGCGGCAAAGAGGTCCGCGGGCCCGGACGGGGCCGAGTTGGACGGGCTCCCCGACGGGGCCGTGTTCACGGTCGAAGAGACTGCGGCGATTCTCAAGGTCACTGCAAGCACCATCCGGCGGATGGCGCTTGAGCGGAAGCTCACCTCCCTTCGCCTCGACGGCGAGACGCGCATTCCCCGGCGGGCACTGCTGGCCTGCCTGCGGGGCATGACCCTGGGAGAGTTCGAGGACTTTCTCGCGACGCGAGCGCGCTCCTAAGGCTACGCTGGGCGCCGGGGCGAAGACCGGCGGGGATGGCGTCGACTGAAACGAGAGAGGGCCGGCAATGCCGGCCCTCTCCTTGTCTCCACCCGATCGAGCGAACGGTCACGAGTACTGCATCGGTACCGCTTTGGCCTGCACCGTAGTGCCGGGCGCCGTTGCGTTGCTCACGACGACAGCCTCGACGGGGAACTTGGTGCCCTTCAGCCACTGCTGAGCCCCGATGAACGGCTTGTAGTTGTTCGGAATGACATGGAACCCGGCGGGATCGACCGGCTCGGTGAAGTTGATGACGCCCTGCTGGAAGGTGTTGTTCGTGGTCTTGATCGCCTCGATGACGGCGGTCTTGTCCTCGGCGTTCGTGGCCCGCTTGTACACGTCGATGGCCCATTCGGCTTTGCCGTAGGTGCCGATCGCCGCGGTCCATTGCTGGCCGGTCGCGGTCTCGTAGTCGGCGGCCAGGCCTTCGGAGTCGAGGTCCGACAGCGTGTCCTTGATCTTCCACGACGGGTGCCAGGCGGCCTCGCCGATCATGCCAATGCCCTGATTGGCGTAGGTCTCCACGGCCTGCGGGAAGATGAGGGCCTTGCCGGAGCTGATGAACTTGGGCTGGAATCCCTGCTGCAGGGACTGCTTGGTGAAGTTGGAGAACCAGGGCGGGTCGTTGGTGCCGCAGATGATCTCGCAGCCTTCGTTCTTGAACTGAGTGATCTGCTGCAGTGAAGTCCTCGGCCGGCACGGAGTACGGCTGAGGCACCACGAGGGTGTAGCCCTTTGCCGCGAACACAGCCGGCGCCGCGGACGGATCCATCCAGCCCTGGTAGTCGGCGTCGTTCTGGAAGAGCATCCCGACCGACTTGTTGGTCTGGATCCCGCTCTGTTCGAAGGCGTCGGTGAAGGAGGCGATGGTCTCTTCCGAGCCCAGCAGGTTACCGTAGACCCACTTGAACTCCTGCGGCTGGCCGTTTCGAATGAACAGCGCCTGCCACGGGCTGAAGCTCAAGAGCGTGGGGCACCCGAGGGCCTCGCCCTGATCCGCCACCGGGTTGCAGGTATCCGGGGTGCCGGAGGCCAGCAGCATGTCGACCTTGTCGTTGGTGACGAGGTCGCCCGCGACCTGCGCCGCCCGGTTGGAGTCGGACTGGCTGTCCTTGACGACCCACTCTACCTGGCGCTGCTTGCCGTCTCCTGTTACGATGCCGCCCGCCAGAAGCTTCTGGGTGCGGGCAAGCCACCAGTCGTCCGAGATGGCGAACACCGAGAAGTTCCCCGTCTTAGGTGAAACGAGACCGAGCTTGATGGCCCGGCCGGCCTCGGCTGTGGTGGATACCGTGGTTGAGGCACCGCCGGTAGTGGTGGTCGCGCCGGCGGTGGTAGTGGTGGCGCCGGCGGTGGTGGTCGGGCCGGCAGTGGTGGTGGTCTCTTCGGTGCCGCCACACGCCGCCACGAAGCTGCCAAGCCCCGCACCGACGCCTACGGCCGCCCCCGCCACACCGGCGATCTTCAGAAACTCGCGACGGCTGACAGTTCTTTCTTCTGACATGCGTTACCCCCTCCGTGAGTGACGACCATGGCAAATGCCGAGGGCGCGCCTCACTATTGAGCGAGCGCTCGGCACCGCCATGACTATACCTGCGGCCGGGACACGGTGTCAACGACGGAGCCGGCCCCTTGGCCCGGGTCCGCCTGTGGTTCCGGTCTACGATGAGGTGTTCCGCTAGGCGGACCCAAAAGAAGAGGCCGCCCCCGAGGGGGCGGCCGTCTCTTCGTCAAGTCGATGCGTCGTTCCCGGAACGAAGAAGCTACAGTGCCAGGTAAGCCTTCCTTACGTGGTCGCTCTCCTTCAGGAATGAGCACACTCCCTGGAGGACGAGACGGCCGTTCTCCAGCACGTAGGCCCGGTCGGCGATATTGAGCGTCTGGCGGACGTTCTGCTCGACGAGGAGGATGGTGATCCCTTCCTTGTGGAGCGACTTGCAGTATCTCGAACACCTCCGAAACCACCTTGGGGCCAGGCCGTTCGACGGCTCGTCGATGAGCACCATCTTGGGCTTGGACATCAACCCGCGTCCCATGGCGAGCATCTGCTGCTCGCCACCGCTCAGAGTCCGCGCCAGTGGCTTCGGCGCGCTCCTCGAGACGAGGAAAGAGTTCGAAGACCCACTTCATCGTCTCCCGGCGCTCTTTCCACGAACGCCTGGGATACGCGCCCATCTCCAGGTTCTCCTTGATGGACATGTCGGTGAAGAGCTTGCGGCTCTCCGGGATGTGCGAGAGTCCCATGTCGACGATGTCGTTCGCGTGCGACCGTGTCGATCCGATTGTCGAGGAAACTGACGGTGCCGGACCAGGGCTTCATGATACCGGAGACGGTCTTGAGCAGCGTGGTCTTGCCTGCGCTGTTTGCTCCGATAAGAGCGACGAATTCTCCTTCGGCGACCTCCAGTGACAGATCCCAAGGACCTGCACCCGTCCATATCCCGTGC